>NZ_JBIRPD010000021.1:0-168072 GCF_044332485.1 Streptomyces sp. NPDC017056 | reverse complement strand
ACGCCCGGTTACATTTCGAACCCGGAAGCTAAGCCTTTCAGCGCCGATGGTACTGCAGGGGGGACCCTGTGGGAGAGTAGGACGCCGCCGAACAATTTTTCAGCTCCGGTCCCTGAACCTTCTGGTTCAGGGACCGGAGCTTTTTTGTTTTGGCCGTGCAGTCCGTCGCGTAACTTTATGTTCACTTTATGTGGTCAGGATCCCGGTATGGGGACAGTGGGAACGCTCAGGTCGGCCGGTGTCCGCGGTGGCGACGAGGTGGTGGTGCCGGCGTACGGCAACCCCGAAGTCGCCGAGGCGGTGCTGGAAGTGGGAGCACTGCCGGTCTTCGCCGAGGTCGACGGGGACAGTTTCTGCCTCGACCCGGCCGCGGTGGCCGACGCGGTGACCCCGCGGACGGCGGCCGTCGTCGCCGTACACCGTTTCGGGCGGCCGGCGGACATGGGCTGGATCCGGGAGATCGGGCAGCGGCACGGGTTGCTGGTGGTCTCCGCGGACGACGCCGGCGCCGGGCAGGCGGACCAGGACTGCGTACGGCGCCGGCGGGACCGGGCGGCTTACCTGGACGGGCGGCTGACCGGTGTGCTGACGCCGCCGGCCGTCGCGGGGCACACGTACGAGGAGTACGTGGTGCGGGTGCCGGGGAACGGGCGCCCTGACCGGGACGCCTTCGCCCGTGCGCTGCGGGCGCGGGGCGTCGCGTGCCGCGTGCCCGTACAGGCCCCGGTGTACCGGCTGCCGGTGATCCGGCGTGATGTGTACCTGCCGCAGACCGAGCGGGCGGTGGACGAGACGCTGGCGCTTCCGGTGCGTGCGGAGCTGTCGCGGCGGGAGCTGCAGCGGATGGCCGCGGCCTGCAATGCGCTCGGCGGGTTGCTGCAACCGGCGTTCTGAGCTCGCGGTGGGTACCCCTTTCGAGGGACTGTGTGTCCCTTTTGCGGGGGAGCGGGGGGCCCTCTTTCGAGTGAGTGGGACGCGATTCGGGCTGCGGGCGGAATTCCTGTATGATCTATCTCGTTGCCGCGCCCCAATAGCTCAGTCGGCAGAGCGTCTCCATGGTAAGGAGAAGGTCTACGGTTCGATTCCGTATTGGGGCTCCAGAGCAAAAGGCCCCCGCCATTCGGCGGGGGCCTTTTCGCGTTGAGCGGGGATCAGCAGGGACCGGCGGGGCCCGGCGGGCCCCCGGGGTCACGCGTTGAGCGCGACCTCGGGGACGCGCATGGCGAGGATGGCCATGTCGTCGGACGCCGGTTCGGCGGCGAAGCGTTCCACCGCGCGCAGGATGCGGGCGGCGACGGCGCCGGCGGTCAGGCCCGTACACGTCGTCAGCACGTCCGTGAGGCCGTCGTCGCCGAGCATGCGGGTGCCCTCGCGGCGTTCGGTGACGCCGTCGGTGACGCACAGCAGGACGTCGCCCGGGTCGAGGGTGACGGTCTGCTCGTACAGCTCCAGGTCGTCCATGACGCCCAGCAGCGGTTGCGGCTCGGCGGCCGGCTCGACCGTGCCGTCCTGGCGCAGGCGCAGCGGCAGCGGATGGCCCGCGCAGACGACCTTCAATACGGCGCTGCCGTCCCGCTGCGGCCACAGCTCGCCGTACAGGAGCGTCAGGAAGCGGCTGCGGGCGCCCTCGTCGAGGATCGCGGCGTTCAGGCGCTCCAGGACGGCGGGGCCGCCGAAGCCCTCGCGGGCGAGCAGCCGCAGCGCGTGCCGGGCCAGGCCGGTGACGGCGGCGGCCTCCGGGCCCGTACCGCAGACGTCGCCGATGGCGAAGCCGTAGGCGCCGTCCCGGATGGGGAACAGGTCGTAGAAGTCGCCGCCGACCTCGTTGCCCTCGCCGGCCGCGCGGTAGATGACCTCGACCTCGACGCCGGGGACCTCGGGCAGCTCGGGCGGCAGCAGGCTGCGCTGGAGCGACTGGCTGATGGCCGTGCGCTCCGAGTACAGGCGCGCGTTGTCCAGGGCGAGGGCGGCCCGGCGGGACAGGTCTTCGGCGAGTTCCAGGATCTCCTGGCGGAAGTGCTCCTCGCTGGGCTTGCCGAGGGTGAGCATGCCGATGACGCGGTTGCGGGCGACCAGCGGCAGCACGACGGTCTCGCCGCCGACCGCGGAGGCGGTGGCGAGGGAGGCGCCGGGGCCCTTGGCCGGGCGGGCGGAGTTGCCCAGGCCCAGGCTGCGCAGCGAGGTGCGCAGGGCCGCGTCGTGTGCGGCGTCGGTGGGCGCGTTCCACAGCCGGGCGCCGGGCGTGGGCACCGGCTCCGGCGGGTCGACCTTCATCAGGAGCGTCTTGAGGCCGTCGATGCGGTCCTCGTCCTCGTGGAGCACGTACGACAGCTCCGGCTCGGACGCCTGGTCGGCGACGGTGTAGACGGCGCACCAGGTGGCGAGGGTGGGGACCGTCATCTGGGCCATCAGGGCCAGCGTCTGGTCGCGGTCGAGGGTGCCGGCGAGCAGGTCGGAGGCCTCGACGAGGAAGGACAGGGAGCCGCGGCGCAGCCGTTCCAGTTCGGTCAGGCGGGCGCGTTCCACGGCGAGCGCGATGCGGTCGGCGGCGAACTGGAGGCGCAGGGCCTCCTCGTTCGTGTAGCGTCCCGCGGCCTCGGCGGCGACGCCGAGGGAGCCGGTCAGGCGGCCCTCGACCTTCAACGGGACCGTGACGACCGAGCGCATGCCCGTACCGGAGAGCAGGGGGACGGCGCCGGGGACGGCCGTCAGGTCCTCGTGGACGGCCGGCATGCGGGCGGAGCCGTAGCGTCCGGAGCCCGCCTCGACCGGGACCCGGGCGAAGCGCTGGCGGGCCGAGGGCAGGCCGGTGGAGGCGCGTACTTCCAGTTCGGTCTCGTCGTCGGTGGCCAGCAGGAGGTACGCGGCGTCGCCGTCGAGCATGTCGCGGGCGCGTTCGACCGTGCGCTGGAGCAGGCCGTCCAGGTCGTCGGGGGCCGGCGAGCCGATGAAGACCTCGAACGGGTCGGCGGGGCCGCGGCCCTCGGGCCGCTGCGCCGCGGTGTCGGGCGCGGGGGAGCGCAGCGGGCTCTGCAGGACGGCGCGCTCGTGGTCGCGCACCAGGAGGCAGACCGTGTACGGCTCGCCGTCGGCGTCACGGACGCGCAGGTGGGAGGCGTACACCGGGACGACCCGGCCGTCGGCGCCCCGTATGCCGTACGAGCCCTCCCAGCGGGAGAGCAGGAGTGCCTCGGCGATGCCGGTGCCGGTGCCGGGGGTGTGCGGCCAGGCGGCGAAGTCGGTGAGCGGTTTGCCGATGACCTGTTCGGGCTCGTAGGCGAAGAGGTCCTTGGCGTCGTCGTTCCAGAAGCTGATGCAGCCGCCGCGGTCGATCTGGACGACGGCGACGCGGACCCGGCTGTCGGCGACGGGCAGCGAGTCCACCGGGAGGGCGGGGCCGGCGGAGCGGGTGCCGGCGGGGCGTTCGGGCAGGTCGAGCTGGAACCAGACGTGTTTTTGCGCCGCGGTGTACTCCACGCCCCAGCGGCTGGCCAGCGCGCCGCACAGCAGCAGTCCGCGGCCGCCCTCGCGGTCCGGGTGGGCGAACGCGCGGCCGGTGTTCTGCAGCGGGATCTCCCGCTCCGGGTAGCGGTCCGCGACCTCGATGCGTACGCCGTCCTCCGAGCGCAGGCACAGTACGTCGGCGGCGGTGCCCGCGTGGACGACGGCGTTGGTGACCAGTTCGCTGGTCAGGACGACGGCGTCGTCGACGATGTCGCCGTAGCCCCAGCCCTGGAGG
Source organism: Streptomyces sp. NPDC017056 (assembly GCF_044332485.1). Taxonomy (NCBI): domain Bacteria; kingdom Bacillati; phylum Actinomycetota; class Actinomycetes; order Kitasatosporales; family Streptomycetaceae; genus Streptomyces; species Streptomyces sp. NPDC017056. The sequence continues at coordinate 164,333 of NZ_JBIRPD010000021.1, read as the reverse complement.
GTGTCCCGCACAAAGGCGCGGGCGGTGGCGACCGAGCGGCCGACCGGCTCGAACGTGGCAGCGGCCCGCGCGGTGATCACTGGTCTCCTCATGCGTGTGTCGGTGATCTGCTCTCCCACCATGGCGGCGCCCCTTACGAAAACCTGGTGTGCTCGCCCACTGCCCGTGCTGGACGGCCAGGGCGGGTGGACAGCCGGATGCCAGGTTACTTACCTTCGCCGCGCGTGCGGATGCCGGTCACGTGTGTTTCCGCCCCGATCGTGCTCGGGACGGTATGCGATGCTGCCGAACTGTTATGGCCTGGTTGGGCCATGGTGAAACACTGGGCAAGCTCAAAGAGAAGGCCCGGGTAGAACGGTCGACCCTGCGGGAGGGACACGGTGGAGTCTGGCGCAGCGGCGCGGGGCACGAGCACGCGCGCGAAAGGCGGACGTTCCCGGAGCAACGGGACGACTGAGGTGGATACGGCTGCGCTGAACCGGCTGCTGGCTGCTCTCGTCTCGATGCGGGACGGGAATTTCCGTAAGCGGTTGACGGTCTCCGGCGACGGAGCGATGTCGGAGATCGCCGCTGTTTTCAACGAGGTGGCGGATCGCAATCTGCACCTGACGGGAGAGCTGGCGCGGGTGCGCCGGGTCGTGGGACGTGAGGGAAAACTCACGGAACGGCTGGAGGTCGGCGCCTGCGAGGGCTCCTGGGCCGCGGCCATCGACGCCTCGAACGCCCTGGTCGACGATCTCGTACGGCCGGTGTCCGAGGTGGGCCGGGTGCTCTCGGCGGTGTCCGAGGGCGATCTGGAACAGCGGATGGACCTGCGCTCGCGCGGCACGGACGGGACGTCCGCGCATCCGCTGCGCGGCGAGTTCCTGAAAGTGGGCCGGACGGTCAACGGGCTGGTCGACCAGCTCTCGGCCTTCACGGACGAGGTGACGCGGGTCGCCAGCGAGGTCGGTACGGAGGGCAAGCTCGGCGGGCAGGCGCGGGTGCGCGGCATGTCCGGGTCCTGGAAGGACCTGACCGAGTCCGTCAACACGATGGCGTCCCGGCTGACGGCCCAGGTGCGGGACATCGCCCTGGTCACCACCGCGGTCGCCAAGGGTGACCTGTCGCGCAAGGTGACCGTCCACGTCGCCGGCGAGATGCTGGAGCTGAAGAACACCGTCAACACGATGGTGGACCAGCTCTCCTCGTTCGCCTCCGAGGTGACCCGGGTGGCGCGCGAGGTCGGTACGGAAGGCGAGCTGGGCGGCCAGGCCCAGGTGCCGGGCGTCGCGGGGGTCTGGAAGGACCTCACCGACTCGGTCAACCTGATGGCCGGCAACCTCACCGCGCAGGTGCGCGGGATCGCCCAGGTGACCACGGCGGTGGCCAACGGCGACCTGTCGCAGAAGGTCACGGTCAGCGCGCGCGGCGAGGTCGCGCAGCTCGCCGACACGATCAACACGATGACCGAGACGCTGCGGACGTTCGCCGACGAGGTCACGCGGGTCGCCAACGAGGTCGGCGCCGAGGGCCAGCTGGGCGGGCAGGCGCAGGTGCCGGGCGCCGCCGGTACGTGGAAGGACCTCACCGACTCGGTGAACAACGCCTTCCGCAACCTGACGGGCCAGGTGCGCGACATCGCGCAGGTGACGACGGCGGTCGCCAACGGTGATCTGTCCCAGAAGATCACGGTCGACGTCTCCGGCGAGATGCTGGAGTTGAAGAACACCGTCAACACCATGGTCGACCAGCTCTCCTCGTTCGGTGCCGAGGTGACGCGGGTCGCCCGGGAGATCGGTGTCGAGGGCGAGCTGGGCGGCCAGGCCGCGGTGCCGGGCGCGGCGGGCACCTGGAAGGACCTCACGGACTCCGTGAACACCGCCTTCCGCAACCTGACCGGGCAGGTGCGCAACATCGCGCAGGTCACCACGGCGGTGGCCAACGGCGACCTGTCGCAGAAGGTCACGGTCGACGTCTCCGGCGAGATGCTCCAGTTGAAGAACACCGTGAACACGATGGTCGACCAGCTGTCCTCGTTCGCCGACCAGGTGACGCGGATGGCCAGGGACGTGGGCACGGAGGGCCGGCTGGGCGGTCAGGCCCAGGTGCCGGGCGTCAGCGGCACGTGGAAGGAACTGACCGACTCCGTCAACTTCATGGCGGGCAACCTGACGTCCCAGGTGCGGCAGATCGCCCAGGTGACGACGGCGGTCGCGCGCGGCGACCTCTCCCAGAAGATCGACGTGGACGCGCGCGGCGAGATCCTGGAGCTCAAGAACACCATCAACACGATGGTCGACCAGCTCTCGGCCTTCGCCGAGCAGGTCACCAGGGTCGCCCGCGAGGTGGGCACGGACGGCAGGCTCGGCGGCCAGGCGCAGGTGCCGGGCGTCGCGGGCGTCTGGCGGGATCTGACCGACTCGGTGAACGGCATGGCGGGCAACCTGACCGCCCAGGTGCGCAATATCGCGCAGGTCGCGACGGCGGTCGCGCGCGGCGACCTGTCGCAGAAGATCGACGTGGACGCGCGCGGCGAGATCCTGGAGCTCAAGAACACCCTCAACACCATGGTCGACCAGCTCGGCTCGTTCGCCGACCAGGTGACGCGGGTGGCGCGCGAGGTGGGCACCGAGGGCATCCTCGGCGGCCAGGCCGAGGTGCAGGGCGTCAGCGGTACGTGGAAGGACCTCACGCAGTCCGTCAACTTCATGGCGAACAACCTGACGTCCCAGGTGCGCAGCATCGGCGAGGTGACCACCGCGGTCGCGCGCGGCGACCTGTCCAAGAAGATCACCGTCGACGCCAAGGGCGAGATCCTCGAACTGGTCACGACCGTGAACACGATGGTCGACCAGCTGTCGCTATTCGCAGAGCAGGTGACGCGCGTCGCCCGTGAGGTCGGTACGGAAGGCCAGTTGGGCGGCCAGGCCCGGGTCCCGGGCGTCACCGGCATCTGGAAGGACCTGAGCGACAACGTCAACCTGATGGCCAACAACCTGACCATCCAGGTGCGCAACATCTCCCAGGTCTCGGCGGCGGTCGCCAACGGCGACCTGACCAAGAAGGTCACGGTCGAGGCGCGCGGCGAGGTCGCGCAGCTCGCCGACACGGTCAACACGATGGTCACGACGCTGTCGTCGTTCGCCGACGAGGTCACCAGGGTGGCCCGCGAGGTGGGCACCGACGGCATCCTGGGCGGCCAGGCCCGCGTACCCGGCGTCGCCGGCACGTGGAAGGACCTGACCGAGTCCGTGAACTCGATGGCCAACAACCTGACCGGCCAGGTGCGCAACATCGCGATGGTCACCACGGCCATCGCCAAGGGCGACCTCACCAAGAAGATCGACATCGACGCGCGGGGCGAGATCCTGGCCTTGAAGACGACCATCAACACGATGGTCGACCAGCTCTCCTCCTTCGCCGAGCAGGTCACCAGGGTGGCCCGTGAGGTGGGTACGGACGGTCAGCTCGGCGGCCAGGCCCAGGTGCGCGGCGTGGCCGGCACCTGGAAGGACCTGACGGAGTCGGTCAACGAGATGGCGGGCAACCTGACCCGCCAGGTGCGCGCGATCGCCGCCGTCGCCGCCGCGGTGACCCTCGGCGACCACAACGTCCGCATCGACGTGGACGCGGCGGGCGAGATCCTGGAGCTCCAGGACAACGTCAACACGATGATCGCCACGCTCCGCGAGACCACGCTGGCCAACGAGGAGCAGGACTGGCTCAAGGGCAACCTGGCCCGCATCTCCGGCCTGATGCAGGGCCGCCGCGACCTCAAGGACGTGGCGACGCTCATCATGAGCGAGCTGTCCCCGGCGGTCTCGGCGCAGCACGGCGCGTTCTTCCTCGCCGCGCAGCCCGGCGACAGCAACGAGATCGGCGCGGACGGCGGCGAGCCGGGCGCCTACGAGCTGCGGCTGATGGGCTCGTACGGCTACTCGATGGGCAGCATGCCGACGACGTTCCGGCCGGGGGAGACCCTGATCGGCACGGCGGCGGCGGAGAAGCGCACGATCCTGGTGGAGAACGTGCCCTCCGGGTACCTGAAAATCGCCTCCGGGCTCGGCGAGGCGCCGCCGGCGAACGTGATCGTGCTGCCGGTCCTCTTCGAGGACAAGGTGCTCGGCGTGATCGAGCTGGCCTCCTTCCAGCCGTTCACCCACATCCAGAAGGACTTCCTCAGCCAGATCGCCGAGATGATCGCGACCAGCGTCAACACCATCTCGGTGAACACCAAGACCGAGGTGCTGCTCAAGCAGTCGCAGGAGCTGACCGAGCAACTCAAGGAGCGGTCGGGCGAGTTGGAGAGCCGGCAGAAGGCGCTGGAGCTGTCCAACTCCGAACTGGAGGAGAAGGCCGAGCAACTGCGCGCGCAGAACCGCGACATCGAGGTGAAGAACACCGAGATCGAGGAGGCGCGGCAGGTGCTGGAGGAGCGCGCCGAACAACTGGCCGTCTCCATGCGCTACAAGTCGGAGTTCCTGGCGAACATGTCGCACGAGCTGCGCACGCCGCTGAACTCGCTGCTGATTCTGGCGAAGCTGCTCGCCGACAACGCCGAGGGGAACCTCTCCCCGAAGCAGGTCGAGTTCGCCGAGACCATCCACGGCGCGGGCTCGGACCTGCTCCAGCTGATCAACGACATCCTGGACCTGTCGAAGGTCGAGGCGGGCAAGATGGACGTCAGCCCGACGCGTATCGCGCTGGTCCAGCTCGTGGACTACGTGGAGGCCACGTTCCGGCCGCTGACCGCGGAGAAGGGGCTCGACTTCTCCGTACGGGTCTCCCCCGAGCTGCCCGCGACGCTGCACACCGACGAGCAGCGGCTGCTGCAGGTGCTGCGCAACCTGCTGGCCAACGCGGTGAAGTTCACCGACAGCGGCGCCGTCGAACTGGTCATCAGGCCGGCCGGCGACGACGTGCCGGCGGCCATCCGCGAACACCTGCTGGAGCACGGCGCGCTGCGCGACCCGGACGCCGACATGATCGCGTTCTCGGTCACGGACACCGGCATCGGCATCGCCTCCAGCAAGATGCGGGTGATCTTCGAGGCGTTCAAGCAGGCGGACGGCACGACCAGCCGCAAGTACGGCGGCACCGGCCTCGGCCTGTCCATCAGCCGGGAGATCGCGCGGCTGCTCGGCGGCGAGATCCACGCCGCCAGTGAGCCGGGCCGCGGCTCCACCTTCACGCTCTACCTGCCGCACAACCCGGGCGGGCTGCCGCCGCAGGGCTATCCGCAACTGGTCGCGGGCGGGCTCGCGATGGACGCCGAGGCGCGGGACGCGGAGATCGGGCGGGAGCTGGCCGAGGAGGCCGCGCAGCCGGCCGAGGCGCCGGCCGCCGACAACGGTTCGGGGCCCGGCCGCCGGCGCCGCCCGGTCGCGGCCGCCGCGCGGCGCCCGGAGCTGCCGGCCAGGACCGCGCCGGCTCCGCAGCCGGCCGCGCAGCCCCCGCAGGCGCCCGCCGAGGAGCCCTGGATCGGCAACGGCCAGGATCTGGTGTCGCCCGGTTTCGAGGGCGGTTTCCACGGGGAGAAGGTGCTGATCGTCGACGACGACATCCGCAACGTCTTCGCGCTGACCAGCGTGCTGGAGCAGAACGGGCTGTCCGTGCTGTACGCGGAGAACGGCCGGGAGGGCATCGAGGTCCTGGAGCAGCACGACGACGTCGTGCTCGTCCTGATGGACATCATGATGCCGGAGATGGACGGGTACGCGACCACGGCTGCGATCCGGCGGATGCCGCAGTTCGCCGGGCTGCCGATCATCGCGCTGACCGCGAAGGCGATGAAGGGCGACCGGGAGAAGAGCATCGAGTCCGGGGCGTCCGACTACGTGACCAAGCCGGTGGACACCGACCACCTGCTGACGGTGATGGAGCAATGGATGCGCACGCGGTGACACGTTCGTCAAATGAGGCTCGTAAGGTTCCCCGCATGTTGACTCAGTGTGGCCGACCACGTGTGGGAGAGCGGTATTCGGGGAACCTTCTGGTCTCTCACTGCGTTTGTGCTACGTGCACAGTGACATCGCGGTGACAGGGTGTGGCGACAGGCGGGGTGCGGCTACCATGACCGGCACAAGGACGGGCGGCAAGACGGAGCCGTCCCCTGGGGCGGCGTCCGGTGCCTCCCCGAGTCCTTCGGACAGGGGAGGCCCCACGCCGGGGCGAGGAGGACGGGCCATGGTGCAGAAGGCCAAGATCCTCCTGGTCGATGACCGGCCGGAGAATCTGCTGGCGCTGGAGGCGATCCTCTCCGCGCTCGATCAGACGCTGGTGCGGGCATCGTCCGGGGAGGAAGCGCTCAAGGCACTGCTCACCGACGATTTCGCGGTGATTCTGCTCGATGTGCAGATGCCGGGGATGGACGGGTTCGAGACGGCCGCGCACATCAAGCGGCGCGAGCGCACCCGCGACATCCCGATCATCTTCCTGACCGCCATCAACCACGGCCCGCACCACACCTTCCGCGGCTACGCGGCGGGCGCGGTCGACTACATCTCCAAGCCCTTCGACCCGTGGGTGCTGCGCGCCAAGGTCTCGGTCTTCGTCGAGCTGTACATGAAGAACTGTCAGCTGCGGGAGCAGGCGACGCTGCTGCGGCTCCAGCTGGAGAGCGGTCGCGCGGCGGACGAGGCCAGGGAGCCCGCGGGGCTGCTCGCCGAGCTGTCGGCCCGGCTGGCCGCGGTGGAGGAGCAGGCCGAGGCGCTGTCCAAGCAATTGGACGAGTCGGCGGACGCGGCGGCCATCGCGACCGCCGCCCACTTGGAGCGCAAGCTCACCGGACTGCGGCGGGCGCTGGACGCGCTGGAGCCGGGGACGGACAACGGAGCGGCCTGAGGGGCGCTCCAGAGACCGCTGTGCGGCCTGCGGGCCGCACGGGCGGGGCCGGCGCCCGGCGCGCCCCTGACGTGCCGTCATGAGCCGCGTGTGCGGCGACCGTAGTGAGCCGTCGGTGTGAAGTCACCGGCGGGTGGCGCGACACGAATGGGTGAAAGCCCGAGCGCTCGTGTCACTGTGGCCGTCGCCTGTAATCTCGTCACCATGGCCTCACGTACGTCCGGCAAGGGTTCCCAGAGCACGGCGGGCCCCTCGAAGCAGCGCGCCGGACAGCCCGGGGGCGCCGCCAAGAAGGCCGCCGCGAAGAAAGCACCGGCGAAGAAGGCGCCGGCCGCGGCCAAGAGGGCGCCCGCCAAGAAGACCGCCCCGGCGAAGCGCGCGCCGGCCAAGAAGGCGGCCGCCAAGAAGGCGCCGCCCAGACCCGCGCCGTCGCCCACCGGCGGCATCTACCGGCTGGTGCGGGCGTGCTGGCTCGGGGTGGCGCACGGCGTCGGCGCCATGTTCCGCGGCGTCGGGCGCGGCGCGAAGAACCTGGACCCGGCGCACCGCAAGGACGGCGTGTCGCTGCTGCTCCTCGGCCTCGCCCTGGTCGTCGCGGCCGGCACCTGGTCCAACCTCAGCGGCCCGGTCGGCGACCTCGTCGAGATGCTGGTCACCGGCGCGTTCGGCCGCCTCGACCTGGTCGTGCCGATCCTGCTCGGCGGTATCGCGCTGCGCCTGATCCGCCACCCGGAGCAGCCCGAGGCCAACGGACGGATCGTCATCGGCCTGTCCGCGCTGGTCATCGGCGTCCTGGGGCAGGTCGCCATAGCGTGCGGGTCGCCCGGCCGGGGCGAGGGCATAGCGGCCGTGCAGGACGCCGGAGGCTATATCGGCTGGGTGGCGTCCAAGCCGCTGATCTTCACCGTCGGCCAGACCCTGGCGGTGGCGCTGCTCGTGCTGCTCACCGTCTTCGGCCTGCTGGTCGTCACGGCGACGCCGGTCAACGCCATCCCGCAGCGGCTGCGGCAGCTCGGCGCCCGGCTGGGCCTGGTCGAGGTGTACGAGCCCGAGCCGGTGGCCGCGGAGCCGGACGCGTTCGCCGAGGAGTGGCGCGCGCAGCCCAAGGGGGGCGCGCGGCGCGCCGCCGCGGAACCGGACCCGAGCGGCGACCCGGACGCCGTGGAGGAAGCGGCGCTGGCCAAGCGCCGCCGCGGGCGCCGTACGCCCTTGCAGCCCGGTGAGCGGCCCATGGACGCGGTGGACGTGGCGGCCGCGGCCGCCGCCTCGCTGGACGGCGCCGTCCTGCACGGCGTGCAGCCCTCGCCCCTGGTCGCCGACCTCAGCAGCGGCATCTCCGGCGACCGCGGCGACGACGGCGCGCAGGACGCGTCGGGGCAGTGGCAGGACAGCGGCTCGGTGCCGCCGGCCAGGGACGCGGGGTACCAGCGCGAGGACACCCCCTCGGGCCCGGTGCCCGACTTCACGAAGTCCGCGCCGGAACCGTCCGGCGAACTGCCCTCGCGGGCCGAGCAGCTGCTGCTGTCCAACGACATCACCTACTCGCTGCCGTCGCTGGACCTGCTCACCCGCGGCGGCCCCGGCAAGACCCGCAGCGCCGCCAACGACGCCGTCGTCGCGTCGCTGACCACCGTCTTCCAGGAGTTCAAGGTCGACGCGGCGGTCACCGGCTTCACCCGCGGCCCGACGGTGACCCGCTACGAGATCGAGCTGGGCCCCGCGGTCAAGGTCGAGAAGATCACCGCGCTGGCGAAGAACATCGCGTACGCGGTCGCCAGCCCGGACGTACGGATCATCAGCCCGATCCCCGGCAAGTCCGCGGTCGGCATCGAGATCCCCAACAGCGACCGGGAGATGGTCAACCTCGGCGACGTGCTGCGTTCGGCGGAGTCGGTGGGCGAGGACCACCCGCTGCTGGTCGGGCTCGGCAAGGACGTCGAGGGCGGGTACGTGACGGCCAATCTGGCGCGGATGCCGCACATCCTCGTCGCGGGCGCCACCGGCTCCGGCAAGTCGTCCTGCATCAACTGCCTGATCACCTCCGTGATGGCCCGCGCCACGCCGGACGAGGTGCGGATGGTGCTGGTCGACCCCAAGCGCGTCGAGCTGACGGCGTACGAGGGCATCCCGCACCTGATCACCCCGATCATCACCAACCCCAAGAAGGCCGCCGAGGCCCTCCAGTGGGTCGTGCGCGAGATGGACCTGCGCTACGACGACCTGGCGGCGTACGGCTACCGGCACATCGACGACTTCAACGCGGCGGTGCGCAGCGGCAAGGCGAAGCCCCCGGAGGGCAGCGAGCGCGACCTGTCGCCGTACCCGTACCTGCTGGTGATCGTGGACGAGCTGGCGGACCTGATGATGGTCGCGCCGCGCGACGTGGAGGACTCCATCGTCCGCATCACCCAGCTCGCGCGGGCCGCCGGCATCCACCTGGTGCTCGCCACCCAGCGCCCGTCCGTCGACGTCGTGACCGGTCTGATCAAGGCGAACGTGCCGTCCCGGCTGGCGTTCGCGACGTCCTCGCTCGCCGACAGCCGGGTCATCCTCGACCAGCCGGGCGCGGAGAAGCTGATCGGCAAGGGCGACAGCCTGTTCCTGCCGATGGGCGCCAACAAACCGGTGCGCATGCAGGGCGCGTTCGTGCAGGAGGAAGAGGTCCAGCAGGTCGTCCAGCACTGCAAGGACCAGATGGCGCCGGTCTTCCGTGACGACGTCACGGTCGGCACGGCCAAGAAGAAGGAGATCGACGAGGACATCGGCGACGACCTGGACCTGCTGTGCCAGGCCGCCGAACTGGTGGTGTCGACGCAGTTCGGATCCACGTCCATGCTCCAGCGCAAGCTGCGGGTGGGCTTCGCGAAGGCCGGGCGGCTGATGGATCTGATGGAGTCGCGCAACATCGTCGGGCCGAGCGAGGGCTCCAAGGCGCGCGACGTGCTGGTCAAGCCGGACGAGTTGGAAGGCGTACTGGCGGTCATCCGGGGGGAGACGGCCTAAAGACCGTCTTCGCCCGGTCCGGCACCGGGCGGGTGGCCGGCGGGTGGGCGGCCGGCGGTCGTGGGAGAAGTCCGGGAGTCTCGCAACCCGATCACTCGAATGAGGCTTCCGGGTCACTCGTAAGAGATCGTAAGCAACCGTTTCTTCCGTCGATACGTCAAGTTGAGGGAGGTGGTGGGAGGATGTCGCACCATTGGACCCGGACCGGGTGTCCGGCGGCCTCACGTGGCCTTCTGATGGCGTACAAAGTCCGCTCTTCCGCTTGCCCGACCCTTTCGGTACACCCCTAGACTGAACCCCCAGCAGGTGGCTCACGCTCGAAAGGCGCCCCCGTGTCCATCGGCAACTCCTCCGAAGACGACCGGCCCTCCATCGGCCGCGCCATCCAGCAGGCCCGCATCGACGCAGGACTGACCGTCGACGAGGTCAGTACGACCACGCGGGTGCGCGTGCCCATCGTGCAGGGCATCGAACAGGACGACTTCTCGCGCTGCGGCGGCGACGTCTACGCACGGGGGCACATCCGGACGCTCGCGCGCGCCGTCGGCCTCGATCCCGGCCCGCTGATCGCGCGCTTCGACGGGGACCGCGGCGGGCGCCCCGAGCCGACCCCCGCGGCGCCGCTCTTCGAGGCCGAGCGCATCCGGCCCGAGCGGGGCCGCCCGAACTGGACGGCGGCGATGGTCGCGGCCATCGTCGCGGTCGTCGGCTTCGTGGGTTTCACCCTCTTCAGCGGCGGCGGCAAGGGCAGCGCGGTCGCCGAGGGCGACAACACGGCGGCCCCGGTGCAGCCGTCGGCGTCCCAGCACGCGGGCAAGTCGGGCAAGGCGCACAAACCCACCACCGTGCCGGGTCCTGGCCCCTCGGAGAGCGCCGTCGCGGGCGTGCCGAAGGACCGGGTCACCGTCAAGATCACCGCGAAGGACGGGCAGAGCTGGATCTCCGCCAAGGACTCCAACGGCCGCCTGCTGGAGGACGGCCTGCTCAAGAAGGGCGAGTCGAAGACCTTCACGGACAAGAAGCGGATCGACCTCGTCGTGGGCAACGCCGGCGCCGTACAGCTGTTCGTCAACGGCAAAGAGGTCGAGAAGGTGGGCGACAAGGGTGCGGTCGAGCGCCTGAGCTACTCGGCGGGCCCGCAGGCGGGCTGATCAGGCCGGGCCCGGGGCGCCGGGCGGACGGGGCAACCCTGGCAGCGAGGGAGGTTGCCGGGACAAAGTAGGCTGACTCCATGCCCGAACGCCGTACCGTCGCCCTTGTCACTCTTGGCTGCGCCCGTAACGAGGTGGACTCGGAGGAGCTCGCAGGCCGCCTGGCAGCGGACGGCTGGGACCTCGTCGAGGATGCCGCCGATGCCGATGTCGCCGTCGTCAACACCTGCGGATTCGTCGAGGCCGCCAAGAAGGATTCCGTCGATGCCCTGCTCGAAGCCAACGATCTGAAGGACCACGGCCGCACCCAGGCCGTCGTGGCCGTCGGCTGCATGGCCGAGCGGTACGGCAAGGAGCTGGCCGAGGCGCTGCCCGAGGCCGACGGCGTGCTCGGCTTCGACGACTACAGCGACATCTCCGGCCGGCTGCAGACGATCCTGAGCGGCGGCAGCGTCGAGGCCCACGCGCCGCGCGACCGCCGCAAGCTGCTGCCGATCAGCCCGGCCGAGCGGCAGGACGCCGCCGGTGTGGCGCTGCCCGGACACGGCGACACCGAGCCGGCCCCGGCCCCCGCCGACCTGCCCGAGGGCGTGGCGCCCGCCTCGGGGCCCCGCGCGCCGCTGCGGCGCCGCCTGGGCACCAGCCCGGTGGCCTCCGTGAAGCTGGCGTCCGGCTGCGACCGGCGCTGCTCCTTCTGCGCCATCCCGTCCTTCCGCGGCTCCTTCATCTCGCGCCGGCCCTCCGACGTGCTCGGCGAGACGCGCTGGCTCGCGGAGCAGGGCGTGAAGGAGATCATGCTGGTCTCCGAGAACAACACGTCCTACGGCAAGGACCTGGGCGACATCCGCCTGCTGGAGACGCTGCTGCCGGAGCTGGCGGCCGTCGAGGGACTGGAGCGGATCCGGGTCAGCTACCTGCAGCCCGCCGAGATGCGCCCCGGCCTGATCGACGTGCTGACGGGGACGGAGAAGGTCGCCCCGTACTTCGACCTGTCCTTCCAGCATTCGGCGCCGGGCGTGCTGCGCGCGATGCGCCGGTTCGGCGACACCGACCGCTTCTTGGAGCTGCTGGAGCAGATCCGCTCGAAGGCGCCGCAGGCCGGCGCCCGCTCGAACTTCATCGTCGGCTTCCCCGGCGAGACCGAGGACGACGTCGCCGAGCTGGAGCGCTTCCTGACCGGGGCCAGGCTGGACGCGATCGGCGTGTTCGGCTACTCGGACGAGGACGGCACCGAGGCCGCCACGTACGAGAGCAAGGTGGACCCCGAGGAGGTCGCCGAGCGGCTCGCGCGCATCTCGCGGCTGGCCGAGGAGCTGACCGCGCAGCGCGCCGAGGAGCGGCTCGGCGAGACCCTCACGGTGCTGGTGGACAGCGTCGACGAGGAGGACGGCGTCGTGGGCCGGGCCGCGCACCAGGCGCCCGAGACCGACGGTGTCACCTTGCTGCGGACCTCCGCCGGCCTTGCGCCGGGTCGTATGGTCGAAGCAAAGGTCGTGGCCAGCGAGGGCGTCGATCTGGTGGCCGAGGTGCTGTCGGTGGACGGCGCGCCGTGTTCTGAGGAGGCGGGCAGATGACCGGAGTCCCGGCTTCCGCGGCCGGTGGGCACCAGCGCCCTGCGCCGGCCGTCCGGACGGCCGGGCTGTGGAACATCGCCAACGTCCTGACGATGGTGCGGCTGATGCTCGTGCCGGCCTTCGTGCTGCTGCTGATGCACGGCGACGGCTACGACCCGGCCTGGCGCTCGTTCGCCTGGGCCGCCTTCGCCATCGCGATGATCACCGATCTGTTCGACGGCCACCTGGCGCGCCAGTACAACCTGGTCACGGACTTCGGGAAGATCGCCGACCCGATCGCGGACAAAGCGATCATGGGCGCGGCGCTGATCTGCCTGTCCGTCCTGGACGACCTCTCCTGGTGGGTGACGGGCGTCATCCTCTTCCGGGAGCTGGGCATCACGCTGATGCGCTTCTGGGTGATCAGGCACGGGGTGATCCCCGCCAGCCGCGGCGGCAAGCTGAAAACGCTCGCGCAGGGTACTGCGGTGGGTATGTACGTACTCGTGATGACCGGGCCACTGGCGACGTTCCGGTGGTGGGTGATGGCGGTGGCCGTGGTGCTGACCGTCGTGACCGGCCTGGACTACGTACGGCAGGCGGTCGCCCTGCGGCGGGCCGGGCTGGCCGAGGCTCGGGCCGTACAGGCCGAGGAGCGGGCCAGGACGGCCGCCGAGGCGCGCGGCGACGGGAAGCCCGCACGGTGAGACCGGTCACGGCCGCCGGGGCGACCTTCCGAAGTGGCTGCGGAAATGCGCGCTGAATCCGGTACGGAGGCGGCCTCCGAGGCGCCGGCCACGGCCGCGCGGGCGCTCGACGCGCTGGTGGCGCGCGGGCAGAGCCTGGCGGTCGCCGAATCCCTGACGGGTGGGCTGGTAGCGGGGGCGCTCACCGGGGTACCCGGAGCCTCGCGGGCCTTCCGGGGCTCGGTGACGGCGTACGCGACGCAGCTCAAACGGGACGTTCTGGGCGTGGACGGCCCGCTGCTCGACGCCCGTGGGGCCGTGGACGGGGAAGTTGCCCGGCAGATGGCCCATGGTGTAAGGCGTGTGCTGGGCGCGCACTGGGGTATCGCCACTACAGGGGTCGCAGGCCCCGATCCCCAGGACGGACAGCCCGTAGGCACCGTATTCGTCGCGGCCGCTGGGCCCGGCGGTGCGGACGCCGTGCTGCGCCTCGCACTGGACGGCGACCGCGAGCGGATCCGCCGGGACACCGTCGTGGCGGTGCTCCGGCTGCTGGTGAGCGAACTGACAGAGAATGCGGCGGCACAGGATACGGAACAACGGGGGGAATTTTGATGTTTACAGCCCTGAGTGAACACGAACTTGCGCCCCGCACGGCCGAGGCTCAAGGCGGTACGGTGGGGCGAGAAGGATCCGGATCCGAGGTCCGAGGAGGGAGCCAGCGATGATTCTGCTTCGTCGCCTGCTGGGTGACGTGCTGCGCCGACAGCGTCAGCGCCAGGGCCGCACCCTGCGCGAGGTCTCCTCCTCCGCCCGGGTGTCGCTCGGCTACTTGTCCGAGGTCGAGCGGGGGCAGAAGGAAGCCTCTTCCGAACTGCTCTCGGCGATCTGCGACGCGCTGGACGTGCGTATGTCCGAACTGATGCGGGAGGTCAGCGACGAGCTGGCGCTCGCGGAGCTGGCGCGGTCCGCGGCCGCGAGCGACCCGGTGCCCGCACCGGTCCGTCCGAAGCTCAACTCGGTGTCCGTGACCTCCCTGGCCGGGGTCCCCGAGGACCGGGTGACGATCAAGGCGCCCGCGGAGGCCGTCGACGTCGTCGCGGCCTGAGCCCGCGGCCCCGGCGCCGAGCGCGCGCCCCACAAGACTTCTCCGAGCCCCGTCCGGCAGCAGCCGGGCGGGGCTCGGTGCTGTTCCGGAAGGAATCGGCAGGCCGCCATGCATTACTGCGGCCGTCGCGGGTACCCGATCCGTACAGACAGGAACAATCGTTTGTACGATGGGCGAAGCAGAACCTTTCGCCTGAAAAGGAGTAAATGGATGTCTGTCGTCAAGAGCACGCTGTCCGACGACGACCGCAAGGTGGTCGGGGACGCACTGCAGGGAGCCCTCGTCGACCTGGTGGATCTCTCGCTCGTGGCGAAGCAGGTCCACTGGAACATCATCGGCCCGCGCTTCAGGTCCGTACACCTCCAGCTCGACGACGTCGTGGACACCGCCCGCGCGTACGCCGACACGGTCGCGGAGCGCGCCTCGGCGATCGGCGTGTCCCCGGACGGCCGGGCCGAGACGGTGGCGAAGACCAGCGGCATCGACACGGTCCAGGACGGCTGGATCAAGGACGCGGAGGTCGTACGCGTCGTGACCGACGCGCTCGGCGCCATCATCGCCCGGATGCGCGAACGTATCCGCGTCACGGACGAGCCCGACCCGGTCTCCCAGGACATCCTCATCGGCCTCACCGCCGACCTGGAGAAGCACCACTGGATGTTCCAGGCCGAGTCCGCCTGAGCCGGCCGCGGCCTCGTGGGCGTGCGACCCCGGGCGCGTGAAGAGCCGAGACGCCCCCCTGACCATGGTCAGGGGGGCGTCGGCGGTTCGGCTGCCGCCGTGGCGAGCGGGCCGCGGCCGGTTCGCGGGGCGCCGGGTGGCGTGGCGGTGGCCCCGCGGCGAGGCAGCGGACGATCATGGTGATAGACCCGATGGACGCAGCAGGCCGGACAGGCCCGAGCGACCCGAACGACAGATCCGCTACGTATGGAGGAGTGTCCGCCATGTCGAAACCCCCGCTGCCGCAAGAAGCGGTCGCCATGCTGAAGGAGGCGAACCCGTCCGTCATCACGACCCTGCGGTCGGACGGGCAGCCGGTCTCCACGGCCACCTGGTACCTCTGGGACGACGGCCGCGTGCTGGTCAACATGGACGAGGGCCGCAAGCGGTTGCAGCACCTGCGCAACGACCCCCGGGTGACGATCACCGTGCTCGACAAGGACAGCTGGTACACCCACATCAGCATCATCGGCCGCGTCACCGAGTTCCGCGAGGACAAGGACCTCTCGGACATCGACCGGCTGGCCCGCCACTACACGGGCGACCGGTACCCGCAGCGCGACCGCGGGCGGGTCAGCGCCTGGATCGAGATCGACCGCTGGCACGGCTGGGGCTCCCACAAGGACAGCAACCAGGCCGGGTGACGGCGGCCTGAGAGGCGGCAGGGCAGCAACGGGCGGCCTTTCCCCGGCGGCACCGCCGGGAAAGGCCGCCCGTGACCGACGAACGCAATTTCCTTGCTGTCGCGTCGCTCACACCCTCAAGCCGCGAGTTCGTACGCCTCCAGCCGTTTGATCATACGGCGGACCATCAGCAGGGGAATGACCCCGAAAATCCCGAACGACATGTCGATAAGCTGCCAGTAGAAGGGAATTCCGCGGATCGGGCCGCAGACGAGGGCCAGCGGAATGATTCCCGCGCAGGCGATCATGCCGAAGTCGACGACCCAGATATTGCGGACCGGATCCCGGAACGGCCCGTAGAACGCGACCGCGATGACCAGATGCGCGAAGGCCAGCCAGTCCGTGCCGTACAGCATGAACGGGTACCGCGAATCCGTCGCCTCCAGCCCCTCACGGGCCCGGCCGATCCACTCCATCAGCCCGGGCCATTGCCCGGCGATCGGGGCGGCGTCGGACCGCAGCAGTTCGTCGGCCCACCGGATTTCGGTGACGAGCGGAAAAGCCGTCAGTCCGCTCAGCACGAGACCGACAATGAAAACAACCAACCAGATACGAATACGGCGCCGAAGCGCTCTACGCCCCTCCATGATCGGAGCGTACGCCCGGCCCCGCGGCACCCCGGCGCCGGGGTTGGGGAAACCGGGAATCGCGGAATTGCCCGGCCGAATGGCCGCCCTTTCACAGGGGTGTCCCGGTGTCGATCAGAGCGCGGGCACCCTGGGTGAGGAGTTCGGTGGCGGCGTGTGCGCCCAGGGCGGCCGGGTCGTGCGGCGGGTCGCTGCGCAGATGCACCTGGGCGAACGCCGCGCCGTCCGGGGAGAAGACCATGCCGCGCAGGGAGAGCCGCCCGTCGGGGCCGGTGACGCAGTACCCCGCGATGGGGCTGTTGCAGTGGCCCCGCAGGCCCTGGAGCATGACGCGCTCGGCGGTCGCCTCGGTGAGGGTCGGCTCGTGGTTGAGCTGTTCGAGCAGCGCGGCGACGGCGGTGTCCTGACGGCGGCACTCCAGGGACAGGACGCCGGCGCCGACCGCGGGCAGCATCGCGTCGGTCTCGAAGACCTGCCGCATCCGGTGGTCCAGGCCGAGCCGGTGCAGTCCGGCCGCCGCCAGGACCAGGGCGTCCAGCCCGGGGCCGGTGTCCTCCCGCTTGCCGTCCAGAAGCTCCAGCCGGGTGCCGACGGCGCCGCGTACGGGAACGATCCGCAGGTCGGGGCGGGCGCGCAGGAGCTGGGCCCGGCGGCGTACGGAGGCGGTGCCGACCCGGGCACCGGACGGGAGGTCGTCCAGACCGCGGGCCGTCGCGTGTTCGGGCACGACCAGGGCGTCCCGGACGTCGGCGCGCTCCAGATGGGCGGCGACGACCAGGCCCTCACGCAGCGGAACGTCGCCGGGCACGTCCTTGAGGCAGTGCAGGGCGAGGTCGATCTCGCCGCTCTGCAGCCGGGCGTCGATGGCCTTGACGAACAGCCCCTTGCCCCCGGTGCCGGACAGGTCGCCGTGCCAGAGATCGGCCTCGGTCTGCACCGGGACGGTCTCGATCCGCAGCGCCGGGTCCAGCCGGTGCAGCAGCTGCGCGACGTGGGCGGTCTGGGCGAGGGCCATAGGGCTCGTACGGGTCCCGATGCGCAGCTCGCGGGCGGGGGAATCGGCGCTCACGGACGGTCTCCGTTCGGTGGATCTCGGCTGTGCCTGCCGTCGGGGCGGTGATCACTCAGTGCAGCGTATGAGAAGACGAACGGCGGACCGGGGAGGTACGGGCCGGAGCCGGAACGGTCCGCGTGCCGGGCCCGGCACGCGGCCGGGGCGGGCGGCCTGGATGCGGCGCGTGCGGAGCCGGGCGAAAATGCCGGGAAGACAGAGATCAGCGGAGCTCACTGAGGACGAGCAGGGACGAGCCGGCCTCGTCCACCCGTTCGCGCCGGTTGTGCCCCGGTGCGCCCTCCCGCTGGACGGTTGCGCCCGTCTAGCGTCGACCGGAGGAGGCAGCCATGAACTGGCACGCGTTCTTTGCCCGGTCCGGCATATCCCCGGCCCGGCTGGTGGCCGGGGCCGCTTTCGGGGGCTTGTGGTGGTGGGCGGTACTGCGGCTGACGCTCTGGCCCGGTACGCCCGGGATCGTCGAGGGGGCGGTGGCGGCGGGGGGATGGGGGCTGAGCCTGTTGCCGGTGCACTGCGTGCCGTGGGCGGAGCGCGGGCGGGCCGGAAGCGGGCACCGGGACGACGGGTTCCTCGGGCGGGTTCTCGGGCGCGCCGAGGACGTGCTGCGGGACGGCGTCACCAGGGCATGGCGACGCCGCCGTTGGGGCGGCGGATCCGGCCGGTCGTGAGGGCCGAGGCGTCCGAGGCCGGATGCGGGACGGTGTGGGCGACGTAGGACGGCGTGGGCGGCGTCGGACGGCGTGGGCGGCGTCGGCGGCCTCACCCACCCGGCCCAGGGGAGTTCTGCGGATCATGGCGCTCCGGCGTGCTGCCGTTCTCCGGCCGTGTGCCGGGCGGTCATGTGCCGGGCGGTCATGGGCATGCGGACCCGGACCGGTGCGAGGCGGCGACCTGGGCGCGGTCGGCGCCGTGCACGGTGGCCCCGGTCTCGGCGATCCCGGTCTCGGCGATCCCGTCAATTGGCCTGCGTGTCGAGAATTGGCCTGCGTGTCGAGCAGGTTGGGGCTGACCGTTACGGGCTGCCGCCGTCCGGCGGGCTGCTGCCGTTCGGCGGGGTGGTGTCGTCCGGTTGGCAGGCGGGGCACCAGAAGGTGACGCGTTCCTGGGTGGCCGGGCCCTGCTCCCCGGTACGGATCGGTGTGCCGCAGCGGAAACAGGGGCGGCCGGCGCGGCCGTACACCCACTGGCGGCGGTCCGGGCGGGCGCTCGGCGTCGTGACGCGGGCGAGCCGGTCCTTGTTGGCTTCCAAGAGCTTCTTGGCGAGGGCGGTCGCGCGCTCCGGGGCGGGCAGCCGGCCGATGGGCAGCCACGGCGAGGCGCGCAGCAGGAAGCACAGCTCGCACTTGAAGACGTTGCCGATGCCCGCCAGGTTGCGCTGGTCGAGGAGGGCTTCGCCGAGGGCGCGGTCCGGGTCGGCGAGCAGGCGGCGCAGGGCCTCGGCCGGGTCCCAGTCGGGGCCCAGCAGGTCGGGGCCCAGGTGGCCGACGGCGTCCGCCTCGTCGGCGGTGTGCAGGAGTTCGAGGACGGGGAGGCGGTAGCCGACGGCGGTGCGGTCGGCGGTGGCGAGGATCGCGCGGATCTGGTGGGCGGGGCCGCCGCGCCAGCGTTCGGCCGGTGCGTAGATCTTCCAGGCGCCGTCCATGCGCAGGTGCGAGTGGAGGGTCAGGCCACCCGTGACGCGGGTGAGCAGGTGCTTGCCGCGCGGTACCACTTCCAGAACCGTACGGCCGGACAGGTCGGTGGTGGCCAGCTTCGGCACACGCAGGTCGCAGCGGGTCAGCGGCTTACCGGCCAGCGCTTCGTGCAGGCGGCGGGCGGTGCGCCAGACGGTGTCGCCTTCGGGCATGGGGCCATTGTGCCGGGTACGGGGGCGCAGGGCCGGGCGCGGGCGGGCGCGGCCCTGCGGGGTCAGGGGCGCAGGCGGAAGCCGCGCGGGGTGGGGTGGAAGCCGGCTTCCTCCAGGGCGGGGGCGAGCGGGGCGGTGAGGGCGGCGGCGCCGTTCACGCGCTCCACGGTGATCGTGCCGAGGGCGCCCGCGCGGGCGGCGTCGGTGAGGGCTTCGAGGGCGAGCCGGATGCGGGTGCCGGCCGGTGAGCCGCCATCGGGCGCGGCGTCCGGCGCGGACTGCGTCCAGGCCAGCAGCGTCTTGCCGCCGCGCTCCATGTAGAGCGTCAGCTCGCCGTCGACGAGGACGACGAGCGAGCCCGCCTTGCGGCCCGGTTTGTGCGTCGAGCCGTCGGGCGGCTCGGGCCAGGACAGGGCGGCACCGTACGCGTTCGCCGGGTCGGCGGCGGCCAGCACCAGCGCCCGCTGCGGCCCGGTCGTACGGCGGCTTCCCTGCGTGGGCGCATCGTCCTGGGCGAACTCGTCGGCGCTGCGCTCCCGGCTGGTGTTGACCGCGCGCAGCCGGTCGACGGCGCCGTCCATCGCGAACTGCGCCGCGCCCAGCCCCTCGACCACATAGCCGCGCCGGGCCTGGCCGGTCTCCTCGAAGGCGGCCAGGACCCGGTACGCGGCGGAGAACCCGCCCTCGACGCCCTCGGCGGCGACGGCGCCGCGGGTGACGACGCCGTGGCGGTCCAGGAGCGTGCGGGCCAGGGCGTGGGCGCGGTGGGTGGGGTCCGGTTCGGCGTCGGGGAGCAGCGACCAGCGTCCGGCGACGGTCGGCGGGCCGGAGCGGGAGGCGGTGGGGCGGCCCGTACGGCCGGTGGCGGCGGACAGCGTGCCGTACCGGCCGCGGGGGACGGCGCGCTTGGCCCGGTGGGCGGTGGAACCGGACGTGCGGCCCGAGCCGAGCAGCGCGCGGAGCGGGGCGAGGGTGTCGTTGGTGAGGCGGCCCGACCAGGCCAGGTCCCACAGGGCGTCGGCCAGTTGGGGGTCCGTGCACTCGGGGTGGGTGGTGGCGCGGACCTGGTCGGCGAGCTGGCGGAAGAAGAGGCCGTAGCCGGGGGCGAGGGCCTGGAGGACGGAGTGGTGCAGGGGGGACAGCTCCAGCGGGTGCGGTGGCGGCAGGAGCAGCGGGGCGGTGTCGGCGAGATACAGGGAGACCCAGCCGTCCTTGCCGGGAAGCGCGCCGGCGCCGGCCCACAGCACCTCGCCGGTGGAGGTCAGCTCGTCGAGCATCGCCGGGGCGTAGTCGCCGACCCGGGACGGCAGGACCAGCTTTTCGAGGGCGGAGGCGGGCACGGCGGCACCCTGCAACTGCTCGACGGCGCGGACCAGGCCGTCGATGCCGCGCAGGCTGTACGACCCGCCGCGCCGCGCCGCCGCACCGTGCTGCGCCGGGGGCAGCAGGTGTCCCACCTGCTGCCACTGCGGGAGGAAGGACGCCAGCGCGGCGGGCGGTACGGGCTCCAGCTCGTGCCGCAGCGCGGCCAGGGACCGGCGGCGCAGGCGGCGGAGCACCTGGGCGTCGCACCATTCCTGGCCGATTCCGGAGGGGTGGAATTCCCCTTGGACCACGCGGCCTGCTGCGGCGAGCCGATGGAGGGCGCCGTCCGTGACGGCCGTGCCGAGGCCGAAGCGGGCGGCGGCCTGGTCGGAGGTGAACGGGCCGTGCGTACGGGCGTAGCGGGACAGGAGGTCGCCGAGGGGGTCCTTGACGGGCTCGGTGAAGGACTCGGGGACGCCGACCGGCAGGGCCGTACCGAGGGCGTCGCGCAGCCGGCCCGCGTCCTCGATGGCGGCCCAGTGGTCCTGGCCCGCGATGCGGACGGTGATGGCCCGGCGGGCGGCCGCCAGCTCCCGTACCCATGAGGGATCGGCGCCCCGCTCGGACAGTTCGGCGTCGGTGAGCGGCCCGAGCATCCGCAGCAGGTCGGCCACGCCCTCGGCGTCCTTGACCCGGCGGTCCTCGGTCAGCCACTGGAGCTCGCTCTCCAGCTCGGTCAGCACGTCCGCGTCGAGCAGCTCGCGCAGTTCGGCCTGGCCGAGCAGCTCGGCGAGCAGCCGGGAGTCCAGGGAGAGGGCGGCGGCCCGGCGCTCGGCGAGCGGGGAGTCGCCCTCGTACAGGAACTGGGCGACGTAGCCGAACAGCAGGGAGCGCGCGAAGGGGGACGGCTCCGGGGTGGTGACCTCGACGAGGCGGACCCGGCGGGCCTCCACGTCGCCCATCAGCTCCGCCAGGCCGGGCACGTCGAAGACGTCCTGGAGGCACTCGCGGACGGCCTCCAGGACGATCGGGAAGGACCCGAACTCGCCTGCCACCTGGAGGAGCTGGGAGGCGCGCTGGCGCTGCTGCCACAGAGGCGTGCGCTTGCCGGGGGTACGGCGGGGCAGCAGCAGGGCGCGGGCCGCGCACTCGCGGAACCGGGAGGCGAACAGCGCCGAGCCGCCCACCTGGTCCGTGACCACCCGGTCGACCTCGCCCTTGTCGAAGACGACGTCGGCGGCGCCGACGGGGGACTGCTCGGGGTCGTACTCGATGCCGCGGGCCGCCGGGTCGAAGTCGCCGGTGTCGCTGTCGAGCAGGTCCAGGCCCATCAGGTCCGCGTCGGGCAGGCGCAGCACGATGCCGTCGTCGGCGTGCATGACCTGCGCGTCCATGCCGTACCGCTCGGCGAGGCGCGCCCCGAGGGCGAGCGCCCAGGGAGCGTGCACCTGCGCGCCGAACGGCGAGTGGACCACCACCCGCCAGTCGCCCAGCTCGTCACGGAAGCGCTCGACCACGATGGTGCGGTCGTCCGGCACATGGCCGCAGCTCTGCTTCTGCTCGGCGAGGTACGCGAGGACGTTGCCCGCCGCCCAGTCGTCCAGGCCGGCGGCGGCCAGCCGCTCGCGGGCGGCCTCCGGGGAGAGCGAACCGATCTCGCGCAGGAACGCGCCCAGCGCGCGGCCCAGTTCGAGGGGGCGGCCCAGCTGGTCGCCCTTCCAAAAGGGCAGCCGTCCCGGCACCCCGGGGGCGGGGGAGACCAGCACCCGGTCACGGGTGATGTCCTCGATGCGCCAGGACGTCGTACCGAGCGTGAAGACGTCGCCGACGCGGGACTCGTAGACCATCTCCTCGTCCAGCTCGCCCACCCGTCGCCCGCCGCCACCCCGAGTGGAGGCGCTTCGCGCCGCAGCATCTGATGGGCCACCGCCCTTCTTCGGGTCGGCACCGGCCAGGAAGACGCCGAACAGCCCGCGGTCGGGGATCGTGCCGCCGGAGGTGACGGCCAGCCGCTGCGCCCCCGGCCGCCCGGTGACCGTCTGCGCCACGCGGTCCCACACGACGCGGGGCCGCAACTCGGCGAAGGCGTCGGAGGGGTAGCGGCCCGCGAGCATGTCCAGGACGCCGTTGAACGCCGACTCGGGCAGGGTCGCGAAGGAGGCCGCACGGCGCACCAGGGCCAGCAGCTCCGCCACGTCCCAGGTGTCCATCGCGGCCATCGCGACGAGCTGCTGGGCCAGCACGTCCAACGGGTTGGCGGGGACGCGCAGGGACTCGATGGAACCCGACCGCATCCGCTCCGTGACCACGGCGGCCTGCACCAGGTCGCCGCGGTACTTGGGGAAGACCACGCCCCGCGAGACCGCGCCGACCTGGTGGCCGGCGCGCCCCACCCGCTGGAGGCCGGAGGCGACCGACGGCGGGGACTCCACCTGGACCACCAGGTCGACCGCGCCCATGTCGATGCCCAGCTCCAGGCTGGACGTGGCGACCACGGCGGGCAGCCGGCCCGCCTTGAGGTCCTCCTCCACCTGGGCGCGCTGCTCCTTGGACACGGAGCCGTGGTGCGCGCGGGCCAGCAGCGCGGGCGCGCCCTTGGCGGCGCCCGCCTCGGCCATCAGCTCGGCGGGGGAGTGGTCCTCGGGCAGCGCCTCGCCGGTGGCGCGCTCGTACGCGATCTCGTTGAGCCGGTTGCACAGGCGCTCGGCGAGGCGCCGGGAGTTGGCGAAGACGATCGTCGAGCGGTGGGCCTGGACGAGGTCGGCGATCTTCTCCTCGACATGCGGCCAGATGGAGGGCTTCTCTCCGGTGTCGCCCTCCTTGACGGGGGAGCCGCCCAGCTCGCCCAAATCCTCGACAGGGACCACGACCGACAGGTCGAACTCCTTGCCGGACGGCGGCTGGACGATCTCCACCCGGCGCTGCGGCGACAGATAGCGGGCGACCTCCTCCACCGGCCGCACCGTCGCCGACAGGCCGATACGGCGGGCCGGACGCGGCAGCAGCCGGTCGAGCCGCTCCAGGGAGAGCGCGAGGTGGGCGCCGCGCTTCGTGCCGGCGACGGCGTGCACCTCGTCCACGATCACCGTCTCGACGCCCTCCAGCGCCTCCCGGGCCGAGGAGGTCAGCATGAGGAACAGCGACTCGGGGGTCGTGATGAGGATGTCCGGCGGCCTGGTGGCGATCGCACGGCGCTCGGCGGCCGGGGTGTCGCCGGAGCGGATGGCCACCCGGATGTCGGGCTCGGGCAGCCCGAGGCGGACGGACTCCTGGCGGATGCCCGTCAGCGGGCTGCGCAGATTGCGCTCGACGTCGACCGCGAGGGCCTTGAGCGGGGACACGTACAGCACCCGGCAGCGCTTCTTCGGCTCGGCGGGCGGGGGCACGCTCGCGAGCCGGTCGAGCGAGGCCAGGAAGGCGGCCAGGGTCTTGCCGGAGCCGGTCGGCGCGACCACGAGCACGTCGGAGCCCTCGCCGATGGCCCGCCAGGCGCCCTCCTGCGCGGCGGTGGGCGCGCGGAACGCCCCCGTGAACCAGTCGCGGGTCGCGGGGGAGAACGAGTCGAGCGCTGCCTTGGCCATGCCCCCCATCGTGCTACGGACCACTGACAATCGACGGTGACCCGCCGTTGACCAGCGGTGATGGCGGGTGTCCCGGCCCGTCCGGCGACTGGACGCGCGGCCCGCGGCCCGCCGCGCGGGAGCACAATGACGCCATGATCGGACACGGGGCGGAGGACACCGGACGGACGGGTGGGGAGTGGGCCCGGCACTGGCAGTACGCCGGGCTGCCGGGCCTGGACCTGCTGCGCGCCCGCTACGTCCGGCACGCCTTCCCCCGCCACTCGCACGACGGCTACGTCCTGGGTGGCGTCACCGGCGGCGTCGAACGCGTCGGGCTGCCGGACGGCGTCCTGGAAGCCGGGCACGGCGGCATCGTCATGATCAACCCGGAGGTGCCGCACACCGCGCAGGCCGGCGCCCCGGAAGGGTGGGCGTACTTCACGCTCTACCCTTCCGCGCGGCTCGTCGCCGATATCGCCGCCGAGACGACCACGCTGACCGGCACCGTCGGGTTCGCCGAGACGGTCGCCGACGACCCCGAGGCCGTACGCCTGGTGCACGGAGTGCACCGCGCGGCCGAGGAGGGCAACGCGCTCGCCGCCGACAGCCTGCTGCGGATCGTGGTCGCCCGGCTGCTGCGGCGGCACGGCGGCCCGCTGCCGGTGCGTACGCCCACCGCGGCAGGGGCGCGCACGGCCGGACGCGCCAGGGCCCTCCTGGAAGAACGGCTGACGGCGCCGCCGTCCCTGGAGGAGCTGGCGCGCGAGCTGGGCACCAGCCCGTTCGCCCTGCTTCGCGCCTTCAAGAAGGCGTACGGGATGCCGCCGCACGCCTGGCTCACGGACGCCCGCGTGCGCCGCGCCCGCCGCCTTCTGGACGCGGGAACGGCGCCGGCGGACGCGGCCGTCGCCGTCGGCTTCACCGACCAGCCGCACCTGAACCGGCACTTCACCCGGATCGTGGGCGTGCCGCCGGGCGCGTACCGGCGCGAGCGGGCGGTGGGCGCAAGAACGTACAAGACCGCGGACCACGCGCCTTCCTAGTGTCCGACGCGTGCCACAACAGACAGAGCAAACAGAGCCAACAGAGCAGATAAAGCCAACAGAGCGGATAGAGCAGACGGAGCAGATAGAGCAGGCGGAGCAGCCACTGATACCTGGGCGCGAAGCGGGAGGTGAGCCGCTTCGCGCCGCGGACAAGCCCGGTTCCGCCGTCGTCAGGGACGCGCTCGGCGTCGGGGTCGCCGTCGGCCTCTCCGGCTTCGCCTTCGGGGTGACCTCGGCGGGCGCGGGCCTGACACTGCTGCAATCCTGCGCGCTGAGCCTGCTGGTGTTCACCGGAGCCTCGCAGTTCGCGCTGGTCGGCGCGCTGGCCGCGGGCGGCAATCCATTCACCGCGGCGGCCGGGGCGTTCTTCCTGGGCACCCGCAACGCGTTCTACGGGCTGCGGCTGTCCGGCCTCCTCGGCTACCGGGCGGCGGTCCGGCCGTTCGCCGCCCACTGGATCATCGACGAGACCTCGGCCGTCGCCCTGGCCCAGCCGGACCGGCGCAGCGCGCGCCTCGGGTTCACAGTCACCGGACTCTCCCTGTACGCCCTGTGGAACCTCACCACCCTCGCCGGCGCGATGGGGGCGGAGGCCCTCGGCGACACGGACGCCTGGGGGCTGGACGCGGCCGGCCCCGCGGTCTTCGTGGCGCTGCTCGCGCCCATGCTCAAGCAGGTCGTCGAGCGGGTCGCGGCGGGGCTCGCGATCGTGCTCCTCCTGGTCACGATGCCGCTGCTGCCGGCGGGAGTTCCGGTGCTCGTCGCGGCGCTGGCCGCGCCCGCCGTCCTCTGCCTGGAGGGCCGCGGGGGCCGTACGCGTACCCCGGATGCGGGACGGGCGGGCGCACGGGAGGCAGCGGCCGGCGACGCGCGAGAGACGGACGCGCGAGAGACGGACATACGAGAGAAGGACGTGCGAGAGGGGGATGCACGGTGAGCGTCTGGATCGCGATCGGCGTCACCGCCGTGGGCTGCTACCTGGTGAAATACCTCGGCCTCCTGGTGCCGGCCGGCGCCCTGGAACGGCCGCTCGTCAAACGCCTCGCCGCCCTGCTGCCGGTGGCCCTGCTCGCCGCACTCGCCGCACAGGAGACCTTCAGCGACGGGCAGTACCTCCTGGTCGACGCCAAGGTGGCGGGCATCGGAGCCGCGGTGGTGGCGTTGCTGCTGCGCGCGCCGTTCCTGCTGGTCGTGGCGGTCGCGGTGGCGGTTACGGCGGGAGTGCGGGCGCTGGGCGGGTGACGGAGGCCCAGGGTGACGGTGTCTCAGGGGTGCGGCGGCTCTGGGGATGACGGCGGCTCTCCTTCCTAGGCCGCCTCCCCGGCCCTCGGAAGCGTGGCCTCCGGCACCCCCAGCCGCCGTGCGTCCCGCTCGGGGCGCAGGAAGAGCGCCACGACCACACCCGCCGCGATCACCAGGCCCGCCATCACCCCGTACGCGCGGAGGTACCCGTCCGCGACCGTCTCCCCGGCGTCCGCCAGCCGCCCCGTGAGCGGCGGCGCCAGGATGCCGGCGAGGGCGAAGACGCAGGTCAGCGTGCCGAGGGCGACGCCGCGCCGCTCCGCGGGGGAGATCCGGGAAATCGAGGTCTGCGCCACCGTCACGATGATGTCCGAGACGGCCATCGGCCCGAGCAGCAGGACGGCCTTCAGCCACAGCACGTCCGTCGCGGCGAAGGCCAGGGTGGCCGCCCCGGAGAGGAGCAGCACCAACCCGTTCTTCACCCCTGAGGGGAGCGGGATGTGGGGGCGCAGGCCGGCTGCCGCGCGCCGGCCGGCGCGCTGGACGAGCAGGCCGTGGACCAGCATCGCGGCGCCCTTGGCCAGCGCGGCCAGCATGATCAGCAGGCTGGCCTGCCGCAGCCCGAGCCCGCCGACCTCCTGGAAATAGTCGGCGGCCCAGGTGAGCGTCGCCGACACCGTCCAGTAGGCGGCGAAGGTGCCGGCGGCGGCCGACAGCCAGGTACCGGAGAGCAGCAGCTTCCGGTACGGGACCGGGTTGCCGTCCTCGGAGACGGCACCGGCGGGCCGCCGCCCCACCGGGGGCGCCAGCGGCCCTTCCTTGCCGTACCGGTGCCAGAGCGCCGCCCACAGCAGCCCCGCCAGGCCGACCACACCGAACGCCCAGCGCCAGCCCCAGGAGTGGGTCACCGCCCCGAGTACCGGCGCCGCGACGGCGACGCCCGCTGTCGCGCCCACCAGGAGCGCGGCGGTGGGGAGCGTACGGTCCCGCTGTTCGAACCAGCCGTGCAGGTGGTGCACGGCCACCGGAGTCGCGGGCCCCTCCGCCACGCCCAGGAGCACCCGGGTGGCGACCAGGACGCCGAAGCCTGCCGCGGCGAACAGCATCGGCAACTGGGCCGCCGACCACAGAAGCGCCATGGCGAGCAGGAGAACCGGAGTGCGCACCGTGCGGGTGAGGAACGCCCCGCCGAGCGCCGCCAGGCTGAACAGCGCGAAGAACGCGGCGGACGCGGTGCCGAACTGCTCGCGGGTGAGGTGCAGGTCGGCCATCACCGGGTTGGCGACCAGACCCAGCACCGTCTTGTCGGCAGAATTGATCATCATGAAGGCGATCAACAGCCAGGTGGTGCGCCATGCTCCGGCGGCCCTGGGCGCGCCCCCGGCACCGTCCGCGTCCGGACTGTGCCGCGTACTGCCATCCGCCATGCCGAACGGCTCCTCACATGCGCCGGACACCCGTGCCGGGCCGGAACCCCCGGCCGGCCCCGATGGCACGAGTCTGGTGTCCCGGCAGCCGCGAGGGCGGCCGCCGCGCTAGGCGACTTCGACCGCGCTGTTGCTGTGGGACGTGAACGGGTTCGGCGTCCAGCGCGCTACCGGACAGTGAGACGTCCGTACGCGCGCAGGGTCAGCAGTGCCTTGACCGTCACCATCGGGCGGGCTTCCAGGGCCGTCCCGGGAGTCCACACACGCCAGTTCAAGGGCCAGCCCCCGTCCTCCTCCTGGAGGGCGGCTAGGTGGCCCAGGGCCCGGTCGATCTCCGCGTCCGTGAACCAGCGGCGGGCGAGCGCGTCAGGCGCGGCCGCGTAGTCGTACGCGAAGTGGTGCTCACCTGGTGCGTAGCCTTCGGAGACCGGAGTGTGCGCCGCCTCGTCCGGCTCCAGGAGGACCAGCCCCTGCCCGCGCACCAGCACGCCCAGACGGTGCGCTGCCGCCTCGGCACGCGGCCGGTCCGGCGCGCCCTCCAGGAAGGCGAGCGCCGCCTCGACTTCGTACGGATGGGTGCTCTCCAGGGACTCCACCGCCTGCCAGCAGAAGTCCGTGGCCCGGAACAGCCACGCGTGCCACACCTCGTTGCGGTGCAGCAGACCCACGACGGGCCCGGTGGCCAGCAGATCGCTCGGCGGGGCGTCGGGCACCGGGAGCCACGGGGCGGCCGGATACCCGCGCAAGGAGGGGTGCACGGCGGGCAGCGCGCCCTGCGCGGTCGACACCTCGGTCAGGTACCGGCAGACCCGTTCGGCCCGCTGCCCGCCGCAGCGCCCGATGAGGTCGAGGACATACAGAGCGTGCGCCGCGTGCAGCGGCTGGCTGACCGGACCTCGCAGGTCGGGCTCCAGGGCGTGCCCGTAGCCGCCGTCGGGGTTCGCGTACGCGGCGAGCGCGGCCTCGACGCCGTCCGCCGTCCCGTCCAGGAAGTGGTACGCGAAGCGGCGCTGTTCGAGCACCCGGGCAGTGAGCCAGATGAAGCGCTCGGCACGCGCCAGTGAGGTCGGCTGTGGTGCTCCGTTTTCCGCCATGCCCCGACGGTAGGGCCGCGGCCGCCCACCGACACCGGCAGCGGCGCGGCTGCACTCTCAGGGGCGGGGGGCGGGAGGTACGCGGTTGACGGCCTTCCGGCAGCGGGCGCGGCTTCGGCACACCGGCCCGGGCTTTACGCTGCGTACCTACACGCACTCCATGCCCGACGTGCGGACACGACGTCGCGCCGGCATGGCGACGGGGGCGGTGCGGTACGAGGAACGTGCAGGTCAGAGTGAGTGCGGGAGCGGAACGTATGCGGTTGACGGACTTCTGGGAGCGGATGGCGGAGCACTTCGGCGAGTCCTACGCCGACTCCTTCGCGCGTGATCACGTGATGTCGGGGCTCGGCGGGCGGACCGTCCACGAGGCGCTGGCGGCCGGATGGGACGCCAAGGAGGTCTGGCGGGTGGTCTGCGTGACGATGGACGTTCCGTACGACAAGCGCTGAGCCGCGGGGCGGGCGGGGCGCCGGGAGGGCCGGGAGGGCCGGGAAGCGCCCGCACGGAGGTATCGAGCGGTACCGGACGGACGCGGCGAGCGGGGCAGGGCGGGGGTTGTCAGTCCCGTGCGCGACACTTGGCCCGTGCCAGCGACCGAGAATCCCACCAGCCACGACGACCGACGACCCGGCGAGCCCGCAGCGCGGATGCCACGCTGGCTGCCCCGCGCCATGGTGCTGGCGCTCGCCCTCGTGGCCTGTTTCCAGCTCGCCAGCTGGGCGTTCCACCAACTGATCTCGCTGTTGCTGAACGTGCTGATCGCCTTCTTCCTCGCCCTGGCCGTCGAGCCGGCCGTGGACTGGATGGCCGCCCGCGGCCTGCGGCGCGGAGCCGCCACCGGCCTGGTGTTCCTGGGCATACTCGTCGGGACCGCGGGCTTCTTCGCGCTCCTCGGCTCGATGCTCGCGGGGCAGATCGCCACCATGGTGCAGGAGTTCCCGCAGTACCTGGATTCGGTGATCAGCTGGATCAACACCACCTTCCACACCCACCTCTCGCGGGTCGAGGTGCAGAACAACCTGCTCAAATCCGACTGGTTGCAGAAGTACGTCCAGGACAGCGCCAACAACGTCCTCGCCGTCTCCGCGACCGTCCTGGGCAGCCTGTTCAACCTCCTGACCGTGGCGCTCTTCTCCTTCTACTTCGCCGCCGACGGCCCCCGGCTGCGCCGCGCCCTGTGCTCCGTCCTGCCGCCGTCCCGGCAGGCCGAGGTGCTGCGCGCCTGGGAGATCGCGGTCGCCAAGACCGGCGGGTACCTGTACTCCCGCGGTCTGATGGCGCTGATCTCCGGCATCGCGCACTACGTCCTGCTGGAGATCCTGGGCGTCCCGTACGCCCCCGCGCTCGGCATGTGGGTGGGCCTGGTCTCCCAGTTCATCCCGACCATCGGCACCTACCTCGCGGGCGCGCTGCCGATCCTGATCGCCTTCACCGTCAATCCCTGGTACGCGGTGTGGGTGTTCGGGTTCGTCGTGGTCTACCAGCAGTTCGAGAACTACCTCCTCCAGCCGCGCATCACGGCCAAGACCGTGGACATCCACCCGGCCGTCGCCTTCGGATCGGTGATCGCCGGTACGGCTCTGATGGGCGCGGTCGGCGCGTTGATCGCCATCCCGGCGACCGCGACGCTGCAGGCGTTCCTCGGGGCGTACGTGAAGCGGTACGAGGTCACGGACGACGTACGGGTACAGGGCGGCGCGCGGCGCCGCCGCGCCTCCTCGGCCCTGCGGCGGCTGCGGCACTCCCTGCACGCCGAGCCGCCGGCCGCGCCGCTGGACGAGCGCGGTACCGGCGAGGAGGGGGACAAGCACGGCAGGGACGGCAGGGACGGCAGGGACGGCAAGAAGGATGCCTAGGGGAGTGCGAGGGCCGATGGCCGCGGCGCCGCGGCCGCGATCCCGCTGCCGCCGCCTGTGACGGTGACGTCCCGGGCGGCATATCGACGATGGGCTGCACGGCCTCGGGGGCGGCCGAGGCGTCCTCGTACGGGCTGCTTGGTGCGGCTTGCGAACTCCGCGATCAGCGCGCGGCGCGCGGGGCGGGCGTGGTGCGCTTGACACCAAAATCGAACGTCTATTCTTATGGGACGTCCGACCCGTGTTTCCGCCCGAGTTTCCGGGAGTTATCCACAGGCCGGAGCCGGGTCCGGGCGCATTGTCAGTGGCAGGCGTTAGCGTCATGGACGTGAAGCGATCGACTCAAGCAAACCGGGTGGAAGCCATGGCAGGCACTGACCGCGAGAAGGCGCTGGACGCCGCACTCGCACAGATTGAACGGCAATTCGGCAAGGGCGCCGTGATGCGCATGGGCGAGCGCCCGAACGAGCCCATCGAGGTCATCCCCACCGGGTCGACCGCCCTCGACGTCGCCCTCGGCGTGGGCGGCATCCCGCGCGGCCGTGTGGTGGAGGTCTACGGCCCGGAGTCCTCCGGTAAGACGACCCTGACCCTGCACGCGGTGGCGAACGCGCAGAAGGCCGGCGGCTCCGTCGCCTTCATCGACGCCGAGCACGCGCTCGACCCCGAGTACGCCAAGAAGCTGGGCGTGGACACGGACGCGCTGATCCTGTCCCAGCCGGACAACGGCGAGCAGGCCCTGGAGATCGTGGACATGCTGGTCCGCTCCGGCGCGCTCGACCTCATCGTGATCGACTCGGTCGCCGCGCTGGTGCCCCGGGCCGAGATCGAGGGCGAGATGGGCGACTCCCACGTGGGTCTCCAGGCCCGTCTGATGAGCCAGGCGCTGCGGAAGATCACCAGCGCGCTCAACCAGTCCAAGACCACCGCGATCTTCATCAACCAGCTCCGCGAGAAGATCGGCGTGATGTTCGGCTCGCCGGAGACCACGACCGGTGGCCGCGCCCTGAAGTTCTACGCCTCGGTGCGCATCGACATCCGCCGTATCGAGACCCTCAAGGACGGCACCGAGGCGGTCGGCAACCGCACCCGCTGCAAGGTCGTCAAGAACAAGGTCGCCCCGCCCTTCAAGCAGGCCGAGTTCGACATCCTGTACGGCCAGGGCATCAGCCGCGAGGGCGGCCTGATCGACATGGGCGTGGAGCACGGCTTCATCCGCAAGTCCGGCGCCTGGTACACCTACGAGGGCGACCAGCTCGGCCAGGGCAAGGAGAACGCCCGCAACTTCCTCAAGGACAACCCCGACCTCGCCAACGAGGTGGAGAAGAAGATCAAGGAGAAGCTGGGCATCGGCGTGAAGCCGCAGGAACTGGCGGAGCCCGGCGCGGACGCGGCGGGTGCGGAGGCCGGCGCGGAGGCCCCGGCCAAGTCCGTACCGGCACCGGCCGCCAAGGGCGCCAAGGGTTCCAAGGCCGCCGCGGCCAAGAGCTAGTCCACCGTGACGCGGCGAACGGAATGGCCCGACGACCACGGCTTCGGCCACGGTGGCGGAGCCGGTCACGTCGGGGGGCGTGACGGCGACGAAGGCCGGGGCGGGAGCGGCAGCGCCGCGGGCGGCGCCGAGAACCGTAGGAAACGCAAGGACGGCGGTGGTTTCTCCTCGTCGAGGGCCGAGGCGGGGCCGCCGCGTACGCCCGAGGAGCAGGCGCGGGCGATCTGCCTGCGCCTGCTCACCGGGTCCGCGCGGACGCGCAAGCAGCTCGGGGACGCCCTGCGCGAGCGGGGCATCCCCGAGGAGGCCGCGCAGGAGGTGCTGTCCCGCTTCGAGGAAGTGGGGCTGATCGACGACGCGAAGTTCGCGGACGCCTGGGTGGAGTCCCGCCACCACGGCAGAGGGCTGGCGCGCCGCGCGCTCGCCCGCGAACTGCGCACCAAGGGCGTCGACCCGGCGACGGTGGACACGGCCCTCGGGCAGCTGGACTCCGAGCAGGAGGAGCGCACGGCCCGCGAGCTGGTCGACCGCAAGCTGCGGACGACCCGCGGCCTGGACCGGGAGAAGCGGATACGGCGCCTGGCGGGGATGCTGGCCCGCAAGGGGTACGCCGAGGGGCTGGCCCTGCGCGTGGTCCGGCAGGCGCTGGAGGAGGAGGGGGAGGACCCGGAGCTGATGGAGTATCACCTGCCCGAGGTGTGAGGGAGAGGCGTGAGACGAGCGAGGCGTGGGGAGAGGCGTAGGAGCGAGGTGTGAGGCGGGGCGTGAGGGCGAAGCTGGTGCCGAGCCCGGCGCATCCTGACGTAACCCAACCCCGTACGGCCCGTTCCGGACGCACCCCGCCCCGACCCCGCACGGCCCGCTCCGGACGTCCCCCGACCCGGCGAGCGCCGCCCCGGCCCCGCACGGCGAGCGCCACCCCAGCCCTCGTACGGCAGCCCCAGCCCCCCTCCAGGCAGGGACCGGGCCGGAAGGCTTGCCTGGTCCCCGTGTGCCGGTCCCCGTGTGCGTGTGCCTCAGGCGGAGATCGGCAGGCCCGCTGTGCGCCAGGCTTGGAAGCCGCCTACCAGGTCCGTTGCCCGGTACAGGCCCAGCTGGCGCAGGGACACGGCTGCCAGGCTCGACGCGTAACCCTCGTTGCAGATCACCACGATCGGCAGGTCGTGGCCGGTGGCCTCGGGGGCGCGGTGGTCGCCCGTGGGGTCGAGGCGCCACTCCAGCTCGTTGCGCTCGACGACCAGCGCGCCGGGGATCGTGCCGTCGCGCTCACGCAGGGCCGCGTAACGGATGTCCACCAGGAGCCCGCCGTCCCGCTGGAGCGTCGCGGCCTGCTGCGGTGTCACCCGTTCCAGTTCGGCGCGCGCCGCCTCCAGAAGTGCGTCGACCGCGCTCACGACCAGTCCTCCGGGCGCTCGACCTCTTCGAGCCGCAGGACCGGGCCGGTGCGGCTGTAGCGCCGCATCAGCGGCAGCGGCGGGTAGTAGGCGTGCACCGAGACGGCGTGGGTGTCTTCGGAGATGTTGAGTACCTGGTGGACGTGGTGGGGGCCGAAGGCGCGGCCGCGGCCGTCGGCCAGCTTCCGTTCCCGGTCCACGCCGTCCGCCAGTTCCAGCGTCTTCCAGCCTTCGGTGGGCAGTTGGGTGGCGAGCGACTGTTCGGTCAGTTCGCCCGTGGCGGCGGCGAACGCGCCGTGCGAGCCGCCGTGGTCGTGCCAGCCGGTGCCCGTGCCGGGCGGCCAGCCGATCAGCCACGCCTCGCTGCCGCCGGGCCCGTCCAGGCGGATCCAGGTGCGGCCTTCGGGGTCGAGGGGGAGTGAGGCGACGAGCACGGCGTCCGCGGCGGTGCGGCGGACGAAGTCGAGGAGGTCGGCGGCGCCGGGTCCGCCGGTGGCGGGAGGCCGCGGGCGCGCGGGAGTACGTACGTCGGGCACAGGAACCGTCCTGAGTGATCGCGAAAGGGCGCGCGGGCGGCGTGGGACGCGGCGGCGCGCGGGGAAAGAAGGCGGATCAGCAGGACGGACGACACACACAGCCCGCGTAGCGGACCAGGTCCAGATGGACCCTCCGCCAGAATCGCGAACCGTTTTCCGTCACGTTCCGGAGTCAAGCACGCGGCTTCCCGCAGGGTCAACCGCCGATCGATCGGACCTCGGCCCCGGAGACGTCCCGGGCGGCCTCCCCCTCCACATGCGGAAACGGCTCTCCGGAAGGCGGCGGCTCGTCGGCCGGTCGCGCATCGAAGGAGGGCCCGGGCCCCTGGGAAGCCGTACCGCCCGCTCCGCCCGCCGGGAGAGCCAGGGCGGCCTCGGCCCGCCCCGTCGGCCCGCCCGTCGCGTTCGCCGGTCCGCTCGTCGCGTTCCCCGGCCCGCCCATCGCGTTCCCCGGCCCTTCGGGCCCCGCCGCCCCGCCCCGTACCGCGTCCGCGCACGCGTACAGCTCCGCCGGGCGGACGCCGCCCAGCGCCGCGACCAGGTGCCCGTCCGGCCGTACGACCAGCACGGTGTGCGCGACCGCGCCCGGATACGCCTCCGCGACCAGCACTTCGGCCCGCATCGGCAGTGCGGTCACCGTCTTGGACAGCCGTGGCATCAGGCCGGCGGACTTCCAGTGCCGCTGCTCCCACACGCCCGTGCCGGGCGCCACCAGCACCACCAGCAGTCCCCGGCCGAGCCGTTGGCGCAGTGGTACGTGCGAGCCGTCGGGGGCCGTCACCGGGACGTCGGCGACCGGCGCGCCGGGCCGCGTGCCGACCGCCACCGTGCAGGCGGGATCGGTGACCGGCGCGAGCGGGGAGCGGGCGTACGCGGGGGGCGCGCCGAGCGGTCCGCGCCCCAGGTGCCCATCGGTGAGCATGGCCGTGTGCCCGCGGGCGGCCCCGGGGAGCACGGTCCGCCAGCGGCCGCCGCGCTCGCCGTCGCGCAGCAGCGGCAGCGCCTGGTCGGCGGCGCGCAGCCGGGCCGTGACCGCGCCCCTGCGCTCCGCCTGGTAGCTGTCCAGCAGGGCTTCGGAAGCGCCCTGGTGCCAGGCCAGTGCCAGTTTCCACGCCAGGTTCTCGGCGTCCCGCAGTCCCTCGTCCAGGCCCTGGGTGCCGAGCGCGCCGAGTAGGTGCGCCGCGTCCCCGGCGAGGAAGGCGCGCCCGCGCCGCCAGCGCCGCGCCAGGCGGTGGTGGACGGTGTGCACGCCGGTGTCGAGCAGTTCGTACGGCGGGACGAGCGGGCCGTCGGAGCCCTTGGGGGCGTGCGCCGGCGCAGCGCCGGCGCGCACCTCCGGGCCCGCGCTCGCGCCCGACCCGGTGCCCGCCGCCGCCTCGGCGGTCCACACCGCCAGCGAATCGCGGATACGGGCCACCAGCGCGTCAGGAGTGACCAGGTCCCGGCCGGGCGGCAGCAGCCAGTCCAGCCGCCACACCCCGCCGGGCAGCGGCCTGGCCGTCACCTCGCCGCCCGAGCCGCCGCCGCCCTGCCGCGCGGGCGCGCGGTGCAGCAACGCCTCGCCGGGCCAGGGAAGTTCGGTGCGGAGTGCCGCCACCGCGTGGCGCTCGACCGCCGTACGGCCGGGGAAGCGGATCTCCAGCAGTTTGCGGACCGTGGAGCGGGGGCCGTCGCAGCCGACCAGGTAACTGCCGCGCCACCAGATCCCGCTGGCGCCGCGGGTGTGGGCGCTGACCCCGCGCTCGTCCTGCCGTAGTTCGTCCAGCCGGCAGCCGCCGACGACCTGGACGAGGGGCTCGCGCGTGAGCGCGGACCGCAGGGCCTGGGTCAGCGCGTGCTGCGGCACGTGTACGGGGGAGGCGGTGTCGGTGCCGAATTCCACCCGTTCCAGCAGCCTGCGGCGGCGCACCGAGCGCCAGGCCGTCCACCGGGTGCCGGCCTGGTCAAGGGCGGGACCGCAGCCCAGCCGGCTCAGGAGCGCGGTGGTGTCGGGGCGCAGCACGACCGTACGGGCGGGCCGGGGGTCGCCGGGGCCCGGGGCCTCGTCCAGGACGAGGCACGGGACGTCGAGGCGGGCGAGGGAGAGGGCGAGCGCGAGGCCGACGGGTCCGGCCCCGACGACGATCACCGGTTCCACGGCGCGGCCTTCCCGGTCCGCAGGTACTTACTGGACGTACGGGAACTGGCAGTTGGAGCCCGGTGCGCGATCACACAGCGTATGCAACCCATTGCGGGCGCCCGCGTCAAGTGACGGGGGCAGCGGCGCACGCGTCACTGCCCCCGTCCACGGTGTCACACCGCCGGCCTCAGGTGCCGCCGCCCACGCCGGGGAAGTCCGGCGGGCGCCGGGTGTCGGCCGGTCCTTCCGCGTGGCCGTCGGCCACGTCCAGCGCGTCGGCCGCGGTGACCGGTTCGGCGGCGCCGGCCATCACGATGCCGGTCTTGGCCCGCCGCCCGCGCCGCTCGATCCAGTTGGCCAGCCCGGACAGCGCCAGACACATCGCCACGTAGATCGCACCCGCGACGATGATCATAGGTACGTACGGGTTCTCGTCGTTGACGACGATGGTGCTGGCCATCTGCTGGATCGTGTACAGCAGTTCCTCGAAGGTGATGACGTAGCCGAGCGAGGTGTCCTTGAGGGTCACCACCAGCTGGCTGATGATCGTCGGGAGCATCGCCCGGACGGCCTGCGGGATCAGCACCGTCGTCATGACCTGCGTCTTGCTCATGCCGAGCGCGTACGCCGCCTCGCGCTGGCCCCTGGGCACCGAGTTGACGCCGGCGCGCAGGACCTCCGCCTGCACCGAGCCGTTGTAGACGGTCAGGCCGACGACCAGCGCCCAGAACTGCGGGGTGTCGCCGGTCAGGCCCAGCTCCTCCTTGTAGGAGAGCAGGATCACCCACAGGGCGTAGATCGTGATCAGCAGGGGGACGGCGCGGAAGAGTTCGATGAATCCGGTCGCCAGCCAGCGCACCGGCTTGTGGTCCGAGAGCCGGGCGACGGCGAGCAGCACGCCGAGCACCAGGGAGAGCACGGCGGCCACCGCGAAGACCTGGAGGGTCGTCAGGACGCCGTTGCGGATGTTGGTCCGCACGCCGGCGTTGTTGAAGATGTTCCACATCTCCGGCTCGAACTGGCCCTTGGCGGACAGCCGCAGCACGACGAAGACGATCAGGCCGAGGACGGCGAGCGCCCCCGCCACGGTGTAGACGCGGTTGCGGACCTTGGCCTTGGGCCCAGGGGCGTCGTAGAGGACGCTGGTCATCGGGCCACCTCCAGGCGGCGTTCGAGCAGCCGGAAGATGCCGCTGATGGCGAACGTGATGATCAAGTAGGCGAGGGCGATCCAGAGGAAGATCCAGCCGATCGGCCGGCCCTGGTCGTTGAGGAGCTTGGAGACGTTGAACAGTTCGGTGTTGCTGAAGGCGCCCGCGATGGCCGAGTTCTTGGTGAGCGCGATCAGGATGCTGCTCAGCGGCGGGATCACGGTGCGGGTGGCCTGCGGCAGGATGATCAGGCGCAGCGTCTGCACGAAGGTCATCCCGATGCTGCGCGCGGCCTCCGCCTGGCCCAGCGGCACGGTGTTGATGCCCGAGCGCACGGCTTCGCAGACGAACGAGGACGTGTAGAAGCCGAGCGCCAGGGTCGCGAGCACGAACGGGCTGGTGCCGGGGAAGAGGACCTGCGGGACGACGAAGAAGGCGACCAGGAACAGCAGGGTGAGCGGGGTGTTGCGCAGCAGCGTCACCCAGGCCGTCCCGAAGGCGCGCAGCGGGGGCACGGGCGAGACCCGGAAACCGGCTATGAGGAGGCCCAGCAGGATGGCGAGCGCCGCGCTGGCCGCGGTGAGCGACACGGTTCCGAGGAACCCGTCGCGGAACTCGGGGAGGTAGTCGAGGAGTACGTTCATGGGTTCTCCGCGGTAGCGGTCAGGGTCAGCGGCGGACGGATGGACGGCCCGGCGTGGGGCGTGCGCGGTGCGCGGCGTACGGAGGTGTGGTCCGGTGCGCGGGTGCTTCCGTGCGCCGCGTACGGAGGTACGTCGGGGTGCGCGGGGGCCCGGACGGTGTACGGGTGGGCGGCCCCGGGCGGAGCCTCAGGCACCCACGCCCCGTACGCCCGCCGAGGCGGCGTACGGGGCGTGCGGCTACGGAAGGCGGGTGGTGCGGGTGGCGCGGGTCAGTCGCGCGGCAGCGGCGTCTCCGGCGCGACGAAGCTGGTCCCGGACTTGCCGAGGGTGCCTTCGTAGGCCTTCTTGTAGTCGCCGTTCTTGATGTGCTTCTCCAGCGCGTCGGTGATCGCGTCCCGCAGCGCCTTGTCGCCCTTCATCAGGCCGACGCCGTACGGCTCCTTGGTGAACGGCTTGCCGACGACCCGCAGCTTCTTGGGCCGCTCGGCCGCGTACCCCTTGAGGATCGCGTCGTCCGTGGTGACCGCGTCCACCTGGCCGTCGAGGAGCTGCTTGACGCACAGCGAGTACTTGGCCAGCTCGGTGGTCTGCGCCCCGTACTTCGGCTTCTTGATCTCCTGGAGCGGCGTGGAGCCGACGATAGAACAGACCTTCTTGCCCTTCAGGGTGTCCGGTCCGGTGATCGTCTTGTCGTCCCTGCGCACCAGGAGGTCCGCGCCCGCGGTGTAGTACGGGCCCGCGAAGTCGACCTGCTTCTTGCGCTCGTCGTTGATCGTGTACGTGCCGACGTAGTAGTCGACCTGGCCCTTGGAGATCGCGGTCTCGCGGACGTTGGAGTCGACCGTCTTGAACTCGATCTGCTTCTCGGAGAAGCCCAGGTCGGCGGCGATCATCTTGGCGATCTCGATGTCGAAGCCGGTCCGCTTGCCGGTGGTGTCCTGGAAGCCGAGGTAGGGCTGGTCGGCCTTGGCGCCGATGACGATCTTCCCGGCCTGCTTGGCCTTCTTCCAGGCCGGCGAGTTCACGTTCGCCTTGTCGTTGACCGGGTACGTCCCGCTGTAGACCTCCCCGCCGGACGCCTTGTCGCCGGCCGTGCCCGACTCGCCGCCACATGCGGTCGCCGTCGCCGCCAGCGCGAGCGCCACCGCACCCGCCGCGGCCGTCTTACGAATCCTCATGGTGAACATCCTTTGGTTCAGCGGAAGTTGGCAATCATGATGACCGGCC
The DNA here is from genome assembly GCF_044332485.1 of Streptomyces sp. NPDC017056. Lineage (NCBI taxonomy): Bacteria > Bacillati > Actinomycetota > Actinomycetes > Kitasatosporales > Streptomycetaceae > Streptomyces > Streptomyces sp. NPDC017056. The sequence continues at coordinate 125,001 of NZ_JBIRPD010000021.1, read as the reverse complement.
GTGTGGTCAGTGGTGGAGGATCTTCGAAAGAAAGTCCTTGGCCCGGTCGCTGCGCGGGTTGTTGAAGAACTGGTTCGGCTCGGCCTCTTCGACGATGCGGCCGTCCGCCATGAAGACGACGCGGTTGGCGGCCGAGCGGGCGAAGCCCATCTCGTGCGTGACCACGACCATCGTCATGCCGTCCCGGGCGAGCTGCTGCATGACCTCCAGCACCTCGTTGATCATCTCCGGGTCCAGTGCGGAGGTCGGCTCGTCGAAAAGCATGACCTTGGGGTCCATCGCCAGGGCCCGGGCGATGGCCACCCGCTGCTGCTGGCCGCCGGACAGCTGGGCGGGGTACTTGTCCGCCTGGGTGCCGACGCCGACCCGGTCCAGCAGGGCCCGGGCCTTCTCCTCGGCCGCCTTCTTGTCGGTGCGGCGGACCTTGGTCTGGCCCAGCATCACGTTCTCCAGCACCGTCTTGTGCGCGAAGAGATTGAAGGACTGGAAGACCATGCCCACGTCGGCGCGCAGCCTTGCCAGCTCGCGCCCTTCCTGCGGCAACGGCTTGCCGTCGATCGTGATGCTCCCGGAGTCGACGGTCTCCAGGCGGTTGATCGTGCGGCACAGGGTCGATTTGCCGGACCCGGAGGGCCCGATCACCACGACCACCTCACCGCGCCGGATGGTCAGGTCGATGTCCTGGAGTACGTGCAGCGCGCCGAAGTGCTTGTTCACGTTGTCCAGCACGACCAACGGGTCGCCCGCCGGCGCGGGGCCCTTGTCGTTCTTGGTCACCGATACTTCGCTCATCGGCGTACAGCTCCGTCCTCCTCGGTTGGGGAGGACCCTAATAACGGCCTGCGACCAGCGTCATTACATCTGAGCGGGATTTGAGCATAACGATACGGCCGCGGGGCAGCACGCGGCGTGAAGGGGGGCGCGGGGGCTTCCGCGGGCCGCGGTACCGGCTGGATAACGGAACGGCCCAACCGGGGGCAGGCTCTTGACGTGCGCACCGTCCATCGTCCTAGATGCCCTGTGGCCTGTCGGTGGACGGCCGGCGCGCGCACGCATCCGCGTACGGGCGCACACTTATGCACCCACGCGCCCGGATATGCGCGTCCGGGTATGCGCTTACGGGAAAGGGGGGCCGATGCGGCTGTTGCTCGTGGAGGACGACGACCATGTCGCGGCCGCCCTGTCCGCGGTGCTGTCCCGGCACGGCTTCGACGTCACGCACGCGCGAAGCGGCGAGGAGGCCCTGCGGGCCGTGCTCCCCGGCGAGCAGTCGCCCTTCGGCGTGGTCCTGCTCGACCTGGGCCTGCCCGACCAGGACGGCTTCGAGGTGTGCGGGCGCATCCGGCGGATCAGCAGCAGCCCCGTGATCATGGTGACCGCGCGCTCCGACGTACGGTCGCGGATCCACGGCCTGAACCTCGGCGCCGACGACTACGTGGTCAAGCCCTACGACACCGGCGAACTGCTGGCCCGCATCCACGCCGTCAGCCGCCGCAACACGACGGCGCCGCCGGCCCCCGGCGAACCGCCCGCCGACGAGGGCGCCCCTCAGGAGGCGCTGCGGCTGGGCACCGTCACCATCGAACTGCCCACCCGCCAGGTCTCCGTGTGCGGCACCGCCGTACCGCTGACCCGCAAGGAGTTCGACCTGCTGGCCCTGCTCGCGCAGCGCCCCGGCGTGGTCTTCCGGCGGGAGCAGATCATCAGCGAGGTGTGGCGCACGAGCTGGGAGGGGACCGGCCGCACGCTGGAGGTGCACATCGCCTCGCTGCGCGCGAAGCTGCGGATGCCCGCGCTGATCGAGACGGTGCGCGGGGTCGGGTACCGGCTCGTGGCACCCCCGGCCGCCGTGACGCCGGCCGGCCCGGCGTCCTGAAGGCCCGCGGCGCCTCCCCGTGCGTACCCGACTCCTCCCGCTCCTGATCGTCCTGCTGGCCGGACTGCTGCTCGCACTGGGCTTCCCGCTGGCCGGCATCACCGCCGGCGTCGAACAGCAGCGGGTGGTCGTCGACCGGATCGACGACGCGGCGCGCTTCGCCTCCCTCGCCCAGTACGTCACCGCCCGCCCTGGCGCCGGCGGCAAGACGCCCGACGAGGACGAGCGCCAGTCGACGCTGAGCGCGGAGCTCAGGCGCTACCACGAGCTGTACGGCATCCGCGCCGGCGTCTTCTTCCGCGACCGCACGCCCATGGCGGCGGCGCCCGCCGACTGGTCCGTACCCGCCACCGGGGAGAGCGACCGGGCCTTCACCGAGGCGCTGGCGGGCCGCCGCAGCCACGACCCGCGCCAGGTCTGGCCCTGGGACGACGGCGGCCGCATCCCCGTCGCCTCGCCCGTCGTGCGGGACGGCGACGTGGTCGCCGTCGTCGTCACCGACTCGCCCACCGGGCAGATGCGCTCGCGCATCCTGCACAGCTGGCTGCTGATCGGCGCGGGGGAGTGCGCCGCCATGCTCGCCGCCGTCGCCGCGGCCTTCCGGCTCACCGGCTGGGTGCTGCGCCCGGTGCGCGTCCTGGACGCGGCGAGCCACGACATCGCGACCGGCCGGATGAAGTCCCGCGTCGCCGCCGCTTCCGGGCCGCCGGAACTGCGCCGCCTGGCCCGTTCGTTCAACGAGATGGCGGACAACGTCGAGAACGTGCTGGAGCAGCAGCGCGCCTTCGTCGCCGACGCCTCGCACCAGCTGCGCAACCCGCTCTCCGCGCTGCTGCTGCGCATCGAGCTGCTCGCGCTCGAACTCCCCGAGGGCAACGACGAGATCGCCTCGGTCCGCACCGAGGGCAAGCGGCTGGCCCGGGTGCTGGACGACCTCCTGGACCTCGCCCTGGCCGAGCACGCCGCCGCCGACCTCCAGCTCATCGACGTCGCCGCGCTGGCCGCCGAACGGGTCGACTCCTGGCGCCCGCTGGCCGGCGGCAAAGGGGTGCTGCTGTCCTACGAGGGACAGCGGGCCGCGACCGGCTGGGCGGACCCCATCGCCCTGTCCAGCGCCCTGGACGCCGTGGTGGACAACGCGCTGAAGTTCACCCCGGCCGGGGAGCGGGTCACCGTGTCCGCGGCCCCGGACGGCGAGCGCGTACGCATCACCGTCTGCGACCACGGCCCCGGCCTTACCGAGGAGGAACTCGCCCGCGTCGGCGACCGCTTCTGGCGCAGCGGCCGCCACCAGAACGTCTCCGGCTCGGGGCTGGGCCTGTCGATCAGCCGCGCGCTGCTCGCCGCCGGGGGCGCCACCATGACCTTCGCGCCGCACCGGCCGCACGGGCTGCGGGTGACCGTCGAGGTGCCGCGCACCGCGCCGTGACGGCCGTCACCCGCGCCCAGGGCCGCCCCGCCCGTACGGATCCGCCGGGAACACGGACGTGTGTTACCGTTGGAGATGTTGCAGTTGTGGTACCCATGAACTTTGTGCGCGCCCGGAGGCTGGAAGCCCCGGGCGTTCCTTGTTTTTACCGGACTTCTCTCCGGTGTGGGGCGATCATCTCAGCGACAGGGAGGCCGTGCAGTGCGGTCTCCGGTTTGCGCCCCAAGAAGGAGAAACACATGGCCACCGGCACCGTGAAGTGGTTCAACGCGGAAAAGGGCTTCGGCTTCATCGAGCAGGACGGCGGCGGCCCCGACGTCTTCGCCCACTACTCGAACATCCAGGCTCAGGGCTTCCGTGAGCTCCTGGAGGGCCAGAAGGTCAGCTTCGACGTGACCCAGGGCCCGAAGGGCCCGCAGGCGGAGAACATCGTCCCCGCCTGACGGACACAGCGTCCGTGGACGGGGCCCGCACCGGCCGGTGCGGGCCCCGTCCGCATCCGTGCGGCCTGAGGCCGCGCCCCCCCGCACGTGAGCACCGCAGCCGCACGACCCGCATGCGTACGCCCCGTACCCGTGCGGCCCGAGACGGACGGCCCCATGCCGCTCGCGCTCGGCCCACCCGCCACAGAAGGGCTTTCAGTGACCCGAGCGACCGCACCGCGACAGAGCGCCGCACCGAGGACGTCCGCGCAGACGTCCACCCAGCCGCCCGCCGTCTCCTTCGACGAGCTGCCGCTGGCCCCGGCCCTTCTCACCGCGCTGCGCGCGCAGGGCGTCACCGAGCCGTTCCCGATCCAGGCCGCGACGCTGCCCGCCACCCTCGCGGGCCGGGACGTCCTCGGCCGCGGCAGGACGGGCTCCGGCAAGACCCTGGCCTTCGGACTGGCGATGCTCAGCCGTACGGCGGGCCGGCGCGCGGACAGCAAGAGCCCCCTGGCGATGGTCCTCGTGCCCACCCGCGAGCTGGCGACCCAGGTCACCCAGGCGCTCGCGCCGTACGCCACGGCGGTCGGGCTGCGCACGACCACGGTCGTCGGCGGCACCTCCATCAACCGCCAGGTCGAGGCGCTGCGCAAGGGCGCCGAGATCCTGGTCGCCACCCCCGGCCGGCTCGCCGACCTGCTGGACCGCCGCGCCTGCAAGCTGGACCAGGTCGCCATCACGGTTCTCGACGAGGCCGACCAGATGACCGACATGGGCTTCCTGCCGCAGGTCACCCGCCTGATGGAGAAGGTGGACCCGAACGGCCAGCGGATGCTGTTCTCCGCGACCCTCGACCGCAATGTCGACAAGCTCGTCCGCCGGTTCCTGACCGACCCGGTGACCCACTCCGTGGACCCGTCGGCCGCGACCGTCACCACCATGGAGCACCACGTCCTGTACGTGGACGACACCGACAAGCGGGCCACCGCGACCGAGATCGCCGCCCGCGACGGCCGCGTGATCATGTTCGTGGACACCAAGCGCGGCGCCGACCGCCTCACCAAGCACCTGCTGGCCCAGGGCGTACGGGCCGCCGCGCTGCACGGCGGCAAGTCCCAGCCGCAGCGCACCCGCACCCTGGAGCAGTTCCGCACCGGCCAGGCCACCGCGCTGATCGCCACCAACGTCGCGGCGCGCGGCATCCACATCGACGGCCTCGACCTCGTGGTCAACGTCGACCCGCCGACCGAGGCCAAGGACTACCTGCACCGCGGCGGCCGTACCGCGCGGGCCGGCGAGTCCGGCACCGTCGTCACGCTGGTCACCCCCGCGCAGCGCCGCGACATGACCCGGCTGATGTCCCGGGCGAAGATCACTCCCGGTACGGCACGGGTCCGGCCGGGCGACAGCGAGCTGATACGCATCACGGGCGCGCAGGCGCCGAGCGGTCAGCCGGTGGCGCTCGCCATCCCCGCGCAGCAGACCCAGCAGAAGCCCGCGGGCTCCGGCGGGCGGCGGCGTCCGCGCCGCGGCGGCTCCGGCGGTTCGGCGGGCACCGGTTCCGGCGCCTCGGGCGGCGGCCGTCCGGCCCGCCGCACTTCCCGTCCGAAGGGGCCGCGCACCCCGAGGGCGCCCAAGGCATGAGGCGCGCCGGGGCGCGTACGGCTCTGCGTGCGCGCCCCCGGGCTGCCGGCCGGCGGCCACCGCCCTCCTACGGTTTCACCGACAGGTAGTAGCGCCGCGCGCCCTCGTGCAGCGGCAGCGGATCGGTGAAGACCGCGGTACGCAGGTCCACGTTCTGCGCGGCGTGCACCTTGTGCCCGATCCAGTCCCGGCTCCTTATGACGGTCTTGGTGATGGCCTCCGTCAGTACCGGGTCCTGCCGGTCGGTGGTCACCAGAAGGTTCGCGACCGCGATCGTCTTGACCGCCTGCCCCTTCTGGACCCGCGGATACGCGTCGGCGGGCATCACGGCCGCCCGGTAGTAGCGGGCACGCCCGCCCTGCCGGTGCAGCGCCGGAATCAGGTCCGCCAGCTGGACGAGCCGTATCGGCAGCCGCGCGGCCACCTCCTGCAAGGCCGACGTCGGCAGCCCGCCCGACCAGAAGAAGGCGTCCAGCTTCCCTTCCTCCAGCAGCAGCGGCATCTGGTCGATGCCGACCCGCACCGCCTCGATGTCCTGCTCGAAGTCGAGCCCGGCCGCCGCCATCAGCCGCCGGGTGACCAGCTGTACGCCGGAGCCGTCCGCCCCCACCCCGACGCGCAGGTCCCTGAGGTCCTTCGCCGAGGTGACCGGGGAGCCCTCCGGCACCACCAGCTGTATGTAGTCGTCGTACAGCCGTGCGCAGGCCCGTAGCCGGGCCGCCCCCCGCGGGTCGACGCGCTGCATTTCGGCCACCGCGTCGGCGGTCGCTATCGAGAACTGCGCCCGCCCGGAGGCCAGCCGCCCCAGGTTGTCCAGCGACCCCGCGGTGTTCATCAGCCGCACGTCCACCCGTGGCAGGTCCTTGCGCAGATCCTGTTCGAGCAGCTCGCCGTAGCGCGCGTACACCCCCGACCGCACACCGGTGGCCAGCGTCACCTGCCCGCTCGGGCCGGGCGGGCCGCCCAGCGGCAGCAGCCACCAGAGCAGCAGGCCGAGCGCCGCCAGCGCGGCGGCCGCCGCGAGCAGCGCCCGGCGGCCGCCGGTGCGGGGGAGAGCTGAGACCATGAACGGGATCCTGCCAGCCCCGCAACCGGAAAGGGAGGGGCGAGCCGGTGGCGGGAGCACGTACCCTGGTCGATTGAGATGAGTGCGAAGACATACGAGGTGCGCACCTACGGGTGCCAGATGAACGTCCACGACTCCGAGCGGCTGTCGGGCCTGCTGGAGGACGCCGGATACGTGCCCGCGCCCAAGGACGCCGACGGCGCCGATGTGGTCGTCTTCAACACCTGCGCGGTGCGGGAGAACGCCGACAACCGGCTCTACGGCAACCTCGGCCAGCTCGCGCCGAAGAAGGCCGCGCGGCCGGGCATGCAGATCGCCGTCGGCGGCTGCCTGGCCCAGAAGGACCGCGACACCATCGTCAAGAAGGCCCCCTGGGTCGACGTGGTCTTCGGGACGCACAACATCGGCAAGCTGCCGGTGCTCCTGGAGCGCGCCCGCGTCCAGGAGGAGGCGCAGGTCGAGATCGCCGAGTCGCTGGAGGCGTTCCCCTCCACGCTCCCCACCCGCCGCGAGAGCGCCTACGCGGCGTGGGTCTCCATCTCCGTCGGCTGCAACAACACCTGCACCTTCTGCATCGTCCCGGCCCTGCGTGGCAAGGAGAAGGACCGCCGCCCCGGCGACATCCTCGCCGAGATCGAGGCACTGGTCGGCGAGGGCGTCTCCGAGATCACCCTGCTCGGCCAGAACGTCAACGCGTACGGCTCCGACATCGGCGACCGCGAGGCGTTCAGCAAGCTGCTGCGCGCCTGCGGGAAGATCGAGGGCCTGGAGCGGGTCCGCTTCACCTCGCCGCACCCCCGCGACTTCACCGACGACGTCATCGCCGCGATGGCCGAGACGCCGAACGTGATGCCGCAGCTGCACATGCCGCTCCAGTCCGGCTCCGACACGGTCCTCAAGGCGATGCGCCGCTCGTACCGCCAGGAGCGCTTCCTCGGGATCATCGAGAAGGTGCGCGCCGCCATGCCGGACGCCGCCATCTCCACGGACATCATCGTCGGCTTCCCCGGCGAGACCGAGGAGGACTTCGAGCAGACCATGCACACGGTCCGCGAGTCCCGCTTCGCGCAGGCCTTCACCTTCCAGTACTCCAAGCGCCCCGGTACCCCGGCCGCCACGATGGAGGGCCAGATCCCCAAGGAGGTCGTCCAGGCGCGCTACGAGCGGCTGGTGGCCCTCCAGGAGGAGATCTCCTGGGAGGAGAACAAGAAGCAGGTCGGCCGCACGCTGGAGGTCATGGTCGCCGAGGGCGAGGGGCGCAAGGACGACGCCACGCGCCGCCTGTCGGGCCGCGCGCCCGACAACCGCCTGGTGCACTTCACCCGCCCCGAGGAGCCGGTGCGCCCCGGCGACATGGTGACCGTCGAGATCACCTACGCCGCGCCGCACCACCTGCTCGCCGAGGGCCCGGCCCGGGCCGTCCGCCGTACGCGCGCGGGCGACGCCTGGGAGAAGCGCAACGCCGCGCCGGCCGCCCAGCCGGCCGGTGTCATGCTCGGCCTGCCGACGATCGGCGCGCCCGCCCCGTCGCCGGCCCCCGCGGCGGGCTGCGGCTGCGACTGACACGCCCCGGCGGCGCGGCGTGCTCAGCGCCGGAGCTTCCGTGGCCGGTACAGCCGCCTTGCTAGGGTTCCAGCCATGCTTGTCGCCGCAGCCGTCTGCCCCTGCCCGCCGGTGCTCGTTCCCGAGGTCGCCTCCGGCGCCGCACCCGAGCTGGACGGCCTGCGGGCCGCCGCCCTCGACGCGGTCGGCGTGCTCGCGGCGGCCCGCCCTGACCGGCTCGTCGTCGTCGGCCCGGCCGAACAGGCCGGCCGCGGACCGCACGGGCAGGGCGCGGTGGGCTCGTTCCGCGGTTTCGGCGTGGACCTGGAAGTGAGCCTGGGCGCCGCCGCCGGACCGGCCCCGGAACGCCGGCTTCCGCCGTCGCTGTCCGTCGGCGCCTGGCTGCTGGCCCGCACGGACTTCGCCGACGCGCCGGTCGAGGGGCTGGGCGTCGGCGAACCGCTGTCCGGCGACCGCTGCGCACAGGTCGGCCGGGAGATCGCGGCCTCGGCCGAGCGGGTCGCCTTGCTGGTCATGGGCGACGGCAGCGCGTGCCGGACGGTCAAGGCGCCGGGCTATTACGACGAGCGCGCCGAGGACTTCGACGCCGCTGTGGCACGCGCTCTGGGCGCCGCCGACACCGCCGCGCTGGCCGGCTTGGACGCGGAACTGGCGTACGCGCTCAAGGCGTCGGGACGGGCCTGCTGGCAGGTCCTGGCGGGCGCAGCCCAGGACGCCGGTCTGCGCGGCGAACTGCTGCGCGAAGAGGCGCCGTACGGCGTGGGCTACTTCGTGGCGGCCTGGTCGTAGGCCGCACGCGCGACGGCCGCGGAGCGCGTCGCTCCGCGGCCGTCGCGCCGCGTCGGCCGCCCGGCACCCCCAGGGCCGGGGCCTACGGGAACATCAGGAAGCCGGCCCCCGGGAGCCGGTGCCGCCGGAGCGGCGGGACTCCTCGGACAGCCGGCCGAGGGCGTCCTTCGCCATGCCCGCGCCGGTTCCGATCTGGCTGCTGTACTTGCCCTTGGTCTTTTCGTCGACCGCGCGCGCAGCCTTGTCGAGCCCCTGCCCGATCCTGTCCCCGTGCTGCTGCGCCAGGTCACCGGCCTTGCCCTTCAAGGGACCGAGCTTGGCCTTGAGGTTGTCCAGCAGGCCCATGGGCCACCTTCCTTCGTACGCCGTGCTATTTGCGGGCGCCTTCCCCGGCCTCGCTGTCGGCGGCCTCGCCGGCCGACTGCTGCTTGGGGATCTCGACGCCCTCGGCGGCAGCGGCCTCGCCGGCGTCCTCCGCGGACGTCTCCGCGCCCGCCGGCTCGTCCCGCTGCCCCGAGGGGCCGGCCCCGGCCGCCTCCCGCGCCGCGGACGCGTCGGTCTCCGCGCCCTCCGGCTCCGCCGTCAGCGCAGCGGCGGCCGCCTCCTCGGTGGACGACTCGTCCTTACGACGGCGAAACCGTGAAAACACACCCATATCTGCTCCATACCTTACTCGTGTGGGCGAAATCCCGGGACGCCCGGAGCGTCCCATTGCGCCGCCCGCGGGCTCCGGTCCGTGAACCGGCGGCCGGAACCTCGCAACAGGCAACGAACACGAAGGCGAGCCGTCACGTCGCTCGTTCGAGATGTGCCCCGGAGGTTTGCGAGACTGGGCCGGTGAACAACGCAGTTCCCGCACCCCGGGTCATCGCCGTCGTCGGTCCCACCGCGGCCGGAAAGTCCGATCTGGGCGTCGCGCTCGCCCGCCACCTCGGCGGCGAGGTCGTCAACGCCGACTCCATGCAGCTCTACCGAGGTATGGACATCGGCACCGCCAAGCTGACGGTGCCCGAACGCCAGGGGGTGCCACACCACCTCCTGGACATCTGGGACGTCACCCGCGCCGCCAACGTCGCCGAGTACCAGCGGCTGGCCCGCGCCGAGATCGACCGGCTGCTCGCCGCCGGCCGCACCCCCGTCCTCGTCGGCGGCTCCGGCCTGTACGTGCGCGGCGCCCTCGACGCCCTCGACTTCCCCGGCACGGACCCCGAGGTACGGGCCCGCCTGGAGGCCGAGCTCGAAGAGCGGGGCAGCGGCGCGCTGCACGCCCGGCTCGCCGCCGCCGACCCGGAGGCGGCCCGCGCCATCCTGGCGGGCAACGGGCGCCGTATCGTGCGCGCCCTGGAGGTCATCGAGATCACCGGACGCCCCTTCACCGCAAACCTCCCGGGGCACGAGTCGGTCTACGACACCGTGCAGATCGGCGTCGACGTACCGCGCCCCGAACTGGACGAGCGCATCGCGCGGCGGGTGGACCGGATGTGGGACCAGGGCCTGGTGGACGAGGTGCGCCGCCTGGAGGGCGAGGGGCTGCGCGATGGCCGTACCGCCTCCCGTGCCCTCGGCTACCAGCAGGTGCTCGCGCAGCTGGCGGGGGAGTGCACGGAACAGGAGGCCAGAGCCGAGACGGTCCGGGCCACCAAGCGGTTCGCGCGCCGCCAGGACTCCTGGTTCCGCAGGGACCCCCGCGTCCACTGGCTCAGCGGCGCCGCCACGGACCTCGGGGAACTCCGGGGACGGGCGCTGGCGTTGGTCGAACGACCGGTCACAGCCTGATCACGTCATGGCATCGGGACGCTCCGCCCGTCATCCGGGCCGCCGGGAGCGTGTCATCATCGACCTTCGATCGAGGCGTGCAGTCGGGAGTGGGGAGGGCGCGTGGCGATGGAGGCCGGCCCTCGCAACAGACCGCAGCAACCGGACGGGCGAAGAGACGGACCGCAGGACGCGACGGAGTCGCTGGCCCAGGACGGGCCCGACGCCGAGCGTCCGGACAGCCCTGCCCTGGACCCCGCCGCGGCCGGCGGGCCCGGTCTGCTGGACGAACCGGCGCGCCCCGCGTCACTGGAGGCCGCCGACGGCCCCGAGGAGGCGGCCGGGGGCGGCGAGTCCTTCCGCGAGCTGCGCCCGCCGCGCCGGCTGCGCGTCTGGCAGCTCGCGCCGATCGTGGGGCTGGCCATCCTGGGCTCGCTGATGTTCGCCTTCCCGCTCGCCTTCGAGTTCGGCGGCGACGGCGGCTCGGTGATCTCCATGCTCGGCCTGCTGCTGTTCGGCTGCGCCGCCGGCTGGGGCATGATGGCCGCCCGCCGGGTCGGCCACACCTGGCCCGGCCTGCCCGCCCGCGGCTCCGGCCGCCGCCCGGACTGGCGGGTCGTCCTCGCGTACGCCGCGGTCGTGGTGGTCCTGGCGCTGCTGGCCGTGTGGCGGGTCGCCCGCCTGCACTGACTGTCGGTGCCTGGCCGTACGATGCAGACATGACCAACGCACAGGCCACGGGGACCGCAGTGGACAGCGAGCCGGCCGCCGCCGGCGGCCCCGGGCGCGGCATCGCCTTCCTCAAGGGCCACGGCACGGAGAACGACTTCGTGATCGTCCCCGACCCGGACGGCGTCCTGGAGCTGAGCCCCGCCGCCGTCGCGCGGATCTGCGACCGCCGGGCCGGCATCGGCGGCGACGGCCTGCTGCGCGTGGTGCGCTCCGCCGCCGACCCCGAGGCCCGCGCCCTGGCCGGCGAGGCCGAGTGGTTCATGGACTACCGCAACGGCGACGGCTCCGTCGCCGAGATGTGCGGCAACGGCGTCCGCGTCTTCGCCCGCTACCTCCAGCACGCGGGCCTGGCCGAGGCCGGCGACCTCGCCATCGCCACCCGGGCCGGCGTCCGCCGCGCCCACCTGGCCAAGACCGGCGACGTCACGGTCTCCATGGGCCGCGCCGAGCTGCTCCCGGACGGCGTGACGGTCACCGTGGGCGACCGCAGCTGGCCCGCCCGCAACGTCAACATGGGCAACCCCCACGCGGTCGCCTTCGTCGAGGACCTCGGCCACGCCGGTGAGCTGCGCGGCGTCCCGCCGTTCAGCCCAGCCACCGTCTACCCGCACGGCGTCAACATCGAGTTCGTCGCCGACCGAGGCCCGCGCCACGTCGCGATGCGGGTGCACGAGCGCGGCTCCGGCGAGACCCGCTCCTGCGGTACGGGCGCCTGCGCCGTCGCCGTGGCCGCCGCCCGCAGGGACGGCGCCGACCCCGCGGTCACCGGTTCCCCCGTCACGTACCGGGTCGACGTCCTGGGCGGCAGCCTGGAGATCACCGAGCGGCCCGACGGCACGGTCGAGATGACCGGCCCCGCGGTGATCGTCGCCCAGGGCACGCTGGACCCGGCGTGGCTGGTCACGGCCCTGGACTGAGACTTCGCTCGAATGGGTGATCCGGTTCACGCTGGGCGAGAGCGGGACAGCGCTGCGTGATGGGCTCGGTAGCATCAAGCACCGGCGCGGGCACCCGACTGCGGGCGCCCCACTGCCGGTCGACGCCGCCGGAGGTGCCCATGAGCGCAGAGGCCACGAACCCAGGTAACCCCGCCGCGCCTCCCCAGGCCGCCCCGCCGGACCTGGTGGACGCCTCGCACCGCAAGCGCGGCCGCCCCCGCCTGGAGCTGCGCGGGCTGCGCCGCATCGGCCGCGCAGCCCTCCTCGGGCCGGCCCCCCGCGACGGCCTGCCGGACGCCCTGGAGCACGTCGCCAAGGTGCACCGCGCCCACCACCCGGATGCCGACCTGGACACCCTCAGCAGGGCCTACGCGCTCGCCGAGAGCTCGCACCGCGGGCAGCTGCGCAAGAGCGGCGAACCGTACATCACCCACCCGCTCGCGGTGACCCTGATCCTGGCCGAACTGGGCGCCGAGACCACCACCCTGACCGCCTCCCTGCTCCACGACACCGTCGAGGACACGGATGTGACGCTGGATCAGGTGGGCCGCGAGTTCGGCAAGGAGGTCTGCTACCTGGTCGACGGCGTCACCAAGCTGGAGAAGGTCGACTACGGGGCCGCCGCCGAACCGGAGACCTTCCGCAAGATGCTGGTCGCCACCGGCAACGACGTCCGGGTGATGTCCATCAAGCTGGCCGACCGGCTGCACAACATGCGCACCCTCGGCGTGATGCGCCCCGAGAAGCAGGCCAGGATCGCCAAGGTGACGCGCGACGTGCTGATCCCGCTGGCCGAACGGCTGGGCGTACAGGCACTCAAGTCCGAGCTGGAGGACCTGGTCTTCGCCATCCTCCATCCCGAGGAGTACGCCACCACGCGTACCCTCGTCCTGGAGCACGCGGCCCGGCCCGACCCGCTCGCCGCCATCGCCGAGCGCGTGCGCGCCGTCCTCGGCGAGGCCGACATCGACGCCGAAGTCCTCATCAGGCCGCGGCACTTCGTCTCCGTGCACCGGGTGCGCCTGGCCCGCGGCACGGTCACCGGCGCCGACCTCGGCCGGCTGCTGGTGCTCGTCGCGGAGGACGCCGACTGCTACGCGGTCCTCGGCGAGCTGCACACCTGCTTCACGCCGGTGGTCTCGGAGTTCAAGGACTTCATCGCCACGCCGAAGTTCAACCTCTACCAGTCCCTGCACACGGCCGTCACGGGCGAGGGGGGCGCGATTGCGGAAACGCTCATCCGCACGCACCAGATGCACCGGGTCGCGGAGGCCGGCGTGATCGCGCTCGGCAACCCGTACGCCCCCGCGGACGGCGCCGACACCTCCGGCGCCGAGCGCGCGGCCGCCGAGGGGAGCGCGGACGACGAGGGCGAGCGGGTGGACCCGACCCAGCCCGGATGGCTGTGCCGGCTCCTCGAATGGCAGCGCGCCACCCCCGACCCGGACACGTTCTGGACCTCGCTGCGCGCCGACCTCGCCCAGGACCGCGAGATCACGGTCTTCTGCGCGGCGGGCGGCTTCGACGACGAGAGCGGCGCGGCGGAGCCGGACGCCGCCGGCACGGGCACGGCGGTGACCGGCACGGTCGGGCTGCCGGCCGGCGCGAGCTGTGTGGACGCCGCCTACGCGCTGTACGGCGAGGGCGCGCACCACTGCATCGGCGCGCGCGTCAACGGCCGCCTCGCCACGCTCTCCACGGTCCTGTGCGACGGCGACAGCCTGCACCTGCTCATGGCCGCCGACTCCGCCGCCGATTCCGCCGCCGGCCCCTCGCCGGACTGGCTCGACCACGCCCGCACCCCCGCGGCCAGGCTCGCCATCTCCCGGTGGCTGGCGGCGCACCCGGGGGCGGAGACGGCACCGGCCGGTGCGGCCGACGCCGGTGCGGCCGGGGCCTTCCAGCCTTGCGCGGCCCCCGGTGCCGCCGCCGCGCCCAGGCACCCCGGACCGAACGCCGCCGGCCTGTCGACCGACCTCCCCGACGCGACCGTACGGCTCGCGGGCTGCTGCACGCCCGTACCGCCGGACACCGTCACCGGGTTCGCCGTACGGGGCGGCTTCGTCACCGTGCACCGCGCCCTGTGCCCCGTGGTGGCCCGCATGGCGGCGGCCGGGCGGCAGCCGGTCGGCGCCCGCTGGCACGGCCCGGGGGACGGCGCGCAGGGCTGCCGGGTCACCCTCCTCGCGGAGGCGTTCACCCGGCCGCATCTGCTCGCCGACCTCACCGAGGCCATCGCCGCCGAGGGGGCCGCGGTGGTGGCGGCGGCCGTCGAGCCGCCCCGCGAGCAGCGGGTGCGCCATACGTACACGCTGCACCTGCCGGACGCGGCCAAGCTGCCGTCCCTGATGCGGGCGATGCGGCAGGTGCCGGGCGTCTTCGACGTGCTGCGGGCGGGCCGGGCGCAGTCGACGGTGGCGGCGCGCTCCTGAGGGCGACGCCGTCACCCACACGTGCCCCTCGCCCCTCGCCGCCACCCACACGTGCCACTCCAGCCTCGTCGGACGCACGAACCCGCTCGTTCGGGTGCCGTACTGTCGCGCCAGCCACGGGGGAGGGCGCCGCGCTGATAGCCGTTTGTCATGCCGCACTCCCCGTACCCCACCGCCCCAGGCCCCGGGTCCGCCCTCCGCCGCCGGGCCGCGCTCGGCGTGCTCGCCGCCGTCTCCCTGGTCGCCGCCGCGCTGCCCGACGCCGGACCGCTCGGCGTCGGCGACCGCCTCTACCCGCACCTCGGCAACCCCGGCTACGACGTCCGCGCATACGACATCGCCCTGGCGTACTCCGGACGCAACGACCGGCCGCTGGACGCCGTCACGAAGATCACCGCGCGCGCCACCGCCCGCCTGGACCGCATCAACCTCGACTTCTCGCACGGCACCGTCCGCTCCGTGGAGGTCAACGGGCGCCCGGCGCGCCACCTCGCCCGCGGCGAGGACCTGATCGTCACGCCGCGCGGCACCGTACGCGCCGGCACACCGCTGCGCATCGTCGTCCGGCACACCAGCGACCCGCGCCCCGGCAAGACCGGGCAGGGACGGGAGGGCGGCTGGCTGCGCACGAAGGACGGACTGGCGATGGCCAACCAGGTCGACGCCGCGCACCGCGTCTTCCCCGGCAACGACCACCCCTCGGACAAGGCGCTGTACACCTTCCGCGTCACCGCGCCCAAGGGTCTGACGGTCGTCGCCAACGGACTGCGCCTCGCGCGCTACCCGAGCGCCGTACGCGGCCTGCCGGACGACGGGCACGCACCGGCCGCACGGGGCGGGCGGGACGTAGGGCAGCGGCCGGCGCCCGCGGCCGCCACCACCTGGGTCTACCGCTCCGCCCACCCCATGGCCACCGAGGTGGCGCAGGTCTCCATCGGACGCTCGGCGGTCGTGCGCCGCGGCGGCCCGCACGGCCTCCCGGTGCGCGACGTCGTACCGGCGGCCGACCGCAAGCGCCTGGAGCCGTGGCTGGCCGAGACCCCCGGCCAGCTCGCCTGGATGGAGGGCAAGGTCGGCCGCTACCCCTTCGAGACGTACGGGGTGCTGCTCGCACAGGCCGAGACCGGTTTCGAGCTGGAGACCCAGACGCTGTCGCTCTTCGAGGAGCGGCTCTTCACGACCAAGCAGTACCCCCGCTGGTACATCGAAGCCGTCATGGTCCACGAGCTGGCGCACCAGTGGTTCGGCAACAGCGTCACCCCGCGCACCTGGTCGGACGTCTGGCTCAACGAGGCGCACGCCACCTGGTACGAGGAGCTGTACGCGCACGAGCACTCCAAGGTGTCCATGGACCAGCGGACCCGGCGCGCCTACAGCGTGTCGGACCGGATGCGGGCCGAGGGCGGCCCGCCCGGCTCGCCGAAGGCGCCGGCGCCCGGCAACAAGACCGGGATCTTCCGCCCGGTCATGTACGACGGCAGCGCGCTCGTCCTGTACGCGCTCCGCCAGAAGATCGGACCGGCCGCCTTCGACCGGCTGGAGCGCACCTGGGTGACCCGGCACCGCGACGGCGTCGCGGGCACCGCCGACTTCACCGCGCTGGCGTCGCGCGTCTCGGGACAGGACCTCACCGCCTTCTTCCGCAGCTGGCTGTACGACGCGAAGACCCCGCCGATGCCGGGGCACCCGGACTGGAAGGCCCACTACCGGACCCCGCAGCCACCCGCCAAGGCGCCCGCAGCGAAGCCGGGCAAGCAGCGCCCCGCGGGCCGCACGCGCTCCTAGACACCCGCACGGGCCCGGGAAAACCCGCGTGACGGTCCGTGCCGGTCGTGCGACCATCGTCTGGCCGACGCCACGGCGGCCGGGAATCTCCCGGGCGGTCCGGACGTTGTCACGTAACGAGAGCCCCGGGGCCGTACGGCCCCGTCACGGGGCTTCCCAACGACGCAAAGGATCAAATGACCTCCTCTTCTTCCCTTCCGCAGGACCGGCAGCGCCTCCCCGAGAGCCTTCGGGCCGACGCCCTGATGGAAGAGGACGTCGCCTGGAGCCACGAGATCGACGGGGACCGTGACGGCGACCAGTACGACCGCTCGGAGCGTGCGGCGCTGCGCCGCGTCGCGGGACTGTCCACCGAGCTCGAAGACGTCACCGAGGTCGAGTACCGCCAGCTGCGCCTGGAGCGCGTGGTGCTGGTCGGCGTCTGGACCACGGGGACGGCGCAGGACGCGGAGAACTCCCTCGCCGAGCTGGCCGCGCTGGCGGAGACCGCGGGCGCCATGGTGCTCGACGGCGTCATCCAGCGCCGCGACAAGCCCGACCCGGCGACCTACATCGGTTCCGGCAAGGCCCTGGAGCTGCGCGACATCGTCCTGGAGTCCGGCGCGGACACGGTGGTCTGCGACGGTGAGCTGAGCCCCGGCCAGCTGATCCACCTCGAAGACGTCGTCAAGGTCAAGGTCGTCGACCGCACGGCCCTGATCCTCGACATCTTCGCGCAGCACGCCAAGTCCCGTGAGGGCAAGGCGCAGGTCTCGCTGGCGCAGATGCAGTACATGCTGCCCAGGCTGCGCGGCTGGGGCCAGTCGCTGTCCCGGCAGATGGGTGGCGGTGGCTCCGGCTCCGCGGGCGGCGGCATGGCCACGCGTGGCCCCGGTGAGACCAAGATCGAGACGGACCGGCGGCGGATCCGCGAGAAGATGGCGAAGATGCGCCGGGAGATCGCGGAGATGAAGACCGGCCGGGACATCAAGCGGCAGGAGCGCCGCCGTCACAAGGTCCCCTCGGTCGCCATCGCCGGGTACACGAACGCGGGCAAGTCCTCGCTGCTCAACCGCCTGACCGGGGCCGGCGTCCTGGTGGAGAACGCGCTGTTCGCCACCCTGGACCCGACCGTGCGCCGGGCCGAGACGCCCAGCGGGCGGCTCTACACCCTCGCCGACACCGTCGGCTTCGTGCGTCACCTCCCGCACCACCTCGTCGAGGCGTTCCGCTCCACGATGGAGGAGGTCGGCGACTCCGACCTGATCCTCCACGTGGTCGACGGCTCGCACCCGGTGCCGGAGGAGCAGCTCGCCGCCGTGCGCGAGGTGATCCGCGACGTGGGCGCCACCCACGTACCGGAGATCGTCGTCGTCAACAAGGCGGACGCCGCGGACCCGCTGGTCCTCCAGCGGCTGCTGCGCAACGAGAAGCACGCGCTGCTCGTCTCGGCCCGCACGGGCCAGGGCATCGAGGAGCTGCTCGCGCTGATCGACGAGGAGCTGCCCCGCCCGCAGGTCGAGATCGAGGCGCTGGTCCCGTACACGCAGGGCGCGCTGGTCTCGCGCGCGCACGCCGAGGGCGAGGTGATCTCCGAGGAGCACGTCGCGGAGGGCACCGTCCTCAAGGCGCGGGTGCACGAGGAACTGGCCGCCGAGTTCCAGCCGTACGTACAGGCGGCGTGACGACCGCAGCACTACGAAGGCCCGCCCCCGGATTCCGGAGGCGGGCCTTCGCCGTGTGTCACCTACCGGCGCACGCCGGTCACTTCGTGGCGAACTTCTTGCTCATCGCGCCGAACAGGCTCTTGGCCTCGGGGCCGAGGTGCGGGCCCGCCAGCCAGCCGGCCGGACGCGGGCCGATCGAGGTGTTCGACACCAGGACCGGCTTGCCGTCCGAGCCCTTCGCGAACCAGGGGCCGCCGGAGGAACCGGCGGTCATCAGGCAGCCGATGCGGTACATGGTCGGCTTCTTGGCGTCCAGCGACAGCCGGCCCGGCTTGTCGGTGCACTGCTGCAGCGTCGCGCCGTCGAACGGGGCCTTGGCCGGGTAGCCCTGCGCCGTGAGGCTCGGGATCTGCGGGATCGCCGAGGCGTTGAAGTCGACCTGGTAGGCGCCGCCGGCGACCTCTTCGAGGGACTTGCTGCCCGCGCCCTTCTCCGGCGTCACATGCATGATCGCGAAGTCGTACGGCGCCATCGGCACGCCGTTGCCCTGCGCACCGCCCTGGCTGATCCACTGGTCCGAGGTCGACGCGCCGTCGGCCCACCACACGCCCTTGGGGAACATCTGCTCGCGCGAGGCGTTCTCCAGCTGGGCCGCGGTCTTGCCGGTGTCGTTGAACGACGGGGCGAAGACCATGTTGCGGTACCAGCCACCGGTCTTGCCGGCGTGCACGCAGTGGCCCGCGGTCCACACCAGGTTCGACTTGCCCGGGTGCGCCGGGTCCTTGACCACCGCGCCGGAGCAGACCGCGTGGCCCTCGGGGGTGTCGAAGAAGATCTTGCCGAGGCCGGGCGCGTTCTGCCCGAAGGGCGGCTTGACCGCCTGGGCCCGCACCGCGCGCGGCTCCGGATCGGTCCGCCCCTGGTCACCGGAGATGTCCTTGGGCGTCGGCTCCTTCGGCGGCTTGGCCTTGCTCGCCCGGTCCGGGTCCCACAGGCCCTTGATGATCGGGTTGATGAAGTCACTGGCCTCGCGGAGCCACTTGTCCTTGTCCCAGTTCTTCCACTCGCCGTTCTTCCACTTGTCCAGGTCGACGCCGTGTTCCTTGAGCTTGTCCTGGATGTCCTTGGGGATCGTGAAGCCACCCCCGCCCGCGCTGCCCTGATCTGCGGACTGGCCGGGCTTGCCGTCCGCCTGGTCGCCTTCCGGGCCGCAGCCGGTGGCGGTCAGCGCCACCACGGCGGTGAGAGCGGCGGCGGCCAGGACCGGCCGACGTATGGATCGCATGGGTGAACTCCCCCTGGTTTGTTCAAGTTTGCCGTGTGAAATTGTCCGGCCTCGGGAGGCCGTACCGCGCCTTGGGCGGACTTGCCCGGTCCTGCTCCGATCTGCTGCTTTGTCATGCACCGGAAAGGTATGGCGCAGGTCCCCACTATGCCGGTGCCGATGGGGACGGCGGCGGGCGGGTCCCCGGTTCCGGTCCGCGGCGGATCTTCGCGGAAGGCCCGTCGCAAGGATCTTCCGGCAGGCCGTGTTCCCCCGTCGGCGGCGTCGTTGGTACGTACGGGGGACAGCTGAGCCGTGGCCGCCTGCGGCCCGGACCGGCGGTCCGCCAGGAGGGCCGGCGGGCCCGCCGGAAGGGGGCGGGCCCGGTCGTGACGGAGCGGTTCGGTGCCCTCGTGAATCCGCCGCCTGCGGCGTGCGGCCACGAGTGCGCCGGGCCGTCGCCGGCGTGAGCGGCCCGCCCGCAGTCCGGTGGAGCCGTCGGAGCACGGCGGCCCGCCCGCAGCCCAGCAGCAGAGCATTCAGCAGCAGGAGGACCGAACCGCCGTGGCCGTGACCCAGCCTCAGCCGATGGCACCCCCTCCCGCCCACGAGGGCATCCTGCGGCGGCAGTCGCTCCGCGAGTCCGCCGCCCGCACCTACGCGCGCTCGCTGCCCATCGTCCCGGTGCGGGCCCGCGGGCTGACCATCGAAGGCGCCGACGGCCGCCGCTACCTGGACTGCCTCTCCGGCGCCGGCACCCTGGCGCTCGGGCACAACCACCCTGTCGTCCTGGAGGCGATCCGCTCCGTCCTGGACTCCGGCGCCCCGCTGCACGTCCTCGACCTGGCGACCCCGGTCAAGGACGCCTTCACCACCGAGCTGTTCGCCACCCTGCCCCCCGAACTGGCCGACCACGGCCGCGTCCAGTTCTGCGGACCGGCCGGCACGGACGCCGTCGAGGCCGCCTTCAAGCTGGTACGGGCCGCGACCGGCCGCGACGGGCTCGCGGCCTTCACCGGCGCGTACCACGGCATGACGGCGGGGGCGCTCGCGGCGTCCGGGGGCGCGCGCGACACCACCGTGACTCGCCTCCCGTACCCGTACGACTACCGCTGCCCCTTCGGTACGGGCGGCGAGCGCGGCGCCGAGCTGGCCGCCCGCTGGACCGCGAACGTGCTCGACGACGAGAAGAGCGGCGTCCGCAAGCCGGCCGGGATGATCCTGGAACCGGTCCAGGGCGAGGGCGGGGTGATCCCTGCGCCCGACAGCTGGCTGCGCCGGATGCGCGACCTGACGGCCGAGCGGGACATCCCGCTCATCGTGGACGAGGTGCAGACCGGCGTCGGCCGTACCGGCGCGTTCTGGGCCGTCGGACACAGCGGCGTCGTGCCCGACGTGCTCGTCCTGTCCAAGGCGATCGGCGGCAGCCTGCCGCTGGCGGTCGTCGTCTACCGCGAGGAACTGGACGCCTGGCCGCCCGGCGCGCACGCGGGCACCT
This sequence comes from Streptomyces sp. NPDC017056, assembly GCF_044332485.1. Taxonomy (NCBI): domain Bacteria; kingdom Bacillati; phylum Actinomycetota; class Actinomycetes; order Kitasatosporales; family Streptomycetaceae; genus Streptomyces; species Streptomyces sp. NPDC017056. The sequence goes on along the minus strand of NZ_JBIRPD010000021.1, from coordinate 104,159 downwards.
TCCGTGGCAACCAGCTCGCGATGGCGGCGGGCGCCGCCACCCTCGCCTACGTACGGGACAACGACCTGGCGCGGCGCGCCGGCGACCTCGGCGCCCGCATGCTCTCCCGGCTGGGCGGGCTCGCCGCCGAGTACGGCTGCGTCGGCGACGTACGGGGCCGCGGCCTGATGCTCGGCCTGGAACTCGTCGACGAGGACGGCCCCGCCGACCCCGCCGGCGCCCGCCCCGCCGCGCCCCTCCTGGCCGCCGCCGTCCAGGAGGAGTGCCTGGCCCGGGGGCTGATCGTCGAACTGGGCGGCCGGCACGGCGCGGTGGTCCGGCTGCTTCCCCCGCTCACCATCACCGACGAACAGGCGGAAGCGGTCCTGGAACGCCTCGCCGACGCGCTGGGGGCCGCGGTGCGCAGGGGACCGGGCGGGGCCGGTGCGGCGCGCGCCGGCGGCGAGGCGGGCGCGGCGCTCACACCGGGCACGGCAGAGCCCGCCGCGGAGACCGTGACGCCGTACCGGACGGCACCGCTCGGAGCGGACCGGTGACCGGCGCACCGGCGGTCGGCAGCACCCCGGCCACCGGCACCCCGAGCCGCTCCGGCCGCCGGCCGCCGCCCCCGATCCCGCCCACCGACCACCGCCCCACGATCGCCCAGCGCGCGTCGACCGCGCCGACCCTGCGAGGCACACCCCGATGAACGAACGCCCCGTCCCCGACGGGACCCCGGCCGACGAGCGACGTCTGCCCCGTGAACCCCTGGCCCGGCTGCGGGAGCCGGCCGTACCGCGCCAGAACCGGCGCGGCGGCGCCCACGACACCACCGAAAGCGCCGACCTCGCCGGCCACGCCGCCCGTACGGTCCGTGTGGGACACCTGGAGCGGCACGGACACGAGGAGTGCCACGGCCTCGGGGCGACCCGCGTCGTCACCGTGCTCTCCGAGGAGGACGAAACCGGGACCGAAGCCGCCGCGGCCCCCGCCGGGACCGGCACCGAGCGGGACACCGCCCACCGCGCCCCCGGCCCCGACCGGCTGGCACACCCGGACCCGGCCGTCGCCGCCGACGCCGCCGGAACCGAAGGACTGCTCCGCTGCTGGATCCGCGAGAGCGGCACACCCCGCCCGGCCGGCGAACGGCTGCTCCTCCCGCTCGACGCCAGCGCGGCGGCCCTGCGCGTCCCCGTCCTCTACTGGTCCGACACCGGCTGGCACCGCTTCGGCGCACCCGCACTGGAAGGCGCCCCCGCCGACGCCGCGCCCCTGGACGCGGTGACCCTCGCCGCCCTGCTGCGCCGCGAGGCCGTGCACGGCGCCCCGGCGCCGGACCCCGCCGGAGACCCGCCCGCCGCCCGGTCCTGCGGCGCGCCGGACAGCGAGAGCACCGACCTCGTCGGCCGGGTCGCCGACTCCGTACGGCACACCGCGGCGTTCCTCGCCGACCGGCGCGCCGCCCCGGCCGACGCCCCCGGTGGCTCCCGCTTCCTCGCCGCCGAACAGGCCCTGCTCTTCGGCCACCCCATGCACCCCACCCCCAAGAGCCGGGAGGGCCTGACCGACGCCGAGGCCCGCGCCTACTCCCCGGAGCTGCGCGGCGCCTTCCGCCTCCACTGGATGGCCGTCGACCCGGACGTCTTCACCGCCGACTCGGCCTGGACCGAGCGCGGCCGGACCGTACCCGCCGAGCAGCTGGCCGCGCGGCTCGCCGCCGGAGCGCCCCGCGGCCCCGCCGGGACCCTGCCGCTGCCGCTGCACCCCTGGCAGGCGCACCAGCTCAGCCACCGCCCCGACATCGCCGAGCTGTGCGAGGTGGGCTTCCTCCACGACCTGGGCCCCGGCGGACCCGCCTGGCACCCCACCTCCTCCGTCCGCACCGTCTTCCGCCCCGGCTCCGACGCCATGCTCAAGCTCTCCCTGGGCCTGCGCATCACCAACTCCCGGCGGGACAACCTCCGCAAGGAACTGGAGCGCGGCGTCGAGGTGCACCGCCTGCTCCGCACCGGCCTCGCCGCGCAGTGGCGGGCCGCCTTCCCCGGCGCCCCGGGCTTCGACATCGTCCGCGACCCGGCCTGGCTCGGCGTCACCGGGGCCGACGGCGAGCCGGTACGCGGCCTTGACGTGGTCGTCCGGCACAACCCGCTCGCCGACTCCGACGACGCCCTGTGCATCGCCGCGCTCACCTCCCTGCGCCCCTGGCCGGGCCGCACCGGCCTGCGCTCCCGCCTGGCCGACCTGATCGGCACGCTCACCACCCGCACCGGCCGGCCCGCGGGCGCCGTCGCCACCGAGTGGTTCCTGCGCTACCTCGAAGCGGTGGTACGCCCCGTCCTCTGGCTCGACGGCACCGCGGGCATCGCCCTCGAAGCCCACCAGCAGAACACGCTCGTCCTGCTGGACGCCGACGGCTGGCCCGCCGGCGGCCGCTACCGGGACAACCAGGGCTACTACTTCCGCGAGTCACGCCGTACGGACCTGGAGCGACGGCTGCCCGGAATCGGCGCCACCAGCGACACCTTCGTCTCCGACGAGGTCACCGACGAACGCTTCGCCTACTACCTCGGCATCAACAACGTCCTCGGGCTCATCGGGGCCTTCGGCTCCCAGCGCCTGGCCCGCGAGAACGTGCTCCTCGCGGCCTTCCGGCGCTTCCTGGCCGACGCCGCCGCCGGGCCCGCCGGACACCGCTCACCGCTGCCCGGCCTGCTCCTCGAAGCCCGCACCCTGCGCTGCAAGGCCAACCTGCTGACCCGGCTGCGCGGCCTCGACGAACTCGTCGGTCCCGTCGACACCCAGTCCGTCTACGTGACCATCCCCAACCCCCTCCACCCCTGACCCTGCCCTTTCCCCTTCGATCCCACGCCCTTCGCCTCCGGTTCCCGTCCGCCCGCACCGTGACCTCGTGAGGAGGCCCGGAAAGGAGAGAGCGCCGCCGTGCCCCCCACCGAATCCGGCACCAGCTCAGGATCCGAGGAGACCTTCGCCCACCCCCGCGAAGACTCTCCGGATGACGCGCTCGAAGACACCCTCGACCTGCACCTCCCGCCCGAAGTCACCGCGATGTTCGGCGCCGGGCCGTACCCCGCGGAGCCGCTCGCCGCGGACCCCGCCGGCAGCCCGCGCGCCGGGTTCCTGCTCGACGACATCGCCGACTGGGGCCCGGCCGACACCCACGCCGGGCCCTTCCAACTCGTACCGGTACGCCTCGACCGTGACCTGTCGCTGATCTCCGGCTGGATGAACGACCCGGCCGTCGCGGCCTTCTGGGAACTCGCAGGGCCCGAAGAGGTCACCGCCGCCCACCTGCGCACCCAGCTGGACGGCGACGGACGCAGCGTGCCCTGCCTCGGCGTCCTGTCCGGCATCCCCATGAGCTACTGGGAGGTCTACCGCGCCGACCTGGACCCGGTCGCCCGCTACTACCCGGCACGGCCGCACGACACCGGACTGCACCTGCTGATCGGCGCCGTCGCCGACCGCGGCCGGGGCCTCGGCACCGCACTGCTGCGCGCCACCGCCGACCTGGTCCTGGACCACCGCCCGCAGTGCGGCCGGGTCATCGCCGAGCCCGACCTGCGCAACACCCCCTCCGTCGCCGCGTTCCTCAGCGCCGGGTTCCGTTACTGCGACGAGATCGACCTGCCCGCCAAACGCGCGGCCCTCATGGTCCGCGACCGGGCCCACCGCCATCTGCTGTGACCACCGCCGCCAGCCGCGCCTGCCGCCGTCGTCGTCCCGCCGGCGGCGCACGCCTGCTCGCCGCCCGTCACGCTCGCACCGGTTCCGCCCTTCCGTCCGCCCGCGCCGTCCGCCCCCTCGCGCCCGTCCCCACGCCCGATCTCCTCTCCTCTCGCACGGTCCGTGTTGCCCAGGTCTCGTCCCCAGGAGCCCCGCCTTGCCTCCTTCATCCGAACCTCTCCATACATCCGAACCTCTCCATAACCCCGCTCACGGCACCACCGCCCCCGGCTCCGCCAGTCCCGGCACCGCCAGTCCCGGCACCAGCAGCCCCGGCTCCGGCACCCCCGGTTCCAGCAGCCCCGGCTCCGCAGGTCACGGCTTTCCGGGCGCCGGCGCACCCGGACGTGACGCCGACAGCGACCGCACATGGCGCAGCGCCGCTCGCCGCCTGCTGGCCAAGACCTTGGCGGAGTTCGCGTACGAGGAAGTCATCACCCCCGAACCCGACACCCACCCGGCCTCCGGCCACGCTCCCGGGCCGGACCCCGGCTCCGGACCCGAGCGCGCTCCCGGCCGCGGCCGCGTTCCCGAGCCACGCCCCGGCCCGGGCACCGTCCAGCTCCCGGCCCCCCGCCCCGGCGCCCGAACCACCAGCCCCGAGCCCCCGACGCGAGGAGCACCGGGTGGCCCGGGGCAGCCGGGAGCACCGGGACAACCGGGCGGCCGGGGACAACGGCCGGGCGGGCCGGGACAACGACCGGGCGGGCCGAAGCAACCCGGCGGACCGAGCGGGCCGGAACAACCGGACGGACGCAAAGGACCCGGCGGACCGGGAGAACCCGGCGGACCGGGCGGGCTGGGAGACCCCGGCGGACCGGGACCCCAGGCCCCGCAGGGCCCCTCACCCACCCACACCGAGGGCGAGTACCGGCCCTACCACCTCCGCCTCACCGAAGACGTCACCTACCGCTTCCGGGCCTGTCGCGGCGCGTACGGTCACTGGCGCGTAGACCCCGACTCCATCACCCCCACAGGCGACCCCCTTCACTTTCTCTTCCACGCCCACGACACCGTCCTGGGCCTGTCCGGCGACACCACCGGCCACCTCATCCGCGAGCTGACCGCCACCCTCGCCGCCGACGTCCGCCTCGACGCCACGGCCCTCAGCGCCGCGCAGCTCGCCGACCTCGACTACGCCGCGCTGGAAGGCCACCAGACCGGCCACCCCTGGCTCGTCGCCAACAAGGGCCGCCTGGGCTTCTCCGCGACCGACGCCGCCGCCTGGTCACCCGAGGCCCGCACCCCGCAGCGCCTGCCCTGGATCGCCGCGCACCGCCGACTGGCCGTCTACCGGGGCATCCCTTCCCTGGCCACTCCCGATCGTCTCTACGCCGACGAACTCACCCCCGAAACCCGCGACGCCTTCGCCCGCATCCTCTCCACGCAGGGCCTCGACCCCGCCGACTACCTCTACCTCCCCGTCCACCCCTGGCAGTGGGACGAGACCATCGCGCCCCTCTTCGCCCCCCAGCTCGCCGACAAATCCATCGTCGCACTCACCACTGACAACGACCTGCGCCTGCCGCAGCAGTCCATCCGCACCTTCCTCAACACCAGCCGCCCCCGGGCCCGTACGGTCAAACTCCCGCTCTCCGTCCTCAACACCCTGGTCTGGCGCGGCCTGCCGACCGAACGCACCATCGCCGCCCCCGCCGTCACCGCCTGGGTACACGGCCTGCGCGACGCCGACCCGTACCTGCGCGACGAGACCCGGGTGGTCCTGCTCGGCGAAACCGCGTCCGTCACCGTCGAACACCCGCTGTACGACCGGCTGCCGGGCGTCCCGTACCAGTACAGGGAACTGCTGGGCTGTATCTGGCGCGAGCCGGTCAGCCGCCACCTGGACCCGGGCGAGCGTGCCCGTACCCTGGCCGCACTCCTCCAGACCGACCCGCACGGGCGCGCCTTAACGGCCGAGCTGGTCCAGCGCTCCGGCCTGGCCCCCCGGGTCTGGCTGCGCCACCTCTTCGCCGCCCTGCTGCCGCCGCTGCTGCACTTCCTCTACCAGTACGGCACGGTCTTCTCCCCGCACGGCGAGAACGCCATCGTCGTCTTCGACCAGCAGGACGTCCCCACCCGCCTCGCGGTCAAGGACTTCGTCGACGACGTCAACACCAGCGCCGAGCGGCTGCCCGAGCACGCCACCATGCCCGAGGACGTGCGCGCGGTGCTGCTCACCGAACCACCGGACTTCCTGACCCAGTTCATCCATTCCGGTCTCTTCGTGGGGGTCTTCCGCTACCTCGCCCCGCTCTGCGAGGAACAACTGGCGGTCCCGGAGGGCGAGTTCTGGTCCCTCGTACGGGCGGAGATCCTGCGTCACCAAGGGCGCTTCCCGCACCTGAAGAAACGCCACGAGACCTTCGACCTGCTCGCCCCGCGCATCGCCCGGCTGTGCCTGAACCGCAACCGTCTGCACCTGGACGGCTACCGCGACCGCGCCCAGCGCCCGCATGCCGCCGTACACGGCACCGTGCCCAACCCCCTCCATCACCCATGACCGGGAAGATTGTCAGTGGGCCCGCGTAGGGTGGCAACGCTATGACGAAGCCCTCCCTCCCCGATCTGCTGCACGCCGCCGTCACCGCTGTCGGCGGCACCGAGCGCCCCGGCCAGATCGCCATGGCCGAAGCCGTCGCCGAAGCGGTCGACGACGGTTCCCACCTGCTCGTGCAGGCCGGCACCGGCACCGGAAAGTCCCTCGGCTATCTGGTGCCGGCGCTGGCCCACGGCGACCGTGTGGTCGTCGCCACGGCCACGCTCGCGCTCCAGCGCCAGCTGGTCGAGCGCGACCTGCCGCGCACGGTCGACGCCCTGCATCCGCAGCTGCGCCGCCGTCCCGAGTTCGCCATGCTCAAGGGCCGCTCCAATTACGTCTGCCTGCACCGCCTGCACGAGGGCGTCCCCCAGGAAGAGGAGGAGGGCCTCTTCGACCCCTTCGAGCACGCGACGCCGACCAGCAAGCTGGGCAAGGACCTGCTGCGGCTGCGTGACTGGGCCGACGAGACCGAGACCGGTGACCGCGACGACCTCACTCCCGGCGTCTCCGACCGGGCCTGGGGCCAGGTCTCGGTCTCCTCGCGCGAGTGCCTGGGCGCCTCGAAGTGCGCGTACGGTGCGGAGTGCTTCGCCGAGGCGGCCCGCGAGCGCGCCAAGCTCGCCGACGTGATCGTCACCAATCACGCCCTCCTGGCCATCGACGCCATCGAGGGCGCACCGGTGCTGCCCCAGCACGACGTCCTGATCGTCGACGAGGCGCACGAGCTGGTCTCCCGCGTCACCGGCGTGGCCACCGGTGAGCTCACGCCCGGCCAGGTCAACCGGGCCGTCAAGCGCGCCGCCAAGCTGGTCAACGAGAAGGCCGCCGACCAGCTACAGACCGCCTCGGAGACGTTCGAGCGGCTGATGGAGCTGGCGCTGCCCGGCCGCCTGGAGGAGATCCCCGAGGACCTCGGCTACTGCCTGATGGCGCTGCGGGACGCGGCCCGTACGGTCATCTCGGCCCTCGGCACGACCCGCGACAAGTCCGTCCAGGACGAGGACGCCGTGCGCAAGCAGGCCCTCGCCTCCGTGGAGAACGTCCACGCGGTCGCCGAGCGCATCGCCAACGGCTCCGAGTACGACGTCGTCTGGTACGAGCGCCACGACCGCTTCGGCGCGTCCCTGCGCGTCGCGCCCCTGTCGGTCTCCGGCCTGCTGCGCGAGAAGCTCTTCGCGGACCGTTCCGTCGTGCTCACGTCGGCCACCCTCAAGCTGGGCGGTGACTTCAACGGCGTCGGCGCCTCGCTCGGCCTCGCCCCGGAGGGCACGGAGGGCGAGGACGTACCGCAGTGGAAGGGCCTGGACGTCGGCTCGCCGTTCGACTACGGCAAGCAGGGCATCCTGTACGTCGCCAAGCACCTCGCCCAGCCCGGCCGCGAGGGCAGCCGTACGGACATGCTCGACGAGCTGGCCGAGCTGATCGAGGCCGCCGGCGGCCGGACCCTCGGCCTGTTCTCCTCCATGCGCGCGGCCCAGGCCGCCGCCGAGAACCTGCGCGGACGGCTGGACGTGCCGATCCTCCTCCAGGGCGAGGAGACCCTCGGCGAGCTGATCCGCACCTTCGCCGCCGACGCCCGCACCTGCTTGTTCGGGACGCTCTCCCTGTGGCAGGGCGTCGACGTGCCGGGCCCGAACTGCCAGCTGGTGGTCATGGACCGGGTGCCGTTCCCGCGCCCCGACGACCCCCTGATGAGCGCCCGGCAGAAGGCCGTGGAGGAAGCCGGCGGCAACGGCTTCATGGCGGTCGCGGCGACCCACGCCGCCCTGCTCATGGCCCAGGGGGCGGGCCGCCTGGTCCGCGCCACGGGCGACCGCGGCGTCGTGGCCGTCCTGGACCCCCGCGTCGAGCGCGCCCGCTACGGCTCGTTCCTCCGCAAGTCCATGCCGGAGTTCTGGTACACCACCGACCGTAATCAGGTCCGCCGCTCCCTGGCCGCCATCGACGCGGCAGCCAAGGCGACGGACGGGGCGTAACAGCCCCTGAACACCCCAAACCCCGGGACCGGCGCAGTGGTCCCGGGGTTCGGTCGTGGGGTGGGTCAGACGCGCCGCAGCACGGCCACCACCTTGCCGAGGATCGTGGCCTCGTCGCCGGGGATCGGCTGGTACGCCGCGTTGTGCGGGAGCAGCCACACGTGGCCGTCCTCGCGCTTGAAGCGCTTGACCGTTGCCTCGCCGTCCAGCATCGCCGCCACGATGTCGCCGTTCTCCGCCACGGGCTGGCGGCGCACCGTGACCCAGTCGCCGTCGCAGATCGCGGCCTCGACCATCGAGTCGCCGACGACCTTCAAGACGAACAGCTCGCCGTCACCGACCAGCTGCCGGGGCAGCGGGAAGACGTCCTCGACCGACTCCTCGGCGAGGATCGGGCCGCCGGCGGCGATCCGGCCCACCAGGGGGACGTACGAGGCGGCGGGTTTGCCGGCCGTGTCGGTCGGCGCGCTGCTCGGCTGGTCGGAGCCGCGGACCTCGTACGCCCGGGGGCGGTGCGGGTCGCGGCGCAGGAATCCCTTGCGCTCCAGAGCCATGAGCTGGTGGGCGACGGAAGAGGTGCTGGACAGCCCCACCGCCTGGCCGATCTCGCGCATGGACGGCGGGTAGCCGCGGCGCTGGACGGAATCCCGGATGACCTCGATGACCCGGCGCTGCCGGTCGGTGAGGCCCGAACTGTCGGCGCGGATGCCTGGAGGACGGCCGGGCAGTGAGCGGGCTGGCTTCTGCCCCTCGGGGGTCATTGCGTCGTCCATCGGCGGTTTCCGGGTCGGCTCGAATCGGCTCTGGGAGTGGCTCTGGGCGGTGATGGTGGCGCTGTCTGCGGTGGTGGTCACGTCGGCCCCTCTCGGAATGTGCTCCCTAGTTAGCCAACGGTAGTTGCTTTCGAAAGGTTGCGCCAAACACACGTTCGAGTGAAAATTTCCGGATTAGCTGACCTGATCACGGGCTGAGGTGTATAGCCGAAAGGCAATTCGGGTCATTGCGGTACTCTTCGCCGCGAGCTTATGGCCGGGCGCAGCGCTCCGGGCCATCCGGTCGGACGGCCGCCGCGACGCGTCCGATTCTGCCATCCCCGCCCCGCCGGACCCGCTTCCGGGGCTCGTCCCGTACCCTCGTCGGCGGCCCTTCGAGCGGCCGGCCCGGCCGCGCGGCACCGCGACACGCTGGGTGTGCGGATAGCCACCCAACACCACATGTAGTGCTTTGATGACTGCGGCCACCTAGAAGTAGTGGTGGCTGTGTCTTTCGGGACTCCGTGGATCGCCTATGCTTGGGGCTGCTCCGAGGGGCCCGTGAGGGCCGTCCGGGGCTCATCAGCCGTACGCCGGGACCATGGGCGTACGACCGTAATTTTCGAGGGTGAGGAGGGTGAATTCATGCATTGCCCCTTCTGCAGACACCCCGACAGCCGGGTGGTCGACAGCCGCACCACCGATGACGGCACCTCGATCCGCCGGCGCCGCCAGTGCCCGGACTGCTCCCGCCGTTTCACGACCATCGAGACGGCGTCACTGATGGTGATCAAGCGGAGCGGGGTCACCGAGCCCTTCAGCCGCAACAAGGTCATCGCCGGGGTGCGCAAGGCGTGCCAGGGCCGGCCGGTCACCGAGGACGCCCTCGCCAAGCTGGGCCAGCGGGTCGAGGAAGCGGTGCGCGCCACCGGCAGCGCCGAGCTGTCCACCCATGACGTCGGGCTGGCCATACTGGGCCCGCTGCAGGAGCTCGACCTCGTCGCGTACCTGCGTTTCGCGAGCGTCTACCGGGCTTTCGACTCGCTTGAGGACTTCGAGGCGGCCATCGCCGAGCTGCGGGAGCAGCGTGAGCAGGGACCGCCCGCGCGGGAGTGCGGGTGCGAAGGGGGCGCCGGTCACCCGGCGGTCCCCGTGCCCGCCACCGCCGCCGACTGAGATCGGCACATCACAGACCTGACCAGGGCAACGTGCAGGCGCCCTGGTTCCAGACAGAACACACCGTGCCACGGGAAGAAAGTGCGCACATATGGGCGTTTGCCCGTACAGGGAGGCGGAATGACAGAGACGACGAGCGGCCCGGCACGAGGCTCCCGCGCCAAGGGCAGCAAGGCGAGCAAGGGTCTGCGTATCGAGCGCATCCACACGACTCCCGGCGTGCATCCGTACGACGAGGTGGCGTGGGAGCGCCGTGACGTCGTCATGACCAACTGGCGCGACGGCTCGGTCAACTTCGAGCAGCGTGGCGTCGAGTTCCCCGAGTTCTGGTCGGTGAACGCGGTCAACATCGTCACGAGCAAGTACTTCCGCGGCGCGGTGGGCTCCGACACCCGGGAGTCGAGCCTCAAGCAGCTCATCGACCGGGTCGTGAAGACCTACCGCCAGTCCGGTGAGGACAACAACTACTTCGCCTCCCCGGCGGACGCCGAGATCTTCGAGCACGAGCTGGCGTACGCCCTGCTCCACCAGGTCTTCAGCTTCAACTCCCCGGTGTGGTTCAACGTCGGCACGAAGCAGCCGCAGCAGGTCAGCGCGTGCTTCATCCTCTCCGTCGACGACTCCATGGACTCGATCCTGGACTGGTACAAGGAAGAGGGGATGATCTTCAAGGGCGGCTCCGGTGCCGGCCTGAACCTCTCCCGCATCCGCTCCTCCAAGGAGCTGCTGTCCTCCGGCGGCAACGCCTCGGGCCCCGTCTCCTTCATGCGCGGCGCCGACGCGTCCGCCGGAACGATCAAGTCGGGCGGCGCCACCCGCCGTGCGGCCAAGATGGTCGTCCTGGATGTGGACCACCCGGACGTCGAGGCCTTCATCGAGACCAAGGTGAAGGAAGAGGAGAAGGTCCGCGCGCTGCGCGACGCGGGCTTCGACATGGACCTGGGCGGCGACGACATCACGTCCGTCCAGTACCAGAACGCCAACAACTCGGTCCGCGTGAACGACGAGTTCATGAAGGCCGTCGAGACCGGCTCGAAGTTCGGCCTGCGCGGCCGGATGAACGGCGAGGTCATCGAGGAGATCGACGCCAAGGGCCTGTTCCGCAAGATGGCGGAGGCCGCCTGGGCGTGCGCCGACCCCGGCATCCAGTACGACGACACGATCAACCACTGGCACACCTCGCCGGAGTCGGGCCGGATCACCGCCTCGAACCCGTGCAGCGAGTACATGCACCTGGACAACTCCTCGTGCAACCTGGCCTCGCTGAACCTGATGAAGTTCCTGCGCGACGACGACAAGGGCAACCAGTCGTTCGACGCCGAGCGCTTCGCGAAGGTCGTCGAGCTGGTCATCACCGCGATGGACATCTCCATCTGCTTCGCGGACTTCCCCACCGAGAAGATCGGTGAGACCACCCGTGCCTTCCGTCAGCTGGGCATCGGCTACGCCAACCTCGGCGCCCTGCTGATGGCCACCGGCCACGCGTACGACTCGGACGGCGGCCGCGCCCTCGCCGGTGCCATCACCTCGCTGATGACCGGCACCTCCTACCGGCGCTCCGCCGAGCTGGCCGCGGTCGTCGGCCCGTACGACGGCTACGCCCGCAACGCCGACGCCCACAAGCGCGTCATGAAGCAGCACTCGGACGCCAACGGCGCCGCCAAGCGCATGGACGACCTGGACACCCCGGTCTGGGCCGCGGCCACCGAGGCATGGCAGGACGTGCTCCGCCTCGGCGAGAAGAACGGCTTCCGCAACGCGCAGGCGTCGGTGCTCGCGCCGACCGGCACCATCGGCCTGATGATGGACTGCGACACCACGGGTGTCGAGCCGGACCTGGCCCTGGTCAAGTTCAAGAAGCTGGTCGGCGGCGGCTCCATGCAGATCGTGAACAACACGGTCCCCAAGGCGCTCAAGCGGCTCGGCTACCAGCCGGAGCAGGTCGAGGCGATCGTCGCCCACATCGCCGACAACGGCAACGTGATCGACGCCCCCGGCCTGGACCCCGCCCACTACGAGGTCTTCGACTGCGCCATGGGCGAGCGCTCCATCTCGGCCATGGGACACGTACGGATGATGGCGGCGGCCCAGCCGTTCCTGTCCGGCGCGATCTCCAAGACCGTCAACCTCCCCGAGTCGGCCACCGTCGAAGAGGTCGAGGAGGTCTACTTCGAGGGCTGGAAGCTCGGCCTGAAGGCGCTCGCGATCTACCGCGACAACTGCAAGGTCGGCCAGCCGCTCTCCGCCAAGAAGAAGGAGGAGGAGAAGAAGGCCGAGGAGAAGCCGGCCGAGAAGGTCGTCGAGTACCGTCCGGTACGCAAGCGCCTGCCCAAGGGCCGTCCCGGCATCACCACCTCCTTCACGGTCGGCGGCGCCGAGGGCTACATGACCGCCAACTCCTACCCGGACGACGGTCTGGGCGAGGTCTTCCTGAAGATGTCCAAGCAGGGCTCGACCCTCGCGGGCATGATGGACGCCTTCTCCATCGCCGTCTCGGTGGGCCTCCAGTACGGCGTGCCGCTGGAGACGTACGTCTCGAAGTTCACCAACATGCGCTTCGAGCCGGCCGGCATGACGGACGACCCGGACGTGCGGATGGCGCAGTCGATCGTCGACTACATCTTCCGCCGCCTGGCGCTGGACTTCCTGCCCTTCGAGACCCGCTCCGCGCTCGGCATCCACTCCGTCGAGGAGCGCCAGCGTCACCTGGAGACCGGTTCGTACGAGCCGACCGACGAGGAGCTGGACGTCGAGGGCCTGGCCCAGTCGGCACCGCGCCGCCTGGAGTCGGCGAAGGAGCCCGCCTCGACGACCGAGATCGTCGAGGAGACCGCGGCCCCGGCCCCCAAGCAGGCGCACACCAACGCCGAACTGGTGGAAATGCAGCTCGGCATCAACGCCGACGCGCCGCTGTGCTTCTCCTGCGGCACGAAGATGCAGCGCGCGGGCAGCTGCTACCTGTGCGAGGGCTGCGGCTCGACCAGCGGTTGCAGCTGATATATCCGGGAGCCCTCGCGGGTGACTGAGTGAGCAGGGTGGGGAACCGGAAAGCGGTTCCCCACCCTGTTTTCGTGTGCCGTCGTTTTCTTTTTTGGCCCGCTCAGTCGCCCATGAGGGTGGCGAAAGTCTCCGGGTCGGCGTCGAATCCCCGTACGGAGCGGTGGAAGCGCCATTCGCCCGACTCGTCACGGTCGAATTCCGCTATCACCGCGGCGGTGGAACCGGCGACCGAGGAAAAGTCGTCCGCGGTCAGTTCTTCGTATCCTTCGCTGACGCGGACGGCGGTATTGGCGATGTCGCCGAATGTCTTGCGTCCGTTGCGCTGCTGGATGGCCACACCGACGACCACCCGCGCGTAGCGGTCCGCCAGCCGCTTCAGCTCCAGGGTCATGGCCTCGTCGGTGCCCAGGCCGAGGCCGGTCCGGCTGTCCCTGCTGAGGAAGATGGTGCCGTCGGGGGAGCGGCTGTCGAAGTGCACGAGGTAGGCGGGCTCACCGCGCGGGTCGTCCCTCGTGTAGGTCGCGGCGACGATGTCCAGATCGTTCGCCGGAGTGCCGTTGGGGCTCGGGTCCCACTTGAGGGTCACTTCGGCTTTGCCGATCCCTTTGTTGAGGCTGCTCACAGAGATCCCTTCCGGTGTTGCAACTCCCGGGCTGTGCAAGGCGACCACCATCGTGTCACGCTCCGCACGCCCTGCCCCGGCGGTCGGGGCGACGCCGTCCCGGTCGGCAGGACTGGTACGCGTACTGCCACTCCGACGTTTTCGGTAGCACGGGAGTTCCATCGGGGTACCTGCCGGCCGTCCCGGCCCGTCGGGTCAACCCGTACGATCAGGCTGCCAAGTCGTCCCAGAGGCGCGTCAGATGGCTGTCTAGGGCGTCCAGGGCCGCCTCGGGGGAGAGGTGGCCGATCAGGACGTGCGTGGTGAGCCCGTCGGTGAGGGCGAGCAGGGTGCGCGCCTCGCGCTCGGCGTCCGGCGTTCCGGTGGCCTCCGTGATGAGGCGTGTGAAGAGGCTGTGCAGATCGGCGTAGTTGCCGCGCAGGATTTCGGCCAGCGGCGGGCTGACCGCGGCCTGGGCGACGAAGGCCAGCCAGACGCGCGCCTCGGCGCGGTGCTCGGGGCGCAGCAGCGAGATCTCGGTGGTCGCGTGCCCGAGTGCCGTACGGGCCGACTGCGCGGGGGACTCGGTGAGCCGGGCCGACACACGGGCGGCGATCCGTGTGCCGATGTGGCCGAGTGCGAAGACCAGCATCTCCTCTTTGGTGCGGAAGCACCGCTGGACCGCCCCCATGGACACCTCGGCGCGCGCCGCCACGTCGCGCAGGGTGACGCCCTCCAGGCCGTGTTCGTCGGCGAGGCGGCAGACGGCCTCGGCGATCTGCCGGCGGCGGCTCTCGTGATCCACCTGCTTGGGCATGGGGGCTCCCGTTTATGCGATGCGTTCGTATCGATGACAAGGGTACGATGTGATGCACTTGCATCGGAACGCTGCGTGGCGAGGCCGCGGGGCGTCACGGCGGTGGGCCCGTGCCCGCCGCCGGCCGTCCGGGATGAAGGAGTGCGAAGTGGGAGCGCAGAAGGCGCTGTGGGAGCTGTCGGCCGGGGAGCAGGCGGCGGCCGTGCGCAGCGGCGAGGTGAGCGCCGTCGAGTTGACCGACCGCCACCTGGAGCGGATCGCCGAGGTCAATCCGGCCGTCAACGCCGTCACGCAACTGCTCGCCGAACGGGCGCGCGCCGCGGCGGCCGGGGTGGACCGGCGGCGGGCCGCGGGGGAGGATCCGGGGCCGCTCGCCGGGGTGCCCTTCACGGTGAAGGAGACCACCGCCATCGAGGGGGTGCCGACCACGTACGGCGCGGAGCGCTTCCGTCACAACGTCGCGCGCTGCGATGCGCCCCCGGTGGCGCGGCTGCGCGCGGCGGGTGCCGTCCCGATCGGACACAGCAACATGCCCACCCTCGTGCTCGCGGGTGTCCACACGCGCAGCGAGCTGTACGGCGACACCGCCAACCCGTGGGCGCGGCGCGTGACGCCGGGCGGCACGAGCGGAGGCGACGCCGCAGCGGTGGCCGGCGGCATGGCGGCGATCGGCCTCGGCAACGACTCCGGGGGATCGGTGCGCCTGCCGGCCTCCTTCTGCGGTGTGGCGGGGCTCAAGCCCACCTACGGGCGCTTCCCCGCCGACCACCGCCTCGGCGCGGACGATCCGGCGCTGGCCACCCAGGAACTGGTGGTCGACGGGCCGCTGGCACGCACGGTCGGTGACCTGCGGCTGGCGTACGAGGCGCTGGCCGGCACCGACCCGCGCGACCCGAGGGCCGTACCGGCTCCCCTGTACGGCCCGCCCGTTCCGCGGCCGATGAAGGTCGCGATGGTCGCCGATCCGGGCGGCCAGGGCGTGCACCCCTTGGTGCGCAAGGCCGTCGAGGACGCGGCGGGCGCGCTGCGCGACGCCGGGTACGAGGTGTGCGAGGTGCCGGACGTGCCGCGCCTGAAGGAGACGCTGGAGGTGTACGGCTGTATGACCTTGGCCGAATTCGCCCCCTCCTGGCCGGTGGTGCGCGACCTCCTCGGCGAGGGCGGGCACCGCTACATCGAGCTGTCCATGGCGGCGGCACGGGACGCCGTGCCCAAGGACGTACCGGCGTACCTGCGGCTGACGGGCCTGCGGCTCGGTATCCGGCGGGCGTGGGCCGAATTCCTGGACACCTACCCGCTGTTGCTGGGCCCGGTGTTCACCGAGCCGCCCTTCGAGCCGGGGCTCGAAGCGCGCGACCAGGAGGGGCACGCGCGCGTCCAGAAGGCGATGCGCCTGTGCACGGCCACGAGCTTCGCCGGCGTGCCGGCGGTGGCCGTGCCGACCGCGGTGGTCGACGGGCTCCCGTACGGCGTGCAGCTGATCGGCCGCGCCTGCCGGGAGGACCTGTGCCTGGAGGCGGCGGAGGCCGTGGAAGCGCGGCTCGGGGTGTTCACACCCATCGACCCGCGCCCGTAGGGGAGTTCGCGGAGGCCGGTCCGTGGCGGGCGGTGAGTTCCGGCCTTCCCTGGCCGTACCATGGCGCGGTGCTGGTCAAGTGGATTAGATGCACGGTCGTGGACCGCCGGGGGTTCGAACGGGGGCAGCGGAAATGGGCGGGGCTGCTCGGCGAACCCGGATTCCGGGGGCAGGGCGGCGGTTGGAGCCGGACGCGGCCGTCGGTCGCGCATCTGGTCGCCTTCTGGGAGAGCAGGGCGTTCTACGACTCCTTCATGGCGCGCTCGCACGACCGGCTGGCGGCGGCCCAGGTGGGTACGTTCAAGGACTCCCGGGTGCGCCTGTTCGAGTACGAACTCGACGTGAAGGTGGGCTTCAAACCCGTGTTCGCGGACGCCGACGTGCTGCGGATCGCCCACTGCCAGGTGCGCGCCGACCGCGTCGAGCACTTCACGCTCATGCAGGAGAAGGTGTGGAATCCGGCCATGGCCGGGTCTCCCGGGATGCTGCGCGGCCTGGTGGGGCGGGCCCCCGGGGAGGAGTTCCTGATCCTGTCCATGTGGGAGTCGGCTGCCGAGCGGGGCAAGTACCGGCCGGAGCGGGTGGAGCGGCTGGCGCTGCGGGCGCAGACGGAGGCCGACGTGCGGGCCGTGACGGGGGATGTGGCCGACCTCGAACCGTCGTGGACGGTGTGACGGGCGCGTGCCCCGACACGGCCCTGGGGGCGTGACGGGGCACGTCGGCTGCCCCGGCTTCCGGTGGCGCCGCTGTCACGCCCCGGTAGGCGCGGCGTTTTCCGGCCGGGTGAACGCTCCGGCACGTGCGGCCGCCAGGGCCGCGGCGGCGGCCTGGTCGGCGCTGTGTCCGTCGACCGGCTCGCGCGTGACGAAGAGCCGGAAGTAGAGCGGCGCGGAGACGGCGCGCACCAGTGCTCCCGCGTCGATACCCCCCTCCCGGATGCCCGGGATTTCGCCGCGTTCGACCGCGCGCCGGGCGATGGCCTCGCAGCGCCTGAAACGTTCGGCGTAGAAGGCGCGCAGCGCGTCGGCGGCCTGCTGTGACTGGAAAGCGGCCGCGATGATCGCGGAACTGGAGGCCAACATCGCCGGGTCGCGGAACGACTCCACCACCTCATGGGCGAGTGCGCGCAGGTCACCCTCCAGCGATCCGGTGTCGGGCGGCGTCCAGTCGTCCTCGCCGGCCAGGTCGAGCGTGTCGGCCAGCAGCCCTTCGAGGCTGCCCCAGCGGCGGTAGAGCGTCGTCTTGTGGACTCCCGAACGCTCCGCGACGTACTCGACGGACAGGCCGGGGTAGCCGTGTTCGGTCAGCCCGGCCAGCACGGCGTCGCGGACGGCGGCGCGGGTGCGGGCGGTCCGGCCGCCCGGGCGGCGGGTGCCGGGGCCCGGCGGGCGGGCATCGGCGGTCGGTGCGGAAGGTCCCAGGTCACCAGACAATTGCTACTCCTGTTGCGTTAGGTCGTCGGCGTGTGCCATCATCGACGTAATGCAACAAGCGTAGCGTTTGATTGCGGTGTCAAGCCGCGTCACTGCCCCGGGAGGTCCGCATGGCCACCACTCAGATCGCGCTTCACGAGGTGTCCAAGTCCTACGGCGACCGGCTTCTGCTGGACGGGATCTCCCTGTCGATACGCCCCGGCGACCGGGTCGGGATCGTGGGGGAGAACGGCGCCGGCAAGTCGACGCTGCTGCGTGTCGTCGCGGGCCTGGAGCAGCCGGACGGCGGACGCGTCGTGCTGACCGCCGACGGCGGGACGGGCTACCTCGGCCAGGTGCCCGACGCGCCCGCCGACTGCACGATCCAGGAGGCCGTGGACGAGGCGCTCGCGGAGATACGGGCCATGGAGCGCAGACTGCGCGACTTGGAGACGCGCCTCGGCGACGGCAGACCGGAGGACATGGAGGAGTACGGCCGGCTGCTCGGCGTCTACGAGCTGCGTGGCGGCTACGAGGCCGATGCGCGGGTCGACAAGGCGCTGTACGGCCTGGGGGTGGGGCACGTCGAGCGGGACCGCCCGTTCGGCAGCCTGTCCGGCGGGGAGCAGGCACGGCTCGGGCTGGCCTGCCTGATCGCCGCTTCGCCCGAGGTGATGCTGCTGGACGAGCCGACCAATCACCTCGACGCGGCAGCGCTGGACTGGCTGGAAGGCGCGCTGTCGGCCCACCGCGGAACGGTCCTCGCGGTCTCGCACGACCGCCTCTTCCTGCAGCGCGTGGCGGACGCGATAGTCGAGGTCGACGCCGACCGGCGCACCGTCGTCCGGTACGGCGGTGGATACGGCACCTTCGTCGCGGCCAAGACCGCGGCCCGCCGCCGCTGGGAGGCGGAGTACGAACAGTGGCGCGCCGAGACGGAGCGGCTGACGGACTTCGCGGCGGGAGCGGCACACCACGTCGCCCAGGGCCGGGCGATCAAGGACAACAACAAAATGGCGTACGACCGGGCCGCAGGGCGGGTCCAGTCGTCGGTGGCCGGCCGCGTGCGCAACGCGCAGGAGCGGCTGCGGCGGCTGCGCGCCGACCCGGTGCCCCGGCCGCCGGAGCCGCTCCGCTTCCGTGCCGCGCCGGCCTCCGGGGGCACCGAGGGCACGCTCGTCGAGCTGGACGGGGTGCGCGTGGGGTCGCGGCTGGCGGTGGACTCGCTGACCGTTGCGGCGGGGGAGCGGGTGCTGGTCCAAGGCGACAACGGCGCGGGGAAGAGCACCCTACTGCGGGTCCTGGCGGGCGTGCAGCAGCCCGACGCGGGTGCGGTCGCGCGGCGTGGGCGCATCGGGTATTTGGCTCAGGAGATACCGGTGTCCCGGCCGGGGGAGCGGCTGCTGTCGGCCTTCGGCCGGGGCCTGGCCGAAGACCCGGAGGAGCTCACCGAACTTCTCCTGTCGTTCGGTCTGTTCAGGGAGGGGGATCTGCGGGTGCCGGTGGGAGCCCTCTCCGCCGGTCAGCGGCGCCGGCTGGCCCTGGCGCGGTTGCTGGCCCGCCCCGCCGACCTCCTGCTCCTGGACGAGCCGGCCAACCACCTGGCGCTCGGCCTCGTGGAGGAACTGGACGAGGCGCTGGCCGCCTGGCCCGGCGCGCTGGTCGTCGTCTCGCACGACCGGCTGCTCGGCAGGCGCTTCCGCGGCCGCCGGTGCGAGATACGGGCCGGGCGGCCGGTGTTCGACGTTCGGTGACCGGGGAGGGGGCGTTGTAGGCGCAGAGTGACGGGACGGGAGTGGCTGCGGAGGCGGAAGACGGGGGATGAGGCATGTACAGGGCAACCGTTTTAGGGTGGCGGCATGGCACGGCCCCGACGCATCGTCCTCATCCGCCACGGAGAATCGGAGGGGAACACAGACGACACCGTCTACGAACGGGAGCCCGACCACGCGCTGAGCCTGACGAAGGACGGGCTGCGCCAGGCCGAGGAGGCGGGCGGGTCGCTGCGTGCGCTCTTCGGCGAAGAGCGGGTCTCCGCGTACGTCTCGCCGTACCGGCGCACGCACCAGACGTTCCGCGCCCTGGGCCTGGACATGGACCGGGTCCGGGTCCGCGAGGAGCCCCGGCTGCGCGAGCAGGACTGGGGAAACTGGCAGGACCGGGAGGACGTGCGGCTGCAGAAGGTCTACCGCGACGCCTACGGCCACTTCTTCTACCGCTTCGCCCAGGGCGAGTCCGGCGCCGATGTGTACGACCGCGTCGGCGCGTTCCTGGAGAGCCTGTGGCGCAGCTTCGAAGACCCGGGCCACCCGCCCAACGTCCTGATCGTCACGCACGGCCTGACCATGCGGCTCTTCTGCATGCGGTGGTTCCACTGGACCGTGGCCGAATTCGAGTCCCTGTCCAATCCGGGCAACGCGGAGTGGCGCTCGCTGCTCCTGGGCCCGGACGGCCGGTATGCGCTGGACCGGCCGTTCGAGCACTGGTGTGAACCGGAGTCGTACGGCATCACCGGTTAGAGTGCACACCGATGAGCGCCGACCACCGTGACGCAGACCGCTTCGAGCGGGCCCTTACGAGCCTGCGCGGACTTTCCCTGGGCGATGCCCTCGGCTCCCAGTTCTTCGTTCCCGCCAACTACCCCGCCCTCAAGCGCCGCGAACTGCCGCCCGCACCGTGGCAGTGGACCGACGACACCGAGATGGCCTGCTCCGTACTGGCCGTACTCGCACGTCACGGCCGCATCGACCAGGACGCGCTCGCCCGGTCCTTCGCCGACCACCACGACTTCGACCGCGGCTACGGCCCGGCCGTGAACCGTATGCTCCGGCTGGTCAGGGAAGGCGGCGACTGGCGCGAGCTGGCCTCGGCGCTCTTCAACGGCCAGGGCTCCTGGGGTAACGGCGCGGCCATGCGCATCGCGCCGCTCGGCGCCTGGTACGGCGACGACCCCGAGCAGGCGACGCACCAGGCGGAGATCTCCGCCTACACCACCCACCAGCACCGCGAAGCGGTGGTCGGGGCGATGGCGGTGGCCGCGGCCGCCGCGCTGGCCGCCGCTCCCGGCCGTACGACCGGGCCCGAAGCGCTGCTGGACGGCGTGCTGGGGCTGATCCCGCGCAGCGCCGTACAGGCCGGGCTGCGGCGTGCCAGGGACATGCTCGACTACGGGAATCCCGGCACGGTCGCCGCCGTACTGGGCTGCGGGCGCCGGACCAGTGCCCACGACACGGTGCCGTTCGCGCTGTGGGCGGCCGCACGCCACCTCGGAGACTTCGAGGGAGCCTTCTGGGCCACCGCCCAGGCGGGCGGGGACGTGGACACCACCTGCGCCATCGTCGGCGGGATCGTCGCCGCCGGTGGCGGCACCCCGCCCCAGGACTGGCTGGACCGCGTGGAACCGCTCCCGGGCTGGGTTCCGGCGCTCTCCGGCTGAAGCGTTCGGCGGACGGCCTGCCGAGGGGGCGGGCTCGCGGGGTGGCCCGCCGGGCGGCCTGCCGTATGGGCTCCCGGGTGGGCGGCGTGGGCTTCCGTGCGCCTCCGTGGCTTTCGGGCGGCCAAGGAGGCCGTCCGAGCGTGTAGTTGATCTTGGCGTGCGCCGTGGCCCGGGGGCGTCGGGCGGCCCGCCGGGACCGGCAGTGGCGCTCCCGCCCCCCGGCCGCGAAGCCGCTGATCAGCCCGCGTGCCGTCGGCGCCGAAGCCCGGTCGGCGGCCGGCCGCGGTATACGCCGCGGTCAGGCGGTACCCGGTGCGCACGGCCGCTCCGATTAGGCGTACGCTTGCTGGCGCCATGCCGTACGAGCCCCCAACCCACACCGTCGAGCGATCGCTTCGCGCCACCACGGGCGCCAAGATCATCGCTGGGGTGGACGAAGTCGGGCGCGGCGCCTGGGCCGGTCCGGTCAGCGTCTGCGCAGCCGTCACCGGACTGCGCCGCCCGCCGGCCGGACTCACCGATTCCAAGCTGCTGACACCCAAGCGACGCACCGAGCTCGCCGAAGTGCTCGACGGCTGGGTCACGGCGCACGCCCTGGGGCATGCCTCCCCGGAGGAGATCGACGCACTGGGCATGACCGCGGCACTGCGACTGGCGGCCGTGCGCGCCTTGGAGGCGCTGCCGGTCCGTCCGGACGCGGTCATCCTCGACGGCAAGCACGACTACCTCGGCGGTCCCTGGAAGGTCCGTACGGTCGTCAAGGGCGACCAGTCCTGCATCGCGGTGGCCGCGGCCTCCGTGCTCGCCAAGGTCCGTCGCGACGCGATGATGGGTGAACTGGTGGGCGTACACGCCGACTTCGCCTTCGCGGAGAACGCCGGCTACCCATCGCCCGCGCACCGTACGGCGCTGGAGGAGTACGGCCCCACCGCGTACCACCGGGTGTCGTGGTCCTACATGGACGCCTTGCCCCGCTGGCGCCACCTGAAGAAGGTGCGCAGCACCCCCGAAGCAGCCGCTCTGGAGGCCGGTGGCCAACTCGGCTTCGACTTCTGAGCGGTGCGGGCATCAATTCGGTACCCGATGACGTGTCCCGCACCTACGTTTGATAGACATCCTTTTATGCCTCTCATCCCCGAGGAGCCTCAGATTCACGAGAGTGTCCCGGGTCCCCGCGCAACTCCGGCCACCGGCCGTACCGCGTCGACCCCCCGTCCTGTTCCTGGCCCCGGTCCCCGCCCCGCGCCTCCGCGCGGCGCCCCCGCGGCCAGCGCCCGCCCCGGCAAGCCCGGACCCGCCGCGCCGCCCCGTGGGCCGGCCGGCGCTCCTCCGGCGCAGCGCTCGGGCCCCAAGCCCGGTGCCGCCGGTGCTGTTTCCGGAACGCAGCTCCAGCTGATCCCGGCCCCGGAGTCCGGCGCTCTCGACGCCGCCGACGAGGCCGTCGACCTGCTGCTGGACTCCGGACGCGCGCCGGGCGAGGTCCTGGTGCTCACCACCGGCGAGACCCACCCCTGGGCCGCGCACGAACTGTCCTTCGGCGAGGCGTCCTACTGGGCGCAGCAGGACGCCGCTGACGACGTGTTCTACGCGGACGCCACCGCCGAGCGTGCGACCGGACGGCCCGTCGTGGTCGTCGCGGTCAACGGTGGCGCCGAGGAGACCGTCGCCCGGGCCCTGCCCGCCGCGATGGCCCGCGCCGGGGCGCTCCTGGTCGTGTGCGGTGACCCGCAGCGGATCAACGCCCTCCTGGGCGTGAACGCCTGACGGACGCCGGCAGGGGGAGCCCGGCGGCCCGTGGGCCGGCCGGGCGTCTCACGCCGGGTGCGCGCGGACCGTCAGCGGTCCGCGGGACCCCGGCGGGACTCCGCCGCGCCGTGCCGCCTGCCTGCCGTCGTTGCGCGACGGCTCCGTGGGAGGGTGCGGCTCCGTCGGGTGCGCCTGCGGTGCCGCCGTACGCGGCCGTTCCGCCTTGCGGGGCCGTTCAGCCGGACCGAACCGTTCCGGTGGACCGTACCGTTCCGGTGAACCGGACGGCGTCGGCCTTGGCCGTTGCTCCGCGTCGGCGTGTCTGGACGCTTCGGACTGCCCCGCGCTGTCGGCGTGCCCGGGTTCCTGCGTTCCGGCCTGCCCGGACGCTTCCTTCCGTTCCGAAGGGCCGGCCCGCGCCGGCCGGTGCGCCGACTGCGTACGCAGCGACGGGGCCGGCCGCCCCGTGCCGGTCGGCTGCCCCACCGCGAAAGACCGTTCGGCCGCGGCAGGCCATCCTGCCGGACCGGGCCGTTTCGGAACGCGCCCGCGCGGCGGCTCCTCCGCCGTACGCGCGCGCTCGGTACCAACGACCGAGCGCGGCCGCCGACCACCACGGCCCTCTCCCAGCACCTGCCAGCCGCTGCGGGTCAGCGTGATGTACGCGCCACAGCGCAGTCCGTGCAAGGTGCAAGCGTCGCGCAGCCCCCACATCCAAGCGCCGTCCGCCTCGGTCCAACGCGGGTCGCCCTCGCGGCAGTAGAGCAGCACAGCCGTACGGACCGGCACCCGCAGCCGCAGGTCGTGCGGGATGACCAGCCGCAACCGCGCCAGAAGCGCGTTGCGGAACTCCCAGCCGTCCGGAGCCGAGGCGTGCTGGACGAACGACGCGCTGGCGGTGACACGCTCCTCAGGGCCGAGCACCGCCACGATGGCCGTCGAAAGACCCGGCAGATGGCGGTCGTGCAGACCGGTGACCACCTCACGCGGGTTGCGCAGCAGGGGAATCCCCGCCGACGCCCACTCGGCGGGCTCCAGCATGCGGCTCAGCCGGGCGGCGGAATCGGCGGAGGTGGGCAGGGACACACCCGGGGGCTGGGCGAAGCCGAAGGTCACGGCCCTCCCTTCGTCTACGCGTCCACGCCCGACGGCGGACGGCCGTGCGGGCACGGCGCGGTGCCGCCGTACCTGACCGTGGGCGGCGGGTACGGGGAAGCGGTCCAATTCTTACGTTCGTACAGGCATGCGGCAATGAACCGTGGGCGCGCACGGCCGGAATCCTCTGGCGCGCCTTCCCTATTCCTGCCCGCCGCACGGGCCCCTGACGCCCGGCCGCCCCCTTCACCTCACCCCTGTACGGCAAGGACCAGCGGAAACACCCCCGTGGCACCCGCCTTGCGCACCAGCCGCGCGGCCACGGCCAGGGTCCAGCCCGTATCCGCGTAGTCGTCGACCAACAGGACGGGGCCCCCTGCCGCCGCCAGGGCTTGAGCCAGCTCCGGCGGCACGCTCAACGAGCCGTGCAGCGCCCGCAGTCGCTGCGCGCTGTTGCTCCGCGGCACGCGGGCCTCCTCGGCGTGCTCCCCGTACGTCACCGTCCCCAGGAACGGCATCCGTCCTACGGCGGCGATGCGCTCCCCGAGGGAACGCACCAGCTGGGGGCGGGTGCGCGAGTCGAGCGTCACAACCCCCACAGGGCGCGCCGGGGCGTCCGGAGCACCGGACGCCCAGCCCCCGGGGCCCTTCGCCCAGTCGGCGAGAACGGTGACGACCGCGGAAGCGACATCGTCCGGAATCGGACCGTCCGAGGACTGCGCGGCGAACATCGGACGGAGCCGGTTGCCCCAGCCGATGTCGGAGAGCCGCCCCAGGGCACGCCCGGCCGACGCCTGCTCGCCCGCCGGGATGCGCCCCTTGAGGTCGACACCGATGGCGGGCAGGCCCGTCGGCCACATCCGCCGCGGCTCCACCTCCACGCCCGGCCGCCCCAGCTCGCCGCGCGCCGCGTCCAGCGACGCCGCGGACACCTCGGTGGTGAAGCGCGCTCCCGCGCAGTTGTCGCAGCGTCCGCACGGCGCCGCAGCCTCGTCGTCCAACTGCCGCCGCAGGAACTCCATCCGGCAGCCGGTCGTCGTGGCGTAGTCCCGCATGGCCTGCTGCTCGGCCTCGCGCTGCCGCGCCACCCACGCGTACCGCTCGGCGTCGTACGCCCACGGCCGGCCGGTCGCGGTCCAGCCGCCCTTGACCCGGTGCACCGCGCCGTCCACGTCGAGCACCTTCAACATGGTCTCCAGGCGCGAGCGGCGCAGCTCGACCAGCGGCTCCAGGGCGGGCAGCGACAGCGGCCGGTCCGCGCCCGCCAGCACGTCCAACGTCCGGCGCACCTGCTCCTCTGGCGGGAACGCCAGCGAGGCGAAGTACTTCCAGATCGCCTCGTCCTCACGGCCGGGCAGCAGCAGCACCTCCGCGTGCTCGACGCCGCGGCCGGCGCGCCCCACCTGCTGGTAGTAGGCGATCGGGGAGGACGGCGAGCCCAGGTGCACCACGAACCCGAGGTCCGGCTTGTCGAAGCCCATGCCGAGCGCGGAGGTGGCGACCAGCGCCTTGACGCGGTTGCCGAGCAGATCGTCCTCGGCCTGCTGGCGGTCGGCGTTCTCGGTCTTCCCGGTGTACGAGGCCACCGTGTGGCCGCGCTGCCGCAGGAAGGCGGTGACCTCCTCGGCCGCGGCCACCGTGAGCGTGTAGATGATCCCCGAGCCCGGCAGCTCGTGCAGATGGTCGGCCAGCCAGGCCAGCCGGTGCGCGGCGTCCGGCAGCGGGAGCACGCCCAGGCTCAGGCTCTCCCGGTCCAGCGGGCCGCGCAGGACGAGCGCCTCGGCGGTGCCCTCGCCCGTACCCAGCTGCTCGGCCACGTCGGCCGTGACCCGCGCGTTGGCCGTCGCCGTGGTGGCGAGCACGGGCACACCGGGCGGCAGGTCGGCGAGCATCGTGCGCAGCCGCCGGTAGTCGGGGCGGAAGTCGTGGCCCCAGTCCGAGATGCAGTGCGCCTCGTCGACCACCAGCAGTCCGGTGGCCGCGGCCAGCTTCGGGAGCACCTGGTCGCGGAAGTCGGGGTTGTTGAGGCGCTCGGGCGACACGAGCAGGACGTCGACTTCGCCCGCCGCCACCTCGGCCTGGATCGTGTCCCAGTCCTCGGTGTTGGAGGAGTTGATCGTGCGGGCGCGGATCCCGGCGCGGGCCGCCGCGTCGACCTGGTTGCGCATCAGCGCGAGCAGCGGGGAGACGATCACGGTCGGCCCGGCGCCGCGCTCGCGCAGCAGCGCGGTGGCGACGAAGTAGACCGCCGACTTGCCCCAGCCCGTGCGCTGCACCACCAGCGCGCGGCGGTGGTCGGCGACCAGCGCCTCGATCGCCCGCCACTGGTCCTCGCGCAGCCGTGCCGTGCCGCCGGGGTCCCCGACGAGGCGGGAGAGGACGGCATCGGCCGAGGCACGCAGGTCTTCGTTGCTCATGGCTCCATGCAACCCGATGCCACCGACAACGCGCGAACCGCCGCCCGATGCTGTGGACAACTTGCGTCACCCGCGAGTTATCCACAGGGGTCGCGGCGGCACGGCGAATCGCGGGATCTTCGAGCCATGAACCAGCACGGCGACACGCCTCATCACCCCGACCGGCCCGCCCGGTCCCACCCGTCCGTACCGACCCACCCGTCCGCCCAGCCAGGACCCGCCACACCGCCCTCGCCCGACGACGCGGCAGCGGCGGAAGAGACCAGGGTCACCCTGCGCGGGCCGGGCGAGCTGGCCGACGCGCTGCCCTACCTCCTCGGCTTCTACCCCGACGACAGCATCGTCCTCGTCGGCCTGCACGGCGGTAGCGGCCGCTTCGGCGGCCGCGCCCGCCTCGGCATCCCCACCGAGCGTGGGCAGTGGCCGTACGTGTCCGACCAGCTCGCGAGCTGTCTCGTGGCCGCGGGCCAGGAGCGTGGCTCCCGGCCCGAAGGCATCATCGTCTACCTCTGCCAGGAACCCGCGGAGGGGGAGAACGGCCGGGACGTGATGGAGCGCCTCCGTCCGCTCGCACAACGGCTGCGCGTCGCCTGCGGAGCACTGGACGTCCCGGTGCTCGAAGCACTGTGCATCTCCAGGGGCCGCTTCTGGTCCTACTGCTGCCCTGACTACCGCTGCTGCCCTGCCGAGGGCACACCCATGGCCCTTCCCGGCACGTCGGTGATGGCCGCCGCCGCTGCGTACGCAGGTATCCAGGTGCGCGGCTCGCTCCGGGAGATGGAAGCCCGGCTGGCCGCGCGCACCGGCCCGCGCGCCGCGGAACAGACGGGCGCGCTGGACGCGGTGGCCGGCACGCTCGTTACGCGCATGGTGCAGGAGGAGACGGCGGCGCCCGTGCGGACGGAGACCCTGGCGCACGCGAGCCGTCTGATCCGCCGGTTCCGCGAGGACCCGCCCACGGGCAGCCGCCGGGCCAGGGACGCCTGCGACGACGCGCTCCTGACCGACGCCGAGGCCGCCCGCCTCATCGTCGGTCTCCAGGACCGCGTAGCCCGGGACCGCGCCGCGGAGTGGATGGAGGGCCCGGACGCCGAACCCGCGCTGCGCCTGTGGCAGGCGCTGTCCCGCCGCTGTGTCGGCGGCTACGCCGAGTACGCCGTGGCCCCGCTGTCACTGGCAGGCTGGGTCGCCTGGGCGACGGGCGACCAGCCGTCCGCCCGCGTCGCGCTCGGCCGGGCGCTGACGCTCGACCCCGAATGCCTCTTCGCCCAACTGCTGCACCGCGGAGTCAACGCGGGGCTGGACCCGGAGTCGCTGCGGCGCTGCCTGCGGGAGGAGCGTGCGGAGCGGAGCTCTTCGGACACGTCGCTCGCACTGGCGTCCGGGTGTGACTCCGTACCGGTGCTTGTCGACGGGCCCGTACCGGTGCCCGGAGTCCCGTCCGAGGCGGCCGGACCGGGGGAGGCGGCCCGCGCCGGCCGGCCCGGGCGGCCCACCGCGGACGGCGGCCCCCGCGGGACGGCCCGCCCCGGCGGCAGCGGCCGTTGCGGCGGCTCGGACCGCCCCGGCGGCCCGCGCGGCAGTACGCGTCCCGGGCCGCGTACGGGCCCCGGCCGGACCAAGCGGCGTACCGGCCGCAACGGTGACCGGAGCCGGCCGTGAGCCCGCCGGCGCCGCGGTGCCGGCGTGACCTGCGCGCCGGCCTCGCCGTTCAGGACTGTGGCGCAGTCCGTTTGGAGCCCAGACCCCAGCAGGGAGCGCAGAGAGTGTCAGGCATGGTTCCCACCACTCAGCCGGCCCGCCGGGCACCCGGAGAACACCGCTCCGGGGTGCCCAGGCCCCCGGAACCGCAGCCTGTCCACGGAGCGCTCATCTGCGTGGCCCTGCCCGCCCTGGCCATCTCCTCCGAACAGGGCCAGCTCACCGGCAGGGGCACGGACGGTTTCTACCGCGCCGGGCGCCGCGTCCTGTCGCGGTGCCAGCTGAGTGCCGGAGGCGCCGAACCCGTCGTGGTGCAGGGCAGACTGATCGCTACGGACCGCGCGCGGTTCGTCGGTACGGTCCGTACGGCCGTCGACCGCGGCCCCGACCCGGAGATCCGCGTCGAACGGCTGCGGTGCGCCGACGGCGTCGAACGGCTCACGTTCCACAGCAGTGCCCCCCGGCGGGTACGGCTGCCCGTGGAGCTGCGGCTCGGCACGGACCTCGCCGAACTCGGCGCGATCGCCGTCGGGTTCACCGGGCCCGAACTGCCCGCCAGCGTCCACGGCTCAGGGCTCCGCTGGTCCGCCGCGGGGGCGCACGCCGTCGTCGCGGCATCCCCCGCGCCCTCGGACGTCATGGCCTCGGCCGGCCTGCTGTGCTGGGAGCTGGACCTCCCGCCAGGCGGCCACCACACCATCGAGGTGCGCGTCCGGCTGGAGCACGCCGCCCAAGGAGCCTTCTCCGGCGGACCGGGGTCGCTGCTTCCGGCGACCCGTGGCGGCGAACAGCCGCCCCGCCCCTGGTCGGCGGCGCGGCTCCAGTGCGACGACGCCCGGGCCGACGCGCTGCTGGCGACGGGGCTCGACGACCTCCACGGCCTGCTGATGCGCGGCCCCGGGGCTCCCGCGGACATGTACGTCGCGGGTGGCGTCCCCTGGCGCTGCGGCCTCTCGCCCGCCGAGGCTCTCTGGGCCGCCCGCATGCTGCTGCCCCTGGGCACCCGGCTCGCGGCGAACACTCTGCGCGCCCTCGCCCGCCTCCAACTGGGCGGGTCAGGGGCGGATTCCGGCCGAATTCCCGGCGCGCTGCGGGACGCGGGAC
Source organism: Streptomyces sp. NPDC017056 (assembly GCF_044332485.1). Taxonomy (NCBI): domain Bacteria; kingdom Bacillati; phylum Actinomycetota; class Actinomycetes; order Kitasatosporales; family Streptomycetaceae; genus Streptomyces; species Streptomyces sp. NPDC017056. The sequence continues at coordinate 75,085 of NZ_JBIRPD010000021.1, read as the reverse complement.
CGTACGCGCCCCCCAGCTGCACAGGCGTCGAGGCCACGCTGTTGTTCCCCACGGTCCTCGCGGAGGCCCGCCGGTGGGGGCTGCCCGAACGCGAGGCAGAGCAGCTGCTCCCGGCCGCGGAGCGCTGCCTGGGATGGCTGCGCACCACCGCCGGTGACGGGCGCGCGTCCGGCGACGGAGCCCTGAGCGGAGGCAGCGGCTACGTACCCGATCCCGTGCCCGGAGGGCCCTACCGCTGCGCGACGCAGGCGCACGCGCACCGCGCCGCGCTGCTCGGTGCCGACCTCCTCGACGCCTACGGGAGACCGGGCGCGCCGGAGCTGCGCGACTGGGCGGCGGGTCTGCGGGCGAGGTTCCGTGAGGAGTTCTGGGTGGAGAGCCGCAGCGGTGGCAGCCCGGCCGCGCTGCGGACCCCCGGCGGGCGCCTGCTGCCGCACCTCGGCTCCACCGCCGCCCACCTCCTGGACACCGGCCTGCTCGGCGGTGGCCGGTCGGCCGTCGGCCTGCTCGACAGGGTGCGTACCGAGCAGCTCGCCCGGCTGCTGGGGAGCCCGGCCATGGACTCGGGCTGGGGCTTGCGGGGCCTCGGGGCCAAGGAGAGCGGCTACAACCCCTTCGGCCACCGCAGCGGCGCCGTGCGGGTCCACGAGACGGCGGTCGCCGTCGCGGGCCTGGCCGCCGCGGGCTACGAGAAGGAGGCCGGAGCCCTGGTGCGCGGGCTCCTCGACGCGGCGCAGAGCTTCGCCTACCGGCTCCCGGAGATGTACGCGGGCGAGCAGCGCACCCGCGACGGAGCGCCCGTCCCGCACCCCGCGGCCTGCCGCCCGGCGGCCGTGGCCGCGGCGGGCGCGGTGCACGCCCTGACCGCACTGGCCGGGGTGCGTCCCGACGTGCCCTCCGGGACCGTGGCGGTCCGCCCGGTCGCCGGCGCACCGCTCGGAGCCATGCAGTTCACCGGGCTCAGCGTCGCCGAGCAGCCGTTCGCCGTGCGGATCAGCAGGCTGGGCATGGGCCTGGTGGAGGAGGCCGCGAATGGCTTGCAACTGGGGGCGTGAGGTGCGCCGGGGCCTGTTTATCGTCAGGCGGACGACTATGATCGCGCCATGCCTCCCTACGACCCGTCGGCCTTCCCTCCGTTCGCCGTTACCGTCGATCTGGTCGTGCTCACCGTGCGCAGGCACGCGCTGTGCGCGTTGGCCGTGCGCCGTGGCGAGCCGCCGTTCCAGGGGCGCTGGGCCCTGCCGGGCGGCTTCGTGCGGGCCGACGAGGACCTGGAGGCGGCCGCGGCGCGGGAGCTGGCCGAGGAGACCGGTCTGCACGCCCACTGCCCGGCCGGCCCTCCGCCGCCGTACGGCGCGCACCTCGAACAGCTCGCCACCTACGGCGACCCCAAGCGCGACCCCCGTATGCGGGTGGTCAGCGTCGCCCACCTGGTGCTCGCGCCCGACCTCCCCGCGCCGACGGCGGGTGGCGACGCCCGCAGCGCGCGCTGGGCCCCCGTCGAGACGTTCCTGGAGCAGGACGGCGGCCTGGGCCGGGACGAAGAGCAGTCGGCGCCGCTCGCCTTCGACCATGCGCGCATCCTTGCGGACGGGGTGGAGCGGGCCCGTTCGAAGATCGAGTACTCCTCGCTCGCCACCGCCTTCTGCCCGCAGGAGTTCACGGTCGGTGAGCTGCGCAGGGTGTACGAAGCGGTGTGGGGCGTGGCGCTGGACCCCCGTAATTTCCACCGCAAGGTCACCGGCACTCCGGGGTTCCTGGTGCCCACCGGTGGCACGACGACCCGTCAGGGGGGCCGCCCTGCCCAGCTGTTCAGAGCCGGCGGCGCCACCCTGCTCAATCCGCCGATGCTGCGTCCCGAGGTCTGAGCGGCGGCCCGCGGGGGCACGGGGGTCTCCGGTGCCGTGACGGCCGGAGGAGGGCTGGTCGCGGGATGCGGGGGCGCCGCCGGCGGCGGGGCGTGACACGAACGGGCAGCAACCGCTGGGCATTACCGGCAAATCAGACATATACGGCTACCTTGGTCGGGTGAGTCCCCACCTCCTCCCCCCTGCTTCCGTACGGTCCCGCACCCTGTGGAGGCCGCGATGATCCAGGCCATCGGGCTGACCGGCGGGTCCCGCGAGGGGCAGCGCCCCGCCGTCGACGACCTGAGCTTCGAGGCTCCGGCCGGCCGGATCACCGTTCTGCTCGGCCCCGAGGGCGCCGGCAAGACCACCGCGCTGCGGCTCATGCTCCAGCTGGAGAGCGGCCGGGGCGTCGCGCTCTTCCGCGGCCGTCCGCTGCACCGCGTCCCGAACCCGGCCCGTGAACTCGGCGTGCTTCTCGGAGACGTCCCCGGCCACCCGGCCCGGACGGCGCGTGGGCACCTGCGCATGCTCAGCGCGGCGGCCGGGGTCCCCGCGTCCCGGGCCGACGACGTCCTGGACGTCGTCGGCCTCAGCGGCCTGGCCGACGAACGGCTCGGCGCGTTCTCGCGCGGCATGGACCGCAGGCTGGGCCTCGCCGTGGCCCTCCTCGGCGACCCGCACACCCTCCTCCTCGACGAGCCGTCCGAGGGCGTGTCCCCGCGCGAGGCGGCGTGGCTGCACGGCCTGCTCCAGGGGTACGCGGCACAGGGCGGTACCGTACTCCTGACGTCGCGCGACGCCCGGTCGGCCGCCCGGCTCGCCCACCGTGTGGTCACCGTCGAGGACGGCAGGCTGATCGCCGACCAGAACGCGTCCGACTTCGCCCGCACCCGGCTGCGCCCCCGCGTCGTGGTCCGCTCGCCGCACGCCGACCGGCTCGCGTCACTCCTCGTCGACGAGTCGCAGCGCGCCCGCCCGGCAGCGCACCCGAACGCCGGTCACGCCGTCGAAGTCGTACGGGAGAGCGGCAGCCGTATCGCCGTCTACGGCAGCAACTGCGCCACCGTGGGCGACACCGCCTTCCGGCACGGCATCCTCGTGCACCGGCTCGCCGACGAAGTGGGCGACACCGGCCCGGTCACCCCGCTCACCCGCGCCGACGGCCGCGCGCGAAGCCGCACCGCCGGCAGCGACCGCCCGGACGCCCCGGTCTCCGCCGCGCCCGCCTCGCCCGGGCCCGCCGAGGGCGCGGTCCACGCGATGGCCGCAGCCGTCGGCGCGGAAGCCCCTGCCGAGCCCGCGACCTGCGCCGAATCGATCCCGCACGCCGCATCTCCGTCCCCCGCCGAACCGATGCCTCACACCGACCCGGCCTCGTACACCGACTCGGCCTCACTCACCGACTCGGCCTCACTCACCGTCCCGGCCTCGTGCACCGAACCGACTTTGCTCACCGACCCGGCCCCGCTCGCCGCCACAGGCCGGCTCGCCAGCTCCGCTGCCTTCGCCGAGACGGTCGTCCTGCCCGAAGTGACCAACGAGGCGGCCTCTCAAGTGACCAACGCGACGGCCTCTCAAGTGACCGACGCGACGGTCTCCCATCACGCATTCCCGTCGCCCGCGGCCGCCCCCACATCCCCGGCCCACCCCGAGCCCGCAGTCGCCTCACCCACATCACCCGCTTCCACCACCTCAGCCACCTCACCCACATCTCCCACCTCGCCCGACTCGGCGCTCGCCGGAACACCAACCTCCCCGCCGTCCCCTGCCGCGACCTCGACCCAGCGCCCGGCATCCACCTTCAAGCCCTTGAAGCCCCTGCGCACCTCCCTCCCCACGGGTTCTCCCGGCCCCGCGCCCGTTTCCGCCGAATCCGCCGAAGCCGCCGCCCTGAAACTCACCGCTCTGCGGCTTTCCGGGCGCGGCCCGGAGTGGCCGTTGCGTTACGAGCTCCGCCGCGCCTCGACCGACCCCACCGGGCCGATCGCGGCCGTGCTCTCGCTCGTCGTCACCCTGGTCTTCGCGCTCGCGCTGGCCCGCGTCGGCGATACCTCGCGTGTACACGTCATCACCGGATGGCCGCGTCAACTTCCGTTCCCGCCGACCGCACTCGCCGCCGGGCTGATCGGCGCGCTCTCCTTCGGTCAGGAGTTCCGTTATCCCGCGCTCGCCCCCGCGCAGGGGACGGTTCCCCGCCGCCTCGGCCTGCTCGGTGCCAAACTGCTGGTCAGCGGTGGTGCCGCGGTGCTGCTCGCGATCGGCACGCTGCTCCTGGACGGCGTGTTGGTGCGCGGTCTGTTCGGCTCGGCGGGCCTCCCGCAGGGCGGCGACTGGAAGGTACTGGCCGTCAGTTGGACGGCCCTGCTGGTCGGCTGCGCCTGGACCGGCGTCCTGGCGGCCGGAGCGTTCAGGTCCACTGCGCTGGGGATGGCGGCGGTCCTGGCCGTACCGGTCGGCGTGCTGCCGCTCGTACAGCAGGCGTTGGCGGTTCCGGCCGCCCGCTCCTTGGTGGGGGTGCCGGCGCGGCTGCGGTCGGCGGCGCTGATCCAGTGGCCGGCCGGGCTCGACCAGGCGGTCGCCGCGGTGCTGCGGCTGGCGGCCCAACCGGTGGGCGGAGCCGTCGCGTTGTCGCTCGCCGTACTGGTCTGCGCCTACGCCCTGACCGCCCTGCGAAGGGGGGCCCGCTGACCGCGGGCGACCCCCGCGGTGGCCTGCTCACCTGGCAACTCTCCGCACCCGCCCGCGAGACGCGTCTTCTTTCCGATAAAGCGTCAATTGGGGAAGGATGGGCGATCACCCTTTCGTGTGCTTTTCACCAAAGACCTCAAGGGGTCCCGGGGCGTCGCCGACAAATGATGCGTGAGTACCCTTGCGCACACCATGATGACCGCGGCTCGCCCCGCCGACGCCGGCCTCGCCGGCCCGGGCGAGCTTGACCGCTACTCCTACGCCAACGCCGCGGGCGCGCCCGGCGCCGTCGGCGCCGGCCACGCTCCGGGTGTGGAGCGGGCCGATCGCGTGCCGCCCGTCTGGGACGGGCCCGAGGCCGACATGGCCAGGGCCGGCCGCCGGGCGGCGGGCAACCGCGGCCGCGGACTGCACGGCCAACTCGTCCAGCAGCTCGGGCAGATGATCGTTTCCGGCGACCTGGGCGCCGACCGCCCGCTGGTGCCCGAGGAGATCGGCCAGCGCTTCGAGGTCTCCCGCACCGTGGTGCGCGAGTCCCTGCGCGTCCTCGAAGCCAAGGGCCTGGTCAGCGCCCGGCCGAACGTGGGCACCCGGGTGCGTCCGGTCAGCGACTGGAACCTGCTCGATCCCGACATCATCGAGTGGCGGGCGTACGGACCGCAGCGCGACGACCAGCGCCGTGAACTGTCCGAGCTGCGCTGGACGATCGAACCCCTCGCCGCCCGGCTCGCCGCGGGCCACGGCCGCGACGACATCCAGCAGCGCCTCGCCGACATGGTCGAGATCATGGGGCACGCCGCGGCCCAGGGCGACTCGCTGACCTTCGCCCGCGCCGACTCCGAGTTCCACAGCCTGCTGCTCCAGCTCGCCGGCAACCGCATGCTGGAGCACCTCTCCGGAATCGTCTCCTCCGCCCTGCACGTCTCGGGCGGCCCGGCCGGCGGCTGCGAGCGTCCCGCGGAGAAGGCCGTGGGCCAGCACATGCGCATCGTCGACGCGATCGGCGCCGGAGACGCCACGGGTGCCGAGAGCGCGATGCGGACCCTCCTGGCCGCCCACGGCGAGGCGGTCGGCCAGAACGCCGGCGGTTCCGGGGACCTCACCGTCCCCCCGCCCCGCGAACACTGAACGCCAGAGGCCGCCGGCGGCCTCCGCCAGCAGGGAGCCCGTACCGGCCGGGCGGCACCGGCCGGAGGGCGCGGGTGTACGGGACGGAGGCGCGTTCGCGCGGGGCGGACGCCCTGCCTCCGTCACGCGACAGACTGGCCGAAAACGCACGAAGCACCCGGGGCGCGTGAAGCAGACGCCCGGCGCACGAAGCGCACTGGGGCGCACAAGGCGCACACGGCATGCGGACGCCATCGGAGCGCACAAGCGCTGCCGCGCGGCCCGCGGCGGTGCGCCGCCGCGAGCGTGGCGGCGCCGCTCGGCGCCGCGCGAGCCCACATACGGAAGGCCGCCGGGCCCGGGAGCATGCTCCGGGCCCGGCGATTGCTTGGGAGGATTGCGCACCGTAAGGGAGGGAATGTGTGGATATGCGGTGTGACTCGGGCCACGCAGATTGGGCGTAACGCTCGCCGGGGAGGCGCGATGACTTAAGAGGTGATAGCCGAGGAGGGAATGCGAGCGGCGCTTTCGGCGCTGTTCAACTCCCCGGCTTCCCCCGCGCCGTCGGTCCATCCCCGCCGGCGGTCGTCGGCTCCGATCCACAGTGGACGGGGTCGGAAGCCGTTTCCATCGTTCCGAGAGGTTGTTCGTGTCGGCCAGCACATCCCGTACGCTCCCGCCGGAGATCGCCGAGTCCGAGTCAGTGATGGCGCTCATCGAGCGGGGAAAGGCTGATGGGCAGATCGCCGGCGATGACGTGCGTCGGGCCTTCGAGGCTGACCAGATTCCGCCAACCCAGTGGAAGAACGTTCTGCGCAGCCTCAACCAGATCCTCGACGAGGAGGGTGTGACGCTGATGGTCAGTGCCGCAGAGGCGCCCAAGCGCACCCGCAAGAGCGTCGCAGCGAAGAGTCCGGCAAAGCGCACCGCCACCAAGACCGTCGCGGCCAAGACCGCCACGGCGAAGAAGGCCACCACCGCGGCCGCCCCGATGGGCGACAGTCCGTACGGCGAGGCCGAGGGCGCATCCGAGAAGAAGACGGTCGCGAAGAAGGCCGCCGCCAAGAAGACGGTCGCGAAGAAGACCGCCGCCAAGAAGACCGTGGCGAAGAAGACCGCGGCCAAGAAGGACGTCGACGAGCTCCTCGAAGACGAGCCGATCGAGGAGACGGCGCCCGCCGGCAAGGGCGACGCCGCGGCCGAGGTGCCCGAGGGCGCCGAGAACGCCGGTTTCGTGCTGTCCGACGACGACGAGGACGACGCCCCCGCGCAGCAGGTCGCGGCGGCCGGTGCCACCGCCGACCCGGTCAAGGACTACCTCAAGCAGATCGGCAAGGTCCCGCTGCTCAACGCCGAGCAGGAGGTCGAGCTCGCCAAGCGCATCGAGGCCGGTCTGTTCGCCGAGGACAAGCTGGCCAACTCCGACAAGCTGGCGCCGAAGCTCAAGCGCGAGCTGGAGATCATCGCCGAGGACGGCCGCCGCGCCAAGAACCACCTGCTGGAGGCCAACCTCCGTCTGGTGGTCTCGCTGGCCAAGCGCTACACCGGCCGCGGCATGCTCTTCCTGGACCTGATCCAGGAGGGCAACCTCGGTCTGATCCGTGCGGTCGAGAAGTTCGACTACACGAAGGGTTACAAGTTCTCCACGTACGCGACGTGGTGGATCCGCCAGGCGATCACCCGCGCCATGGCCGACCAGGCCCGTACGATCCGTATCCCCGTCCACATGGTCGAGGTCATCAACAAGCTGGCGCGCGTGCAGCGCCAGATGCTCCAGGACCTGGGCCGCGAGCCCACCCCGGAGGAGCTGGCCAAGGAACTGGACATGACCCCCGAGAAGGTCATCGAGGTCCAGAAGTACGGCCGCGAGCCGATCTCGCTGCACACCCCGCTGGGCGAGGACGGCGACAGCGAGTTCGGTGACCTGATCGAGGACTCCGAGGCGGTCGTGCCGGCCGACGCGGTGAGCTTCACGCTGCTGCAGGAGCAGCTGCACTCGGTCCTGGACACGCTCAGCGAGCGCGAGGCGGGCGTGGTCTCCATGCGCTTCGGCCTGACCGACGGCCAGCCCAAGACGCTGGACGAGATCGGCAAGGTCTACGGCGTCACGCGTGAGCGGATCCGGCAGATCGAGTCCAAGACGATGTCGAAGCTGCGTCACCCCTCGCGCTCGCAGGTGCTGCGCGACTACCTGGACTGATCCGGGCGGCGGCCGTTTCGGACGGCCGTACGAGGGACTGCGGGCCCGGTCCTCCTCCGGGAGGGCCGGGCCCGCGGTGTGTCCGGGTGCGTGATCAGCGCGGCTGGCTCACCCTGGGTGTGCGAACACTTCCGCACAGTCAGGAGCGTGTATGCGAGCCTATGTCCGGGCCGCCCTCGGGGCCCTAGTCCTGGTTCTCGCCGTACCGGTGACCGCGCAGGCGGACGGGGTGGTGGTGGGAGGGCAGCAGGTGAAGCTCTCCAACAGCCCGTGGATGGTGGCCATCAGCTCCCGCTCGCGCTTCGGCTCGGACCGTTCCGGCCAGTTCTGTGGCGGGGTGCTGGTCGGCCGGGCGACGGTGGTCACGGCGGCGCACTGCCTGAGCCGCGCCGTGCTGGGAGTGGAGTGGCAGCAGGTCAAGGACCTGCGGATCATCGTGGGCCGCGAGAACATGCGGGGCCGCACCGGGGAGGAGCTGGTGCCGCGGCGGGTCTGGGTGAACCCGGCGTACGACAGTTACAGCAACGCCGGCGACATCGCGGTGCTCACGCTCGGCAAGCAGCTGCCCAAGGGGCGGTCGCTCCCGATGGCCAAGGCCGGAGACGCCGCGTACAAGGCGGGCACCAGGGCGAACGTGTACGGCTGGGGCGACACCACCGGGAACGGGAGCTACGCCAACGCGCTCCGCACGGCGCAGGTCCAGGTGCTCTCGAACGCGGCGTGCAGCAGGGCGTACCCGGGCAATGCCGACGGTAAGTACATGGCCGATTCCATGCTGTGCGCGGGCGCGCCGGAAGGCGGCCGGGATGCCTGCCAGGGGGACAGCGGCGGTCCGCTGGTGGCGCAAAAGCGCCTCGTGGGACTGGTCTCCTGGGGGACGGGCTGCGGAAAGGTCGGCAAGCCGGGTGTCTATACGCGCATCTCGACGATGATGAAGCACGTGACCGCCCATGGCGCCGGCTGAGAGCCGTAGCGCGGGGCAGGGACCCCGAGGTGCGAGGCGGAGGCCGGCGGAGCCTCAGCGGGCCCAGGAGGGCACGTGCGGCAGCAGCCGTAACGCAGGGTCCGTCGGACGTGGAAGCAGACGCGAGTGCGGGCGGTCACCCGGGGTGCCGGGAGACCGCCCGCCGCACGGCCCTAGGCCGCTGCTCGCTCGTCGTCGGATGCGATGTGTCAGCGTTCCTCGTCGGACGCAGACGCGGGAGAGGCGGTCAGCCGCTCCGTCTCGTCCTGTATTTCCGCGGCGATCTTCTTGAGTTCTGGCTCGAACTTGCGACCGTGGTGGGCGCAGAAGAGCAGTTCGCCGCCGGACATCAGGACGACGCGCAGGTATGCCTGGGCGCCGCAGCGGTCGCAGCGGTCAGCGGCCGTCAGCGGGCTCGCGGGGGTCAGAACAGTAGTCACGTCGCCTCTTCTCTAGCTCGACGAGCTGTCGTACCAGGGTCAACATCCAACCAGGCCGAAAACGTTCCCGCTCGTGCCTATTCCCTGAAAATTTTTTTCCGGGGAAGCCGGGTGTTGCCGGGTGGCGGCGAATGAGCCGTATTGCGTGGTGGTCTGATTCACGTTGGTTGCTGGGATTTTGTCCTCCCGGCTGGCTTGCCGGTTGTTCAAGAGGACGTGCCCGGAGCCTAAATGGTTCATGCCTCGAAGGGAACGTGATGTGCGCGTCACTGGGGACTCACCCCATCGAGGTATCGAACACGTGAGCGAAAGTCTACTACCATGGACATCCTTACGGGTGGCGTCACATCGGCTCTACCGGGCCTCGGTACGCTCTGACCGGCGACACCGCCACGACCGGGTCCGCGGAATGCGGACCACCAGTAATTCAGCGAGGAGCGAACCGCGTGACCGCCGAGATGTCCGTGCCGTCCACCGCAGTGCTGACCGGGGCAGACCGGGACGGTTCCAACTACACCGCGCGGCACCTGCTCGTCCTGGAGGGGCTGGAGGCCGTCCGCAAGCGCCCCGGCATGTACATCGGCTCGACGGACAGCCGCGGCCTGATGCACTGCCTCTGGGAGATCATCGACAACTCCGTCGACGAGGCGCTGGGCGGCTACTGCGACCACATCGAGGTCGTCCTCCACGAGGACGGCTCGGTGGAGGTCCGGGACAACGGCCGTGGCATCCCGGTCGACGTGGAGCCCAAGACCGGGCTCAGCGGCGTCGAGGTCGTGATGACCAAGCTGCACGCCGGCGGAAAGTTCGGCGGCGGCTCGTACGCGGCCTCCGGCGGCCTGCACGGCGTCGGCGCCTCCGTGGTCAACGCGCTGTCGGCGCGGCTGGACGTGGAGGTGGACCGCAACAGCAAGACCCACTCGATCAGCTTCCGCCGCGGCGTACCCGGCATCTTCACCGAGTCGGGACCCGACGCCCCCTTCGACCCGGCCAACGGCCTGCGCAAGAGCAAGCGCATCGCCAAGGCGAAGACCGGCACCCGCGTGCGGTACTGGGCCGACCGGCAGATCTTCCTCAAGGACGCCAAGCTCTCCCTGGAGAACCTGCACGCACGCGCCCGCCAGACCGCCTTCCTGGTGCCGGGCCTGACCCTGGTCGTACGGGACGAGCGCGGCGTCGAGAGCGAGGCGGTGACGGAGGAAACCTTCCGGTACGACGGCGGCATCAGCGAGTTCTGCGAGTACCTCGCGCAGGACAAGGCCGTCTGCGACGTGCTGCGCCTGTCCGGCCAGGGCACCTTCAAGGAGACCGTGCCGGTCCTGGACGACCGCGGCCACATGACGCCCACCGAGGTCACCCGGGAGCTGGGCGTCGACATCGCGCTGCGCTGGGGCACCGGCTACGACACCACCGTCAGGTCCTTCGTCAACATCATCGCCACCCCCAAGGGCGGCACGCATGTGTCCGGATTCGAACGGTCGGTGGCCAAAACGGTCAACGAGGCCCTGCGCGCCACCAAGCTGCTGCGCGTCGCCGAGGACGACGTCGTCAAGGACGACGCCATGGAGGGCCTGACCGCGGTCGTCACCGTCCGGCTGGCCGAGCCGCAGTTCGAGGGCCAGACCAAGGAGGTGCTGGGCACCTCGGCCGCTTCCCGCATCGTCGCGCAGGTCGTGGCCAAGGAACTGAAGGCGTTCCTGACCTCCACCAAGCGGGACGCCAAGCAGCAGGCCCGCGCCGTGCTCGACAAGATCGTGGCGGCGGCCCGCACCCGTATCGCGGCCCGTCAGCACAAGGAGGCCCAGCGCCGCAAGACCGCGCTGGAATCGTCCTCGCTGCCCGCCAAGCTGGCCGACTGCCGCAGTGACGACGTCGAGCGCAGCGAGCTGTTCATCGTCGAGGGCGACTCGGCGCTGGGCACCGCCAAACTGGCGCGCAACTCCGAGTTCCAGGCGCTTCTGCCGATCCGCGGCAAGATCCTCAACGTGCAGAAGGCGTCCGTTTCGGACATGCTCAAGAACGCCGAGTGCGGCGCCATCATCCAGGTCATAGGAGCCGGATCCGGCCGTACCTTCGACATCGACGCCGCCCGCTACGGCAAGGTCATCTTCCTCGCGGACGCCGACGTCGACGGCGCCCACATCCGCACCCTGCTGCTGACCCTCTTCCAGCGCTACATGCGCCCGATGGTCGAGCAGGGCCGGGTGTTCTCGGCCGTGCCGCCGCTGCACCGGGTCGAGCTGACGCAGCCCAAGAAGGGCCAGGACAAGTACATCTACACGTACTCCGACAACGAACTGCGCCAGACCCTGCTGGAACTGCAGCGCAAGAACGTGCGTTACAAGGACAGCATCCAGCGCTACAAGGGCCTGGGCGAGATGGACGCCGACCAGCTCGCCGAGACCACCATGGACCCCCGCCACCGCACCCTGCGCCGCATCAACATCAGCGACCTGGAAACCGCCGAGAAGACGTTCGACCTGCTCATGGGCAACGACGTCGCTCCGCGCCGGGAGTTCATCACCAGCTCCGCCGCCACCCTGGACCTCTCCCGTATCGACACGTGACGGGAGTCCGCGGGGGCGTGTGAAGCGCCGCACGCGCCGGTACGGGCGCCTGTCCACCCACGGGTGGAGAGGCGCCCTCCGTTTTCCACCCGTGGCCCACCCGTGCGCCGATCCGGGCGGCGGGCCGCGCTTCGTAGCGTCGACAGCGTTGTTGTTCCCACGCCACGGAGGCCCAGGCCATGAGCGGCTCGCTCAACGTTCTCGTCATCGTCGCGATCATCGCCCTGGTGGTCGTACGACAGCTCAAACCGCAGCGGCTGGACGCGAACGGCAAGGTCTGGTGGCTGCTGCCCGCCGTCCTCGCCTTCATGGCGGTACGCGAACCGGGGCTGCTCGACGCCGCGCACCCGGCGGAGTCCGGCGCCCTGCTGGCCGTGGGAGTCGTCATCGGGGCGCTCACGGGCGCGGCCTGGGCGTGGACCATGCGGATCTGGACCGATCCGGACGGCGCGGTCTGGTCCTCGGTCCGCCCCGTGACCGCCGCGGCCTGGCTCCTCGGTGCGGCACTGCGGTTCGGCCTGTACGGCGTGGGGCTGCTGATGGGGGTCCACCTGGGCACCCAGGCCACGATGCTGTCCGTGGCCGCCACCCTGCTGGCCCGTACGGGCACCATGGTCTGGCGGGCCCAGACGCTGCGGCCGACGTACCGTGTTGCTGCCGGTGGCTGAGACCGTACGCCCCGCCGGCCCATGCCGGAAGGACCGTTTGTGCAGTTGAGTTCCTGGACGAGCTGGCCCCTGCGGGAGGCGCTCTCCCGAGAAGGGTTCAGCGGTTCACGGCTGTGGGTCGGGCGGGCCATCCGCATTCTGGTGCTGGCCGCCCTCCTGTGGAGCGCCGTGGCCAACCGGCAGTTCAGCGGTACGGGCGTAGCGCTGGGCCTGGCCGGGGTCGCGCTGTGCGGGGCCGCCCTGTGGGCCTTCTTCCGTACGACGCTCCAGCACCGGCTGTGGCCGTCGCTCGGCCTGCTGGCGCTTCTGGAGGCGAGCGCGGTCGTCTTCCACCTGGAGGGCGCGACGGCGCCGGCCGCCGTGGTGTGGGGCGCCGGTGCCGTCGTCTCGATGCAGCGGCTGCCGCTGGCGACGGCGGTGCCGTGCATGGTGTTCTCCCTGGCCGCGTACGCCGTGCGCAGCCCGGACGACTGGATGTCGATTGGGACGACCGTCATCGGGCTCGGGCTGGCCGGGTACGTGCTCCGGCTGGACTCCGAGGCGCGCGGCAACGCGCGGCGGCTGCTGGCCCAGGACCGGGCCGCCCGCAAGGCCGAGGCCGAGACGGCGGCGTTCGCGGAGCGGGGCCGCATCGCCCGTGAGATCCACGACGTACTCGCGCACAGCCTGAGCGCACAGCTGGTGCACTTGGAAGCGGCGCGGCTGCTCATCCAGCGCAGCGACGACCTGGAGAAGGAGCGCGAACAGATCCTGGACCGGGTCGTGGCAGCCCGCAGCATGGCCAGGGAAGGGCTGGACGGCACCCGGCAGGCGCTGTCGGCGCTGCGCGGCGAGATGGCCCCGGTGGAGGACTACCTGCGCGATCTGACGGCCGCTGAGAGCGCGCGCCTGGAAGTGACGGGAGAACGCCGCGAACTGCCCCCCGAGGCCGGACTCGCGCTGCGCAGGGTGGCGCAGGAGGCGCTCACCAACGTACGCAAGCACGCTCCGGGCGCACGGGTGACCGTACGGCTCGACTACGCGGAGGGCGAGGTGGGCCTGGAAGTACGGGACTCGGGAGCGCGCAGGAAGCCCAGGGCGGACCGGCCGGGGGCCCTCCGGGACCTCGGCACGTCCGGTTCCGGGTACGGTCTGCTGGGGATGCGGGAGCGCGCCGAACTCCTCGGCGGAACGCTGGAGTCCGGTCCCGCCGAGGAGGGTTTCGTGGTGCGGTTGAGGGTGCCGGCGTGACGGCGCGAGTGGTGGTCGCCGACGATCAGACCGTGGTGCGCGAGGGAATCGTGATGCTGCTGGGGCTGCTGCCGGGCATCGAGGTGGTGGGTTCGGCGGGCGACGGCGAGGAAGCCGTACGGCTCGCCGCCGAACTGGCCCCGGACGTCGTCCTGATGGACCTCCGTATGCCGCGCTGCGACGGTGTCGAGGCGACCCGGCGCATCCGGGCGGAGCACCCGGGTACCGAGGTCGTGGTGCTGACGACCTACGCCGACGACGACCACCTCTTCCCGGCCCTGGAGGCGGGTGCGCGCGGCTACCTGACCAAGGACGCGGACGGCGACGAGATCGTACGGGCCATCGAGGACGTCCTGTCGGGGCAGGCGGGGCTGTCGCCGAAGGTGCAGCGGCGGCTGCTGGAACGGTTCGCCGAACCCGTACGGAAGCCGGCGGCGCCGGCCCAGCCCCCGGACGGGCTGACCGCGCGCGAGGTGGAGGTGCTGCGGCTGGTCGCCGAGGGGCTGTCCAACCCGGAGATCGCCCGGTCGCTGCACGTCTCGAACGCGACCGTGAAGACGCACATCAACAACCTCTTCGCCAAGGCCGGGCTGCGGGACCGGGCCCAGGCGATCCACTACGCGTACCGGCACGGTCTCGCACAGCCGCCCGGAGCGTCCATCACCTGATGGGGTGATGGCGGAGCACAGGCGTGCCGCGCGGCCGTGGCGACCTGTGACGCGAGCCGGTGGAGCCGGCCGTCAGACCCACACGTAGCGGTGCTCAGGGCGCCCGGTCTCACCGTACTTGAGGCTGAGGCGGACCCGTCCGGCGCGTTCGAGGAGCTTCAGGTAGCGCTGGGCGGTCTGCCGGCTCAGGCCCGCCTGCCGGGCCACCTCCTGGGCGGACAGCGGTGCTTCGGCCGACCGCAGGACGGAACGGACCCGGTCGGCGGTCGCCGTCGAGTGCCCCTTGGGCAGCTCGGCGGGCCCGGCGTTGGCGCCGCCCAACGCCCCGAAGATCCGGTCGACTTCCGACTGCTCCGCCTGCCCGCCGCCCTCGAAGGTGCGGTGCAGAGCCGCGTAACCCTCCAGCTTGGAACGGAGACCGGCGAAAGTGAACGGCTTGACCAGGTACTGCAACGCGCCCTGGCGCATGGCCGCCTGGACGGTCGCGATGTCGCGGGCCGCGGTCACCATGATCACATCGGTCTGCAGGCCGCGCTGCCGCAGATGGGAGACCAGCTGGAGGCCGGTTCCGTCGGGCAGGTAGTGGTCCAGGAGGACGAGGTCGACGGGGAGCGTCTCCAGGGCGGCCAGCGCTTCGGCGGCGGAGTGGGCGAGGCGGATGACGCGGAAGCCCGCGATCTTCGCGACGTAGGCGGCGTTGATCTCGGCGACCCGCACGTCGTCGTCCACGACCAGTACGTCGATCACCGAACGCCCCCCGGAGCGTCACCGGACCGCCGACCGTCCGCCACACACCCACCGGGACCTGCGGTTTCTCCACCCTCCGAATGCCGCTCACCCGGCACGGCGCCATCCGCCGTGCCGGGCACGCCGGACGGCTGCTCCGGTGGGTCCTCGGAGAGCGCGTCGGACAGCGCATCCGGAAGAGTGACGGTGAACACCGCGCCGCCTCCAGGGCCCTCGCCCACCTCGGCAGCACCGCCGTACCGCTCCGCGAGCCGGCGTACGAGCGCGAGACCGATGCCGCGTTGCCCGTGCGCCGGAGGCTCCTTGGTCGTCCAGCCCTCGGTGAAGATCTCCGCGCGCCGGGACTCGGGCACGCCGGGACCGTTGTCGCGGACCCGCACCACGGCGGTGCGCCCCTCGGCCAGGATCTCCACCTCGACCCGGCCACCGGGCCGCCCGGCCGTGGCGTCCAGGGCGTTGTCGACCAGATTGCCGAGGACGGTGACCAGGCCGTGCGGGTCCACCACGCGGTCAGGCAGCCGGCTGCCGGCGGACATGCTCAACGAGACGCCGCGTTCGGTGGCGACCGTCGCCTTGCCGACAAGGAGGGACGCGACCAGCGGATCGCGCACCCGCTCCGTGACCTGCTCGGCGGTCGCCCGGTGCACGCCCACGGCCTGGGTGACGAACTCCACGGCCTCCTCGTGCAGCCCGAGTTCGAGGAGGCCGAGCAGGGTGTGGAGGCGGTTGGCGTGCTCGTGGTCCTGGGCGCGCAGCGCGTCGATCAGCCCGCGGGTGCCGTCCAGCTCACGGCCCAGGCGCTCCAGCTCGGTACGGTCGCGCAACGTCACCACGGCACCGCCGTCGTCGGTCGGCATCCGGTTGACCACCAGGACGCGCTGCCCGCTGACGGCGAGCAGGTCGGCACCGCGGACCCGCCCGGCCAGGACCTCGGCGGTACGTCCCGGTGGCAGCGCGTCCTCCAGAGGACGGCCGGTGTCCTCGGCACGCAGGTCGAGGAGGCGCTGCGCCTCGTCGTTCAGCAGCCGGATCCGGCCGCGCTCGTCGAGCGCTATGAACCCCTCCCGGATGCCGTGCAGCATCGCCTCGCGCTCGGCGAGCAGCGCGGAGATGTCGGAGAAGGCCAGGCCATGGGTGCGGCGCTGGAGACGCCGGGCGACGAGATAGGCGGCCAGCGCGCCGACGGCGAGCGCCCCGCCGGCGTACGCGAGCAGTTGCGGCACCGTGGACAGCAGCCGTTCCTGGACACTCTCGTACGCGATGCCGACCGAGACGGCGCCGACGATTTCACCCTTCTCGTCGCGCAGCGGCACCTTGCCGCGCGCGGAGCGGCCGAGGGTGCCCTCGTCGATCTGCATGACCTCATGACCGGCCAGGACGCCGCTGGGGTCGGTGGAGACGCGCCGCCCGATCTCGTCCGGGTCGGTGTGGGACCAGCGCACGCCCCGTACGTCCATGATCACGACGTACTCCGCCCCCGTGGCGCGGCGGATCCGCTCCGCCTCGTTCTGCACGGGACCGTTGCGGGCCGGGCGGGAACCCTCCAGCGCGTCGTCGAGGCGGGACTCGGCTGCGGTGGTCTGGGCTATGGCGAGAGCACGGCGCATCGCCTGGTCGTCGAGCTGTGCGCTGAGCGGAGCGAGGAAAAGGCCGGTGACGAGCGCCGTCACGCCGGCGGCGATGGCGAGCTGCATGAGCAGCACCTGGGCGAAGACGCGGCGCGGCCAGCCCAGGCGGGAACGCAGGCCCGACAGCGCGGCGCGGAGCCCGCCGCCGGTGCCCCGCCCGGCCCCCTGCCGCGCGTCGATCTCGTCCCTCACGCCCATACGACCAGACAGTAAGCGGGGCGGCGGCCGGCCGGGTAATCCGCCCGGCCGCAGGAGCTGGGTGCGGACGCCAACAAACAAGGACCTGACGAACCCCTGACGAACTCCTGCCGATCCCCTGTGGATAAGCGCTCCGGCCGTCGCTGCGGAGGTTATCCACAGGCCTTTCGCGGGCTTTCCGCGTCGGCCTAATCTCGCAGAGTCACAGCGAAGCTACCGTTCGCGAGGAGTGGACGGGAGCGGGACGGGGGAGGCGACGGCATGAGGTCGACGGGCTTGGTGGGGCGAGTACTGGGCAGGTGGCGCGGCCGCCGGGCGAGGCGAGCGACCGGCACGGGGTGTGAGAACCCGGCGGAGGGCACGTCTGGCAGGACGACATCAGGCGAGGCGGCGTATGGACAACACGGCCATGCGGGCGGGCTTGCCGAGCGGAAAGCCGCAGCTGGCAGGGGCCGGGGTGCCGTCTGCGCGTTGCTCGACGGCGACCTGCCAGGACCGGCCGTCGCGGTGCGCGACGGTAACAGTCCAGGCGGGCGTGGAGGTGGCGCGAGGACGCGGCGGTGCGGCCGGAGAGGTCGCCACGGCCGCGGAGGACAGTGCCATCGCGGGGGGTGGCGCGACTGCAGGGAACGGCGTGACCGTGGTGAGCGGCAGGCCCCCGAGGGGCGGCGTGACCGCGGGGAATGGTGCGGCTTCGGTGCGCACGACGTCGAGCGCATCTGCTCGGTCCTCAAGTATCAGCTCACGGACCGCGAGGTCGGCGGCTTGCGCCGGGCGCTCCCAGGTCGATCGGCCCCGGCAGTGGTCCAACAGGATCCGGCCCTCGCGCGCCGACGCCACGGCGTCCTTGACCAGGGGAGCGGAGGCCCGACCGTAGGCGTATCCATAGGGCAGGACGAAGAGGGTGGGGGAGAAACGGTGACCGCCGATGTGGGTCACTTCCCACGCCTCGGCCCCGCTGGCGGCAAGCTCCGCGGCCAGCGGCCGCCCGAGGACGGCGCAGCAGCGGTCACGCTTGCCGTTGGTGCAGATGAAGACCAGCGGCTCACCGTCATATGGCTCCCAGAGGCCGTCGTGCTCGCCGGCACCCAGCCGGACGAAGTCGAGGCCCAGCAATGGTTCTGCGTCGGCGAGGGTGGTGGTGCGTATCCAGGGGCGGCCCGGCGCGGTGTGCGCGACAAAGACCCGGCAGCCGTCGAGGCGACGGCCATCCGCATGCCGCCCCGGCCGGCGGACCAATGCGACGCGTACGCCCGTGCCGTTCGCCGCCGTCTCCAGGGCGCGGCCGATACGCGGATCGAGGTGACTTTCGGTCAGCGCTTCGGTGCCCCAGGGCCCGGTCTGTTCGACAAGCAGCCAGGTCCGGGCCGTGGCCGAAGTACCCGCGACGGGCTCGGCGCCATCACGGGAAGCGGTTGCGCAGGTGCTCACATAGGTAAGCCTAACCTCACTTGGCGCCCCCGTGGCCCCGGAACGGAACTCATGGAACTAACGGAACGGCTGGAGGTCTGAATCGGCGCCGTTGTGGTTCGGTGTGGCGCTCGTCGGGGCGGGGATGAGCGAGGGCGTAACCACTCGTTCCGGCCCCGCTGGGAGGAGGTTGAGGCGCGACGGTGGCTACCTAGACCACCGGGCTCGGCAAGGGGGTGTGACGGCCAGGGTGCGTCGGACGCGATGTATGAGGAGCAAGGGACAAGGAGCGGCGAGGGACCTGCCCGGCTCTGGGAGTGGTCGTGACCAACACTGCGGAGAAGCAGCCGACTTGGCGGCTTATGAGGCCAACCGCCGGAGCGCGTTGAGCACTTCCGCCTCGCGCTCACGGGGTGGCCGAGCGCGGTGTTGGTCGGGCGTGGTGGCGGGCGTGGTGGTGGGCGCGATGGCGGTGTCGGGCATCCGGCACCTGGCGTCCGGTATCCGGCAGTCGGTTCCTGGTGCCCGGCGCTTACGGGCTGGGGATCGATTGACCTTGCGGCGGGGCTTGATCTCAAGTGCGGTTGAGGTTTGATGATGACCGGCATGGAGACAACCGTGACGGACCAGCAAACGCAGGAAGCCGAGATCGCGGCGATCAAGCAGGTGATCGCCACGCTTGAGCATTCCCAGCAGAACGAGTTGCCCGAGGAGTTCGTCGGCCTGTTCCGGGCCGATGCGATCTGGACGACGGGCGGTGGTAAGCGGCTCACCGGTCGTGATGAGATCTCGTCCTTCACTCACCAGGTGCTGCCGGGAGCCATGCAGGACTCGACGGCCACGTACGAGGTGGTGAACGTGCTGTTCATCCGACCCGACGTCGTCGCGGTCAAGGTGCATGCGCAGTACTGGACGCTGGAGGGGGAGCCGATCGGGAATCCGGGCACCCCGCTCTACGTGATGGCCAAGGAAGACGGGCAATGGCTCCTGGTCGCCTGCCAGAACACGGAGGTTCTCGACCAGTGACGTAAGGAGGCCGTACAGGTTGGGCGAGTTGTGAGACACGCTTGGCTCGTGCGGCCTGTTCCCGCCCTGCCCTGTCGGGGATCTCCCGCGCACGCCTTGGCGAGCTAATTGAAGAGCTCGCCCCCGCGTGGCAGGCCGCTCGCGAATCAGCGTTGCGCGAGCGTCGGGGCCGGACAGCGACGCCGGTCTGCGGGTGCCGGGCCCAGGCGACGCCTGGTGTTCGTGGACCGACTCTTGGTCGCGCTCGTGCAGCTGGGCACGGGCGTGTCGCACGCGGCGCTGACCGAATTGTGCGGAGTGGACTGTTCCATCGTATTCGTGGCGATCTGCGAAGTTCGTCCGCTGCTGGCGGCCCGCGGCTTCGCGATCCCCGACCGGCCCAGGCTTCGACTGCGCACGCTGGAAGATCTGTTCGCCGACGCCGACGCCGACGCCGACGCCGACGCCGACGCCGACGCCGACGCCGACGCCGACGCCGCGCGCGTGGGCCTGTGTATCGATGGGACCGAGGAGCAGGTCCGCCGCTCGCGCACGGGGCGGTCCGGACGCAAGGCGTTCGTCTTGGGCAAGAAGAAGCAGAACACCATCAGGGCGACCACCTTCAGCGACGCCCAGGGCCGCACCCTGTTCAGCGGCGTCGTCCGCCCGGGCCGGATACGCGATCAGGCCGCCGTGCGCACCGAGGGCATCGCCGAGCAGTTTCGTCAACACCCGCGGGTGGAGGCCGAGGTGGACGAGGGGTACCGGGCCTGGCCAACGAGTTTTCCGCGCGAGTCAGTGCCCCGCCCAGGTAGCCGAAGGCCGATGTGCTGCTGGGCGGACAGTACGCCTGGCGCGAGCTGTGCCGTTGCCAGTCCTCCCGGCGGATCCGCGTGGAGCACACCAACGCGGCGTGCAAGCAGTGGCAACCCCTGCAGCGGTTCACCGGCCGCCGCGAGACCTATGCCGAACTATGCCGAAACCCACCTCGCGATCGCCTCGCTGGTCTCCGACCGCTCCGCCCGGCGGGCAACTCGCCGCAAGACCAGCACCGAACTGGTGCCTGTCCTGCGACGTGCGCTGATCGTTGGTGGCTGCGCCTGTCGGGGGGCTTGGAGGAGGGGGCGGGGGCTGGGGGAGAGAGAACCGGGAGGCGTTCGCTTGGCTTCCGACTTGAGGTGCCGCCCGTGCCCCCCCCGCACCCCTTAAGGCAGTGGTCGCGGTGGGCGTGGTCCCTGGTAGTGGCCGCTGGGGCGGATGCGCATGGGGTGCTCCTCGTACTCCTCCAGCGCGTGGGCGATCCAGCCTGCGGTGCGGGCCACCGCGAAGACCGTTTCGCCGGCCTCGGTGGCCATGCCCGTCGATACGGTCAGTACGGAGAGGGCGAGATCCACGTTGGCGTGTAGGGGGGTGTGCCGGGCGGTTGTCGCGGCCACCTCGCGTGCCGCGCGTAGTGCCGGAGCGGCTTGCGGTACGTCTTCCAGGAGGCGGAACAGGGCTCGGGCGCGCGGGTCTTCGCCTGGGTAGAGGCGGTGGCCCAGCCCGGGTACGCGGCGTCCGGCGCGCAGGTGGTCCGCGACGACAGCTGCCGCGCTGCCTCGTTCCAGTACTTCCAGCAGCATGCGGTGCGCGAGGCCGCTGGCGGCGCCGTGCAGAGGGCCGTCGAGGGCGCCGAAGCCTGCCGACACCACGGCGTACGGGTGGGCCCTCGCGGAGGCGGCCACCCGGGCGGCCAGGGTCGAGGCGGCGAGGTCGTGGTCGATGAGGAGGACGAGGGCCGCGTTCAGTACGCGGAGTGACGCTTCGTCGGGCGCTTCCGGGGTGAGGCGCGACCAGAGGCGGCGGGCGAGCGGATCCGTTGCGTGCCCCTCGCGGCTCTCCCGGCCACTTTCCCGGCCCTCTTGGCTCTCCCGGGCCCCCTGGCTCTCCCAGGCCCTGTGGCTCCGTCGAGCCTCCTGGCTCCCCCGAGCCTCCTGGCTCCCCCGAGCCCCCTGGCTCTCCCGAACCTCTTGGTTCCCTCGTACCCCTTGGTTCCCTCGCCTCTCTCTGCCTTGCCTGGCCTCCCCGCCTTCCCCACAGCCCCCGCCGCCCCGGTCCTCCCCGTCGTTCAACCGAGGCAACGCGTCGACGAGTACCGGGATCAGGGTGCGTGCCGTGTCCAGGACGGCGTCTTCGGTCAGGTCGAAGCGGAGTGGGTCGGCGGCGGCCGCGGCCACGACTGCCACCCGCAGCCGGTCCATCGGGCCGCTGTGGGCGGGGAGTGCCGCGACGGCCTGGCGGGCGGCGTCGAGGGCTTCTTCGGGGGCGGTGAAGCGGATGCCGGGGCGCAGGACGCCGGTCCAGAGCCAGTCGGCGACCTCTTCGTAGCCGTAGTGGTCGGCCAGTTCGGTGGTGTCCACGCCACGGTAGTAGCAGTGGTCCTTGTCGATGAGGGTGATGCCGGTGCGGATCGCCAGGTCGCCGCCGGAGGCGGGTGGTTCGCGGCGGGCGGCGCGCCGGGCGAGTGCGTCCACCTCCTTGGCGTCGAAGGTGCTGCCGCGCCCGCCGGGGGCCCGTCGGCTGGTCAGCTGGCCGCGGCTGACGTACGCGTAGACCGTTTCCGGCTTTACGCCGAGCCGTTCGGCCGCCTCGCGGGTGCTCAGCCGCCGGGTGCCGCCGTCGCTGCCGCTGTCCGTTTCGTGATCCGCCATGGGGCTCACCGTATCGACTCCCGACCGCATCGACATTGATTCAATCAATATTGACACCTGTTGAGTCAAGGATAGACAGTCGAATCAATATCCGGGAGGCCGCAGCAGCGCGGACTCGGAGCGAAGGAGGACCGTCATGCCGATGGCCGAGGCCGACACGACCGTCGACGTGCCCCGCGGGCTCGCGGGGGTGATCGTCACCGAGACCGAACTGGGGGACGTACGGGGCGGGGAGGGCTTCTACCACTACCGCCAGTACTCCGCCGTCGAGCTCGCGCAGAGCCGTACCTTCGAAGACGTCTGGCACCTGATGTTCCGCGGCTTCCTGCCGGACGCGGAGCAGCGCGCCGCCTTCGCCGCGGAGACCGCGCGGCTCCGCCACCTGCCCGCATCCGTGCAGGACGCGCTGCCGGGCATCGCCCGCGCCGGTGCCCGCAGCGGCCCGCTCGCCGGTCTGCGTACCGCGCTCTCGCTGCTCGGCGCCGCCGCGGGCTTCCAGCCCCTGTACGACATCGACCACGGGCAGCGCGGTACGGACGCGCTCGTCGCGAGCGCCGCGGTGCCCACCGTGCTCACCGCCCTGTACCGCCTCGGCCGGGGCCTGGAGCCCGTCGAGCCGAGGGACGACCTCCCGTACGCCGCCAACTACCTCTACATGCTCACCGGCGAGGAGCCGGAGCCCGCACGTGCCGGCGCTGTCGAGCGGTACCTGATCTCCACCATCGACCACGGGTTCAACGCCTCGACCTTCACCGCCCGGGTGATCGCCTCCACCGGCGCCGATCTCGCGGCATGCCTGGCCGGAGCGGTCGGCGCGCTTTCCGGGCCGCTGCACGGCGGGGCACCCAGCCGGGCCCTGGACGCCCTCGACGCCATCGGCAGCCCGGACCGTATCGACGAGTGGATCCGCGAACGGGTGCGGACCGGGGAGCGGATCATGGGCTTCGGGCACCCGGTGTACCGCACCGAGGACCCGCGTTCGCGCATGCTGCGCGACATCGCCCGGGGGTTCGGCGGGCCGCTCGTGGACTTCGCGGTGCGGGTGGAGGAGCGGGTCGAGGCGCTCCTCGCCGAGCTCAAGCCCGGACGGGAACTGCACACCAACGTCGAGTTCTACGCGGGCGTGGTCATGGAGCTGTGCGGTCTGCCGCGTGAGATGTTCACGCCTACGTTCTGTGCGGCCCGGGTGATCGGGTGGAGCGCCAATATCCTGGAGCAGGCGGACGACTCGAAGATCATCCGACCGGCGGCCCGCTATGTGGGTCCGCCCCCGCCGCAGCCGGTGCCCGCCGCGCTGAACTGACGGTGCGCCGGACCGACGGCGCCCCGTCGTACCGACGAACGACGATGGAGGCGCCCCCTTGGCCCCGCAGGCCCCGCCACAGATCCCGGTCATCGTGCTCGCCGGATTTCTCGGATCCGGTAAGACGACCCTGCTCAACCACCTGCTGGGCCGCAGCGGCGGCAGCCGCGTCGGCGCGGTCGTCAACGACTTCGGCAGCATCGAGATCGACGCCATGACGGTGGCCGGCCAGGTCGACTCGATGGTCTCCCTGGGCAACGGCTGCCTCTGCTGCGCCGTCGATACCAGCGAACTGGACGAGTACCTGGAGCGCCTGGCCCGGCCGTCCGCGCGCATCGACGTCATCGTCATCGAGGCCAGCGGGCTGGCCGAGCCCCAGGAGCTCATCCGCATGATCCTGGCCAGCGAGAACGACCGCATCGTCTACGGCGGGCTGGCCGAGGTCGTCGACGCGGCGGAGTTCCGGGCGACCCGGGCCCGGCACCCGGAGATCGACCGGCATGTGGCCATCGCCGATCTGGTGGTCCTGAACAAGGCCGACCGGATCGACGAGGAGGAGCAGCGCGCGCTCCTCGGCACCCTCGCCGAGCTGAGCCCGGGGACGCCGGTCGTGCCCGCCGCGTACGGGCGGATCGACCCGGAGCTGTTCTTCGACCGCAAGCCGCGCGACGCGGACGACGCGGCGGTCCGTCAGCTGTCCTTCGAGGACCTGTTCCGCGAGGAGGCGGAAGGGGAGGCCGCAGCGGGCGGGGAGGTGTCCGGGGAGCATGCTTGCGGCGAGCACGGGCCGGGGTGCCAGGGGCACGGGGCCGGCCGGCACCTCCACGCCGGCTACGAGAGCGTCGAGTTCGTCTCGGACGAGCCCGTGAACCCGCGCCGGCTCATGGCCTTCCTCGACAGCAGGCCCGCCGGTCTCTATCGGATCAAGGGGTTCGTCCACTTCGACGTGCCGGAGAACCGCCAGAAGTTCGCCGTGCACGCGGTCGGCGACTTCCTGCGTTTCTACCCCTCGCCGTGGCAGCCGGGCGAGGAGCGCCGCACCCAGCTCGTCCTGATCGGCAGCGGGGTCGACGCGGCGGCGCTGCGCAAGGAACTGGCGGGCTGCCGGGAGACGGGGCCGGAGCGCGCCGAGCCGGACAGTATGTGGGGGGTGCTGCGGTACGTACCGTCGGGGGGCGAGCCCGGGGGCTTCGGCGCGGGGGAGCCCGGCGAGCCCGCGGACTTCACGGCGGGGGAGCCCGACGAGCCGACGGATGCCTCACCGGGGGAGCCCGGCGAGCCGGCGGGCTTCGCACCGGGAGAGCCCGAGGACTTCGGCGAGCCGCAAGCCGGACGGTAGAGCGATCCCCACGCGAGAGCGGGGCCCGGGCCGGCCGCAGCCGTCCGGGACCCGCCCTAACCTCATCGCGCCCTTACACCGGCCCCGCCAGCGCCGCGACCGGCTTCGTCAGCGGTACGCCGGAGCCGTCCCGCCGCGGGTCCGGCTCCGGCAGGTCGACCGGTGCGCCCTTGGCGTCCGCCGCCCGTACCGGCACGGCGCCGGCCCAGGCGAGCGTGAGGCAGTCCTCGCCCTTGAGGAACCGCTGGCAGCGCACGCCGCCGGTGGCCCGGCCCTTGCGCGGGTACTGGTCGAAGGGGGTGAGCTTGGCCGTCGAGGCCGAGTCGTCGAGCGTGCCGTGCGAGCCGGAGACCGTGAAGACCATGGCGTCGGCGGCCGGGTCGACCGCCGAGAAGAAGATGACCTTCGCGCCGGAACCCAGCTTGACGCCCGCCATGCCACCCGCGGGCCGGCCCTGCGGCCGCACCTGCGCCGCCGGGTAGCGCAGCAGCTGCGCCTCGTCGGTGATGAAGACCAGGTCCTCCTCGCCCGTGCGCAGCTCCGCGGCGCCCACGATGCGGTCGCCCTCCTTGAGGGTGATGACCTCCAGCTCTTCCTTGTGCGACGGGTAGTCCGGCACGACGCGCTTGACGATGCCCTGTTCGGTGCCGAGTGCCAGGCCCGGCGAGGACTCGTCCAGCGTCATCAGGCAGATCAGCCGCTCGCCGTCCTGGAAGCTGAGGAACTCCGAGACCGGTGCGCCGCCGGAGAGGTTCGGCCCGGCGGCAGTGTCGGGCAGCTGCGGCAGGTCGACCACCTGGAGCCGCAGCAGCCGGCCCGCCGAAGTGACCGCGCCCACCTCGCCGCGCGTGGTGGCCGGCACGGCCGAGACGATCACGTCGTGCTTGGCGCGCCGTGCGTCGGCGTCGAAGCTGACCTCGCCGTTGGCGGTACGGGCCAGCAGCCCCGTCGAGGAGAGCAGCACCCGGCACGGGTCGTCCGCGACCTCCAGCGGCACCGCGGCCACCGGCGCGCCCGCCGACTCCAGCAGGACCGTACGCCGGTCCGTGCCGTACTTCTTGGCGACGGCGGCCAGCTCGCCGGAGACCAGCTTGCGCAGCTCGCTGTCCGATTCGAGGATCTTGGTGAGCTCCTCGATCTCGGCCGTGAGCTTGTCGCGCTCCGACTCCAGCTCGATGCGGTCGAACTTGGTCAGCCGGCGCAGCGGGGTGTCGAGGATGTACTGCGTCTGGACGTCGCTCAGCCCGAAGCGGTCCATCAGCCGCTCCTTGGCCTGCGCGCTGTTCTCGCTGGAGCGGATGAGGCGGATGACCTCGTCGATGTCCACCAGGGCCGTGAGCAGGCCCTCGACCA
The DNA here is from genome assembly GCF_044332485.1 of Streptomyces sp. NPDC017056. NCBI lineage: Bacteria > Bacillati > Actinomycetota > Actinomycetes > Kitasatosporales > Streptomycetaceae > Streptomyces > Streptomyces sp. NPDC017056. Next base: position 49,030 of record NZ_JBIRPD010000021.1, on the reverse strand, counting down.
GGTGGAGGCGGTCCCGCTTCTTGGTGCGGCGGAACTCGCTGCGCCGGCGCACCACGTCGAAGCGGTGGTCGACGTAGACCTCCAGCAGCTCCTTGAGGCCCAGCGTCAGCGGCTGGCCGTCCACCAGCGCGACGTTGTTGATGCCGAAGGACTCCTCCATGGCCGTGAGCTTGTAGAGCTGCTCCAGGACGGCTTCCGGGTTGAACCCGTTCTTGATCTCGATGACCAGGCGCAGGCCGTGCTGGCGGTCGGTGAGGTCCTTCACGTCCGCGATGCCCTGGAGCTTCTTCGCGCCGACCAGGTCCTTGATCTTGGAGATGACCTTCTCGGGGCCGACGGCGAACGGCAGTTCGGTGACGACCAGGCCCTTGCGACGGGGCGTCACATTCTCGATCGCGACCGTGGCGCGGATCTTGAACGTGCCGCGGCCGGACTCGTACGCGTCCCGGATGCCGCTCAGGCCCACGATCCGGCCGCCGGTCGGCAGGTCGGGGCCCGGCACGAACCTCATCAGCGTGTCGAGGTCCGCGTTCGGGTGCTTGATCAGGTGGCGGGCGGCGGCGATGACCTCGCCGAGGTTGTGCGGGGGCATGTTCGTCGCCATGCCGACCGCGATGCCGGAGGCGCCGTTGACGAGCAGGTTCGGGTACGCGGCGGGGAGGGCGACCGGCTCCTGCTCCTGGCCGTCGTAGTTCGGCGCGAAGTCGACCGTGTCCTCGTCGATCGACTCCGTCATCAGGGACGTCGCCGAGGCCATCTTGCATTCGGTGTACCGCATGGCGGCGGGCGGGTCGTCGTTGCCGAGCGAGCCGAAGTTGCCGTGCCCGTCCACCAGGGGCACCCGCATCGAGAAGGACTGCGCCATCCGGACCAGGGCGTCGTAGATGGAGGCGTCGCCGTGCGGGTGGAGTTTACCCATCACCTCGCCGACGACCCGGGCGCACTTGACGTAGCCGCGCTCGGGGCGCAGCCCCATCTCGTTCATCTGGTAGAGGATGCGGCGGTGCACGGGCTTGAGGCCGTCGCGGGCGTCCGGGAGGGCGCGGGAGTAGATGACCGAGTACGCGTACTCAAGGAAGGAGCCCTGCATCTCGTCGACGACGTCGATGTCGAGGATCCTCTCCTCGAAGTCGTCCGGCGGCGGGGTCTTCGTGCTACGGCGGGCCATCGCGGCTGCGGCTCCTTCGCTTGCGTCCTGCTGCTTGCCGATGCGGGATCAACGTTCGGGTCTGACGCGGACCATTGTGGCCCGCCCCACTGACAACGCCGACCGCGACCCTCCCCGGCCCGTCGGACGGGGTGGCTGCGAGGACCGCTCGTACGAGGCAGCCCGGACGGGAACTTCGCCATAGCTCGGCGCGCTTGCATACAGTGACAGAACTTCCTCGCAAGCGGATCGAAGGGACGTACATGCCCATGGGTCACACGGCCACAGAACAAGCCGGCTCCGGCGGCCTGACAGCGACCGAGCACCGGCTGGCCAACGGCCTGCGTGTGGTGCTCTCCGAAGACCACCTGACCCCGGTCGCCGCGGTCTGCCTCTGGTACGACGTGGGCTCGCGCCACGAGGTCAAGGGCCGCACCGGCCTGGCGCACCTCTTCGAGCACCTCATGTTCCAGGGCTCCGCCCAGGTCAAGGGCAACGGACACTTCGAGCTGGTGCAGGGCGCCGGCGGCTCGCTGAACGGCACCACGAGTTTCGAGCGCACGAACTATTTCGAGACCATGCCCGCCCACGAGCTGGAGCTCGCGCTCTGGCTGGAGGCGGACCGGATGGGCTCCCTGCTGACGGCACTGGACGAGGAGTCGCTGGAGAACCAGCGCGACGTCGTCAAGAACGAGCGCCGCCAGCGCTACGACAATGTCCCCTACGGCACGGCCTTCGAGAAGCTGACGGCGATGGCCTATCCGGAGGGGCACCCCTACCACCACACGCCCATCGGCTCGATGGCCGACCTGGACGCCGCCTCCCTGGAGGACGCGCGGGCGTTCTTCCGTACGTACTACGCGCCCAACAACGCGGTCCTGTCGGTCGTCGGCGACATCGACCCCGAGCAGACCCTCGCCTGGGTGGAGAAGTACTTCGGCTCCATCCCCGGCCACGAGGGCAAGCGCCCGCCGCGCGACGGCTCCCTTCCGGACGTCATCGGCGAGGAGCTGCGCGAGGTCGTCGAGGAGGACGTCCCCTCCCGCGCCCTGATGGCCGCCTACCGCCTCCCGCAGGACGGCACCCGTGAGGCCGACGCGGCCGACCTGGCGCTGACGGTCCTGGGCGGCGGCGAGTCCTCGCGGCTGTACAACCGGCTGGTGCGCCGCGACCGTACGGCCGTGGCCGCGGGGTTCGGCCTGCTGCGGCTGGCCGGCGCCCCGTCGCTCGGCTGGCTGGACGTGAAGACCTCCGGTGGCGTCGAGGTGCCGGCGATCGAGAGCGCCGTGGACGAGGAGCTGGCCCGCTTCGCGGCCGAGGGGCCCAGCCCCGAGGAGATGGAGCGCGCGCAGGCCCAGTTGGAGCGCGAGTGGCTGGACCGGCTCGCGACGGCCGCCGGGCGCGCCGACGAACTGTGCCGCTTCGCCGTCCTCTTCGGTGACCCGCAGCTCGCCCTGACCGCCGTGCAGCGCGTCCTGGAGATCACCCCGCAGGAGGTGCAGGAGGTCGCCAAGGCCCGGCTGCGCCCCGACAACCGCGCGGTGCTCGTGTACGAGCCGACCGAGCCCACCGCCGCCGAGGACAACGACGAGGAGGCGGCCCAGTGAGCGACGCCGTCAACAGCACGATGACCTTCCACCCGCAGCCGTCCGGCGGCGACCCCAAGCCGTGGGCCTTCCCGGCCCCCGAGCGCGGGGAGCTGCCCAACGGGCTGACGGTGCTGCGCAGCCACCGCCCCGGCCAGCAGGTCGTCGCGGTCGAGATCGACATCGTCGCGCCCCTGGAGGCCGAGCCGGCCGGCCTGGACGGCGTCGCCACGATCATGGCGCGTGCCCTGTCCGAGGGCACCGACAAGCACGACGCCGAGGAGTTCGCGGCCGAGCTGGAGCGCTGCGGCGCCACGCTCGACGCGCACGCCGACCACCCCGGCGTCCGCGTCTCCCTGGAGGTGCCGGCCTCCCGCCTGGAGAAGGCGCTCGGCCTGCTCGCCGACGCCCTGCGGGCCCCGGCCTTCCCCGACGGCGAGGTCGAGCGCCTGGTGGGCAACCGCCTCGACGAGATCCCGCACGAGCTGGCCAACCCGGCCCGGCGCGCGGCGATGGCCCTGTCCAAGGAGCTGTTCCCGGCCGACTCCCGGATGTCCCGGCCGCGCCAGGGCACCGAGGAGACCGTCTCCCGTATCGACGCGGCGGCCGTCCGCGCCTTCTACGAGGCCCATGTGCGCCCCGCGACGGCCACGGCCGTCGTCGTCGGCGACCTCACCGGCGTGGACCTGGACGCGGCCCTCGCCGACACCCTCGGCTCCTGGACGGGGTCGCCGGCGGAACCGGTCAAGGCCAGCCCGATCACCGCCGACGACACCGGCCGCGTCGTGATCGTCGACCGCCCCGGCGCCGTGCAGACCCAGCTGCTGATCGGCCGCATCGGCCCGGACCGGCACGACCGCGCCTGGCCCGCCCAGGTGGTCGGCACGTACTGCCTGGGCGGCACCCTCACCTCCCGCCTGGACCGGGTGCTGCGCGAGGAGAAGGGCTACACCTACGGGGTGCGCTCCTTCGGCCAGGTACTGCGCTCCTCCGCGGCGGGCGACGGCGCCGCGATGCTCGCCATCAGCGGCTCGGTGGACACCGCCTCCACCGGACCGGCGCTGGACGACCTGTGGAAGGTGCTGCGCACCCTCGCCGCCGAGGGCCTGACGGACGCCGAGCGCGACGTCGCCGTGCAGAACCTCGTCGGCGTGGCGCCGTTGAAGTACGAGACCGCCGCCGCCGTGGCGGGCACCCTCGCCGACCAGGTGGAGCAGCAGCTCCCGGACGACTTCCAGGCGCAGCTGTACGCGCGGCTGGCGCAGACCGGCACGGTCGAGGCGACCGCGGCGGTCGTCAGCGCCTTCCCGGCGGACCGGCTGGTGACGGTTCTGGTGGGTGACGCCTCCGAGATCGCGGAGCCGGTCAAGGCGCTCGGCATCGGCGAGGTGACGGTCGTCGGCTGACGGGCCGTGACCCCGGCGGGCTGACGGGCCTGTCACGAGGAGATCCAGTGGTGCGAGTGCCACTGGATCTTCTTTTTGTCCCAATTGCTGGGAGTGGTTGCCTGATGGCCGTGTGACGTACAGCACAAAACATCAGTTCTGTTTGCCGATTGAAAGTTGCCCCGATTAGCGTCGATGCGGCTGTCCGCCAGACCGACGCCGCAACCGCGGCACGGACAGTCATCGCCGAATCCCCGCACGGCGCGAGCCAAGGGGAACCGGGGACCCATGTCCCTTGGGGTGAATCGGGCGCCTTCCCGGAGGTGCCCGTAGGAGACCTTCCTGCTCCGAACCCGTCAGCTAACCCGGTAGGCGAGAAGGAAGGAAAGGACACAGCCAGCACATGGCGTTCACCCGTGCCACCGGGAAGCACCGTGGTCCGAGCCGCAGCGCGCGGACGACCCGTAACCTCGCCGGCATAGCCACGCTCGCCGCGTCCGGCGTCATCGCCTCCGTCGCCTCCCCGGCCCTCGCGGCCGGCAACCCCGACGAAGCGAACACCCACGACACCGGCTTCCACCAGGCCGTCGTCCTCGGTGACGAACTGGCCGAGCAGATCGAGGCGCAGGCCGACGCGCAGCAGGAGGCCGCCGACGCCGCCGCCGCGCAGGCCAAGGCCGAGGCCGAAGCCCGGCAGCAGGCCGCGGAGGCCAAGCGCAAGGCCGACGCCGAGGCGAAGAAGGAGCGCGAGGCCCAGGAGCGCGCCGCCCGCGAGGCGGAGCGCAAGCGCCTGCTGACGTACGTCGCGCCCCTCGACAGCTCCTACGTCTCCACCAGCTACAAGGCGTCCAGCGGCCTGTGGTCCTCCGGCAGCCACACCGGCATCGACTTCCACGCCTCCTCCGGCACCTCCGTCCACGCCGTGGGCTCGGGCACCGTCGTCGAGGCCGGCTGGGGCGGCGCGTACGGGAACAACGTCGTCATCAAGATGAACGACGGCACCTACACCCAGTACGGCCACCTGTCGTCGATCAACGTCTCGGTCGGCCAGACCGTCACCCCGGGCCAGCAGATCGCCCTGTCGGGCAACACCGGCAACACCACCGGCGCGCACCTGCACTTCGAGGCCCGCACCTCGGCGGAGTACGGCTCGGACATCGACCCGGTCGCCTACTTGCGCTCGCACGGCGTCAACGTCTGACGCGCCCGCTCTTCGTTCGGTGCCCCGGCCGCTGCGGCCGGGGCACCGGCGTTTTCGGGCCCGCCGCGATCTCCCCGCCCACCGCGTTCCTGGCCAAAAAATAACCATGAATTCGCCGGGGCCACAGGATAAAGCCGGCCCGTCGAATAGAGTCGCGGGAATGCCGCCGGCCGACGGCGGTGCGGACGTTTCCAGGGGATTACGGCGGAGGCACGGACGATGCGAGGCCACATTTCCGCGCATGCGGTGTGCACGGCGATCCGCGAAGACATCGTGACCGGCGTGCTGCCGCCGGGCAGCCGGCTGATCGAGGAACTGCTCGCCGGCCGTTACGGGGTCTCCCGCGTCCCCGTGCGCGAGGCGCTGCGGACGCTGGAGTCCGAGGGCTTCGTCACCATCAGGCACCACGCGGGCGCCTGCGTGGCCGCGCCCACCGAACGGGAGGCGGCCGACCTGCTGGACATCCGCGGCCTGCTGGAGCCACTGGGCGCCGCCCGCGCCGCCGCCCGCCGCACCGCCGCGCACCTCAAGGTGCTGCGCGGGGTGGTACGGCTGGGCCGCGAGCGCGCCCGGCAGGGGCAGCGCGCCGAGCTGCGCCAACTGGACGGCTGGTTCCACGAGACGCTCGCCCAGGCGTCGGGCAGCGCCAGCATGGCGGCGCTGCTCACCCAGCTGCGGCGCAAGATCGACTGGATGTACGCGGTCGAGGTCCCGGCGCGCGAGGACCGGTCGTGGGAAGAGCACGGGGCGGTGCTGGACGCGGTGGCCCGCGGGGACGGCGAGCGGGCGCGCACCCTGATGGCGGCGCACATCGAGCGCTCGCGCCCGGCGTACCGGCTGCGCCGGCCGGCCGCCGCGCCGGCCGTGAGGGAACCGAAACATTCCGTAAACACGATGCGCGCCGGGAATTAACAAGGCCGCCGTATACAAGCGGTACAGGGTATTGCCGGGAATTGCGCAGAGCCGGACTCGTGCGGATCGGACGTGTGCCGACCGGAATACGGGGCGGTCGCGTTACGGGTTCTTCGGCCGGTGCTGCAATTGCGTATTCGCCGTACCGTAAACGGGCGCCGGTCAGTCGTGCGCGCAAGAAAAACGACCCCGCCCGGCACCGGAAATCCGGCTACCGCGGCGGGGTCGCGCGCGCTGTGACCCGTGAAAGGGTTCAGACGGTCTCCGGGAGCTCCTCAAGGCCCTCGGCGACCAGCTTGGCGAGGCGGTCGAGCGCGGCGTCGGCGCCCTCGGCGTCGGAGGCCAGCACGATCTCCTCGCCGCCCTGGGCGCCCAGGCCCAGCACGGCCAGCATGGAGGCCGCGTTGACCGGGTTGCCGTCGGCCTTGGCGATCGTCACGGGAACCCCGGCGGCGGTGGCCGCACGGACGAAGATCGAGGCGGGGCGGGCGTGCAGACCCTCGGCCCAACCGACATTGACGCGGCGCTCAGCCATGGTGTTGCCCTTCAAGTCGTCGAAGTTGTCTAGACCAGTGTCTCATGGTGCCGGGAGTGCTCCGGCAGGCCGCGGCGGCGCACGCCGCGGGCCGTCGGCACGCTACCGGCAGGTCACGGACGCGCGGCCGGACCGTCCGCCATCCGGGATCCGTCACCCGGGGCCGCCATCCGGGCCCCGCCGGTCCGTCCCAGCCTGCCCCGGCCCGTACGGCCACGCATGCCGAGCCGGTTGTCGGTGGCGGGTCGTACGCTGTCCCCCATGCAAAGCCCGTCGGACAGCGTCTACCCGGCCCACTGGGAAGCCGATGTCGTGCTGCGCGACGGCGGCACCGCGCGCATCCGCCCCATCGCCCCCGACGACGCGCAGCGCCTGATCTCGTTCTACGAACAGGTGTCGGACGAGTCGAAGTACTACCGCTTCTTCGCGCCCTACCCGCGCCTGTCCGACCGCGACGTGCACCGCTTCACCCACCACGACTACGTCGACCGGGTCGGCCTGGCGGCCACCGTGGGCGGCGAGTTCATCGCCACCGTCCGCTACGACCGCATCGACGAGCGCGGCCGCCCCGCCAAGGAGTCCGGCGCCGACCAGGCCGAGGTCGCCTTCCTGGTCCAGGACGCCCACCAGGGCCGCGGCGTGGCCTCCGCGCTGCTGGAGCACATCGCCGCGGTCGCCCGCGAGCGCGGCATCCGCCGGTTCGCCGCCGAGGTGCTGCCCGCCAACACCAAGATGATCAAGGTCTTCACGGACGCCGGGTACACCCAGCAGCGCACCTTCGAAGACGGCGTGGTGCGCCTGGAGTTCGACCTGGAGCCCACCGAGCAGTCCATGGCCGTGATGCGCGGCCGTGAGCAGCGCGCCGAGGCCCGCTCCGTGCAGCGCCTGCTCGCGCCCGGCTCGGTGGCCGTCGTCGGCACCGGCCGCGCCCCCGGCGGCGTCGGCCGCTCCGTCCTGCGCAACCTCATCGGCTCCGGCTACGCGGGCCGCGTCTACGCGGTCAACCACGCCTTCCCCGAGGGCGGCGCCCCCCTCGCCCCCGAGGGCGTGCCCGGCCACCGCTCGGTGTCCGAGATCCCCGAGCCCGTCGACCTCGCCGTGGTCGCCGTGCCCGCAGCCCAGGTGCCCGGCGTGGTCCGCGACTGCGGCGAGCACGGCGTCCGCGGCCTGGTGGTCCTCTCCTCCGGGTACGCCGAGTCCGGCACCGAGGGCCGCGAGCGGCAGCGCGCCCTGCTGCGGCAGGCCCGCTCGTACGGCATGCGCCTCATCGGGCCGAACGCGTTCGGTCTGATCAACACCGCGCCGGCCGTCCGCCTGAACGCCTCGCTCGCCCCGCAGCTGCCCGGCGCCGGGCGCATCGGCCTGTTCACGCAGTCGGGGGCGATCGGCATCGCGCTGCTCAGCGGCCTGCACCGGCGCGGCCCCGGCGACGGCTCGATCGCCGGCATCTCCACCTTCCTGTCGGCCGGCAACCGCGCCGACCTCTCCGGCAACGACCTGCTCCAGTACTGGTACGACGACCCGGCCACCGACGTCGCGATCCTCTACCTGGAGTCGATCGGCGACCCGCGCAAGTTCATGCGCCTCGCCCGCCGTACGGCCGCCGTCAAGCCCGTGGTCGTCGCCAAGGGCGCCCGCCACACCGGCACCGCGCCCCTCGGCCACACCGTGCCCACCGTCCGCATCCCCGACAGCACGGTCTCGGCGCTGATGCGCCAGGCCGGCGTGATCCGCGTCGACACGGTCACGGAGCTGGCCGACGCCGGGCTGCTGCTCGCCTCCCAGCCGCTGCCCCACGGGCCGCGCGTCGCCATCCTCGGCAATTCCGAGGCGCTCGCCCTGCTGACGTACGACGCCTGCCTCACCGAAGGGCTGCGGCCGCTGCGGCCGCACGTCCTGGCCGCCGCGGCCACCCCGGAGGACTTCCGTACGGCCCTGTCCGCAGCTTTGGCCAACGGGCTCTGCGACGCCGTCGTCGTCACCGCCATCCCGTGGGTGGGGGAGGAGGGCGTGGCCTCGCCCGGCGAGGGCGCCGACCTCGCCGCTGCGCTGCGCGAGGCCGCCTCGGCCGCGGCCCCCGCGAAGCCGGTCACCGTCGTGCACCTGGCCATGGACGCCCTCGCCGACGCGCTGGCGGCCCCGCCGCCGGCCGCCCGCGCTCCGGAGGACCGCCCGGCTCCCGGCGGCGCCGCCGAAGCTCCGCTGGGCCCCGCGACGGCCCCCTCCGACACGCCCGGCGCCACCACGGCCCCCGGCGCCCCGCCCGTCCCCCTGATACCGGTCTACCCCGCCGCCGAGCGCGCCGTCCGGTCCCTCGCCCAGGCCGCCTGGTACGCCAAATGGCGCCGGGACGCCGCCGACCCCGGCCGGGTGCCCGAGTACGAGGACATCCAGGAGGCCGCCGCCGGCGCCGACATCGACCGGCTGCTCGACGAGCTGGCCCGGCACGCCGACGTCACCCGCTCCGTCCCCCTGCACCCCGACGACGCCCACGCCCTCCTGGCCCGCTACGGCATCCCCGTCCGCCCCGCCCTCGCCGCACCCGACCCGGACACCGCCGTACGCGCCGCGGCCCGCCTGGGCTACCCGGTCGCCCTGAAGACCACGGCGCCGCACCTGCGGCACCGCCCCGACCTCGGCGGAGTCCGCCTCGACCTGCCCGGCGAGCCGGAGCTGCGCCGCGCCTACGCCGAGCTGACCGACTTCCTCGGCAAGCCGGAGGAGCTGCGCCCGGTCGTCCAGCCGATGGTGCCGCGCGGCGTCGACACGGTCATCCGCGCCGCCATCGACCCGGCCGCCGGCGCCGTGCTGTCCTTCGGCCTGGCCGGCGCCCCCTCGCAGCTCCTCGGCGACACCGCGCACCGCCTCATCCCCGCCACCGACCGCGACGTCGCCGAGCAGGTACGGTCCATCCGCACCGCCCCGCTGCTGTTCGGCTGGCGCGGCAGCCAGCCGGTGGACACCGCCGCCCTGGAGGACCTGCTGCTGCGGGTGTCCCGGCTGGTCGACGACCACCCCGAGGTCGTCGGCGTGGACCTGGAGCCGGTCGTCGTCGCCCCGCACGGCCTCGCCGTCCTGGACGCCACGGTCCGCCTGGCCCGCCCGCCGGCCACCACCGACCTCGGCCCCCGCCGACTGCCCGCCTACTGAGACTCCCCGGCCGGTGCGCCCCGTAAGATGGGCCGCATGGCTAAGACCGGTACGACGACCCAAGGGCTGCGCGCGGCGATCGAGCGCAGCGGCTATTACCCGGCCCTGGTGGCCGAGGCGGTGCAGGCCGCGGTCGGCGGCGAGCCGGTGGTGTCGTACTTGGTCCACCAGGAGACGACCTTCGACGCCAACGAGGTCCGCCGCCACGTCACGGTCCTGGTCCTGACGGGCACCCGCTTCATCGTCAGCCACACCGACGAGCAGTCCGCCGACGACACGTCCCCCTCGCCGTACGCGACGACCTCCACCGAGTCCGTGAAGCTCGGCCGGATCTCGTCCGTCGTGCTCAGCCGGGTGGTGGCCAACCCCGAGTCGTACACCCCGGGCCGGCTGCCCCGCGAGGTCGTGCTGACCATCGGCTGGGGCGCCGTCGCCCGCCTGGACCTGGAGCCCGCCACCTGCGGCGACCCCAACTGCGAGGCGGACCACGGCTACACCGGCTCCTCGACCGCCGACGACCTGTCGCTGCGCGTCAGCGAGGCCGGTGACGGCCCGGACACCGTGCGGCAGACCCTCGCCTTCGCCCAGGCCCTGTCCGAAGCCACCGCGGCCACCACCCGCTGATGGCGCACGCCGTCCCCGCCTGGCCGGAACCGGAACCCCTCGACCTGGCCGGCGCGCCGGTGCCCGCGTACGGCACCGGCTCGCTCGCCGACCTGCTGCCCGCCGTCACCGCCGGCCAGGGGCTGACCCTGCCCGGTGCCGGGGGCCCCGGCATGGATCTGGAGCCCGCCGACCGCGTCTGCGTCTTCCTCATCGACGGGCTCGGCTGGCAGCTGCTGCGCGAGCACCCGGACGAGGCCCCGTTCCTGACGTCCCTTCTGGACAGCTCGTTCAACCGCACCGGCCGCCCGATCACCGCCGGCTTCCCGGCCACCACCGCCGCCTCGCTGGCCTCGGTCGGTACAGGTCAGCCGCCGGGCGCCCACGGCCTGGCCGGCTACACCTGCCTGAACCCGGACACCGGCGAGCTGATGAACCAGCTGCGCTGGTACCCGTGGACCGACCCGTACGCCTGGCAGCCGTACCCGACCGTCTTCCGGCAGGCGCACGCCGCCGGCATCCACACCTGCCAGGTCTCCTCGCCGAACTTCGAGCGCACCCCGCTCACCGAGATCGCGCTGAGCGGCGGCACCTTCCACGGCCGGCTCTCCGGCGAGGAGCGCATGGACCTGGCCGCCGAGCAGCTCGGCGCCGCCGACCGCTCGCTGGTCTACACGTACTACGCCGAGGTGGACGGCGCCGGGCACCGCTACGGCACCGACTCCGACGCCTGGCGCGGCCAGCTGATGTACGTCGACCGCCTCGCCCAGCGGCTCGCCGAGCAACTGCCGCCGCGCTCCGCCCTGTACGTCACCGCCGACCACGGCATGATCGACATCCCCTTCGGCCCGGAGTCCCGCATCGACTTCGACGAGGACTGGGAACTGCGCGCCGGCGTACGCCTGCTGGGCGGCGAGGGACGGGCGCGGCACGTGTACGCCCACCCCGGCGCGGCCGGTGACGTGCTGGCGGTATGGCGCGAGGTGGTCGGGGAACACATGTGGGTGGCGGGCCGCGACGAGGCCATCGCCGCCGGGTGGTTCGGCCCCCGGGTCGACGACCGGGTACGGGCCCGTATCGGTGACGTCGTCGCCGCCGCACACGCCGACATGGTGATCGTGGCGAGCGAGACCGAGCCGCGCGAGTCCGCGATGGTCGGCATGCACGGTTCGATGACCCCGGCCGAACAGCTCGTCCCGCTCCTCGAAGTCCGCACCTGACCCCGACCCGCCCCGCCCGTCCGGTGAGCGCACCCCACCGCGCGCGCTCCCACCCGTACCCCCACTGCCGTACGAGCCCGAAAGGCCCGCCTTCTGCCATGCCCGAGCTGGTGTTCTTCTCCGGAACGATGGACTGCGGAAAGAGCACCCTCGCTCTGCAGATCGAGCACAACCGCTCGGCCCGCGGCCTACAGGGAATGATCTACACGCGGGACGACCGGGCGGGCCGCGGCAAGCTCTCCTCCCGCCTCGGCCTGGTCACCGAGTCCGTCGAGGTCACCGACGAGACCGACTTCTACGCCCACATCGTCGGCGAACTCAGCTCCGGCGGCCGGGTCGACTACGTCATCGCCGACGAGGCGCAGTTCCTCGCCCCCGGCCAGATCGACCAGCTCGCGCGCGTCGTCGACGACCTGGAGCTGGACGTCTTCGCCTTCGGCATCAGCACCGACTTCCGCAGCAAGCTCTTCCCCGGCTCGCAGCGCCTGGTCGAACTGGCCGACCGCATAGAGGTCCTCCAGGTCGAGGCCCTGTGCTGGTGCGGCGCGCGCGCCACGCACAACGCCCGCACGCTGGACGGCCAGATGGTCGTCGAGGGCGCGCAGGTCGTCATCGGAGACGTGCACAGCGCTCCGGCCGAGGTCGGCTACGAGGTGCTCTGCCGACGCCACCACCGACGCCGCCAGACCTCCGCCTCCGCCCACGCGGCGGCGCTCTCCCCGGACGTACTGCCGGTGGACGCCGCCAGGTAGCGCGAGGAAGCGGCCGGAAGGGCGCGCCGCGGCACGCGGCAGCGGAACGCCCTCCCCGCCGGCCGGTTTCTCAGCCCTGCTGCTGGATCACGGCGAACACGGCTCCTTCGGGGTCGGCCACGGTCGCCACCCGCCCGTACGCGGAGTCCCGGGCCGCCTGTACCTCCTGCCCGCCCAGCTTCGCCACCTGCCGCACCACGGCGTCGGTGTCCGCGACGGCGAAGTACGTCATCCAGTGCGGCCCCAGCTCACGCGGCAGCGCGTCCCCCACACCGCGGACGCCCGCCACCGGCCGCCCCTTCAGATGCAGCGTCAGGTAGTCGAAGCCGGCCGAGACCTCCGACTCGGTCTCGTAGCCGAACACCGCCTCGTAGAACGTCCCGATGCCGAGCGTCTCCCGGGTCACCAGCTCGTTCCACACGGGCGTGCCGGGCACCCCGACCAGCGCCGAGCCCACCATCTCCTTGCCCTGCCACAGTCCGAAGACCGCGCCCTGCGGGTCGGAGGCGATCGCCATCCGCCCCGCCTCGTCCGCGTCCAGCGGGCCCACCGCGACGGTGCCCCCGCAGCAGCGGATCTGCTCGGCGGCCGCGTCCGCGTCGTCACTGGCGAGGTACGTGGTCCAGGCGACGCGCAGGTGATGGTCGGGCGCCAGTTCCCCGATCCCGGCCACCTCCCGCCCCTGGAGATACGCCCGTACGTACGGACCGAAGTGCTGCGGTCCCGGTTTGAACTCCCAGCCGAACAGCGCGCTGTAGAACTGCTCTGTCGCGGCCAGGTCGTGCACCATGAGACTCACCCAGCAAGGCGCGCCGGGCGTCCGCCGAGTCGTTGCCTCGGTCGTCATCGTCACTCTCTCCTCGGACCATCGGGGTGGTGGCCGTGCGGGGACCCGGCGCGAGTGCGCCGTCCCGTGCAGATGCTCGCACCCCCTCATCCGCTGCGCGCCCCGGCCGCGCCGTCTTCGGCGCGTTCCTGTGGGAGGATGCCCGATTTGATGTTTCGCATCCGTTTCGGCGGTGTTGCCTTTGCGCCGCCTTCAACGCGCGGCCGGTCCTGCGCAAGGATGGCCCCCATGAATCACCTCATCACCGCATCCGCCTTGGCGGGCGAACTGGCCGCCGCCACACCGCCGGTCGTCCTCGACGTCCGCTACCGGGTCGGCGGCCCGCCGGGGCGGCCCGAGTACGAGGCCGGGCACGTACCCGGCGCGGTCTACGTGGACATGGACGCCGAACTGGCCGCCCCCGCCGGTCCAGCCGGCCGCCATCCGCTTCCCGACTTCGACGCCTTCGCCGCGACCATGCGCCGGGCCGGGGTGTCGGCGGACCGCGCGGTGGTCGTGTACGACGGCGGCCAAGGGTGGTCGGCGGCGCGCGCCTGGTGGCTGCTGCGGTACACGGGCCACTCCTCGGTACGCGTCCTCGACGGCGGCCTGGCCGCCTGGACCGCGTCCGGCGGCGCGCTGAGCACCGACGTGCCGGCGCCCGAGCCCGGCGACTTCACGGCCGAGCCCGGTGCGCTGCCCCTCCTGGGGGCGGACGAGGCGGCGGCGCTGGCCCGGCGCGGCGTCCTCCTGGACGCGCGGGCCGGTGAGCGCTACCGCGGCGAGGTGGAGCCCATCGACCGCGTGGCGGGGCACATTCCGGGCGCGCTGTCCGCGCCGACGACGGAGAACCTGGCGGCGGACGGGACGTACCGGGAGCCCGCGGAGCTGGCCGAACGTTTCGCCGCCCTGGGAGCCACCCCGGACGCCGAGGTGGGCGTCTACTGCGGTTCGGGTGTCTCGGCCGCCCAAGAGGTGCTGGCACTCGCCGTGGCAGGCGTTCCTGCGGCGCTGTACGTCGGTTCCTGGAGCGAGTGGTCGGCCGATCCGGAGCGTCCGGTGGCCACCGGGCCCCAGGCGGGCTGAGGCGGCCCGTAGCCGTGTCCGGCGGGCCGTCCGCCACGGGCGGGCCCGCCGGGCAGCGGCGCCGCACCCTCCGGTTTCCGGCTACTCCGGTTTCTTGCGCCGCGTCCCGAAGACGATCTCGTCCCAGCTCGGCACGGCGGCCCGCCGTCCCGGCCGTACGCCGTCGGCCTCGGCCTGCCGGTCGGTGGTCCCGGTGAGCCGGTCCCGGTGGCCCGCCACCGCGCGTGGCATGAGCACGTCGGCGTAGGCCGAGCCGGCGCCCGCGCTCGCCGCCGGGGCGGCCGGCTCCTCCAGCTCCTCGTCCTCGGCGGACTCCTCCTGCGCGGGCGCCTTCGCCGTATCGGGAACGATCATGTCGCCCCGGAAGCTGGGCACCGCCTCCAGAAGGCTGGTCAGCGAGTCGCGCTCGCGCTCCCCCGAGGACTCCTCGGCCCGCGCCTGCTCGTCCTCCTCGCCGCCCTGGCCCGAGCGGTCCGGGGCGGTCTGGCGGTCCAGGGCGCGGTCCAGCGGCCTGTCGCGCGGCAGCCGCGCGATGCGCGGCACGAACGGGAAGCTCGGCTCCGGGGTGTCGTCGGTCTCGCCGATCAGCGCCCGCGCCTCGTCGTCGACGGCCTGGACGAGCCGCCGCGGCGGGTCGTAGGTCCAGCTCGCCGAGTGCGGCTCGGCCGCGACGCGGTAGACCAGCAGGACTTCCCAGGTGCCGTCGTCGCGCCGCCAGGAGTCCCACTGCACGGAGTCCTTGTCGGCGCCGCGCAGCAGCAGCCGCTCCGCGACGGCCTCGCCGAGCTGGGGGCCGGTGTTCTCCCCGGGGCGGCGCACGGGCGTCTTACGGGCCCGCTCGGCCATGAAGGCGCGCTCGGCGAGCACCGGGCCCTCGAAGCGGCGCACCCGGTCGACCGGGATGCCGGCGAGCTGGGCGACCTCTTCGGCGGAGGCACCTGCTCTTATACGCGCCTGGATGTCCCGCGGCCGCAGGTGGCTCTCGACCTCGATCTCGATCTGGCCGAGCCGCGCGCGGTCATTGCGGACCGCGGCGCGCAGCCGTTCGTCGATCGGAAGCGTGTACTCGGTGCTGTCCGCAGCTTTGAGCACCAGCCGTGTGCCGTCGTTGGAGACGGCCACGACACGCAGTTCGGGCATGGGGACCTCCCGGGTGGTGCCTGCCGACGTCACGTGCGTCGCTGCTTCCGCTAGTCGAGTGTGGCCTGCCCGGGTGCAGCCTGCCACAACATTGCCGAGTTACCCGGCGTGTCGCGGCTTGGCCCGCAAACGCCGTTATGACACGGTTACCTGTTCGCAACGCTCAGTGACCATGTCCTGTTCCTGCTCCCAGTCACCCGTGCCCGGTGGCGGCACCCGGGGGTGAGTGCCACCTGCCGGCCCCTTCCCGTGTATCCGGGCAGCCGGACGGGATTCCGGGGCCAGGGCTCGCCACAGTACTCCATTCGGGCCACTGAGGTGGACCGCCGCGCCGCTCAAGTTCTCGCGGGCCAAGGGAGTTGGGTCGCCTTGTCGATCTCTCTACACCGCGTGACGGGTGGCGAGGTTCACAGAATCCGCAGATTCGGAACTACCGGCTTCGCCCATAGGTCACTTGTCCGTGCAAGATGGATCGAAGGGGCGATCAAAGGCTGGAGATGGACAACAAAAGCGATACCGACACCGAAAAGAAGGAGAAACGGCTCGACCTGAGCGTTCCTCAGGTGGCGGGCAGTGCCCTGGCGGCAGCCGTCGCCGCGTTTCTCGCCGGACAGCTCGGCGTGTACGGGACCATCATCGGCGCGGGTGTGGTGAGCGTCGTGGCCACGACCGGTGGCTCGATCTTCCAGCACCTCTTCCGGCGTACCGGCGAGCAGCTCAAGGAGGCGGCCACGGTCGGCACCCGGCCGAAGCCGCGCCGCTCCCGGGCCTCCCGCGGACCGCAGCGGGGCGGCACCGGCATGGTGCTGCCCACCTTCGACCGGCAGGGCGCGGAGGACGAGATCACCTCCGTGGCGGCCAAGGGCGAGGCGCCGGACGGCACGGACCGCACGCAGCTGCTGCCGCAGGCGGACGAGACGCAGGTGCTCGGCCGGGCCGGCGCGGGCGGCGGCCCGGCCGACAAGACGCAGCTGGTGCCGCGGCTGGACGACCGGACCATGGCGTTCGGGCAGGCCCGGCCGGGCCACCCGGCGGCCGGCGCGACCGCCGTGCCGGCCGGGGCCGAGGAGGTCAGCACGGCCACGTACGGCACCCGGCTGCGCGGCTGGAAGCGGCCCGCGCTCGGCGCCCTGGCGATCTTCGTCCTGTCGCTGGGCGCGGTGACCTGCGTCGAGCTGGTGAACGGGCACGACGCGTCGGGCAACGAGGGCACCTCGGTGACCAACGTCTTCCGGAGCGGCGGGCACAAGTCCGAGGACCGGACGCCGCCCGCCACCGACACGCCGTCCCCCGGGACCTCGCACGGCAACGGCTCCTCCGGCGGCACCCCGACGCCGGGCCCGAGCGGCTCCACCGGCACCGGCGGCGACCGCACCAGCGGCGGTACGGACGGCCGGCCGACGCCGAATCCGAGCCCGGACGCGAGCAAGAGCGGCAAGCCCACGCCGCCGCCGAGCCCGAAGCCGAACCCGTCGAAGTCCGGTGGCGGCGACGGGGGCGGCAGCGGCAAGGGCGGTGACGACTCCAAGGGCGGCTCCGGCGGGCAGAACGAGCAGCAGCCCGGCGGTCAGCAGGTGCCGGACCCGAAATCCTCTTGAGCCGCAGGGCGGAAATGCCCGCCCCGCGCGGGACCGAATACCGTCCCGCGCGGGGCGTAATCCCGCCCGGCGCGGGAGGCGGAATCCCCTCGCGCGCGGCAATCGCGTTCCGTACGGGGACGCAATTCCCGTCCGGCGCGACGAACCGATTCCCTTTGCGCGGAAGAACGGTCACCGCACCCGCACACGGGCGGTGACCGAACGGGCCCGGGCCCGGCCGGACCGGCGCGCCGCGGGCCCGTGGACCGCCCGGCCCCGTTCATCCGTCCGGGACGTTAGGCCGGCTGGGTACCTCAGCCCTCCGGGCGGTTCCCGCGGGACCGGGTACCGGTCATTCGCCCAGCACACGCCGGAGATAGGCGTTGGCGAACAGGCGCTGCGGGTCCAGCCGGTCGCGCAGCGCGGTGAACTCCCCGAACCGGGGGTACACGCCCGCCAGGTACGCGGCGTCCCGGCCGTGCAGCTTCCCCCAGTGCGGCCGTCCGCCGTGCGCCGTCATGATCCGCTCGGCCGCGGAGAAGTACGCCCGGTACGGCGTCCCCCGGTACATGTGCACGGCGATGTAGGCGGTGTCCCGCCCGGAGGCGGTGGACAGCGGTATGTCGTCCGCCGGCGCGGTCCGCACCTCCACCGGGAAGGCCACCCGGAAGTCCGAGCGCTCCACCAGCGCCCGCAGCTCGCGCAGCGCCTCCACGACGGCGGCCCGCGGCAGCGCGTACTCCATCTCCACGAAGCGCACCCGGCGCGGGCTGGTGAAGACCTTGTAGGGGATGTCGGTGTACGTACGGGCCGACAGCGCGCGGCTGGAGAACCTGGCGATGCCCGGTACGGCGGCGGGCACCGCCCGGCCCACGGAGCAGGCGACCTGGAAGAGCCCGTTGGAGAGCAGTTCGTCCTCGACCCAGCCGCTGATCCGGCCGGGCGGGGCGGCGGGGCCCTGGCTGCGGTTGTTGCGCTTGGTGCTGCAGTTACCGGTGTGCGGGAACCAGTAGAACTCGAAGTGCTCGTTCTCCGCGACGAGCTGCTCGAATTCGGCCGTCACCTGCGCGAACGACATCGGCTCCTCGCGGGCCGACAGCCAGAACTGCGGCTCCACGGCGAAGGTCACCGACGTCATCACCCCCAGCGCGCCCAGCCCCACCCGCCCCGCCGCGAAGATCTCCGGGTTCTCCGACGCCGAGCAGGTACGCACCGAGCCGTCCGCGGTGACCAGTTCGAATCCGGTGACCTGGGCGGCGACGGACGCCGAGTCGCGGCCGGTGCCGTGCGTACCGGTGCTCACCGCGCCGGAGACGGTCTGCTCCATGACGTCGCCCATGTTGGCCAGCGACAGGCCGTGCGAGGCGAGGACCTGGTTGAGGTGCCTGAGCGTGGTGCCGGCGGCCGCGGTCACCGTGCCGGCGGCCCGGTCCACCTCCCGTATGCCGGTCAGGCGGTCGGGGCGTATGAGGAGGCCGTCGGTGGCGGCGGCCGCGGTGAAGGAATGGCCGGTTCCGACCGCCTTGACCGGCAGCCCGTCGTCCGCCGCCGCGCGGACCGCGGCGGCCAGCTCCTCGGCGGAGGCCGGCGCGACGCTCCGCGCCGGGCGTACGGCGACGTTGCCCGCCCAGTTACGCCAGGCGGGCCGGGGACTGGTCCCCCGCACCGCCCGTACCGTCCTGGCCACCGCTCCCGCGGTCGTCCTGGTCCTGCCGGCCGTCCTGTGTGCCTCGGTCATCCGCGCCCGTCCCCTCCCGCTGCGCCGCCGGCCGCAGCCGGCGGTATCCGAGGAACGCCACCGCCGCCGCGAGCGCCCCCGCGACGGCCGGCACCAGGTAGCCGCGGCCGGCCCCGGCCGCGTCCACCACCCAGCCGGCGGCCGACGAGCCGAGCGCCACTCCGACCGCGAGCCCGGTGCTGGTCCAGGTCATGCCCTCGGTCAGGTTCGCGCGCGGTACGTGCTGCTCGACGAGGGCCATCGTGGTCACCATCGTCGGCGCGATGGCCAGGCCCGCGAAGAAGAGCGCCACGGCCAAGAACGGAAGGTTCCCGACCAGTTGGAGCGGGATCATACTCACGGCCATCGCACACACGCCCACCACCCAGCGGCGGGCGGCCGGCCCCTTGAAGTGCAGCATGCCGAAGACCACGCCGGCCAGGCACGAGCCGAGCGCGTAGGTCGCCAACACCAGGCTGGCGGCACCCTGGTGGCCCTCCTCCTCGGCGAACGCCAGCGTCACCACGTCGATCGCGCCGAAGATCGCTCCGGTGGCCACGAACGTCAGCACCAGCACCTGGAGGCCGGGCGAGCGCATCGCCGAGCCCTTGGCGTGGTGTTCGCGCGGATGCGGCTCCGGCTCGGTCGCGCGCTGCGCCGTCAGCCAGAAGACGCCGACGACCAGGAACGCCGTCGCGAGCAGCGGGCCCGCCTCGGGGAACCAGGAGGTCGACAGGCCGATGGAGAGGATCGGCCCGACGATGAAACACGCCTCGTCGACTATCGACTCCCAGGAGTACGCGGCGTGCAGCAGGCGCGGTGAGCTGTGGACGGCGGCCCAGCGCGCCCTGACCATCGCGCCGACGCTCGGCACGCAGCCCGAGCAGGCGGTGAAGAAGAACAGCGTCCAGTCCGGCCAGTCCTGCTGGGCGCTGACCAGCAGGCCCGCCATGGCCGCCGCCGAGACGAGGGTGACCGGGCGCAGCACGCGGCGCTGGCCGTGCCGGTCCACCAGCCGGGAGACCTGCGGGCTGAGCACCGCGGAGGCCATCGCGACGGTCGCCGCCAGCGCCCCCGCGAGGCCGTAGCGGCCGGTGATCAGGGAGACCATCGTGACGATGCCGATGCTGGTCATCGACAGCGTCATACGGCCGAGGAAGCCGGCGGCGGTGAACGACTTGGTTCCGGGGGTGTCGAAGAGCGCGCGGTAGGGGCTTGGCAAAAGGAACTCCGCCGGTGAAAGGCCGATGGCCGGTGGTTCCGGAGATCGGGTAAGGCATGTCGGTGGCCGACACAGCTTACGCGCGCGTACCGCGTGGCCGCCTCCGGTTTTCCGGCTGTCAGTCGCTGGTGGCAGGATCGAAGCCATGCCCGAACAGTGCGATCCGCCCCTTCCGTCCGCCGGGGGGACCCCCGGTCCCTACGACGCCCTGCTGCTGCTGTCCTTCGGAGGCCCCGAAGGCCCGGACGACGTCGTTCCCTTCCTGGAGAACGTCACACGCGGCCGGGGCATCCCCCGAGAGCGGCTGAAGGAGGTCGGGCAGCACTACTTCCTGTTCGACGGCGTCAGCCCGATCAACGCGCAGAACCGGGAGCTGCTGGCCGCCCTGCGCGAGGACTTCGCCGCCAACGGCCTCGACCTGCCCGTCTACTGGGGCAACCGCAACTGGGCGCCCTACCTGGTCGACACGCTGCGCGAGATGGTCCGCGACGGCCACCGCCGCATCGCCGTCCTGGCCACCAGCGCCTACGCCTCGTACTCCGGCTGCCGCCAGTACCGGGAGAACCTGGCCGACGCGCTGGCCACCCTCCAGGCCGACGGCCTGCCGGTGCCGCGGGTGGACAAGCTCCGCCACTACTTCAACCACCCCGGCTTCGTCCGCCCCATGGTCGACGGCGTGCTCGCCTCGCTCGCCGAGCTGCCCGAGGACGTGCGCGCCGGCGCGCACATCGCCTTCACCACCCACTCCATCCCGACCGCCGCGGCCGACACCTCCGGCACCCCGGAGGACCACACCGGGAACGGCGAGGGCGGCGCGTACGTGGCCCAGCACCTGGACGTGGCCCGGGTGATCGCGGCCGCGGTCCGCGAGGAGACCGGCGTCGACCACCCGTGGCGGCTGGTCTACCAGTCCCGCAGCGGCGCCCCGCACATCCCGTGGCTGGAGCCGGACATCTGCGACCACCTCGAAGAGGTGCACCGCGCGGGCGTCCCCGCGGTCGTCATGGCCCCCATCGGCTTCGTCTCCGACCACATGGAGGTCAAGTACGACCTCGACACCGAAGCCGCCGCCAAGGCCGCCGAGCTGGGCCTGCCCGTCGCCCGCTCCGCCACCGTCGGCGCCGACCCGCGCTTCGCCGCGGCCGTCCGCGACCTCGTCCTGGAGCGCGCCGCCGCCGAGCGGGGCCGCGCACCGGAGCGCTGCGCCCTCGGTGGGCTGGGCCCGAGCCACGACCTGTGCCCGGTCGGCTGCTGCCCGGCCCGCGCTCCGCGCCCGGCCGCCGCAGGCGCGGACTGGACGGGCCCGGTGGCGGAAGTCCAGGGGTAGCCACAGCCGACGCGCACCGAGATCACCGACGGCGGCGCCACGCCGCCCCGCCCGGCCGCCACGACCGGCCCGTACGAGCAAGGAGCACCGTGTCCGACCCGCTGCAGGACGAACTACTCGAACTGGCACTGGAAGCCGCCCGCCGCGCGGGTGACCTGCTGCGCGACGGCCGCCCCGCCGACCTGGGCGTCGCCGCGACGAAGACCAGCCCGATCGACGTCGTCACCGAGATGGACATCGCCAGCGAGAAGCTGATCACCGGCTTCCTCGCCGAGCAGCGTCCCGCCGACGGCTTCCTGGGGGAGGAGGGCGTCAGCGTCACGGGCAGCAGCGGGGTGCGCTGGGTCATCGACCCGGTGGACGGCACGGTCAACTACCTCTACGGGCTGCCCTCCTGGGCCGTGTCCATCGCCGCCGAGAAGGACGGCGAGGCGGTGGCCGGCGTCGTGGCGGCGCCGATGCGCGGCGAGACGTGCCACGCGGTCCTGGGCGGCGGCGCGTACTGCAACGGGGAGCCGGTGCGCTGCCGCCCCGCGCCGCCGCTGTCCCAGGCCCTGATCGGCACCGGCTTCGCCTACCTCAGCGAGCGCCGCGCCGCCCAGGCCGAGGTGCTGCGCAGCCTGGTGCCGCAGGTCCGCGACATCCGGCGGGGCGGCTCGGCCGCCATCGACCTGTGCGACGTGGCCTGCGGCCGGCTGGACGGCTACTACGAGCGCGGGCTGAACCCGTGGGACGTGGCGGCCGGTGCCCTGATCGCCCGCGAGTCCGGCGCGCTCACCGGCGGCCGCCCCGGCGAACCGGCGTCGAACGAGCTGACCGTGGCCGCGTCCCCCGAGGTGTTCGCCGTGCTCCAGCCGATGCTGGAGGACCTGGGCGCCTGGCACGACTGAGCGCCCGGGCCCCGGCCCGGGGCCGGTACGGAGCGCGACAGCGCCCCGGTCCCTTCGGGGACCGGGGCGCTGCCGTCGGTTGCGGCCGGGAGATGGTCAGGCGCTGGCTGCGGTGACCTGGACGCCGTGCTCGGAAGCAAGGCGCTGGAGGTCCTCCAGCTCGGCCTGTTCCACCTCGACGAGGAAGTCGTCGCCCGACTCGCGGGCCCGGTCCAGGTCGGCTTCGGTGCTTCGTATGCGCTGCAGAATGCCTGCGGTGAACGCGTCCATGGTGCGCCCCCTCGTCGTGGGTCGGTGGCACGGGGGTGTGCCGACGGGCGGGACGATCACGGCGTGGTCCCTGTCGGTGGATCAGGGCGCGGCATGGCGCCGTACAGGGCGTGATCGCGGGTGTGCAGTCGTCCTCCCCAACGGTCACCTCAGGGAAACCTCAAGCGGCCCGGTAATCCTGCGAATCGGCCGGGGGAGGCCCTTCCGGGGGCGCAAAGAGCGCGGGGACAGGGCCGGCCGGCCCCCGGCGGCCCCGTTTCCGGCCCCGTGACCGGCCGAAACCGGCCCGCCGGCCGCCCCCGCGCCTCCGTGGGCCCCCCTTACTGCCGGTTTACAGCTGTTCGGGGCAGGATGGAGGGGCTCCGAGTTTGTGGTGCCCCGGTACGACCAGGGCCGTGAGGAAGGACTAGCGACGTGCGTGTACTCGTCGTCGAGGACGAGCAGCTGCTCGCCGATGCGGTGGCCACCGGGCTGCGCCGGGAGGCCATGGCCGTCGACGTGGTGTACGACGGCGCCGCCGCCCTGGAACGCATCGAGATCAACGACTACGACGTGGTGGTCCTGGACCGGGACCTCCCGCTCGTGCACGGCGACGACGTCTGCCGCAAGATCGTCGAGCTGGGCATGCCCACCCGCGTGCTGATGCTCACCGCGTCCGGCGACGTCAGCGACCGCGTGGAGGGCCTGGAGATCGGCGCGGACGACTACCTCCCCAAGCCCTTCGCCTTCTCCGAGCTGACCGCCCGGGTAAGGGCGCTGGGACGCCGTACGACGGTCGCCCTGCCGCCCGTGCTGGAGCGGGCCGGCATCAAGCTGGACCCGAACCGCCGCGAGGTCTTCCGCGACGGCAAGGAGGTCCAGCTCGCGCCGAAGGAGTTCGCGGTGCTGGAGGTCCTGATGCGCAGCGAGGGCACGGTCGTCTCGGCCGAGCAGCTGCTGGAGAAGGCCTGGGACGAGAACACCGACCCGTTCACGAACGTCGTCCGGGTCACCGTCATGACCCTGCGCCGGAAACTCGGCGAACCCGCGGTGATCGTCACGGTGCCGGGCTCGGGCTACCGGATCTGATCGTCGATGCCGGCTTCGTCCAAGGCGTCCACCCCGCCGCCCGCCACTCCGCCCATGCCCACCTGGGACCCCAAACCGGCCAACGTACGGCCCTTCCCCTGGCTCCGCCCGACCATCCGGATACGGCTCACGCTGCTCTACGGCGGCATGTTCCTGATGGCCGGCATCGTGCTGCTCACGATCATCTACATGCTGGCCGCCAACGCCCTGCAGGAAGGCAGCGAGCTGCCCGTCAAGATCCTCCGGGGCAACTTCACGGCCACCAGCAACGTCTGCAACCTGCCCACCGACACCTCCGGGGAGATCTTCACCCAGGCGATCCAGACCTGCCTCCAGCACCAGCGCGCCCAGGCCCTGAACACCCTGCTCAACCGCTCTCTCCTGGCGTTGCTGGGGCTGACGGTGGTGGCGTTCGCCTTCGGGTACGCGATGGCCGGGCGGGTGCTGTCGCCGCTGGGCCGCATCACCCGTACCGCCCAGCGGGTCGCCGGTTCGGACCTGCACCGGCGGATCGAGCTGGGCGGCCCGGACGACGAGCTCAAGGAGCTGGCGGACACCTTCGACGAGATGCTGGACCGGCTGGACCGGGCCTTCGAGTCGCAGCGCCGCTTCGTGGCCAACGCCTCGCACGAGCTGCGCACGCCGTTGGCGATCAACCGGACGCTGCTGGAGGTGCAGCTCGCCGATCCGGACGCGTCGCCGGAGCTGGCGCAGCTGGGCAAGACGCTGCTGGCGACCAACGAGCGCAGTGAGCAGCTGGTGGAGGGCTTGCTGCTGCTGGCCCGCAGCGAGAACAAGATCGTGGACAAGAAGCCGGTGGACCTGGCGGAGGTGGCCTCGCAGGCCCTCGACCAGGCGCGCGCGGAGGCGCAGGCCAAGGGCGTGGAGATCCGGGGCGTACGGCAGCAGGCGTTCGTACAGGGCAACGGCGTCCTGCTGGAGCGCATCGCGCTGAACCTGGTGCAGAACGCGGTGCGCTACAACATTGCGCAAGAGGGCTGGGTGGAGGTGACCACTGAGCCACAGCAGGGGTGTGCGGTGCTGGTGGTCTCCAACACCGGTCCGGCCGTTCCCGCCTACGAGGTGGAGAACCTCTTCGAGCCCTTCCGGCGGCTGCGTACCGAGCGCACCGGCAGCGACAAGGGCGTGGGCCTGGGCCTGTCCATCGTGCGCTCCGTGGTGCGCGCCCACGACGGCAGCATCACCGCCACGCCCCGCGAGGGCGGCGGCCTGGTCATGCGCGTCGTCCTGCCGCTGTGAGACCGGGGCGCCAGGGTTCCTGGCGCCCCGCCGGCTGTCCTTTTTGACCCGAGACCCCACTTCTTGGCACTCTTGGTCGCCCTCCGCACGTCGGCCCCCCGGGCTTGACGGGATGCCGGGCGGCCATGGATCCTTCGCCGAGTTCGCTTTGCGCTGAATTCCTACGGTCCGCCCGACGACCCGTACGTGTGTGATCGCTCACAGGCGTGAGATTCGCGCCATCTACTCTCCGTGATCGAAAAGGTTGGCGGAAGGCCGGGAAAATGCGGGTTTCCAAGGGCCTTGATCACGGGAAGTACACGTGATGGCGTGCGCGAGGTGCGACATTCGGACCGTGTACGGTCCTGATCGCCATCCAAACCGATCACCTCTTCAGGGGTGCGGTTGGGTGTCGATTGAGTAACAGACTTTGATGTGAGGCAAAATCTCCGCCTCAGGTCGGGCACAAGTCCGGCCTCTCACGCGTTACGTGCGCTGGAGACACCGCAGACACCCAGAGGGGGAGAGCGACATGGCTACGGATTACGACACCCCACGCAAGACAGATGACGACCTCAACGAGGACAGCATCGAGGAACTGAAGTCGCGGCGGAACGACAAGTCCGCCTCGGCCGTCGACGTCGACGAGTTCGAGCAGGCCGAGGGCCTGGAGCTGCCCGGCGCCGACCTGTCCAACGAAGAACTCGCCGTCCGGGTGCTGCCCAAGCAGCAGGACGAGTTCACGTGCATGAGCTGCTTCCTGGTCCACCACCGCAGCCAGCTGGCCGCGGAGGACAAGAACGGCCAGCCGATCTGCCGCGACTGCGCGGCCTGAGACAGGTCTACGCCGTGGCGGGCGTGAACCCGTTCCGCAAGGGCCACAAGGGCGAGAAAGGCCCGGCGGCAGGCGCACGATCACGCGACGAAACCGCGCCCGTGCCCGCCGACCCGACCGCCCTGCCCGCAAAGCGGACGACCGGTGCACCAAGGGAGCGAGGCCGCGCGGCCTCGCTCGCAGCGGCTGTGGGCCGCGGCGGCAGAAGAGGCCGGGCGGGCGCCCGCAAGGCCCTGGCGGCCGTCGCCGACCGCATCATCGACAACGCCCCGCGGATCCCGGTCCGCGACCTGGCGGCGTTGCGCAGGCAGTTTCCCGGCCTGACCCCCGAGGAACTGGCCGACAAGCTCGTCTCGGGTGCCATGAACGGCACCGCCACCGTGGGAGCGGGGGTCGGCGCGGCGGCGATGCTGCCCGTACCGCCCGCCATGCCGGCCGAGCTGGCCGCCGAGGTCGTCGGGGTGGCATCCGTGGAGATCAAGCTCATCGCCGAGCTCCACGAGGTCTACGGACTGCGTCCCCCGGGCGGCCTCAAGCCGCGCTCCATGGCCTATCTGACGTCCTGGACCGAGGAACGCGGCATCGACGTCACCAAGCCGACGACGCTCAACGCGGCGCTCGGCGGGCAGATGAAGCGCGAGCTGCGCCAGCAGATCATGAAGCGCACGCTGCGCAACCTGCCGAACCTGACGCCGTTCATGGTCGGCGCCGCGGTCGGCGCGTTCATGAACCGGCGGGACACCAAGAAGCTCGCGGACAAGATCCGCAAGGACCTGCGCGCCAACCAGGTGCCGTGGGACGCCCTGCCGGAGGCCGACACGACGGCCCTCCCGGCACCCGAGGCCGGCTGACGGCCTCTTTCGGACCGCCCCTCGCACCGGCCGAGGGCTTCCCGGCCTCCCGGCCGCGGCTCACCGGCCTGCCGGAATCCCGCTCCGTACCCCCGGGAAGGCCGCTGTGCCGCCCGTCGGCGCCCCCGCCGCCCCGCCGGGCCCCACGGAGACGGCTCAGGGCCGTACGGCCGCCAGCGCGGCCACCAGGCGCTCCGGCTCGCGCGTCGAGAGGTACGCGTACGGCGTCGGGTCCGCCGGGTCCGTGATCTCCACCCGTACGGCCGTGCGGACATAGCTGCGCAGCAGCATGAACGCCCGGGTGTCGGCCTTGTGCGTACGCCACGCCAGCGCCTCCTCGGCGTCCAGCACCCGCGCCTCGCCCAGCGCCGCCACCGGGATCCGGGCGTCACCGGCGATCAGCGAGTCGCCCACCACGCGGATGCGCACCGAGCCGTACGAGCTGACCGCCACCGCGGCCAGCGCCGCGCCGCCGATCAGCCCGCCGAGCATCGGCAGCGTCCCCAGCGGGAGCAGCATCAGGGCACAGGCGATGCCGATCAGCCCGGCGATCACCCACCAGGAGCGGGGCGCGGTGAGGCGTTCTTCGTACGACTGCATGGCTCCAGCTTGGCACGGCGGCGCAGGCCGGTTACGCGCGCGGGTAGGGTCTGCACTCGTGAGTGGAACCGACAAGGCCCCGACGCGGCTGACCCCGCCGGCCGACGCCGTCGCCCCGGTGCGGCATCCGGACGCCCCCGCGCCGGGGGAACTTCTCGGCGCGCACTACGACCAGTGCTTCGGGTGCGGCGCGGCGCAGTCCCACGGGCTCCAGCTGCAGGCCCGCGCCGGGGACGGCGTGCGGGTCACCGCCGAGTTCACCGTCAAGGAGGCCCACCAGGGCGCGCCGGGGCTCGCGCACGGCGGGGTGCTGGCCACCGCGCTGGACGAGACGCTGGGCTCGCTCAACTGGCTGCTGCGGGTGATCGCGGTGACCGGCAGGCTGGAGACCGACTTCCTGCGGCCCGTACCGCTCGGCACGGTGCTGCACCTGGACGCGGAGATAACCGCCGTCCACGGCCGCAAGATCTACTCGACGGCGGTGGGGCGCATCGGCGGGCCGCAGGGCCCGGTCGCGGTGCGCGCCGACGCCGTCTTCATCGAGGTGAAGGTCGACCACTTCGTCGACAACGGAAGGCCGGCCGAGATCCGGGCCGCGATGGCCGACCCGGACCAGGTCAGACGAGCTCGTGCTTTTGAGGTGAACCCGTGAGTCAGGTACGCAATCCGGTGGACGTGCTCATCAGGCGTCTGGACCCCGAGGTTCCGCTGCCCGCCTACGGGCACCCCGGTGACGCGGGCGCCGACCTGGTGACCACCGAGGCGGCGGAACTCGCTCCGGGGGAGCGGGCGGTGCTGCCGACCGGAGTGTCCATCGCGCTGCCCGACGGGTACGCGGCGTTCGTGCACCCCCGCTCGGGCCTGGCCGCCCGCTGCGGAGTGGCGCTCGTGAATGCCCCCGGGACGGTGGATGCCGGGTACCGTGGGGAAATCAAGGTGATCGTGGTCAATCTGGACCCGCGCGAGAGCGTGCGGTTCGAGAGGTTCGACCGGATTGCCCAACTGGTCGTCCAGCAGGTCGAGAAGGTGCGCTTCCACGAGGTGGCGGAACTTCCCGGCTCGGCGCGGGCCGAGGGGGGATTCGGTTCCACCGGCGGTCATGCGGCGGTGGACGGCTCCACGGGTGGGAATGGATACGCATCGGTCGGTGCCGACCGGGAAGGACAGTGACGTGTTCGGACGTCGCAAGAAGAACGAGGCTCCCGAAGAGTCGGCCCGGGCAGCGGAAGCCGCCGACGGGCCGGTCTCGGACGAGACTTCCGCGGACGGGGCTGCCGAGCCCGGCGGGGAGGAGCGGCGGGTGAACCTGCCCCCGGCCCCCCGGCCCGACGGCCCCTGGGACCTCTCCGAGGTCACCGACGCCGCCGAGGGGCGCGTCGACCTGGGCGGCATGTTCGTGCCCGGCGTCGAGGGCATGGAACTGCGCGTGGAGGTCGCGGGCGACGCGATCGTCGCGGCGACCGTGGTGCTCCAGGACAGCGCCGTGCAGCTCCAGGCGTTCGCCGCTCCGAAGAAGGAGGGCATCTGGGGCGAGGTCCGCGAGGAGATCGGCGTCGGCATCACCCAGCAGGGCGGCGTCATCGACGAGGTCGAGGGCCCGCTGGGCTGGGAGCTGCGCGCGCAGGTCCCCGTACAGCTCCCGGACGGCACCAACGGCGTCCAGGTCGTGCGCTTCGTCGGCGTCGACGGCCCGCGCTGGTTCCTGCGCGGTGTCATCTCCGGCCAGGGCGCGGTCCAGCCGCAGGCCGCCGGCATCCTGGAGCACATCTTCAAGGACACCGTGGTCGTCCGCGGCGAGGCCCCCATGGCCCCCCGCGACCCCATCGTCCTCAAGCTCCCCGAGGACGCCCAGATGGTCCCCGACGGCGTCCAACAGGAGGCCGCCGAGACCTCCCGCTTCGGCGGCGGCGTGGAACGCCTGGAGCGGGGCCCGGAGATCACGGAAATCCGCTGACGCCGGGCGCCGTTTTCGGCGCTCCCGCGGCCGGTTTTATGCGCTGCCCATGGGTCGCACTCTCTTTCGAGGGGTGCGGCCCATGGGTGTTTTTGCAGGTCAGGGCGCGGAGCGTATGGGAATCGTCAATGGGGCGCTAATGGCCGTAAGGGAGACGTCAACGGCGGTCGGAAACGGTCAGGTTGGGGGTTTGCTCTAGGGGTCCGTTCAACCGATCCCATTAGGAGCACACGATGGCCGACGTGGCCTTCGTCGTCACCACGCTCGCGGTCTTCGCGCTGGTGGCTCTCGTCGCCAAGGGGGTGACGAAGCTGTGACCATCGAGAACGTCGTCGGCCTGATCGTCGCCGTCGCCCTGCTCGGCTACTTGGTCCTCGCCCTCGTCTTCCCGGAGAGGTTCTGAGCGTCCCGATGAGCCCCATCCTGGCCGGCGTGCTCCAGCTCACCGCGCTCGTCGCGGCGCTCGCCCTGGCGTACCGCCCCCTCGGCGACTACATGGCCGCCATGTACAGCTCGCGCAAACACCTGCGCGTAGAGAAGGTGATCTACCGCTGCATCGGCGCCAACCCGGACACGCAGATGCGCTGGCCCGCGTATCTGCGCGGCGTCCTCGCCTTCTCCGTGGCCGGCGTGCTCTTCCTCTACCTGCTACAGCGCCTGCAGGGCAGCCTGCCGCTGTCGCTCGGCTTCGCGTCGATCAGCCCGGACCAGGCGTTCAACACCGCCGCGTCCTTCGTCGCGAACACCAACTGGCAGTCCTACAGCGGTGAGCAGGCCATGGGCCACGTCGTGCAGACGGCGGGCCTGGCGGTGCAGAACTTCGTCTCAGCGGCGACCGGCATGGCCGTCGCGATCGCCCTGGTACGCGGCTTCTCCCGGACCCGTACCGGCGACCTGGGCAACTTCTGGGCGGACCTGGTGCGCGGCACCGTGCGCGTGCTGGTGCCGATCGCCGTCATCGGGGCGCTCGTGCTGGTCGCGTGCGGCGCGATCCAGAACTTCTCCGGCATCCACGAGGTCGGGCAGTTCATGGGCGGCACCCGGCAGACCAACGGCGGCGCGGTCGCGTCGCAGGAGGTCGTCAAGCTGCTGGGCACCAACGGCGGCGGCTACTTCAACGCCAACTCGGCCCACCCCTTCGAGAACCCGAACGGTTTCACCAACCTCTTCCAGGTCTTCCTCATCCTGGTCATCCCGTTCGCGCTGACCCGTACCTTCGGCCGCCTCGTCGGCAACGTACGGCAGGGCTACGCGATCCTGGCCACGATGGGCGTCATCTGGCTCGGCTTCACCGCGCTGATGATGTGGACCGAGTTCGCGCACGGCGGCCCGGCGCTCCAGGCGGCCGGCGCGGCGATGGAGGGCAAGGAGAACCGCTTCGGCGTCGGCGGCTCGTCGATCTTCTCCGTCGCCACCACCCTCACCTCGACCGGCGCCGTGGACGGTTTCCACGACTCCTTCACGGCCTTCGGCGGCGGCATCCAGCTGCTGGGCATGATGCTGGGCGAGATCGCCCCCGGCGGTGTCGGCTCCGGCCTGTACGGCATGCTCGTGATGGCCGTGATCGCGGTGTTCATCGCGGGCCTGATGGTGGGCCGTACGCCCGAGTACCTGGGCAAGAAGATCGGCACCCGCGAGATCAAGCTCGCGGCCTGCTACATCCTCATCACCCCGACCCTCGTGCTCGGCTTCACCGCCGCGTCGATGGTGATGCCGGACGCGCTGGGCTCGATGCTCAACACCAAGTCGCTGGGCGCCGGTTCGCACGGCTTCTCCGAGGTGCTGTACGCGTTCACCTCCGGCGCCAACAACAACGGCTCGGCCTTCGGCGGCCTGAACGCCAACACGCCCTGGTACAACACCGCGATCGGGCTGGCGATGCTGCTCGGCCGCTTCCTGCCGATGGTGTTCGTCCTGGCCCTGGCGGGCTCGCTCGCCGAGCAGCAGCCGGTCCCGGAGACGGCGGGCACGCTCCGTACCGAGAAGCCGCTCTTCGCGGGACTGCTGGTCGGCACGATCCTGATCATCACCGGTCTGACCTACTTCCCGGCGCTGGCCCTCGGCCCGATCGCGGAAGGGCTGTCATGACGACCGACGTAAACGACGTACAGCAAGAGGAGCGCCGCTCCATGTCCACCGCAACACCGACCCGCGCGCCGCACCAGGACGTACCCAGCGGGCACAAGCCGGACGGCGACGGCCGTGTCGGCGGGGGGCTCTTCGACCCGGCGCAGCTGGTCAGGTCGCTGCCGGACGCGGTGCGCAAGCTGGACCCGCGGGTGATGGTCAAGTCCCCCGTGATGTTCGTGGTCGAGGTCGGTTCCGTACTGACCACGTGCTTCGCCGTGGCGTCCCCCTCGGACTGGTTCGGCTGGGCCATCGCCGTCTGGCTCTGGCTCACCGTGATCTTCGCCAACCTGGCGGAGGCGGTGGCCGAGGGGCGCGGCAAGGCGCAGGCGGACACGCTGCGCAAGGCCAAGACCGACACGGTGGCGCGGCGGCTGAACGGCTCGGCGGAGGAGCAGGTGCCCGGCACGGAGCTGCGCATCGGCGACCTCGTCGTCTGCGAGGCGGGCGACATCATCCCCGGTGACGGCGACGTCGTCGAGGGTGTCGCGTCGGTCGACGAGTCCGCCATCACGGGCGAGTCGGCGCCGGTCATCCGGGAGTCCGGCGGTGACCGGTCGGCGGTGACCGGCGGTACGAAGGTGCTGTCCGACCGGATCGTCATCAAGATCACGACGAAGCCCGGCGAGACCTTCATCGACCGGATGATCAACCTCGTCGAGGGTGCCGCCCGGCAGAAGACGCCGAACGAGATCGCGCTGAACATCCTGCTCGCCTCGCTGACCGTCGTCTTCCTGCTGGCCGTGGTGACCCTCCAGCCGTTCGCGATCTACGCGGGCGCCGAGCAGCCCATGATCGTCCTGCTGGCGCTGCTGGTCTGCCTGATCCCGACGACGATCGGCGCGCTGCTGTCGGCCATCGGCATCGCGGGCATGGACCGCCTGGTCCAGCGCAACGTGCTGGCCATGTCGGGGCGCGCGGTCGAAGCCGCCGGCGACGTCTCCACCCTGCTGCTCGACAAGACCGGCACCATCACCCTCGGCAACCGGCAGGCCGCCGAGTTCGTCCCGGTCAAGGGCGTGACCGAGGCCGAGGTCGCCGACGCCGCCCAGCTGTCCTCGCTCGCCGACGAGACGCCCGAGGGCCGCTCGATCGTCGTCCTGGCCAAGGAGAAGTACGGCCTGCGCGAGCGCCACCAGGGCGAACTGGCCGACGCCGAGTGGGTGCCCTTCACCGCCCAGACCCGCATGTCGGGCGTGGACGTGACCGAGGACGGCACCGTACGCAAGGTGCGCAAGGGCGCGTCCGGTTCGGTGATCGCCTGGGTCAAGGAGCAGGGCGGCACCGTCCCCGACGACGCCGATCTGCTGGCCAACGGCATCTCCGAGGCCGGCGGCACGCCGCTGCTGGTCGCCCTGGAGGACGGGCGGGGCGCCCGCGTCCTCGGCGTCATCCACCTCAAGGACGTCGTCAAGGACGGCATGCGCGAACGCTTCGTCGAACTGCGCAAGATGGGCATCAAGACCGTCATGATCACGGGCGACAACCCGCTGACGGCCAAGGCCATCGCCGACGAGGCGGGCGTGGACGACTTCCTCGCGGAGGCCACGCCCGAGGACAAGATGGCGCTCATCAAGCGCGAGCAGGCCGGCGGCAAGCTGGTCGCCATGACCGGCGACGGCACCAACGACGCGCCGGCCCTCGCCCAGGCGGACGTGGGCGTCGCCATGAACACCGGCACCTCGGCCGCCAAGGAGGCCGGGAACATGGTGGACCTGGACTCCAACCCCACCAAGCTCATCGAGATCGTCGAGATCGGCAAACAGCTCCTGATCACCCGGGGCGCCCTGACCACCTTCTCGATCGCCAACGACGTCGCGAAGTACTTCGCGATCATCCCGGCGATGTTCGCGGTGGCCTACCCGGGCCTGGACACGCTCAACATCATGCGGCTGCACAGCTCGCAGTCCGCGATCCTGTCCGCGATCGTCTTCAACGCGCTCATCATCGTCGCGCTCGTACCGCTCGCCCTCAAGGGCGTGCGCTACCGCCCGGTCAGCGCGGACCGGATGCTCCGCCGCAACCTCGGCATCTACGGACTCGGCGGCCTGATCGCTCCGTTCGTCGGCATCAAACTCATCGACCTGCTCATCTCTGCGATCCCCGGGATCGGGTGACTGACATGAACAACGCGGTACGCTCCAGCGGCCGGCTCCTCGGCGCCGGCCTGCGCGCCCTGCTCGTCCTAACCGTGGTCTGCGGCGTGCTCTACCCCCTCGTCGTCACCGGCGTCGCCCAGGCCGCCTTCCACGGCAAGGCCAACGGCTCGGAGGTGACACAGGACGGCAAGGTCGTCGGCTCCGAACTCCTCGGCCAGCGCTACGACAAGGGCACCGACGCCAAGGGCAACCCGATTCCCGACCTCCGCTACTTCCAGCCCCGCCCGTCCGCCGGCCTGGGCAGCAACAAGACCAACGACGTCAACACCCAGTACGACCTCCAGGTCTCCGGCGCCACCAACCAGGGCGCCACCAACACCGACCTGATCGCCGCGGTCAAGGAACGCAAGGAGTGGGTCTCCAAGACGTACGGCGTCCCCCAGTCGCAGGTCCCGGCCGACGCCGTCACCTCCTCCGGCTCGGGCCTCGACCCGGACATCTCCCCGGAGTACGCAAAACTCCAGGTCAACCGAGTGGCCAAGGAAAACCGCCTGGACCCCGCCAAGGTCGAGCACCTGGTGGAGGCCACCACCGAGGGCCGAATCCTCGGCTTCATGGGCGAGCCCCGGGTCAACGTCCTGAAGCTGAACATGGGACTCAAGGAGCTGCTCAAGTAGACAGGTGCCGGTGCGAACCACCGGCCCGCGTCCCCGG
The DNA here is from genome assembly GCF_044332485.1 of Streptomyces sp. NPDC017056. NCBI lineage: Bacteria > Bacillati > Actinomycetota > Actinomycetes > Kitasatosporales > Streptomycetaceae > Streptomyces > Streptomyces sp. NPDC017056. Next base: position 14,997 of record NZ_JBIRPD010000021.1, on the reverse strand, counting down.
CGCCAGGCCCGCCCGTACACCACGGGCGGGCCTGGCGCCGTTCCCGCGCCTCCGCGGGCGCGCCGCCGTCACCACACGTCCCCGCTCCTCCAGTCGCACGCCAGTTGTCCCGTGAGGTCCAAGGGCGCGGCTCCCGGGAGGACGTGGATGGTGCCGTCCTCCTCCTTGGTGGGGCGGATACCGGAAGGGGCGAGGACGGCGGACGGGCCCTGCCACAGGCGCCAGCCGCGGGCGACGTAGAAGGCCGCGGCGCCGTCGGACGCGCACAGGGCGCCCAGGTCGTAGGCGTCGCGGATCACCCGTTCCAGGGCCGTCATCGCGGCCGCGCCGTGGCCCCTGCCGCGCCGGTCGGCGCGGACGCCGACGCCTTCCACGTAGCCGCACCGCAGGGCCCGGCCGGCGTGCAGCAGCTGCCGCTGTACGACCGAGGCGTGACCGATCAGTTCGTCGCCCTCCCAGACCAGTGCGTGCACGCCGCCGAGGGCGTGGTCCCAGTCCTCCTCGGTCATGTCGTCCTCGAAGACGTCGTACAGGAGCGTCCGTGCCATGGCGCGGGTGGCGGCATCCAGGTCGGCGGTGTGCGCGATACGGGTGTGTACGTCGGTCATGGCTGCCATCGTCGTCGCGCCGGGGCGGGAGGGCGAACGGTTTCCGCCGCGGCGGTGCGGGCCGGGAAACCCGGGGCGCGGTGGGCCTGCGCCCTGTATCAGAGTCGCGTCAAGACCTGGGCCGAAGCCGCTACCTGCGGCTTTTGTGGCGGTGTGCGGTCGGTAGGGTCGCATCAGGTTCAGCCCGGTGGGGGCGGCCTTCACGTAAGACAATGGGGCCATGGCACGCGGCAAGCTACGGATCTACCTCGGCGCTGCACCGGGCGTCGGCAAGACGTACTCGATGCTGTCCGAGGCGCACCGGCGGGTGGAGCGCGGCACGGACGCCGTGGTGGCGTTCGTCGAGCACCACGACCGGCCCCGTACCGAGGTCATGCTGCACGGCCTGGAGCAGATCCAGCGCGCGGAGCTGGAGTACCGCGGGTCGACGTTCACCGAGATGGACGTGGACGCGGTGCTGGAACGCCGCCCCGCCGTCGCGCTCGTCGACGAGCTCGCGCACACGAACGTGCCCGGCTCCCGCAACACCAAGCGCTGGCAGGACGTGGAGGAGCTGCTGGAGGCCGGTATCGACGTGATCTCGACGGTCAACATCCAGCACCTCGAATCGCTGGGTGACGTCGTCGAGTCGATAACGGGCGTACGGCAGCGCGAGACCGTGCCCGACGAGATCGTCCGCCGTGCCGACCAGATCGAGCTGGTCGACATGTCGCCACAGGCCATCCGGCGGCGCATGGCGCACGGCAACATCTACAAGCCCGACAAGGTGGACGCCGCCCTGTCCAACTACTTCCGGCCGGGCAACCTGACCGCGCTGCGCGAGCTGGCCCTGCTGTGGGTCGCCGACCGCGTCGACGAGTACCTCCAGCAGTACCGCACCGAGCACAGCGTCTCGACGATCTGGGCGGGACGCGAGCGTATCGTCGTCGGCCTGACCGGCGGCCCCGAGGGGCGTACGCTCATCCGCCGCGCGTCCCGGATGGCGGCCAAGGGCTCGGGCAGCGAGGTGCTCGCCGTCTACATCGCGCGCAGCGACGGGCTGACCTCGGCCTCGCCCAAGGAACTCGCCGTACAGCGCACGCTCGTGGAGGACCTCGGCGGGACGTTCCACCACGTCATAGGCGACGACATACCGAGCGCGCTGCTGGAGTTCGCGCGCGGCGTCAACGCCACGCAGATCGTGCTGGGCTCCAGCCGCCGCAAGACGTGGCAGTACGTCTTCGGGCCGGGCGTCGGCGCCACCGTCGCCCGCGACTCGGGACCCGACCTGGACGTCCACATCGTCACGCACGACGAGGTCGCCAAGGGCCGCGGCCTGCCCGTGGCGCGCGGCGCCCGCCTCGGCCGGGCCAGGATCGTCGCCGGCTGGCTGCTCGGCGTGGTGGCCCCCGTCCTGCTGTCGGTGCTGCTCACCGCCATCGACAACGGCCCGGGGCTGGCCAACGACGTCCTGCTCTTCCTGTTCCTGACCGTCGCCGCCGCGCTGGTCGGCGGGCTGCTGCCGGCGCTCGCCGCGGCCGCCGTCGGCTCGGTGCTCCTGAACTTCTACTTCACGCCGCCCACCCACTCGATCACCATCTACGACCCGAAGAACATCGTCGCGATCCTGATCTTCTTCGCGGTCGCCGTCTCGGTCGCCTCCGTCGTCGACCTGGCCGCCCGCCGCACCCACCAGGCGGCGCGGCTGCGCGCCGAGTCGGAGATCCTCTCCTTCCTGGCGGGCAGCGTGCTGCGCGGCGAGACGACGCTGGACGCGCTGCTGGAACGGGTACGGGAGACGTTCGGCATGGACTCGGTGGCGCTGCTGGAGCGCGCCGGCGACGTCGAGCCGTGGACCTGCGCGGGCCGGGTCGGCAGTGCCGGCGAAGGGCCGGAGGCCGAGCCCCTGCTGCGGCCCGAGGACGCGGACGTGGACATGCCGGTCGGCGACCACATGGCGCTGGCGCTGACCGGCCGGGTGCTGCCCGCCGAGGACCGCCGCGTGCTGGCCGCCTTCGCCGCGCAGGCCGCCGTCGTACTGGACCGGCAGCGGCTGGTCGGCGAGGCGGAGCGGGCCCGCGAGCTGGCCGAGGGCAACCGCATCCGTACGGCGCTGCTGGCCGCCGTCAGCCACGACCTGCGCACGCCGCTCGCGAGCATCAAGGCGTCGGTGACCTCGCTGCGCTCCGACGACGTCGCCTGGTCCGAGGAGGACGAGGCGGAGCTGCTGGAGGGCATCGAGGCGGGCGCCGACCGGCTGGACCACCTGGTGGGCAACCTGCTGGACATGTCCCGCCTCCAGACGGGTACGGTCACCCCGCTGATCCGCGAGATCGACCTGGACGAGGTGGTGCCGATGGCGCTCGGCGGCGTCCCCGAGGGCAGCGTCACCCTCGACATCCCCGAGGAACTGCCGATCGTCGCCGTCGACCCCGGCCTGCTGGAGCGCTCCGTGGCCAACCTGGTCGAGAACGCCGTCAAGTACAGCCCGGAGGGCGAGCGCGTGCTGGTCTCCGCCAGCGCCCTCGGCGACCGCGTCGAACTGCGCATCGCCGACCGGGGCCCCGGCGTGCCCGACAGCTCCAAGGACCGCATCTTCGAGCCGTTCCAGCGGTACGGGGACGCCCCGCGCGGCGCGGGCGTGGGCCTGGGCCTCGCCGTCGCCCGCGGCTTCGCCGAGTCGATGGGCGGCACCCTCGCCGCCGAGGACACCCCCGGCGGCGGCATGACCATGGTCCTCACCCTGCGGGCCGCGGCAGGGCGGCCGCCGGTGCGGCCCGACCTGCCGGCCCAGGCGACGACGTGACCGCGGGCCGCCGGGGGTTCCCCGGGCCGCCATCCAGCCGACACCGCGCGGGCAGGGCCCGGCGGGTTTCCCCACCACGAGGAGAACGACAGTGAACCGGGTGCTTGTGGTCGACGACGAGCCGCAGATCGTACGTGCCCTCGTGATCAACCTGAAGGCGCGCAAGTACGAGGTGGACGCCGCCCCCGACGGGGCCACCGCCCTGAAGCTGGCCGCCGCCCGCCACCCCGACGTCATCGTCCTGGACCTCGGCCTGCCCGACATGGACGGCGTGGAGGTGATCAAGGGGCTGCGCGGCTGGACCCGGGTGCCGATCCTGGTGCTCTCCGCCCGGCAGACCTCGGACGAGAAGGTCGAGGCGCTGGACGCGGGCGCTGACGACTACGTCACCAAGCCCTTCGGGATGGACGAGCTGCTGGCACGGCTGCGCGCCGCGGTGCGCAGGGCCGAGCCGACCGGGCCCGCCGAGGACGCGGTGATCGTGGAGACCGACGGGTTCACCGTCGACCTGGCCGCGAAGAAGGTCAACCGCGAGGGCCGGGACGTACGCCTTACGCCGACCGAGTGGCATCTGCTGGAAGTCCTGGTCCGCAATACGGGACGTCTCGTCAGTCAGAAGCAGCTCCTCCAGGAGGTCTGGGGGCCCTCGTACGGCACCGAGACCAACTACCTGCGGGTCTACATGGCGCAGCTGCGCCGGAAGCTGGAGAGCGACCCCTCGCACCCCCGGCACTTCGTCACCGAGCCGGGCATGGGCTACCGCTTCGAGCAGTAGGGCGCGGGCCGGGCACCCGGGCCGTCCGGCGCCGTCCGGCGCAGTGATCCGGGGTGCCGGGCACCGGTACGCTGGGTTCATGAGTGCTGGGACCCGATCCGAGAAGCCGGCAGGCCGTTTCCGCCGGATGCTCGACAGGCTGTCCTCCTCCGAGGAGGAGCTGGAGTCCGCCGAGCTGCAGCAGGACGCGCACGACACGGGCTGCACCCGTATATGCGACTGCGACGACCGGCAGATAGTCAAGGTCACCGGTACCCTGCGCCACGTGACGCTGCGGCCGCGCGCCGGTGTGCCCGCGCTGGAGGCGGAGCTGTTCGACGGCTCCGCCGCGCTGGACGTGGTGTGGCTCGGCCGCCGTTCCATCGTCGGCATAGAGCCGGGACGCAAGCTCATCGCCTCGGGCCGGATCTCGCTGAGTCACGGACGCCGGGTGCTGTTCAATCCGAAATACGAACTCCGACCACTCGGACAGGAGTAGCCGGTGACGTCTGACGACCGACCGACCCGAACCACCGGACCGGCCGGCGAGCCGGCCCAGGAGCAGGACGCAGCGCCCGACGGCAGAGCCGTCACCGAAGCCGCCCTGTTCGAGGCCTTCGGCGGCGTGCGCGGCATGGTGGAGACCGTGCTGCCCGGCCTGCTGTTCGTCACGATCTACACGGTCAACAAGGACCTGCACGTCTCCGCGATCGCCGCCCTGGTGGTCTCGCTGGTGCTGGGCGTCGCGCGCCTGGTCCGCAAGGACACCGTCAAGCACGCGTTCAGCGGCGTCTTCGGGGTGGCCTTCGGCGTGGTCTTCGCGATGATGACCGGCAACGCCAAGGACTTCTACCTGCCCGGCATGCTCTACACGCTGGGCCTGGGCGTCGCCTACATCGTCACCACGCTGGCCGGCGCCCCGCTGATCGGCCTGATCCTCGGGCCGGTGTTCAAGGAGAACCTCTCCTGGCGCACCCGCAACCCGGGCCGCAAGAAGGCGTACGCCAAGGCCAGCTACGCCTGGGGCGCGATCCTGCTCGCCAAGTGCGCGGTCCTCTTCCCGCTGTACTGGTGGGCGGACACCGCGCACCTGGGCTGGGTGCTGATCGCGCTGAAAATCCCGCCGTTCCTGCTGGCGGTCTGGCTGACCTGGCTGTTCCTGGCCAAGGCGCCGGCGCCCATCGACGTCTTCGCGGAGACGGAGGCCAAGGAGAAGGCCGAGGAGGAGGCGAAGGCGCGGCGCGAGCGCGCGACGCTGGAGAACGGTGTCCTGGACGCGGTGGCCACCGACCTCGCCAAGGACGTCACGCCGCAGGCGATGGCCGCCGAGCAGCCCCGCACCCCGCAGCACCGGGGCTGACGCCGGGCGGTACGAACGCCGAAGGGCCGGGAACCTCCGAGGTTCCCGGCCCTTCGCCGTCACGTACTACGTTCCGGCCGCGGTCACACCTCGCGGCGGACCGACAGCAGGTCCTCCAACTGCTCCTCGCGCGACTGGGCCGCGACGAACAGCAGCTCGTCGCCGGCCTCCAGCGCGTCCTCCTTGTTCGGAGTGAGCACCCGGTTGCCGCGGATGATCGTGACCAGCGAGGTGTCCTCCGGCCACTGGACGTCGCCGACCCGGGTGCCGGCCAGCGCCGCCTCCGGGGGCAGCGTCAGCTCGACAAGGTTGGCGTCGCCGTGGCTGAAGCGCAGCAGCCGTACGAGATCGCCGACGCTCACCGCCTCCTCGACCAGCGCCGACATCAGCCGCGGGGTGGAGACCGCGACGTCCACGCCCCACGCCTCGTTGAACAGCCACTCGTTCTTGGGGTTGTTCACGCGGGCCACCACCCGCGGCACGCCGTACTCGGTCTTGGCGAGCAGCGAGACGACGAGGTTGACCTTGTCGTCGCCGGTCGCCGCGATGACGACGTTGCAGCGCTGCAGCGCGGCCTCGTCCAGCGAGGTGATCTCGCAGGCGTCGGCCAGCAGCCACTCCGCCAGCGGCACCCGCTCGACCGAGATCGCCGTCGGCGCCTTGTCGATGAGCAGGATCTCGTGCCCGTTCTCCAGCAGCTCGCCCGCGATGGACCGGCCCACCGCGCCCGCGCCCGCGATAGCGACCCTCATGCGTGCGCCTCCTCGGGCCCTTCGGCGAACACCGCTTCCACCTTCTCGACCTCGTCGGTGCGCATCATCACGTGCACCAGGTCGCCTTCTTGCAACACGGTCTGCGAGGTCGGCAGCATCGCCTCGCCCAGCCGGGTGAGGAAGGCGACGCGTACGCCGGTCTCCTCCTGCAGCTGGCTGATCTTGTGGCCCACCCAGGACGGCGAGGTGTGCACCTCGGCGAGCTGGACGCCGCCGCTCGGGTCGCGCCACAGCGGCTCGGCCCCGGAGGGCAGCAGCCGGCGCAGCATCTGGTCCGCCGTCCAGCGCACGGTGGCGACGGTCGGGATGCCCAGCCGCTGGTAGACCTCGGCGCGGCGCGGGTCGTAGATACGGGCCGCGACGTTCTCCACGCCGAACATCTCGCGGGCCACCCGGGCCGCGATGATGTTGGAGTTGTCGCCGCTGCTGACGGCGGCGAAGGCGCCCGCCTCCTCGATCCCGGCCTCGCGCAGCGTGTCCTGGTCGAAGCCGACTCCGGTCACCCGGCGGCCGCCGAATCCGGCGCCCAGGCGGCGGAAGGCGGTGGGGTCCTGGTCGACCACCGCGATCGTATGACCCTGGCTCTCCAAGGTCTGTGCGAGCGCGGAACCCACCCGCCCGCACCCCATGATGACGATGTGCATCGGCCCCTACCTCGCACCTTTCACTGTGCTGTGACGCCGGCTGCTTCGACCTGGCGTGTTCGGCGACCACGCTACCTCCCATGGAGGCCGCTGCAGCCACGCAGTTCGCTCACCTGGCCGTCCAAAGTGTTAAGAAAGTGCCAAGAGAACATAAGTGAAGAGTAAGTTTCCTTGCGGTCCGGCCGGAATTCTGGTCGTCGATCAAGGAAGCGGGAGCGTACGCCCCGGGGCGCGCCCGCCGGCGCCCGGCCGGTCCGGGACCGGGCCCGTCCGCCCGAGCGCGAGCCCCGCGGCAGGCCGTGACCGCGTGCGCCCCGGCCGCTCCGTAGGGCACGCTGAGCCTCGTGTCCACCGAGCCCCAGCAGTCCCGACAGGTGCCAGCCACCCCGCATATGGTCGTCTGCGGCGACGACGCCCTCGCGCGCCGCCTCGCCGCCGAACTCAAGGACGTCTACCGCGAGCGGGTGACCCTCGTCGTCCCCTCCGCGAGAGAGCCGCACCGGCCCCGCATCCCGCCGCCCGCCGGGGCGCTGGGGCGGGCCCAGGCACTGCTGGGGCGGGTGTCGGCGGCCATGGTCCGTACGCCGGCTGGCCCGCCCGGAGCGCCGGGCGACGAGGCGGGGGACGCGGGGGAGCCCGACGAGCCCATACGGGTCCTGGAGGCGGCGGAGGCCGACGACGACACCCTCGCCGAGGCCGGCATCGGCACGGCGGGCGCCCTCGCGCTCGTCTACGACGACGACGAGACCAACATCCACGCCGCGCTGCGCGCCCGGCGGCTCAACCCGCGCCTGCGGCTGGTGATCCGGCTCTACAACCGCAAACTCGGTCAGTACCTGGAGCAGTTGCTCGACCAGGCCGCGGCCGTCGGCGCCCTCGACGGCGAGGGCGCCGACGCGTCGACCACGGTCCTGTCCGACGCCGACACCGTGGCCCCCGCGCTGGCCGCCACCGCCGTGGCCGGCACCAGCAAGGTCATCGAGGCCGACGGCCTGCTGCTGCGCGCCGTGGAGCGCGGCCCCGCAGGGCCGGGCCCGGCCGCCACCTCCGGACTGTGCCCGCTCGCCGTCCTGACCGCGGCGGCCGACGTCGCCGATACGGCAGGGGGCGACGCCGGCCGGGCGGCCGGGACGGAAGGGCCCGCCGACGAGGGCCCGGAACTCCTTCCGGACGAAGCCACCGCAGCGGCCGCCGACGGGCGCGGCACCGTCGTCCTGGAAACCGTCTCCTACCAGGGCAGGCAGTCGCGACCTGGCGGACGGGGGGAATCGCTCAGCCAGGCGCGGCGGGGCGGACCGGCCGCACTGCGCCGCCTGGGCGGCCTCCGTGGCAGGGGCGCGCCGCTGCGCTCCTTCTTCTCCCGCCGGCTGCGCTGGTCGCTGGCCGGCGTCGTCGGGGCCGTACTCGCGCTGGCCGTCGCCTCCTCCTTGGCGACCGGCGATTCCCCGCTGCACGCCGCGTACCTCTCTCTCCTCGACCTCTTCGCCATCAACGAACCGGCCATCGGCGAACCGGTCTCCCGCAAGGTGCTGCAACTGTTGTCCGGCCTCACCGGCTTGCTGCTGCTGCCGGTCCTGGTCGCCGCCGCGCTGGAAGGACTGGGCACCTTCCGCAACGCCTCCGCGCTGCGCCGCCCGCCGCGCGGCCTGTCCGGGCACGTGGTGCTGCTCGGCCTCGGAAAGGTCGGCACGCGAGTGCTGGCCCGGCTGCACGAGCTGGGCACCCCCGTGGTGTGTGTGGAGGCGGACCCCGACGCGCGCGGCATCGCGCTGGCGCGCCGGCTGCGCGTGCCGACGGTGGTGGGAGACGTCACGCACGAAGGCGTACTGGAAGCCGCGAAGATCCAACGCGCGCATGCCCTGCTCGCCCTCACCAGCGACGACACCACCAATTTGGAGGCAGCGCTCTACGCCCGCTCGGTAAAGCCGCAGCTGCGCGTGACGCTGCGCCTGTTCGACGACCGCTTCGCCACCGCCGTCTACCGCACACTGCGCGCCGCCCACCCCCAGGCGCGCACCCGCAGCCGCAGCGTCAGCTTCCTGGCCGCCCCCGCCTTCGCCGGCGCGATGATGGGACGTCAGATCCTCGGCGCCATCCCCGTCGAGCGGCGGGTGCTGCTCGTCGCCCGGGTCGGGGTACGGGGCCACGCCGCCCTGGAGGGCCGCAAGATCGCCGACGTCTTCCGGCCCGGCCTGCTCCGCGTCCTGGCCGTGGACACCTCGGCCCCCGACGACGGCCCGCCGGAGCCCGCGTACGAGGAACCACAGGAGCGCCCGCGCGCCCGCCTCGCAGGGGAACTCGGCGACGGCTACGAACTGCGGCCGCAGGACCACGTCCTCCTGGTCGCCACCCGCCAGGGCCTCGGCGAACTGATCTCCCGGCACGCCCGCTCAGGACGCCCCGCCCCGTAGCAGGCGAGGGCCGTCCGGGCACCGCCGAGGGCCCGGACGGGCCTGCTCCGGCGCACCACGCGCCGTCCGGCAGGATGGACGGTGCTCCGAAAGCCGGAGCGGTGAACGGTGCGGCGGCAGGGAGCGCGGACGGTGAAGCGAGGCGGGATGTCCCCGGAGTATCTGGAGGGGTACGCCACGCTCCTCGGCGAGGTGTCCGAGACCGGGCGGCTGCCGCGGCGCGCGGAACTGGACGCGCTGCGCGAGCTGGGGGAGCGGGCCGCCGAGTCGGGCCACGGGCTGCGCGAACTGGTCGGCCTCTTCCTGGGCGAGACGCGGCGGGTGTGGGGCACGCTGCCGGGCGTCGCACGGGCCGCGGGCGCGACCGAGCGGGCCCGTACCGGCGACGCCCTGCTCGGCGCCGTGGACGCCGCCATCGCCGCGTTCGGCGAGGGACACGAACGGGCGCAGCGGCTCGCCGTACGGCAGATGGAGGCCGAGCGCCGAGAGTTCGTCGACGACCTGCTGTACGGGCGCAGCGACCTGGGGCGGCTGGCCGAGCGCGCCGAACGGTTCGGACTGCGGCTCGCCTACGAGCACGCGGTCGCCGTCGCCGAGGGCGACGAGCCCTTCGACGACATCCACCCGGTCGCCCGCCGGGTCGAACGCGAACTCCTCGGCCGGTTCGGCGACCGCGACGTCCTGATCACCACCAAGGAAGGCCGGCTGGTCTGCGTCGGCGCGAGCAGCGAGCGCGCGGTCCTGGACGCCTTCGCCACCTACGCGCGCTGCCCCGACGTGGGCAGGCAGGGCGCGCGGCGGGTGGCCATCGGCCGGGCGCACTCCGGCGCGGGCGGCGTGGTGCGCTCGTACGAGGAAGCCCTCGGCGCGCTGGAGCTGGCCGAGCAGCTGGACCTCGACGGGCCCGTGCTGCGCGCCGCCGACCTGCTGGTCTTCCCCGTGCTGCTGCGGGACCGCGCGGCCATGGCCGACCTCGTACGGACCGTGCTGGGGCCGCTGACGCAGTCACGCGGCGGCGCGGGACCGCTCCTGGAGACGATCGGTGCGTGCGCGGCGGCCGGCTATGTGAACGCCGAGGCGGCCCGCCGCCTGAAGATCAGCGTGCGCACCCTGTCGTACCGCCTGGAGCGCATCAGGTTCCTGACGGGCTACGACCCGGCCGACGGCCTCCAGCGGTTCACGCTGGAGACGGCGGCGATGGGCGCCCGCCTGCTGGGCTGGCCGGACAAGCCGCTCTGACGGCTGCCCCAGGGGCGGAATCCGGCCTTCGGTTCCCCTGCCCGGTCGCGCCGCACCGCAAGGCCGTGGCCCGTTAACAGGCCATCAGGGATGCATAAAGATTGCCGGGATCCGGCAATGTGCGGGGCCCCGCCGCCCTGCCACCATCGAGGAACCGGCGGGAACGCCGCCGCCGGCGCCGGCCGGCGGCAGGCCGCCGACATCCTCGACGGGGGTGAGGATGTCGGCGCTCCGCCGGGGCGCGCCTCGCCGGCGGGCGTTAAGAAGGCGTAGAAATGCCGGGGCGTTAAGAAGTCGTAGAGAAGAAGAGGCGCCGCCGGGCCGCAGGTCCGGTCTGTGCAGGGACGATGAATCCGCTGGTGGCCGCTGTGGCCGGGAAATGCGGCCTCGGCATACGGGCACAACGCCCACGCCCGCACGGGTGGCGGGTGGGCGCGTGCCTTGACGAAGGCTTAGCATCCTCTGCGTGTCCAAACTGACCGACGTGCCCAAACGGATCCTTATCGGGCGCGCACTGCGCAGCGACAAGCTCGGCGAGACCCTTCTCCCCAAGCGCATCGCACTCCCCGTGTTCGCCTCCGACCCGCTGTCCTCCGTGGCCTACGCCCCGGGCGAGGTACTGCTCGTCCTGTCCGTCGCGGGTGTGTCGGCGTACCACTTCAGCCCCTGGATCGCGCTCGCGGTCGTGGTGCTGATGTTCACGGTCGTGGCGTCCTACCGGCAGAATGTGCACGCCTACCCGAGCGGCGGCGGCGACTACGAGGTCGCCAACACCAACCTCGGGCCCAAGGCCGGGCTGACCGTCGCCAGCGCCCTGCTGGTCGACTACGTCCTGACCGTCGCCGTCTCCATCTCCTCCGGCGTGGAGAACCTGGGCTCGGCGATCCCGTTCGTCACCGAGCACAAGACGCTCTGCGCCATCGTCATGATCGTGCTGCTGACGCTGATGAACCTGCGCGGCGTCAAGGAGTCCGGCAAGCTCTTCGCGATCCCGACGTACATCTTCGTCGCCGGCGTCTTCATCATGATCATCTGGGGCGTGGTGCGCGGCGCGATCATGGGTGACACCATGAAGGCGCCCACCGCCGACTTCACCATCCACGCCGAACAGGGCGGCCTCGCCGGCTTCGCTCTCGTCTTCCTCCTGCTGCGCGCCTTCTCCTCCGGCTGCGCCGCGCTCACCGGCGTCGAGGCGATCTCCAACGGCGTCCCCGCCTTCCGCAAGCCCAAGTCCAAGAACGCCGCCACCACCCTGGCCCTGATGGGCGGCCTGGCCGTCACCATGTTCTGCGGCATCATCGGCCTGGCCATGGCCACCGACGTGAAGATGGCGGAGACGCCCGCCACGGACCTGCTGCACAACGGCGTCCCGGTCGGCTCCGGCTACACCCAGAACCCCGTCATCTCGCAGGTCGCCGCCGCGGTCTTCGGCGACGGCACGTTCTTCTTCGTCGTGCTCGCCGCCGCCACCGCCCTGGTCCTCTTCCTCGCCGCGAACACCGCGTACAACGGCTTCCCGCTGCTCGGCTCGATCCTCGCCCAGGACCGCTACCTGCCGCGCCAGCTGCACACCCGCGGCGACCGGCTGGCCTTCTCCAACGGCATCGTGCTGCTCGCCGGCGCGGCCATCGTCCTCGTCTACATCTACGGCGCGGACTCCACCCGCCTGATCCAGCTCTACATCGTCGGCGTCTTCGTCTCCTTCACGCTCAGCCAGATCGGCATGGTCCGCCACTGGAACCGCCACCTGCTGACCGAGAAGGAGCCGGCCAAGCGCCGCCGGATGCACCGCTCGCGGGCGATCAACGCCTTCGGCGCCACCCTCACCGGCCTGGTGCTCGTCGTCGTCCTGCTGACCAAGTTCAGCCACGGCGCCTGGGTCGCGGTCCTCGGCATGGTCATCTTCTACGCCACCATGACCGCGATCCGCCGCCACTACGACCGGGTCGCCGAGGAGATCGCCGCCGAGGACGTCCCCGGCGACGAGGCGGTACGCCCCTCCCGCGTCCACTCGATCGTCCTGGTCTCCAAGGTCCACAAGCCCACCCTGCGCGCCCTCAGCTACGCCAAGCTGATGCGCTCCGGCACCCTCGAAGCGGTCAGCGTCGACGTCGACCCGGCCGAGACCAAGGCCCTCAAGACGGAGTGGGAACGCCGCAACATCGACGTCCCCCTGAAGGTCCTCGCCTCCCCCTACCGCGAGATCACCCGCCCCATCATCGACTACGTCAAATCCCTGCGCCGCGAGAGCCCGCGCGACGCCGTCTCCGTCTACATCCCGGAGTACGTCGTCGGCCACTGGTACGAACACCTCCTCCACAACCAGAGCGCCCTGCGCCTCAAGGGCCGCCTCCTGTTCACCCCCGGCGTCATGGTCACCTCCGTCCCCTGGCAGCTCGACTCCTCCGAGGCCGCCAAGAAGCGCGCCCGCAAGCGCGCCGAGTGGAACGCGCCGGGCGCGGTGCGCCGGGGCCCGGTCGCCCAGCCGAAGAAGGAGAAGGCGGCGGCGCGCAAGTAACGTCTGCCTGCTGCACGGGCCCGGACCTCCCCCAGGGAGGCCCGGGCCCGTGTGCTGCCGCCCCGCCCCTCCGCCCCCGCTCCCGGTTCGGACTCCGTCCGCCCGCCCCGTAGACTTGCAGGTCGGCATCCGCCGCTCAGCCCTCTTCTCCCGTCCCACCCCAGGAGTCCTCCCACCATGCAGACCGAACCGAAGAAGTCGCTGGTAGGCGAGGAGTACGAGGTCGAGGTCGGCCCCGTCGCACACGGCGGCCACTGCGTCGCCCGAACGGACGAGGGCCAGGTCCTCTTCGTACGGCACGCCCTCCCCGGCGAACGCGTCATCGCCCGCGTCACCGACGGCGAAGAAGGCGCCCGCTTCCTCCGCACCGACGCCATCGAGATCCTCACCCCCTCCAAGGACCGCGTCGAGGCCCCCTGCCCCTTCTCGGGACCCGGCAAGTGCGGCGGCTGCGACTGGCAGCACGCCGCCCCCGGCGCGCAGCGCCGCCTCAAGGCCGACGTGATCACCGAGCAGCTGTCCCGCCTGGCCGGCCTGACCCCCGAGGAGGCCCGCTGGGACGGCACGGTCGAACCGGCCCCCGGCGACAAGGTCCCCAAGGGCGAGGTCCCGGCCTGGCGCACCCGCGTCCAGTACGCCATCGACGCCGAAGGCCGGGTGGGCCTCCGCAAGCACCGCTCCCACGACGTCCAGCCCGTCGACCACTGCCTGATCGCCGCCCCCGGCGTCTCCGAACTCGGCATCGAAAAGCGCGACTGGCCCCAGATCGCCACCGTCGAGGCCATCGCCGCCACCGGCTCGAACGACCGCCAGGTCGTCCTGACCCCCCGCCCCGGCGGCCGCCTGCCCATCGTCGAACTCGACAAGCCCGTCTCGGTCCTCCGCGTGCACGAGAAGGACGGCGGCGTCCACCGCGTCCACGGCCGCCCCTTCGTCCGCGAACGCGCCGCCGACCGCACCTGGCGCGTCGGCAACGGCGGCTTCTGGCAGGTCCACCCCAAGGCGGCCGACCTCCTGGTCGAGGCCGTCATGCAGGGCCTGATGCCGAAGAAGGGCGACATGGCCCTCGACCTCTACTGCGGCGTCGGCCTCTTCGCCGGCGCACTGGCCGACCGCGTCGGCGAAAAGGGCGCCGTCCTCGGCATCGAAAGCAGCAAGCGCGCCGCGGAAGACGCCCGCCACAACCTCCAGGACCTCGACCGCGTCCGCATCGAACACGGCAAGGTCGAACAAATCCTCCCCCGCACCGGCATCTCGGACGTCGACCTGATCGTCCTGGACCCCCCGCGCGCAGGCGCCGGCCGCGAAACCGTCGCCCACCTCGCCTCCCTGAACGCCCGCCGCATCGCCTACGTAGCCTGCGACCCGGCAGCCCTGGCCCGCGACCTGAAGTACTTCGCAGAGGCGGGCTACGCGCCGCGAAGGATGCGGGCGCTCGATCTGTTTCCGGTTACGCATCATGTGGAGTGCGTGATGATTCTTGAGAAGGCTGCTAAGGGTTCCTGAGCTGAGGTTTTGTGCGTGCGCATTAGGTGCGGTGTGGGCGTTGCGGCGATATCCGGCGCCGCCACCGCGTAGGGTGAGCCGTGGGCCCGGGGGTCAGGCGGCGCGTCGCCAACTGCCGGGTGGGTGGTAGGCGGGGCGGCGCCAGACGGGGGCCGGTTCGGCGGTGGCTGGTTGCGGGGAGTCGCGGTGGGCGGCGCGGGCCATCAGTACCGCGGTCAGTGCGGCGAGTTCGGTGGCGTCGGCCGTACCGCGGACGATGCGGAAGAGGGACGCGCCGGGGTCGGGAACGGGCACAACGGGCTCCTTACTGGGGTGGGTTGCCGTGTTTGCGGGCGGGCAGGTCGGCGTGCTTGTTGCGGAGCATGTCCAGGGAGCGGATGAGGACCTGGCGGGTTTCGG
>NZ_JBIRPD010000020.1:0-169069 GCF_044332485.1 Streptomyces sp. NPDC017056 | reverse complement strand
TACCAGATCCGTTCGGCGTTTCCGCTTTCCGTTTCCGGCCCCCTGTTGGAGCGGGGTGGCCGTCCGGCTTTCGCTTTTCGGCCTTTCCGACTCTAGCAGATCCGATTTGCAGTCCGTTGCCGGGCTGAATTCGTTTCCGATGATGTCGGAGGGGGTTTGCCTTTCGGCTGTTCCGACTTTATCAGAAGTGTTTCGCCGATCTGAATCGGCTCACATTTTCCGGATAAAGGTTCGGAAGTGCTTCGCGGAAGTATTTTCCGGCGGAAGCAGACGAGAGACTAACTGTTGCGCTCGAACATGTCTAGTCCGTGGCAACCGTTCGAATCTACCTCCCCGCCTCACCCGTGTCAACGGGTTTCTTGGGGCGATGAGGAGATTAGCAGGTCAGAGGGGGTGCCTGCACATCAGGCGGCCGTCGGGAGGAAGGCTGCGCGATCCGACTCGTCGACATCCCCCGTTTCGCCTGTTCGGACGGCACGGCCGCCGAGCACGTACACGTAGACGAGGAACGCCACCTCTGCTGCGGCACCGATGGATATGCGGGCCCAGGTGGGCAGACCGGAGGGGGTTACGAAGCCTTCGAGGGCGCCCGCGACGAACAGGACGGCGGCCAGGCCGATCGCGACGCCGAGGGCGGTGCGGCCCTCCTCGGCCAAGGCGGTGCGGCGGGTGCGCGGGCCCGGGTCGACGACCGTCCAGCCGAGACGCAGGCCGACACCGGCCGCGACGAAGACTGCGGTGAGTTCCAGGAGGCCGTGCGGGATGAGCAGGCCGAGGAAGGTGTCGAGGCGGCCGGCGGCCGACATCAGGCCGAGGCCGATGCCCAGGTTGAGCATGTTCTGGAAGAGGACCCAGAAGACGGGCAGGGCGAGGAAGGCGCCGAGGACCAGGCAGAGGGCGACGGCTTGTGCGTTGTTCGTCCAGACCTGGGCCGCGAAGGAGGCGGCGGGGTGGCTGGAGTAATACGTCTCGTACTCGCCGCCCGGGCGCGTCATGGCGCGGAGGTCTTCGGGGGCGCCGATGGCGGCCTGCACCTCGGGGTGGGCGGCTACCCACCAGGCGATGAGCGCGCCGGCCGCGATGGACAGGAGGGCCGTCGGTATCCACCAGTGGCGCAGGCGGTAGACCGCGGCGGGGAAGGAGACCGTGAAGAACCGGGCGACGTCGCGCCAGGATGCCTTACGTGCGCCGGTGACCGTACTGCGGGCGCGCGCCACCAGAGAAGTGAGGCGTCCGGTGAGGACCGGGTCCGGGGCGCTGGTCTGGAGGAGGGACAGGTGGGTGGTGGTCCGCTGGTAGAGGGTGACCAGTTCGTCGGCCTCGGCGCCGGTGAGACGGCGTCTGCGGCGCAGCAGTTCTTCGAGCCGGTCCCACTCCGCGCGGTGGGCCGTGACGAAGACATCGAGGTCCATGGGGTTTCGCTCCTGGCGGCGCCGTGAGGTGAGTGTCTTGTCAGCTTGGCAGACTGGGCGGGTCGGCAGTGGGGCGGGCAGCGGTACGGAACGGTTCGTACGGCCCGGGGTATGGGAGGACGGCGCGTGAACGAGCTCGTAACGGGCGAAGCGGTGGTGTTGGGGCTGCGGCCTGCCCGGTTGCCGAGCCGGGCGCTGGCGGTGCTCGTGGATCTCGCCGCGGCCTGGAGTACCTACCTCCTGGTGTCGGTGCTGATGCTGAATGCCACGGGGTCGATGGACGAGGCGGCGGTGGCCGCCGTCCAGGTGGCGTTGTTCGTGCTGGTGCTGGTCGGGGTGCCGATCGCGGTCGAGACGCTGAGCCGTGGCCGGTCGCTGGGCAAGCTGGTGTGCGGGCTGCGGGTGGTGCGCGAGGACGGCGGGCCGATCCGGTTCCGGCACGCGCTGGTGCGGGGCGCGATAGGTGCCGTGGAGATCGTGATGACGATGGGCGTGGTGGCGTGCATCGCCTCGCTGGTGTCGGCGCGGGGGCGGCGGCTCGGCGACGTGTTCGCGGGGACCGTGGTCGTACGGGAGCGGATACCCACGCCGCGCGGGATGCCGGTGCTGCCGCCTCCGCCGCCGTGGCTGGCGGCGGAGCTGGGCGCGCTGGACCTGTCGCGGGTTCCGGACGGCTGGTGGCTTACGGTGCGCCAGTTCCTGAGCCGGATGGGCCAGCTGGATCCGCAGGTCGGCGGGGGGATGGCGGCTCGGCTGGCGGGGGATCTGTGCGGTTGGACGGGGGCGTCGGTGCCGGCGGGGATGCCGCCGGCGGTGTATCTGGCCGCGGTGGCGGGTGAGCGGCAGGCGCGGGAGGCGCAGCGGGCGTTCGGCGCGCCGCTGGGGGCTCCGGGGCCGGTGGCCGCCGGGCCCGGGGGTGGGGACGGACGTCCGGGCGGTGGGCCTGCGGCGGCTTGGGGCGGGCAGCAGGGTACGTGGGCTCCGGCGCCTGGTCCCATGGCAGCCCCGTATGCGGCGCCTGGGCCCACGGCAGCGCCGTACGCGGCTCCTGCGCCCTCGGTGGCGCCGTACGCGGTGCCTGCTGCCGGGCATGGGAGCGGCGCTACGGCCGGGCCGGTCGGTGGCGGCGAGGCCGGGCCGGTGCGGTCCGAGCGCGGGCCGGAGGGTGGCGGCGAGCGTCGTTCGGGGTTCGCGCCGCCGGCGTGAGGGCCGGCGTGAGGGGGCCGGTGTGAGGGGGCCGGTGTGAGGGGGCCGGTGTGAGGGGGCCGGCGGGCTGGGGGTCGCCGGTCAGGTGAAGGTCGAAGGCGGGGTTTCCAGGTCTTCGAGTTCGATGCCGGGTGCGGACAGGACGACGTCGCCGGCGAGGTGTACGGCGTGCTGTTCACCGGTCTCCAGGTCGTTGACCTGGTATTCGTCCGCGGTCAGCGGGCCGTTGTCAGTGGCGTGTGCTGTCCTTTTCACCAGGGCCCAGGACTGGTCGAGCGTGCGGGGCGCGAGGACGGGGGGTGTGAAGGCCACGAGGCGGGTGCGGACGGCTCCGGCGCCGGGGGCGGGGCGGAGCAGCCGGGCGGTGGCGACGAGAAACGCGGGGGACGCGCCGGTGAAGGCGTGGGCGGGGACGTTGCCTTCGGTGGCGTGGTCGCCGGCCGGGTCGGTGCGGACCCAGGTGACGCCTTCGAGGGCGGCGCCGCGGACCTGCCAGCCGCCGGCGTGGAGTTCGAGACGGATGGGGCGGCCGAGGTCGTCGAGGGTGAGGTCGACGGAGCCCGCGTGGTCTCCGGAGGGAGTGGTGAGCTGGGAGACGTAGCGCCAGCCCGACGGGCCGGTGGCGCAGTGGAAGTGTTCTTCGCCGAGGGGGGTGTGGTCGTGCGGGTCGTGCAGGGAGTATCGGCCGCGGGGCATGGGGGTCCTTGGTCGGGTCCGGTAGTACGGGTCAGGCCCCCGCCGTGGTGCTGGACGGGGGCCTGGTTCACCGGCTGCCGGTGGTGGTGCCCGCCGTGCGCGGTGGCAGGGCGGGCGCCGGGGTCACCGGGATCAGTAGCGGTAGTGGTCGGACTTGTACGGGCCCTCGACCGTGACGCCGATGTAGGCGGCCTGCTCGGGGCGCAGCGTGGTGAGCTTGACGCCGAGGGCGTCGAGGTGGAGGCGGGCGACCTTCTCGTCCAGGTGCTTGGGCAGGACGTAGACGTCGGTCGGGTACTCCGCCGGCTTGGTGAACAGCTCGATCTGGGCCAGGGTCTGGTCCGCGAAGGAGTTGGACATCACGAAGGACGGGTGGCCGGTCGCGTTGCCGAGGTTGAGCAGGCGGCCCTCGGACAGCACGATCAGGACCTTGCCGTCGGGGAAGGTCCAGGTGTGGACCTGCGGCTTGACCTCGTCCTTGACGATGCCGTCGATGGCGGCGAGGCCGGCCATGTCGATCTCGTTGTCGAAGTGGCCGATGTTGCCGACGATCGCCTGGTGCTTCATCTTGGCCATGTCGGAGGCCATGATGATGTCCTTGTTGCCCGTCGTGGTGACGAAGATGTCGGCGGTCTCGACGACCTCGTCCAGGGTGGTGACCTGGTAGCCGTCCATCGCGGCCTGGAGCGCGCAGATCGGGTCGATCTCGGTGATGATGACGCGGGCGCCCTGGCCGCGGAGCGACTCGGCGCAGCCCTTGCCGACGTCGCCGTAGCCGCAGACGACGGCGGTCTTGCCGCCGATGAGGGTGTCGGTGGCGCGGTTGATGCCGTCGATCAGGGAGTGGCGGCAGCCGTACTTGTTGTCGAACTTCGACTTGGTCACGGCGTCGTTCACGTTGATCGCCGGGAAGAGCAGCACGCCGTCGCGCTGCATCTCGTACAGGCGGTGCACGCCGGTGGTGGTCTCCTCGGTGACGCCGCGGATCTCCGACGCCAGCTTGGTCCACTTCTGCGGGTTCTCGGCGAGGGTGCGGTTGAGGAGCTCCAGGATGGCGCGGTGCTCGTCGTTCTCCGCGGTCTCGACGGCGGGGGCCTTGCCGTCCTTCTCGTACTCGACGCCCTTGTGCACCAGGAGGGTGGCGTCGCCGCCGTCGTCCAGGATCATGTTCGGGCCGCCGGTGGGCGAGTTCGGCCAGGTCAGCGCCTGCTCCGTGCACCACCAGTACTCTTCGAGCGTCTCGCCCTTCCAGGCGAAGACCGGGACGCCCTGGGGGTTCTCGGGGGTGCCGTTCGGGCCGACCGCGATGGCGGCGGCGGCGTGGTCCTGGGTGGAGAAGATGTTGCAGGAGGCCCAGCGGACCTCGGCGCCGAGGGCGGTGAGGGTCTCGATCAGCACGGCGGTCTGCACGGTCATGTGCAGCGAGCCGGTGACGCGGGCGCCGGCCAGCGGCTGCGCGGCGGCGTACTCCTTGCGGATCGCCATCAGGCCGGGCATCTCGTGCTCGGCGAGGGTGATCTCCTTGCGGCCGAAGGCGGCGAGGGACAGGTCGGCGACCTTGAAGTCCTGGCTGTTGGCTGCGGTCGACATTCGGGCTGCTCCCGTGGTCGAGGGTGGTTGGCTGGCAGTCTGCGGCGCGGGCAGGTGGGGACGTTACCGCCCGGTGGGCCGCGCGCGGACACACCGCGTCGGCGGCGCACCGCTCGGAGCGGCGTGCCGTTCGGGCGGTGCCGCGTGCGCGGACACACTTCTCCCCTGGCCGCAGCGCAGTCCGTCGGAGGCCCTCTCTCCCTCGGCCGGTCCGCGGGGCGGGCCGCCCGACCGCCATCAGCAGCGACGTCTGGCACTGCTCTCGAATCTACACCGGACGCCCGGGGGAACCCCAGCCCGCCCTTGGAGTCGGTGGCCGTCCGGGCCTGGGGCCGGTGGCCGTCCGGGCCTGGAGCCAGTGGCCGTCCGGGCCTGGAGCCAGTGGGTGTCCGGCCTTGGGGCCGGTGGGTGTCCGGCCTTGGGGGCGGCGGGTGTCCGGCCTTGGGGGCGGCGGGTGTCCGGCCTTGGAATCGGTGGGCGCCCGGCCTTGGGGGCGGTGGGCCTCCAGGTGGGCTCGCGGGCCGCCCGCCGGCGCGGGCTCGCAGGTCGGGGCGGCAGGCCGGGGCAGCAGGTCGGGCGGCCGGCCCGTGGGCCGGAGTGGCTTCGGGCACTGTGCACGGGTCCTTCTCTGTTGCAGGATGCGAGGAGCGCGGGAAAGCTCGCACGTCACCTCGTACGTCACCTCGTACGTCACTGTGCACATCACCTCGTACATCACCTCGCGCGCTCGTTCGTTAGGAGAACCACGTGACCACCAGTCCAGCTGATCCCCCCGAGGGCGTGGGGAGGAGCGGGCGCGGGCTGAGGCTGCTCGCCGTGACCGCCTGCCCGACCGGTATCGCCCACACGTATATGGCTGCCGAGAAGCTGAGCCAGGCTGCCGAGTCGCTCGGCCATGTGATGAAGGTCGAGACGCAGGGCTCGATCGGGGCCGAAAACGTCCTGTCTGACAACGATGTCAAAGAGGCTGACGGCATCATCGTCGCCGCGGACAAGGACGTCGATCCGGCGCGCTTCGTCGGCAAGCGGCTGCTGGTGGTCGGGGTGGCCGAGGGCATCCGCCACCCCGAGGAGCTGATCGAGCGGGTGCGGAGCGCGCCCGTGTACGGCGGCAGCGGTGACGCGAGCGGCGGCGGCACGGGGGCGCCGAGCGCGCGGTCCGGCGGTTCCGGCGGCGGCAAGGAGCGGAGCCTCGCGTACAAGGCGCTGATGAACGGCGTCAGCTACATGATCCCGTTCGTCGTGGTCGGCGGCCTGCTGCTGGCGCTGTCCCTGGCGGTCGGTGGGGAGCCGACGCCGAAGGGGCTGGTGATTCCCGAGGGCTCCTTCTGGGCGCACGTCAACGACATCGGCACCATCGGGTTCCAGCTGATGGTGCCGATCCTGTCCGGCTACATCGCGTACGCGATCGGGGACCGGCCCGCGCTGGTGCCGGGCATGATCGGCGGCTGGATCGCCAACACCGGCGAGCTGTACGACTCCAAGGCGGGCGCCGGGTTCATCGGGGCGATCGTCACCGGCTTCCTGGCCGGCTACCTGGTGATGTGGATCAAGAAGGTCCGGGTCCCCCGGTTCGTACGGCCGATCATGCCGATCATCGTGATCCCGATCGTGGCGACGGCGGCGCTCGGGCTGTTCTTCATCTATGTGCTGGGCAAGCCGATCTCGTGGGTCTTCACACACCTGACGGACTGGCTCAGCGGCATGACCGGCACCAGCGCCATCGCGCTCGGCGCGGTCCTCGGCCTGATGATCGCGTTCGACATGGGCGGGCCGGTCAACAAGACGGCGTTCCTCTTCGGTGCGGGGCTGATCGCGTCCGGCAACCAGACCGTCATGGGCATGTGCGCCGCCGCCATCCCGGTGATGCCGCTCGGCCAGGGCCTGGCCACGCTGATCCGCCGTCGGCTGTACTCCGAGCAGGAGCGGGAGACCGGCATGGCGGCGCTGTTCATGGGGCTGTTCGGCATATCGGAGGGCGCGATCCCGTTCGCGGCGGCGCGGCCCGCGCAGGTCATCCCGGCGAACATGCTCGGCGGCGCGGTCGCCGGTGCCGTCGCGGGCATGGCCGGGGTGACGGACGCGGTGCCGCACGGCGGGCCGATCGTGGCGGTGCTGGGCGCGGTCGGCGGGGTGCCGATGTTCTTCGTGGCCGTGGCGGTCGGCTCGGTGGTGACGGCGCTGGCGACGGTGGCGCTGGTGAACGTGTCGGACCGCGGGAAGGGCGGCGCGGCGGGCGCGCGCGTGGCCGCGGCGCCGGAACCGGTGCTGGCCGGGGTCGGCGCGGCCGTGGCCCCCGTACCGCCGACGGCCGGGGCGACCGCGGCGATGGCGGAAGCCGGAGCGATGGTGGCGGGAGCCGGAGCGATGGTGGACGGGACCGGGGCATCGCCGGCCGGGGCCGGGGCGACCTCGGCCGGGGTGTCCTCGGCCGGAGCCGCGTCGGCCGAGGAGCCGGTGGTGCTGTCCGGCCATCTGACGCGGGAGACCGTGCGGGTGCGGCTGGCGGCCACGGAGAAGGAGGCCGCGATCCGCGAGATGGCGGAGCTGGCGGCGCGTTCCGGCAAGGTGACGGACGTGGAAGAGCTGGTCAGGGTGGCGCTGGCGCGGGAGGCGCAGGGCACCACCGGGCTCGGCGAGGAGATCGCGATCCCGCACGCCAAGACGGACGCGGTGACCGCTCCCGTCGTCGGGTTCGCGCGTTCGGCGGCGGGTGTCGACTGGGACTCGCTGGACGGTACGCGCGCGAAGCTGGTCTTCCTGATCTCCGTGCCGGAGGCCGCGGCGGGTGACGAGCACCTGCGCATCCTGGCGCTGCTGTCGCGGAAGCTGATGGACCCGGACTTCCGGGCGCGGTTGCAGGGCGCGCCGGACGAGTCGGCGGTCCTGCGCGTGCTGGGCGAGGTCGGGTAGCCGTACGGCCGTCGGGTAGCCGTACGGCCGCAGAGGCCGCCGGGATCCGCCCGGTACGCGGCGGGGCCCCGCGCCCTCGCCGGTACGCGGCGGGGCCCCGCACCGGCAAAAGTGCGGGGCCCCGTCGCGTACCGCAGGTCAGGCGCCGCCCGGGGTCTTGGCCGGGTTGCCGCCCGCGGCTGCCGCGGACTCGTTGAAGATGTCCGGTTCCAGGTAGATCACGCGGGCGATCGGCACGGCCTCGCGGATGCGGGCCTCGGCGGCGTTGATGGCGTCCGCGACCTCCTTGGCGGTGTCGTCGTGCTGCACCGCGATCTTGGCGGCGACGAGCAGTTCCTCCGGGCCGAGGTGGAGGGTGCGCATGTGGATGACGCGGGTGACGGTGTCGCCGTCGACCACGGCCGCGCGGATCTTGGCGACCTGTTCGGGGCCGGCCGCCTCGCCGAGCAGCAGGGACTTGGTCTCGGCGGCGAGGACCAGGGCGATCAGGACGAGGAGGGCGCCGATGCACATCGTGCCGATGCCGTCCCACACGCCGTTGCCGGTGGCGAGGGTGAGGCCGACGCCGCCGAGGGCGAGCACCAGGCCGACGAGCGCGCCGAAGTCCTCCAGGAGGACGACGGGGAGTTCGGGCGCCTTGGCGCGGCGGACGAACTGGGGCCAGGTCTGCTTGCCGCGCAGTTCGTTGGACTCCTTGATGGCCGTACGGAAGGAGAAGCCCTCGGCGATGATCGCGAAGACGAGGACGCCGACCGGCCAGACCCAGTTGTCCAGCTCGTGCGGGTCGTGGATCTTCTCGTAGCCCTCGTACAGGGCGAAGACGCCGCCGATGGTGAACAGGACGATGGAGACGAGGAAGCCGTAGATGTAGCGCTCGCGGCCGTAGCCGAAGGGGTGTTCCTCGGTGGCGGCGCGCTTTGCCTTCTTGCCGCCGAGCAGCAGCAGTCCCTGGTTGCCGGAGTCGGCGACGGAGTGGACGCCTTCGGCCAGCATCGAGGACGATCCGCTGAAGGCGAAGGCCACGAACTTCGCCGCCGCGATCGCGAGGTTGGCGCCCAGCGCCGCGACGATCGCCTTGGTTCCGCCTGATGCACTCATGGGTGGCGCATGTCCCTTCCGTCGACCGGCTGCGGTGCGCAGCCTGCTCCGAGGCCGCTCCGAGGGCCCTCTTTACGAACCCTTTAGGCGGGTCATTGTTGCAGCCCGGTCGCCGGGGCGCGCACGGGGCCGCCGGCCGGACGCCATGGGGGCTCCCCGACTCCGCCCGTACCGCCCTGCCCCCGCCCGTACCGCCCCAGCCCCACCCGTACTGTCCTGTCCCGCCCGTATCGTCCTCAGGCCGTCACGGTGGCCCGGAAGACCGTGCCCTCCCCCGTGAGTCCGACGCGCTCGCCTGCCGGTACGTAGGCCGACTCGCCGGGTGCGAGTGTCAGCTCCCCGCCGGCCGCCTCCCGCAGCGCGACCGTTCCGGCGGTGCACAAGAGGATCTGCGGCGTGCGGTCGCCGGGTGTCCGGGGCTCGGCGCCGGGGGCCAGGACGTACCGGGAGAGCCGGAATTCGCCGGTCGGTGTGTCGTAGACCTCCTCGCCGGACGCCGTCGCCTCCTCAGGGCGCAGCACCTCCGCGTCCCCCGCCTCGAAGCGCACCACGCGCAGCAGTTCCGGTACGTCCACGTGCTTGGGGGTCAGTCCGCAGCGCAGCACGTTGTCGGAGTTGGCCATCAGCTCGACACCGAGGCCGTCGAGGTAGGCGTGCGGCATGCCGGCGCCGAGGTAGAGGGCTTCGCCGGGCTGGAGCCGTACGTGGTTGAGGAGCATGGCGGCGAGCACGCCGGGGTCGCCCGGGTAGTGGTGGGCGATGGCGGCGTAGGCGGCGCAGGCGTCGGCGTGCGGGCCGCCCTCGGCGGCGAGGCGCCGGGCGGCGGCCGCGGCCTGTGTGACGGTTTCGGCCGTCTCGTCGTGGCCGGCGCCCAGTACGGCGGTGAGGACCTCGCGCAGCGCGGCGTCCTCGGGGGCGGCGCGCAGGATGTCGGCGTACGGCTTGAGGCCGGCCACGCCGAGTGCGTCGAGGAGGTCGGCGGTCCCGGCCGGGTGCCGGAAGCCGCAGAGGCCCTCGAAGGGGGTGAGGGCGCAGATCAGTTCGGGTTTGTGGTTGGCGTCCTTGTAGTTGCGGTGCGGGGCGTCGAGCGGGATGCCGCGCCGCTCCTCGTCCGCGTAGCCCTCCTTGGCCTGTGCCAGGTCGGGGTGGACCTGGAGGGAGAGGGGGGAGCCGGCGGCGAGCAGCTTGAGCAGGAAGGGCAGGCGGGGGCCGAAGGCCCGTACGGTGTCCGGGCCGAGTTCGCCTTCCGGGTCGGCGGCGATGACGTCGGCCAGTGAGACCGGCCCGGTGTCGCGGTCGAGGCGGGAGGGGGCGCCGGGGTGTGCGCCCAGCCACATCTCGGCCTGGGGTTCGCCGGTCGGCTCGGTGCCGAGGAGTCGCGGTATGGCGGTGGTGGAGCCCCAGGCGTAGGGGCGCACGGTGTTCGTGAGGCGGTCCATGGTGGCGGTTCCTGATTCTTCGCTCGGGGCTGCGCGGGGCGCCGCAGCCGCGCCGGGTCTAGGGCGTGCGGTGCCGGCGGGCCGTGCCTCGGGGCGGTGCGGTGGGCGCCGGCCGGGGCCTCATGCTCCCCCGGTGCCGGCGAGCGCCAGGTAAACGGCGGCGAAATCCGTGACGGCGAGCAGTTCGGCGGCCTTCTCCAGGGCGCTGCCGTCCTCCGGTTCCAGCTCGCTGACCGGCGTGTCGTCCTGTAGCGCCAGGTCGCGGGCGGCGGGCGCGGCGGAGAGCGGGCCCGGGGCTTCCTCGCGGAGCAGGACGACGCGGGCGTGCAGGGCGGTGGGCTGGTCGACGCGGTCGCGGAAGAAGTCGTCCGGGTCGGCGCCGGCCGCGAACGGGCCGGCGAGCAGCGCGCCGTGCGTGGTCATCGCCTCGGGCAGTTCGCCGGCGAGCGCGGGCCGGCCGGCGAGTGCGGCCAGTACGGTCGCGAAGTGCCGGCCGACGGCGCCGGCGACGGTGCCTTCGGTCCAGATCAGCGGGAGCGCGTCGGCGAGTTCGGCGGCGAGGGTCTTGGCGGGGTTGGAGTACGTCTCGATGGCGGGGCCGCAGCGTTCGGCGACCTGGTCGAGGCGGTCGGCGAGCTGCCCGAGCAGCTCGGCCGGGGCGTTGAGCAGGCCGATCCGGTCGGCGAGCGCGAGCATCGGGATGAGCAGCGACCAGAGGGTGCCGGGGGCGGCGGGCGGTGCGCCGGCCACGTCGAACTCGGCGTCGTACGGGGTGGTGGCCAGGGGGACGGTCAGGCCGCGTGCCTGGACGACGGCGTCGGCGAGCGGGCCGCCTGCGGGGGTGACGGCGACGACGGAGCAGCCGCGGCGGTACGCCTGCTCGACGAGCTGGGCGAGGCCGGGGTCGGTGCCGTCGGGGCCGGCGATGAGCAGCAGGTCCAGCGGGCCCGACCAGCCGGGCAGGGTCCAGCGCAGCGCGCCGGGCCGGGCCGCG
Source organism: Streptomyces sp. NPDC017056 (assembly GCF_044332485.1). NCBI lineage: Bacteria > Bacillati > Actinomycetota > Actinomycetes > Kitasatosporales > Streptomycetaceae > Streptomyces > Streptomyces sp. NPDC017056. Next base: position 157,721 of record NZ_JBIRPD010000020.1, on the reverse strand, counting down.
ACGCCGGTGGGCCGGATGAGGGTGACCGGGCAGGTGCCGCCGCCGAGGGCGCCGAAGAGGTCGGCGACGCAGGCGGCGGCCGGTGCGGGGCCGGCCACGAGGACGGTGCGGGGCCGGCCGTCGGGCCGCAGGTCGCCGATGCCGGATTCGGCGGCGTTGCGGGCCGCGGTGCGGACCCGTGCCCCGGATTCGGCGACGCCGCGCAGCAGTCCGTAGCGGTCGGCGCCGGACAGCGCTTCGGGTGTGTCCAGAAGGGACTCGTCGAGCATGGTGAGCGCTGCCTCCGATCGCCGGTGCGGGCGGGGTGGGGTCCGGGTCAGGCGGGGCGCCGGGCCTCGTCCACCAGGAGGACGGGGATGCCGTCGCGTACGGGGTAGGCCAGGCCGCATTCCTTGCCGGTGCACTGCAGCTCGGCCGGGTCGGCGTCCGACCGGTCCGCCAGCGGGGCGTGGCACGCCGGGCAGGCGAGGATCTCGATCAGGCTGGCGTCGACCGGCATGGGGGCTTCTCCTTCGGCGTGGCTACGGCACTGCCAGCGTACCGCCGGGCGGGGCGCGGGGACGCGCCGCAGGGGCCCGGCGGGGTGGGCGGGGGCGCCGGGCCGGGCCCGCGCGCCCCCGTCGGGTGGGCGTCCGTGCCGCGTCAGGCGCGGACGATCGCCAGGACCTCGTCGCGTACCCGCTCGACCGTCGCGCTGTCCCGGGCCTCGACGTTCAGGCGCAGCAGGGGTTCGGTGTTGGAGGCGCGGAGGTTGAACCACCAGTCGGCGGTGGTGACCGTCAGGCCGTCCAGCTCGTCCAGTGCGGTGTCCTCGCGGCCCTCGTAGGCGGCCTTGATCGCGTCGAGGCGGCCGGTCTGGTCGCCGACGGTGCTGTTGATCTCGCCGGAGGCGGCGTACCGGTCGTACTGGGCGACCAGTTCGGACAGCGGGCCGTCCTGGCCGCCGAGTGCCGCCAGGACGTGCATGGCGGCGAGCATGCCGGTGTCGGCGTTCCAGAAGTCGCGGAAGTAGTAGTGCGCGGAGTGTTCGCCGCCGAAGATGGCGCCGGTCCTGGCCATTTCGCCCTTGATGAAGGAGTGGCCGACGCGGGTGCGCACGGCCGTGCCGCCGTGCTCCTTGACGACCTCGGGGACGGACCAGGAGGTGATGCAGTTGTGGATGACCGTGCCGCCGGGGTGCTTGGCCAGTTCGCGGGCGGCGACCAGGGCGGTGATGGCGGAGGGGGAGACCGGGTCGCCGTTGCCGTCGACGACGAAGCAGCGGTCGGCGTCGCCGTCGAAGGCCAGGCCGATGTCGGCGCCGGACTCGCGGACGCGGGCCTGGAGGTCGGTGATGTTGGCCGGGTCCAGGGGGTTGGCCTCGTGGTTGGGGAAGGTGCCGTCGAGTTCGAAGTACAGGGCGTCGAGGTCGATGGGCAGGCCCGCGAAGACGGTGGGGACGGTGTGGCCGCCCATGCCGTTGCCGGCGTCCACCACGACCTTGAGGCGGCGGATGCCGGAGAGGTCGACGAGGCCGCGCAGGTGGGCGGCGTAGTCGCCGAGGACGTCGCGCTGCGTGATGGTGCCGGGGGCCGCGGCGGGCTCCGGGGCGCCGCCGTCGCGCCACTGCTCGACGAGCGCGCGGATGTCGGCGAGGCCGGTGTCCTGGCCGACCGGGGCGGCGCCGGCCCGGCACATCTTGATGCCGTTGTACTGCGCGGGGTTGTGCGAGGCGGTGAACATCGCGCCGGGCAGGTCCAGGGCGCCGCTGGCGTAGTAGAGCTCGTCGGTCGAGCACAGCCCGATCTCGGTCACGTCCACGCCGAGGGCCGCGGCGCCGCGGGCGAACGCCCGGGACAGGCCGGGCGAGGAGGGCCGCATGTCGTGCCCGGTCACGATCGCGGTCGCGCCGGTGACGCGGGCGAAGGCCGCGCCGAACAGCTCGGCCAGTGTCTCGTCCCACTGGTCGGGGACCACACCGCGCACGTCGTACGCCTTCACGATCTGCGACAGATCAGTCACAGCCAGCCCTCCTGATGTCATTACGGGGTTCCCAACCTACCCGTAGGAGCCCGTGGGGAGGCCGGTGCGGGCGCGCCCCGGTCAGGGCAGCATCCACCCCAGTGCCGCCGTGCTCTGTCCCACCACGATCAGGCACATCACCAGCAGCAGTCCCAGGCTCCACGGCAGCACCTTGCGCAGCAGGTCGCCCTCGCGTCCGGCCAGTCCGACCGCCGCGCAGGCGATGGCCAGGTTCTGCGGGGAGATCATCTTGCCGAGGACGCCGCCCGAGCTGTTGGCGGCGGCGAGGAGGGCGGGCGAGAGCCCCGACTGGCGGGCCGCGGTGACCTGGAGGGCGCCGAAGAGGGCGTTGGCGGAGGTGTCGGAGCCGGTGACGGCGACGCCGAACCAGCCGAGCACGGGTGACAGGAAGGCCAGTCCGGCACCGGCGGCGGCGACGAAGTGGCCGATGGTGGCGGCCTGTCCGGAGAGGTTCATGACGTAGGCGAGCGCCAGGACCGAGGTGACGGTCAGGATCGCGTGGCGCAGTTCGCGTACGGTCGCGGCCCATTCCCGTACGGCGGTCCCGGCCCGCACGCCCAGCACCGCGGCGCTCAGCGCGCCGGCCAGCAGCACCAGCGTGCCGCCGGTGGCGAGCAGCGGCAGCGTGAAGACGTTGCCGGCGACCGGTGCGCCGTCCGGGCCCGCGACGTCCAGGAAGGGCCAGTCGACGGTGCGGGTCGCGTGCGCCGACAGGTCTTTGACGGGCGGGGCCTGGGCGAGGGAGAAGACGGTGACGATGAGGGCGTAGGGCGCGTAGGCGCGTACGACGTCGGCGCGGGAGTCGCGGACGTCCAGGTCCTCGCTGCGTGCGCCGGTCAGTACGGCGGCCCGTACCGGCTCGGAGGCGGGCCTGCGGGAGCTGGGGACCGCGACCAGCGCGGCGGCTCCGGCGAGTGCCGCGCCGATGTCGGCGAGCTGCGCCGACACGTAGTTGGCGGCGGCGAACTGCACGGCGGCGAAGGCCAGTCCGCAGGCCAGCGCGGGCGCCCAGGTCTCGCGCAGGCCGCGCCGCCCGTCGACCAGGAACACCAGCAGCAGCGGTACGACCAGGGCGAGCAGCGGCGTCTGGCGGCCGACGACCGCGGCGACGGTGTCCAGTGGCAGGCCGGTGACCTGGGCGAGCGTCACGACGGGGGTGCCCATGGCGCCGAAGGCGACCGGCGCGGTGTTGGCGACGAGGGCGACGACCGCGGCTTTGACCGGGGCGAAGCCGAGCGCGACGAGCATCACCGCGCTGATCGCGACGGGGGCCCCGAACCCGGCGAGGGCTTCGAGCAGGGCGCCGAAACAGAAGGCGATGACCAGGGCCTGGACGCGGGGGTCGGCGGAGAGTCCGGAGAAGGAGCGGCGCAGTACGTCGAAGTGGCGGGTGCGGACCGTCATCCGGTACACCCACAGGGCGTTGACGACGATCCACAGGATCGGGAAGAGGCCGAACAGCGCGCCCTGGGCGGCGCCGGAGAGGGCCTGGCCCGCGGGCATGCCGTAGCCGAGGCAGGCGGTGGCGAGGGCGACGGCGAGGCCGGTGAGCCCGGCGTGGTGGGCGCGCATGCGTACCGCGCCGAGCAGGACGAGGACGGTGACCAGCGGAGTCGCGGCGACGAGCGCGGACAGGGCGAGCAAGTCGGCTACGGGCTCCAGTTGCTGTACGAACACACGGCCTCCCGGTGGACAGCTCCCCCGTCACCTTCCGCGATACGGAAGCGGATCATTCGGGAGTGGAGGCATGGTGGTGTCCGCGCGGAGGCGGCGTCAATGCTCAGGGAGAAAGTGACCGCCCGGCGGACGGGCCCGGCGGCGGCCGTCCGCGCGCGGGTCAGGAGTCCGGCGACCGCAGGACGCGCAGGTGGCCACGGCGGGCGACCTCCATCGGGTGCGCGTCGCGCCCGTTCGGTCCGCTGACCTGGGGGCCGTTGCCGCCCGCCGCGCGTTCCTGCGGACGGGCCGCCTCGCGCACCGCGTTGGCGAGCGCTTCGAGGTCGTCGCCGCTGGGGCGGGCGGGTCCGGTGTCGGTGGCCAGGCGCACGACCTCCCAGCCGCGCGGCGCGGTCAGCCGCTCGGAGTGCTCGGCGCACAGGTCGTAGCAGTGGGGCTCGGCGTAGGTGGCGAGCGGTCCGAGCACGGCGGTCGAATCCGCATAGACGTACGTCAGCGTTGCGACGGCGGGGCGGCCGCACGCAGTGCGCGAACAGCGACGTACAGGGCTCACGACGTTGGACGGTACCGCACTCTTGAGCGGGCCGCGATGACTCTCCACGACCTCACCCGACCGTGTCGTCCCGGTTCGTCCGGTGCGCCTGACCTGCGGGCGCTCGGGCCGGCCTGCGCCGGGAACGCTGCGCCGGACGGCGGAGCGTCCCAAAAATCGTTACGACTGTGTGCATTCCGTGTCATTCCTCATGCGATTCCTGGTCCGATGCAAGGTCACAAACGAACGTAACGAGACTCTGACCGGTCAGTCGACGACATGGCACCGGATCCGCCGCTCTCCCGTCCCCTACGGGCCCGGACGGTTACGCTCGGTCCTGATGGACAGCCCCGTACCTGCCCCCGGCGACGACGCCGCGGGACCTCCCGTACCGACGGAACCGCGCCCGCGCCACCGCGACCGCCACGGCCGCGGCATGCGCGGCCCGGTCGCGCCGCCCCAGGTGCCGCTCTCCGTGAGCCGAGCGGACGCGTTCGTCGACCTCGTCTACGACTCGCGGGACCGGCTGGAGCGACGCTGGCCGCAACTCGCGGACGTCGACTTCCTGGTCGTGGAGGTACCCGGGTTCGGGCCCGGCGGGCCCGCGGAGGACGAGGACACGGTGCCGCTGGGCCGGCTGCTGCCCGCGTCCGGCGACCAGCGCGACCGCGTGGTCGTCTACCGCCGCCCCGTCGAGATCCGCACGAAGAACCGCGACGAGCGCGCCCTGCTGGTGCACGAGGTCGTCGTCGAGCAGGTCGCCGAACTCCTCGGCCTGGCCCCCGAGTCGGTCGACCCGCGCTACGGACAGGAGTGAGGCCGCCGGGCCGTGACCCGGCGGCCCGCCCGCTCACCGCGTCAGCAGCGACAGGTCCTCGCCCGCCGTCGGCACGACCACCGTCCCCCGGTCGTCCGGCAGCGTCTGGACGGTGAACGCCGGCAGGCCGCCCTGCGGCAGCGCCAGCGTCCGCGCCGCGTAGACCGGGCCGGTGCCCGCCGCCGGTTCGACGGTCAGCGCGTAGGAGCCCTTGAGGCCCTGGGGGCGCGGTGGTTCGACGGCGAGGGTGCTGCCGCCCTTGACGGTGTACGTCTTCGAGACCGGCTCGCCGCCCTCGCTGCCCGCCGACGCCGTGACCGTGACCTTGGCGTCCTTGCCCTTCTCCGGCGCCACCAGGGACAGCGTGCTGCCCTTGTCCCGGTTGTCGGCGGCGGTGGCCCGCTGCCCGACCGGCCGGGCCGCCGGGATGAAGGCCGACTCCTGCTTGTCGCCCTTGCCCCGTACGACGCGCAGGGCCGCCGCGACCGGCGCCCCGGAGCCGTTCGCCGGCGTCAGCACCAGCGAGCCGGCCTCGCCCTTGGTCACGTCCTTGAGGTCGACGGACGCCGTCATGCCGCTCTTGACGTGCAGCGTCTCCACGCCGGCCGGGGTGATCAGGCCGTTCGGGGTCGCCAGCCGCACCGTGAGGTCGGCGTCCGACCGGCCGGGCGCCACGGCGACGAGGCGGACGGAGGTGGCGTCGGCGGGGATGCCGGGCAGCACCGCGCCGGGCGCGGGGTCGGCGGCGGCCGGCAGCCAGTCGCCGCCCAGCTTCGCGTCGGCGGCCTGTACGGAGGCGCCGACCCGGCCCTCGCGGGCGATCACGTGCAGCGCCGCGTCCGGGGTGGGCGTGCCGGCCAGCGTGGAGAGGAGCACCGGCACGGTGGAGTGCGGCGGCACGGTGATGTTCTCGCCGGAGGCCGACTTCAGGGGCCCCTCCTTGCCGCGCAGGTCGAGGTCGACGACGGCCGGGGTGTTGTCGGGGTTGGTGAGGTGGACGTAGTCCTGGCGGTCCTTGTCGGTGCTCACGCCGGGGAACCAGAAGTCGGTGTCCGGCGCCGGGCAGGTCAGGCCCAGCAGACCGCGCCCGCTGCCGGCCGCGACGCTGGTGGTCTGCTGGACGGTCCAGCCGGGCGCGAGGGCGCCGTCGGCGGACCCGACGAGGGCGGGTGCGCCCGCCTTGTCCGTGCTCACGGTGACCGGCTTGCCGGCCTCCTTCAAGGGCGCGACGGGCTGCACGCCCGGCGCCGCCTGCGGGTTCTTGCCGTCCTGCGGCTTGCCGCCCGGCTGCGCGGGCAGCAGCCCCGCGGTGCCCTTGGCACCGGCCTTGCCGCCCGCCGTCCTGGGCGTGAAAGCGGTGTACGCCGTGTCGCCAACCTCCGAAGAAGTGGGCGGCGGGCACAGCAGCGCGGAGCGCTCGACGGGCAGCCGGGAGGCGCCCTTGGACGCGGTGTCCCGCGGCCCGTCCGGGGCGGTGACGGCGGCGACGCCGGTGACCGCGCCGAGCGCCGCGGCCGCGCCGATCAGGGAGATGATGGTGCGCTTCACTGCTGGTCGCTCCCGTCGCGGCGGGGCTCGGGGTAGGAGCCGCGGTACGTCGTGCCGTCGTCGTAGGGCTGCTGGTGCGGCGGCTGCGGGGGTTGCTGCTGCCCGTAGTGGTACGGGTCGTAGGCGCCCGCCTGGTAAGGGTCGGCGGCCTGGTGGGGATCCACCTGGTAGGAGTCGGCGCCGGGATACGGCTGCCCGTACTGGTCCTGACCGTACGGCTGCGCGCCCTGGTAGGGGTCGCCCGGCGCGTAGGCGGGCTGCCCGGCCGGGTCGGCCTGCGGCTGGTCGGTTCCCTGCGTCTGCCACTGGTCGTACAGCTGCTGCTGCCCGAACGCGTGCGACGGGTCGTAGCCCTGCTGCTGCGGGACGGCCGCGTACGGGTCGGCGGCCGGTGCGGCCATCGGGTCGGGCAGCGGCTCCTCGCCGGCCCGCGCGCCGGGGACGCCCGGCCCGTCGCCGCCCTCGGGCGCGTCGGCGGCCTGTGCCGCCCGCAGCCGCCGCGCCCGGCGGCCCTCGCCCGCGACGGCCTCGGCCGGCACCGCGGCCACGCCGTCCTCCGGCAGGTCGTCGTCGATCTCGCGGCGGCGGCCCGGCAGCGCGAGCACCACCAGGAACACCGCGAGCAGGCCCTGCGCCCACATCCACAGGGTGTGGCCGACGGGGTCGTCGTAGGTGAGGTCGAGGCGGCCGCCGCCCGCGGGCAGCTGGAAGCCCTGGGCCCAGCCGTCCAGCGTGACGGGCTTGAGCGCCTTGCCGTCCAGGGTGGCCTGCCAGCCGGGGTCCGCGGTGTCGGCGATCCGCAGCACCCGGCCGTCGGCGCCGTTGGGCAGGTCGGTGTGTGCCTCGACCGGTCCGGCGGCGACCGGGACGGGTGCCGCCGCGCTGCCCGCGCGCGTGCCGTCCTTGGTCTCGCCCGGCACGATCGACACCCGGGAGACGCGCTGGTCCACGCGCCACAGGGCGCTGCCGTCGTCCTGGCTGAGCCGGGTCAGGCCCGGCGTCGCGTCCAGGACGCGGCCCATCTCGCGGGACGCGCCGTCCCTGACCAGGACGTAGCGCACCGCGTAGCCGCCGAGCTGGTTGGTCTGGTCGGCGCCGGAGCCGGCGACGAGGTGGGCGACGATGCCGCCGAGCCGCTTGTCCTCGCCGGTCGCGGCGGCGATGTCGGCGTCGCCGAGGCTCGCGCCGGAGCCGCGTACCAGCGTGTAGGCGACGTGCCCCGCGCCGCCGTCCAGGACGAGGGTGCGCGCCCGGTCGGTGGAGCCGGAGTCCTCCGCGACGAACGCCGGGACCTGTACGGGGTCGCGGCGCTCCAGCGGCCCGGCCGCGCCGGTGATCATCCAGCCGGCCGCCGCGTACAGCGGGGCGAGCAGCGCGGACAGCGCGATCAGCACGGCGACCGGCTGCTTCCAGCCGAAGCCGAGGGCCTCCATGCGCGAGCGGATGCCCTCGGCGCCGACGGCGGCGGCGCACAGCAGCGCCAGCCCGTAGACGAGGACGGCAGGCCCCGCCCACGCGGAGCGGTTGGCCAGCGCCGCGAACAGCAGTCCGGTCACGGCCACGGCCCAGGCGGTACGGATGGCGAGCTGCCGGTCGTCGCGGAGCGTGGCGGCCAGCGCGGCCAGCACGATGCCGAGGAGCAGCACCCCGCCCGCGGCCTTCGGGCCGCCGGGGCTGATGCCGACCAGGTCCAGTACGGAGGCCGGGCCCGCGCCGAGGTCCAGCCCGGCTTCCCGGAAGAAGCGGGAGGGGTGGGCCAGCAGGGACAGCGACCAGGGCGCCAGGACGACGAGCGGGGTGCCCGCGACGGCGAGGAAGCGCAGCCCGTACGCCAGGAGCAGGCCGCGGTTGCCGTCCAGGGCGCGCAGGACCAGCAGCGCGACGCCCAGCAGGACCGCGACCGGCCAGACGACGGGGGTGAAGGCGGTGGTGAGGGTGAGCAGCAGCGCGTACGCCCAGGCGGCGCGCCAGCTCGGCCGGGTGCCGGGGTTCAGCCGCAGGCCGCCGGCGGCGATGGCGGCGCGCGCCATGAGCGGCAGCAGGACCGCGAGGACCGCGGTGCCGATGCGGCCGCCGGCGAGGGCGCCGGTGGCGGCGGGCAGGAAGGCGTAGACGATGCTCGCCCAGGCGCGCAGCAGGCGGGAGCCGACCAGCGGCCGGGAGGCGAAGTAGGCGCTCAGTCCGGCGAGCGGCACGGAGCAGACGAGCAGGACGGTGACGGCCGTGCCGGTGCTGCCGAGGAAGAGGGTCGCGACCAGGGCGAGGACGGCGAGGTACGGGGGCGCGGCGGCGGTGCTGCCGGTGCCGGTGCCGTGCCAGCCGTCGAGGTAGGCCGACCACAGGTCGGAGGCGCCGGCGGGGGCCGGGAGCAGGGCGCCGCCGAAGAGCGCGCCGGAGCCCAGCAGGGAGCGGCAGGCGATCAGCGACACCACGAGCAGGACGAGGAAGAGCACCGGGGCCGGTTTGCGTGCGATCCGCTTGAGCCGGGCGAACTGCTCGATCTCCAGGTAGTCGGCGTCGTCGCCGCCGGGCCCCGACTCGACGGCGCCGTGCCGGCCGGCCGAGGCGGCTTCGGGCGCCGAGCGTCCGGCGAGGTTGCCCGCGACCTGTTCGACGGTGACCCGTACGGTCGCGCCGGGCGGCGGGAAGAGCGGCCGCAGCTCGCTCGCCTCCACGGCGGGGCGGCCTCTCTTCTTGCGCGCGGCGAGGATTCTGCCGGGGCGCAGCAGGGTGCCGAAGAGGCCGGCGAGTTCGTCGAGGGCCTGTCCGGGGACCTTGCCGACGAGGTAGGCGAGGACGCGCAGCAGCGTGCCGAGGACGATGCGCAGGGCGACGTACGGGAGCAGGGCGCCGCGGGTGTTGGCCAGGAGGGTGTAGACGGCGCCGGCCTTGTCGACGCGGTGGGGGCTGGCGACGGAGCGGCCGACGCAGTCGATGGGGCGGCGTTCGCGGGCGGACGCCTCGGCGTGCCGCAGCACGGCGTCCGGGGCGACGAGGACCTGGTGCCCGGCGGCCTGGGCGCGCCAGCACAGGTCCACGTCGTCGCGCATCAGGGGCAGTCTGCGGTCGAAGCCGCCCAACTGCTCGTACACGTCGCGCCGCACGAGCATGCCGGCGGTGGAGACGGACAGTACGGGACGCACCTGGTCGTGCTGTCCCTGGTCCTGTTCGCGGCGGTCCAGGCCGGTCCAACGGCGGCCGCTCCGGGCGATGCTGACGCCGGTTTCGAGGAGCTGGCGGCGGTCGTACCAGCTGCGCAGCTTCGGCCCGACGACGGCGGTGGAGGGGCTGGCGTCCGCGACCCGCAGCAGTTCGGTGAGGGCTCCGGGTTCGGGCGCGCAGTCGTCGTGGAGCAGCCACAGCCACTGGACGGGCTCGCCGTGCGGGAGTTCCGGCAGGTCGTAGGCGTCGTCGCGCCAGGTGCGGCCGACCGGGTCCCAGCCGCTGGGGCGGCGCAGGTAGGGCAGGTCGTCGGGGCCGAGGAGGGGGGCGGCGCGGACGGCTTCGTCGACGGCGGTGCCGAATCCGGAGCGGCGGGCGAGGTGGAGTACCCGGTCGTCACCGAGCGCCTCGCCGAGCAGCCGGGCGGAGGCGTCGGCGCTGCCGGTGTCGGCGCCCAGGATCTGCTGGGGCGGGCGTTCCTGGCCGAGCAGTCCGGCGAGGGCGTCGGGCAGCCAGCGAGCGCCGTCGTGGGAGACGATCACGGCGGTGACGACGTGCCGGGGGAACTCGGGGGTGCCGTCGTGATATTGGGCGGCGGCTTGCGCGGCCTGCGCGGCCGGCTGACTGTGCACGGACATCGAGGTAGGGGCCCTCCCCGGGGGTCTCGGGGTCCTCCCCCGGCATAGCGCTGCGCTGTTGACTGCGGCTGACGGCGGCACGGTGCGGCCGGCGGCACGTCCCGCGGCCTGGGTGGACGCGGGTGCTCACGGGAACGCCGGTGCGTCCCGGACGCGGCCCCACACTAATGGTTCCCGGCGGCCCCGCCGCCTGCCGCATGCGCAGCGGTCCGCCTCCTGTGCCACGGGCACTGGGGCGGACCGTTGTCTATAGGGGGATATAGGGAGATGCGGTGGCCCGGCAGCCGGGCCGTCTCACTGGACGTCAGACCGCTGCCTTCTTGAGCCGGCGCCGCTCGCGCTCGGACAGTCCGCCCCAGATACCGAAGCGTTCGTCGTTGGCGAGGGCATATTCAAGGCATTCGGAGCGGACCTCGCACGCGAGGCAGACCTTCTTGGCCTCGCGGGTGGAGCCACCCTTCTCCGGGAAGAAGGATTCGGGGTCGGTCTGGGCGCACAGCGCGCGCTCCTGCCAGCCGAGCTCCTCGTCCGCCTCTTCGACCAGCAATTCCTGGAACAGCTCGGTCATGTGCGCCCCTCGTCTGTCTTTGCGTCCCCGTGATGCAGCCGTTACCGATGACGGCTGAACGACACGAGTGAAATTACAAGTGTGCCGATCCGGGCCAGTCAAGCCGAGATCTGCTATTGGGCCCCTTATTCACTCTGCGGAACCAAGCCTATGCAGAAAGTGTTCAAATCGGCAAAAAACAGGACACTTCCTCAACCGCATCACCCGTAACTTCCCTTTCACACCCAAGGACGCGACGAGGGGCGCAGCCGTTGCACCACGCGCCCCGAAGCGGGCCGGATCACATTCAGGTCACGAGACCGCAACGACGCCGAGGGGCGCGCCGGTGCCGTCCGCCTTCTCCGGGCACCGCCTGCACAAACCTTTCGCCGGACGCGGTAACCGGATGAGGTGAAACATTTCCCCCAAAACAGACACCCAGTTGACATGGGGGCGAGTACCCGGTCTCCTTGCATGCATGCCAGCGATTCCTGCGCTCCGCCTGACCCGTGCCTACGGGTCCCGCTGCGCTGCCCAGGCCCGCTGTCGCTGTTCCAGCTGTTGAAGCCACCCGAGCTCCAGCTTTCTTCTCCCGCAGCACCTCGCAGTACCCCGCACGGCTCCCGCGCCCGCTGACCGCTTCCCGCGTCGCGGCGCACCCCATCCGCGCCACTTCAGCACCTTGCCGAGGAATCTCCGCACATGAACAGCGATGTCCAGATCGCCGGCGACCCGCTGGCCGTCCCGCACCTGCTCCCGCCCGTCCCCGCCCACCCCGTCACCGTCGCCGGCTTCGCCGGCCTCGCCCGCACCATCGCCGCCGACCGGTCCGGCTGGGCCCCGCTCGTCCGCTACGACGCCACCACCCGCTGGTACCACCGGCTGCGCACCGGCCCCGGCTACGAGGTCTGGCTGCTGAGCTGGCTGCCGGGCCAGGGCAGCGGACGCCACGACCACGGCCCCTCCTCCGGCGTACTGACCGTGCTGGAGGGCGAGTTGAGCGAGCGTACGGCGAGCGGGCACCGCGCCCTGGCGGCCGGCGCGCAGCGGGTCTTCGCGCCCGGCTACGTCCACGAGGTCGTCAACGACACGCTGGCGCCCGCGGTCAGCCTGCACGTGTACTTCCCCGGCCTGACCGACATGCCGATGCACAGCGCCCGGTGCGCGGCGGGCGCCTCCCACGAGGCGGTCGCCCCCTGACATGCTGGGGCCATGCGCATTGTGGTTCTCGCCGGCGGTATCGGCGGCGCCCGCTTCCTGCGGGGTGTGAAAGCAGCGGCTCCGGACGCAGACATCACGGTCATCGGCAACACCGGTGACGACATCCATCTGTTCGGGCTGAAGGTCTGCCCGGACCTGGACACCGTGATGTACACGCTCGGCGGCGGCATCAACGAGGAGCAGGGCTGGGGGCGTACCGACGAAACCTTCCGGGTGAAGGAGGAGTTGGCGGCGTACGGGGTCGGGCCCGAGTGGTTCGGGCTCGGCGACCGGGACTTCGCCACCCACATCGTCCGTACGCAGATGCTCGGCGCCGGCTACCCGCTCAGCGCGGTGACCGAGGCGCTGTGCGCGCGCTGGAAACCCGGCGTGCGGCTGCTGCCGATGTCCGACGACCGGGTCGAGACCCATGTCGCCGTGGACGTCGACGGCGAGCGCAAGGCCGTCCACTTCCAGGAGTACTGGGTACGGCTGCGCGCCTCGGTGGAAGCGCACGCGGTGGTGCCGGTCGGCGCCGAGCAGGCCAAGCCCGCGCCGGGCGTGCTGGAGGCGATCGCCGAAGCCGACGTGGTGCTCTTCCCGCCGTCCAACCCGGTGGTGAGCGTCGGCACGATCCTGGCGGTGCCGGGCATCCGCGAGGCGATCGCGGACGCCGGGGTGCCGGTGGTCGGGCTGTCGCCGATCGTCGGTGACGCGCCGGTGCGCGGCATGGCGGACAAGGTCCTCGCCGCGGTCGGCGTCGAGTCGACGGCGGCCGCGGTGGCCAAGCACTACGGCTCCGGGCTGCTGGACGGCTGGCTCGTGGACACGGTCGACGCGGGCGCGGTGCCCGAGGTCGAGGAGGCGGGCATCCGCTGCCAGGCCGTACCGCTGATGATGACGGACCTGGACGCGACCGCCGCGATGGCCCGCGCGGCGCTGGCGCTGGCCGAGGAGGTGCGCGCGTGAGCGACCCCGGGCCGGCTCCCGCCTCGTACCGGGTGTGGGCGCTGCCCGGCATCCCCGAGGTGCGGGCGGGCGACGACCTCACCAAGATCATTGCGGCCGCGGCGACTGCGGGCGGGCTGCCCGGACTCGCCGACGGCGACGTCCTGCTGGTGACCTCGAAGATCGTCAGCAAGGCCGAGGGCCGGATCATGGAGGCCACCGACCGCGAGGCGGCGATCGACCAGGAGTCCGTGCGCGTCGTGGCGCGCCGCGGCACGCTGCGGATCGTCGAGAACCGGCAGGGCCTGGTCATGGCGGCGGCGGGCGTCGACGCGTCGAACACTCCGGCCGGCACCGTCCTGCTGCTGCCCGAGGACCCGGACGCCTCGGCGCGCGCCCTCCGCGACGGACTGCGGGCGGCACTGGGCGTACGGGTCGGCGTCGTCATCAGCGACACCTTCGGGCGGCCGTGGCGCAGCGGGCTCACGGACGTCGCGATCGGCGCGGCCGGGGTGCGGGTGCTGGACGACCTGCGCGGCGGCACGGACGCGTACGGCAATCCGCTCGCCGCGACGGTGGTCGCCACCGCGGACGAGCTGGCCGCGGCGGGCGACCTGGTGAAGGGCAAGGCCGCCGGGCTGCCGGTGGCGGTGGTGCGCGGGCTGCCCCACGTGGTGCGCGAGGACGGCCCGGACGACGGGGACGACGCGGGGGCCAGGGAGCTGGTGCGGTCCGCCCCCGACGACATGTTCCGGCTGGGCACCTCGGAGGCCGTGCGGGAAGCGGTGACCCTGCGGCGCACGGTCCGGGAGTTCGCGGACGACCCGGTGGACCCGGGCGCGGTGCGGCGCGCGGTCGCGGCGGCGGTCACGGCGCCCGCGCCGCACCACACCACGCCCTGGCGGTTCGTCCTGCTGGAGTCCGAGCGCTCCCGTACGGAGCTGCTGGACGCGATGCGGGACGCGTGGATCGCCGATCTGCGCGGGGACGGTTTCAGCGAGGAGTCGATCGCCAAGCGGGTGCGCCGGGGCGATGTGCTGCGCAACGCGCCGTACCTGGTCGTGCCGTGCCTGGTCATGGACGGTTCGCACACGTATCCGGACGCGCGGCGCAATGCCGCCGAGCGGGAGATGTTCGTCGTCGCCAACGGCGCGGGCATCCAGAACTTCCTGGTCGCGCTGGCCGGGGAGCGGCTGGGGTCGGCGTGGGTGTCCTCGACGATGTTCTGCCGCGACGTCGTACGGGAGGTGCTGGACCTGCCCGCCGGGTGGGACCCGATGGGCGCGGTGGCCGTCGGCCGCCCGGCGGCGCCGCCCCGTCCGCGGCCGGACCGCCCGGGGGACGACTTCGTGGTGGTGCGCTGAGCCCGTACCCGCCGGGGCATCGCCCGGCCGTCGTCACAGGCGGGCGATGTCCCCGACGGGAAAGCGCGGGGCGCGGCGCGGCAAGGTACGGCCCGACAGCAGGACGAAGCGGGCGGCGCGGTGCCGCTGGCCCTCGTAGGGGGCGAGCAGTTCGAGCATCTGCTCGTCGGTGCCGTCGCGCCGGCCGGTCAGCGCGTAGCCGACGATGCGCGGCAGGTGCAGGTCGCCGACGGTGATCGCGTCGGGCGCGCCGTTGGAGCGCTGGAGCGCCTCGGCGGCCGTCCACGGGCCGATGCCCTGGACCAGCTGGAGCCGGTGCAGGGCGTCCGGCAGGTCCATGGCCGCGGCCTCTTCGAGCCGGCGGGCGACGCGTACGGCACGCAGGATCGTGGCCGAACGTTTGTGGTCGACGCCCGCGCGGTGCCACTCCCACGACGGGATCAGCGCCCAGCCGCGCGGGTCGGGCATGACGCGCAGCCGGTCGAAGGGGCCGGGCGCGGGCTCGCCGTGCCGCTGGAGCAGCAGCCGCCAGGCGCGGTACGCCTCGTCGGCGGTGACCTTCTGCTCCAGGATCGAGGGGATCAGCGATTCCAGTACCAGGCCGGTACGGGCGAGCCGGACGCCGGGGTGGCGGCGCCGCGCCTCGTGGACGAGGCGGTGCCGCGGGGTGAACGCCGCCGGGTCGTCGCCCTCCCCCAGCAGGGCGGGCAGCCCGTCCAGCATCCATTCGGCACCCGGCCCCCACGCCTCGGCCTCGACCTCCCCGGCGCCGGGCCGGGTCCGTACGCACAGCGTGGCCGGGCCCTCGGGTGTACGGCTGGCCCGCCGGACGGCGCCGTCCGCCACCCGGAACGCCGGGTCGCCGGGGCCGCGACCGAGCACACCGAGGGTGCGATGCAGGTCGTACGGGCCGGGCGGGACCCAGGTACGGCGGAGGGGGGCGGGCATCCGGCAAGGGTAAGTGATACGGGTGTCCGGTCGCGGGGCCCGTGGGGTCCGGGCCCGCTCGGGACCTGCCGGAAGCGCGACCGCGCGGCCCGCCGGTCCGCCGGTCCGCCGCTGGCTACTGGTCCGAAGAGAAGCGCACCGACGCCGCCGGTATCTCGGCCTCGCACCACACCCGTATGCCGTCACGCAGCTCGTTGTCGGCGCCTATGCGGGCGCCGTCGCCGATGACCGCGCCCTCCAGGACCGTACGCGCCCCGATGTGCGCCCCGGCGCCGATCAGCGAGTCGCGCACGCGGGCGCCCTGCTCGATCACGGCGCCGTCCAGGACCGTGCTGCCGTCGACGCGCGCGCCCGCGCCGATCCGGGCGCGGGCGCCGACGGCCGTGCCGCCGGTGAGCTTCGCGTCCGGGGCGACGTCGGCGGTGTCCAGGACCAGGCGGTCGCCGCAGCGGCCGGGGACGGCCGGGGACGGCGCGCGGCCCAGGACCAGGTCGGCCGAGCCGCGCACGAAGGCGTGCGGGGTGCCCAGGTCGAGCCAGTAGGTGGAGTCGACCATGCCCTGGAGGTGGGCGCCGTCGGCCAGCAGGCCGGGGAAGGTCTCGCGTTCGACGGAGACCGGGCGGCCGGTGGGGATGGTGTCGATGACGGAGCGGTTGAAGACGTACGCGCCCGCGTTGATCTGGTCGGTGACGATCTCCTCGGGCGTCTGCGGCTTCTCCAGGAAGGCGGTGACCCGGCCGGTCTCGTCGGTGGGCACCAGGCCGAAGGCGCGCGGGTCGGCGACCTTCGTCAGGTGCAGGGAGACGTCGGCGCCCGTGGTGCGGTGGGTGTCCACCAGGGCCTCGATGTCCAGTCCGGTGAGGATGTCGCCGTTGAAGATCAGGACCGGGTCGCCGGGGGCCGAGTGCAGGCGGGAGGCGACGTTGCGGATGGCGCCGCCGGTGCCCAGCGGCTCGTCCTCGGTGACGTACTCCAGGTGCAGGCCCAGCGAGGACCCGTCGCCGAAGTACGGCTCGAAGACCTCGGCGAGGTAGGACGTGGCCAGCACGATGTGCTCCACACCGGCGGCGCGGGCGCGCGCCAACTGGTGGGTGAGGAACGGGACACCGGCGGCCGGGACCATGGGCTTGGGCGTGTGCACCGTCAGCGGGCGCAGTCGGGTGCCCTTGCCGCCGACCAGGAGGATCGCTTCAGTCACCTTGTCTTCTCTGCTTCCTGCTGGGGTCGGCCGGTCGGCGGACCAGTGTAGGCAGATACTTTCGAACGGGCTTTCAGCGGCCCTGGAGGCGCGCCGCGGAGCTGCGTACGGTGCCGAGCTTGTCGTAGAGACGCGCGCCGGGGCACTGGGTGACGAAGCCGTCCCGGTGTCCGGAGACGACGTTGAGCCGGGCCCTGGTGCCCTTCCTGAACCGGTTGCCCCCACCGGACACCAGGGTGGTGGTGCCGCGCGGGTCCACGCCGTACAGCCCGAGTTTCCACGCTGTCAGCTGGGCCACGGCGGAAACGGCCGAGGATGGCGGATTTGCATTCCCGAACGTCCCGAGAACTGCGATGCCCATGCTGTTGCCGTTGAAACCGCGCGTGTGGGCACCCATCACCGGCTTGGCCACGCCGCCCGCGCGGCCTTCGTAGACCGTGCCGCACTTGTCGATGAGGAAGTTGTAGCCCATGTCCCGCCAGCCGCTGCTCTTGACGTGGTAGCGGTAGATGCCGCGCAGGACCGAAGGCGCCTGCGCGCACGAGTAGTTGTTGCCGGTGGCGCTGTGGTGGACGAAGGCCGCCCGGATGGTCCTGGTGTAGACGAAGTTCCGCTCGCGCAGCCGCTCGTCGGCGCCCCAGCCGGCCCGGGTGACGATGGCCGGGCGCGGCCCGACGTGGGACCGGGACCCGGTGGGGCGGCGCGCCGGGTCGTCGACGTCGTCATCGTCGTCGGACCTGGTGGCGGCCGGGCCGCCGAGCGCCGGGAGGCGGAGGGCGCCGAGCAGGGAGCCGACGGCGGAGCTGACGGATCCGGCGAGGCCGCCGGGCGGGTTCGGGTCGCCCGAGCCCGCCCGTGCCGCGCGCACCCGGGCGGAGTCCTCGCCGGGGTCGACGAGTTCCAGGCGCATCCCGGAGGGGAGCGTACGGTGGCCCGCCTCCGGGGCGACGCGCAGTTCGGCGGCGTCGGAGGCGCCGACCCACAGGGGCGCGGTGCTGCCGCGCACGGAGCCGCGGTCGGGCGCGTCGTCGCCGTGCGTCCGGATGTCCTGCCAGTCGGACCAGCCGGTGCCGCCGGCCGGGCGGGTGCGGACCTGGGCGCGGCCGTGCAGTTCGGCGGCCGGGTCGTCCCATACGACGCCGACCAGCGAGAACGGGGCGACGCGCCGCGTGGACAGGCCCTGGGTGCCGGGCGCCGCGCTGCGGGCCGAGGCGCGCAGGGGGCGCAGCGGCAGGGACCGGGTGCTGCCGGGGACGCCGGCGGCCGCGTCCCGGGGGGCGGCCGCGGGGGCGGCGGCCCGGCCGGTGGCGGCGGTTGTGGCAGCGGTCGTGGCGGGGGCCGCGCCGGCGGGCAGCGCGAGCGGGAGGGTGAGGGCGGCGGTGCACGTCACGGCGATCGAGGTAGCAAGAAAGGCACGCATGAAGTAAGAGTGAACGAAACGGACATAACACGCCATTCGCTATCTGACGGATCGTCGGCCCGTACCGCCGGCGGGCGCCCGCCGTCCGGCTGACCGGCGAGCGCCCCCGCGCGTACTCTGGCGCCGATGAACACCACCGATCGCACCCCCGCCGACCTGCTGCGTTCCGCGCTCGCCGCGGACCCGGCCCGCCCTCTCACGACCTTCTACGACGACGCCACCGGCGAGCGCGTGGAACTGTCCGTGGCCACCTTCGCCAATTGGGTGGCGAAGACCGCCAACTACCTCCAGGGCGACCTCGCCGCCGAGCCCGGCGACCGGCTGGCCCTGCTGCTGCCCGCGCACTGGCAGACCGCGGTCTGGCTGCTGGCCTGCTCCTCGGTCGGCGTCGTCGCGGATGTCGGCGGCGACCCGGCCGCGGCCGACCTGGTGGTGAGCGGCCCGGACACGCTGGACCGGGCGCGCGCCTGCACGGGCGAGCGGGTCGCGCTGGCGCTGCGCCCGCTGGGCGGCCGCTTCCCGCAGCCGCCGCAGGGCTTCGCGGACTACGCGGTCGAGGTGCCGAGCCAGGGCGACCGGTTCGCGCCGTACGCGCCGGTCTCCCCGCAGGACCCGGCGCTCGCCGTGGAGGGCCGGGAGCTGACCGGCGCCGAGGCCGTGGCGGCGGCGCTGGCCGACGCCGCGGAGCGCGGGCTCACCGGCGGCTCCCGGCTGCTGTCCGGCCTGCCGTACGACACCTGGGCGGGGCTGTCCGCCGGCCTGCTGGCGCCGCTCGCCGCGGGCGGCTCGGTCGTCCTGTGCCGCAACCTGGACCGGCTGGACGCGGACGGCCTGGCCAAGCGCGAGGAGAGCGAGCGGGTCACGCACCGGGCGCTCTGACCGGCCGCCGCTCCCCCGTCCGGCGGACGGCGGGCCCTTCGTGAGGGGCCGGTGCGCCACGGGCGGGCCATGATCTTGGGGTACGGACGACCTTGCGCGGGTCCGCACGTCCGCCCGGCGGACGGCGGTCCGCGCGGGCGCGACGCCGACTCCGGAGGGACGGGGACGCACACGTGAGCGACAGCCCGGAGAGACCTTCCCGCCGCCCGTTCCGGGCCCCGCCGCTGGACCCCGCGGCGGAGAGCGGCGCGACGGCCACCGGGCCGTCGCCCAGGCGGCGGTGGCTGCGCCGGACCGCGCTCGCGGTCTCCGTGCTGGTGCTGGCCGCGGCGGGCCTCGGCTGGCTGCTGTACAACAAGCTGGACGGGAACATCCGCGCCGACACCGACACCCGTAACGAGCTGGAGAAGTACGAGGCGGAGCGGCCGAAGGCGACGCCCGGCGGCGCGCAGAACGTGCTGCTGATCGGTTCCGACAACCGGGCCGGGCGGAACAACGGCAAGTACGGCGAGGACAACGGCACCCAGCGCTCGGACACCACGATCCTTTTGCACGCCTCGGCGGACCGCAGAAGCGCGACGGCGGTCAGCATCCCGCGGGATCTGATGGTGCGGATTCCCGGTTGCAAGCGTTCCGACGGAAAGCAATCCCCACCGCAATTCACTCAGTTCAACTGGGCGTTCGAGTTCGCGGGCGCGGCCTGCACGATCCGTACGGTCGAGAAGATGACCGGCATTCGCATCGATCACCACATGATCGTGGACTTCGCCGGCTTCAAGAAAATGGTGGACGCGGTGGACGGCGTCGACGTGTGCCTGGAACGGCCCGTCAATGACGACGAGGCGCGGCTGCGGCTGCCCGCCGGGTGGCAGACGCTGCGCGGCGAGGACGCGCTCGGCTACGTCAGGGCCCGGAAGACCCTCGGCGACGGCAGCGACACCATGCGCATGGAGCGCCAACAGCAGTTCCTGGCGGCGCTGGTGAACAAGGTCCAGAGCAATGGCGTGCTGCTCAATCCCGGCAGGCTCTATCCGCTGCTGGACGCGGCGACGAGTTCGCTCACCACCGACGAGGACCTGGCGTCGCTGCGGGGTCTGTACGAATGGGTGCGCGGCATGCGCAGCATTCCGACCGAGAAAGTGCAGTTCCTGACCGTTCCGCGACAGGAGTACCGGTACGACGCGGACCGCGACGAACTCGTCCAGCCCGACGCCGACCAGCTCTTCCGGCAGCTGGGCAGGGACCGCCCGGTGACCGTGCGGTCCGCCTCCGCCGCGCGCCCGCCCTCCCCCGCCGCGTCCGACGCGTCGGACGGTCCGCCTTCTCCGTCCGCGGCGCCTACGTTCCGGGGGACCACCGCAGAACGCGGGATCTGCCGATAAAAGCTCTGCAAAGGTACGCTCGGCTGCTCGAAAGTTGTCGAAAGGATTGGGTGAATTGCCCAGTTGTAGGGAAGTGGAATGTGTCACGGGCGTCGCTCGACGCTGAACTTGGCGGATAGTGTGAGCGATCCGGTCCGCACGATCAGGCTGACCGCGCATTGCACAACCGACCGACCGAGCGCCTTGAGGGGGAGGCGCCGCGTGGCACCGACGGAGGACACAAGGCACCGTGGACGCGCAAGGCCGTGGGCGAGCGGACGACATCGACCCCGCTGATCAGTGGGTGTTGAATCCGAACACCGGCAATTACGAGTTGCGGCTGAACCCTGGCGGCGCGCCGGCATCCCAGCCGGCCGACCGCGGGGCTCCCGCGCCCAGACGCGGCACCGGTGCGTCCGAACCCGGGTCGGCTCGGGGCGCGAGCCCCCGCGGCGGCACGGGGCAAAACGGTTCTGGACGCGGCGCAGCGCGCAAGGACTCCGACACCCGCGAGCTGCCCGCCCAGCGTGACCGGCGCGCCGGCAACCGGTCCGCGCCGCCCGGCGGCGCGTCCAGCCGCCGCAAGCCGAAGCCGAAGAAGTCCGCCAAGAAGAAGGCGCTCTACTGGACGTCCGGCACGCTCGGCTTCGTCCTCGTCGCGGGCTGCGGCGGCGCGTTCTACCTGTACCAGCAGCTCAACGGGAACATCTCCAAGGTCGACGTCGGCAAGGAGAACCCCGCGGTCAAGGACGGCCCGGTCAACATCCTGATCATCGGTACGGACGCCCGCTCCGGCAAGGGCAACGAGGGCTACGGCGACGCGGGCAGCGTCGGCCACGCCGACACCACGCTGCTGATGCACATCTCCAAGGACCGCTCCAACGCGACGGCCCTGAGCATCCCGCGCGACATGATCACCGACATCCCGGACTGCCCGACCAAGAAGAACGGCACGACCAAGACCATCCCGGGCCAGCGCAACGTCCGGTTCAACACCAGCCTGGGCCAGGAGGACCGCGACCCCGGCTGCACGTGGCGCACCGTCGAGAAGATGACCGGCCTGTCCATAGACCACTTCATGATGGCCGACTTCAACGCCGTCAAGGAGCTGTCGGAGGCGGTGGACGGCGTCGAGGTGTGCGCCGCCAAGCCGATCAACGACCCGAAGTCCCACCTGCATCTGCCGGCGGGCAAGAGCGTCGTCAAGGGCGAGCAGGCGCTCGCGTTCGTCCGTACCCGGCACTCCGTCGGCACCGGCAGCGACCTCAGCCGCATCCAGCTCCAGCAGCAGTTCCTCAGCTCGATGATCCGCAAGATGAAGTCCGGCGACACCCTCACCAGCGTCCCCAAGCTCTACGACCTGGCCCAGGCCGCCACCAAGGCGCTGACCGTGGACACCGGAATCGGCAGCGCGGGCAGGCTCGTGGACCTCGCCAAGGACCTCAGCCGGGTCGACATCAAAAACATCACTTTCGCCACAGTGCCCGTTCTGGACAACCCGAAGGACCGTGCGACCGTCGTACTGGACGAGGCGAAGGCCGGACCGCTGTTCCAGATGATCCGCGCCGACCACTCGCTGTCCAAGACGAAGGAGAAGAAGAACAAGGGCACGTCGGACGACAAGAAGGTTCCCCAGGCACCGGCCGACAAGGTCCGGGTCGATGTCACCAACGGCGGCGGGCCGTTCGGTGCCGCGCAGGAAACAGTGGACTGGCTGCAGAACACCAAGGCCGCGAAGCTGTCGACGAACGCGGGCAACGCCCCGACGAAGCTGGCCGCGACCCGGCTGGAGTACGCGCCGAACCAGGCCGACCAGGCAGCCACCCTGGCCGCCTGGATGGGCCTGCCCAAGAGCGCGCTGAAGAAGACCACGGCGGACGCGGGACCCAAGGTCCCGATGAAGCTGATCCTGGGCAAGGACTTCGAGGGACCGGGCAAGTCGATCGAGGCGCCGACGAAGACGCCGGACGGCGTGCAGAACGTCAACGCCGACGACCAGAACATCTGCGCCAAGTAGCCGCTCGCCGGCCGGGTGACCCGGCCGGGCCCGCGGCTGCACGGGGCAACCGGACCATTCAAGCGAGCCCCGGCCGCCGTGACGGCGCCGATTTACGGGGGAGAAGCCCAATGCGGCAGAGCAGTGTGCGTGGCGACGGCCCACGCCGGCGCCGTCCCAATGCCAGAGAACTGGGCTGGGACGACAGCCTGTACGAGGAGAAGGAGGCGGCGGCGGACGGCACGGGCCGCCCGGACGAGGCGGCACGCAAGGCCCCCGCGCCGTCCGCCGACGGCGGCGCGCCCGGCGCCCCCGGCGTCGTCGGCACACCGGTGGCCGGCGGCGGCACCACACCACCGGTGATCAGCGGCGGCGTCTCGGGGCCGCCCGTGATCACCGGTGGTGTCGCGGGTCCGCCCGCGGCCGGTGGCGCGGCGGGTACGGCCCCGGCGTCGGCCACCGCCACGAGCGCCCACGCCACCGCCGCCCAGGCGACCGCGTCCGCATCCGACTCCCCCGGCGGCTCCCCGGCGGACACCGCCCCCGAAGCCAAGGGCACCCGCCGCGCCGGCAAGCCGCGCAGCAAGACCCGCCGCGTGCTGCGCTGGAGCGCGATAACCCTGGCCGTACTGATAGTCGGTACGGCCGGCGCCGGATACTGGTACTACGAGCACCTCAACGGCAACCTCCGTAAGGACGCCCTGGACCTGGGCTCCGGCGGCCTGCAGAAGCCCGAGCCGAACGCCTTCGGGCAGACCCCGCTGAACATCCTGCTGCTCGGCTCGGACGGCCGGAACAGCGAGAAGAACATCGAGCTGGGCGGCGCCCGCCAGGACGCGGACCGCAAGCCGCTGGCCGACGTGCAGATGCTGCTGCACGTCTCCGCCGACCGCAGCAAC
Source organism: Streptomyces sp. NPDC017056 (assembly GCF_044332485.1). Lineage (NCBI taxonomy): Bacteria > Bacillati > Actinomycetota > Actinomycetes > Kitasatosporales > Streptomycetaceae > Streptomyces > Streptomyces sp. NPDC017056. The sequence goes on along the minus strand of NZ_JBIRPD010000020.1, from coordinate 134,565 downwards.
ATGTCGGTCATCTCGATCCCCCGCGACACCCGCGTGCCGATCCCCGAGTGCAAGGACCCGGACGACGGCAAGGTCTACCCGCAGTCCACCGCGGCCATCAACACCTCGCTCCAGCACGGCGGCCCCGGCTGTACCGTCGCCACCTGGAAGGAGCTGACCGGCATCTACATCGACCACTTCATGATGGTCGACTTCGCCGGGGTGGTGGACATGGCGGACGCCATCGGCGGCGTCCCGGTGTGTGTGGACAAAAACGTTTACTCGCATGACAAGAAGGGCCACGGCAGCGGCCTGAAACTCACCGCGGGCACCCACTCGGTCAAGGGCGTCCAGGCCCTCCAGTGGCTGCGCACCCGCTACGGCTTCGAGGACAACACCGACATCGGCCGGGCCAAGGCCCAGCACATGTACATGAACTCGATGGTCCGCGAGCTGAAGGCGGGCACCAAGCTCACCGACCCGATGAAGCTGCGCGACCTGGCCGAGGCCGCCACCAAGGCGCTGACCGTGGACGAGGGCCTGGGCAGCGTCAAGAAGCTGTACGACCTGGGCGGCGACCTCCAGCGCGTACCGACCGAGCGCATCACCATGGTCACCATGCCGTGGCAGTACGCGGCGGGCGGCGAGTACGTGGTGCCCAAGCCCGGCGACGCCGAGCAGACCTTCTCCCTCGTGCGCAACGACACCGCGCTGGACGGCAGGGACAAGAAAAAGAAACCGGCGCCCGACCCGAAGCCGTCCACGGCCAAGGACAAGCTGGACGTCATCGTCCAGAACGGCACCAACAGCACGGTCCAGGGCCCGGTCTCCGGCCGCGCGAACGTGCTCCAGAACCACCTGGCCTCCCTCGGCTACAGCGGCGCCGCCACGGATTCGCGCCTCACCACCCAGGCCGACACCACGATCACCTACCCGGGCAAGGAGCAGCGCGGCGACGCCCTCGCGCTCGCCAAGGCGCTCGGCCTGCCCAAGGAGGCGGTCAAGGAGTCGCGTTCGACCACCCGGCTGCGGCTGGTGATCGGCAACGACTGGCGCAAGGGGACGTCCTACCCGAAGCCGCCGGCCGGCGAGAAGGAGGCCGACAAGGCGCCGGAGAGCGCCGACGCCCTCAACGGCGAGGACAAGAAGGCGTGCATGAAGGTGAACCCCGCCTACACCTTCTGACCCGGCCGCCCCTGGGCCTGGGCGGGCACCGCGGGGCCCGGGGCCAGGGTGCAGTTCGCGCCGTGCGGCCCGGCCGGGGCGGTGGCGTACGCCGTGGTCCGCACCTCGTCGTCGACGCGCCGGTGCAGCGAGGCGGTGAAGGGCGAAGCGGGGGCGAGCGTGTCCAGCAGCGCGTGGGCGCGCCGGTGGATGTCCGCGAGGAAGCGCTGGTAGGAGGCCAGGGTGGCCGGGTCGAGCAGCATGGCGGCCAGTTGCCGGCGGCTGGCGTCGGAGTCGGCGGACCGGCCGAGGAGTTCCACGGCGCGCTGCCTGGTCGCCGCGGGGGCGGAGTGCAGCAGCCGGACCAGGAGGTAGGTGGCGGTCCGGTTGCCGAGGTCCTCGTTGCCGCCCGAGCGCAGGTCGTCCTCGTCGTTGCGGAACTGCGCGAGCATGCCGAGGGCCTGCCCGAACTCCCCCCAGGAGGTGACCCGCCGGTCGCCCGCGCCGTCCGCGCCGAGGGCAAGCCGGGCCGCCATCGTGGCGGCCATGGCGTAGACCGCGCCGCTCTTGTGCCGGTAGACCGTCAGGACTTCCTCGGGGCTCGTGCCCGTCGGCGAGCCGAGGATGTCGCCGATCTGCCCGTCGCAGGCGGCGGTCCAGCCGTCGAGGTAGTCGGCGGTCAGGCGTTCGCGCAGCGGCGCGGCCGCCGGCAGCGCGGCCAGGGCCCGCAGCGGCAGGGCGTAACCGCACTCCAGGGCCGCCGTCATGACGGCGCCCGGGTCGCTTCCGTACAGGCGGGTGCCGCGGTCGCCGTCGGTCACGTCGTCGAAGGCGTTGGCGGCCCGCCACCACAGGGCGTGCACCGCGGCCACCGGTACGGCCGGTGCGGGGTCGCCGTCCACGGCGGCGTGGACGAGGAAGGGCAGCGCGCACTCGTGGGGCGCCCGGCGGCCGTCGGCGACCAGCCGTTCGAGCATGGGCCGCAGGTGGGCGTACCGGGGCCGGTACGCGTCGAGGAGTCCGCCGAGGTACTGCCGTACCCGCGGGAAGAGGTCGGCGATCCGGGCTTCGAGGTCCGGCTGCACGGTGCTGGGGTGGGCGGTGCTGGGGTGGGCGGACAAGCGCTTCTCCGTACGGTCAGGGTGGAAACGTGCTCGGTCACATCGGCAGGTCCCGCGGCTCCGGTGCGCCGGCGCGGTCCTCGGTACGGGCGGGGGACCCGGCGGCCCGGGGCAGGCCGCAGGCGAGGACACCGGCGGCCGCCGACGTCGTGGTCAGTGCGGCGGTGGTGACGGCGAAGGCGCCGACGACGTCGGCCGTGATGCGCACCTGGGCGAAGAAGACGAAGCCGAAGACGCAGACGCCGAGCGCGGCGCCGAGTTGCTGGGCGGTGGAGACCACGCCGGACGCCGCGCCCGCGATGCCGCCCGGCACGGTGCGCAGGGTGACGGACAGGGCAGGGGTGACGCACAGCCCCAGCGCGGCGCCGACGGCGCACACCGTGCCGAGCAGCCGGCCGGTGTCCGCGCCGAGGGCGCTCACGGCGCAGGCCGCGTAGCCGGCGGTGGCGGCGAAGGCGGCCAGGGCGAGCAGCCGGGGCTCCGCGCCGCGCGCGAGCCGTGGCGCGAGCAGCGAACCGGCCGCGAAGGCGACCGCGGCCGGCACCATGCCCGCTCCCGTGTCGAGCGGGGACCAGTGCAGGCCCGTCTGGAGCAGCAGGCCGAGCATCAGGACGTACGCGCTGAGCCCGCAGTTGACCAGGACGATCACCGCGATGCCACGGCGGAACCCGTCGAGCTTGAGGAGCGCGGGCGGCACGAGCGGGGAACCGCCCCTGGCGTCCAACGCGCGCTCGTGGCGCAGGAAGCAGGCCGCGACCGGCACGGAGGCGACCAGGCAGGCCGGGCCCCACCACACCATGCCGCCGGTGCCGCTCGCCACCAGCGGGACGACGAACAGCCCGAGCGCGGCCGCCGCGAGGCCCGCTCCCGGCAGGTCGGCGCGCACCGGCCCGCGGGGAACGGCCGTCCGGTGCCCGCCCGCCGCCCAGGGCAGGACCGTCAGCGCGAGGACGCCCACCGGTACGTTGACGAGGAAGACGGCGCGCCACCCGAGCCCGAGGGTGTCCGCCGACAGCAGCCAGCCGCCGAGCAGTTGGCCGCCGATCGCGCCGAGGCCCATCACCGCGCCGATCGCGGCGTACGCCCTGCGCTGCGCCCGGCCGGTGAACAGGGTCTGGGCGGCCCGGTACACCTGCGGCACCATGAACGCCGTGCCCGCTCCCTGGAACAGCCGTGCCACGACCAGGAAGGCGGTCGAGGGAGCCGCGCCGCAGGCGGCCGAGGCGGCGGTGAAGACGGCCAGGCCGGCGCCGAAGACGCGCAGGGAGCCCAGCGCGTCGCCGAGGCGGCCGCCGACGGCCAGGCCCAGCGCGTACACCAACTGGTATCCGGCGAGGACCAGTTGCTGCTGCCCGCCGTCCGCTCCCAGGTCCGCTTCGAGCGCGGGCATCGCCACCACCACGATGAAGACGTCGAGGTTGGCGAGGAAGGTGCCGCACAAGAGGACAACCAGCGCCGCCCATGGACGCACGGCGGCACCTCCAGCCGATCGGCAAGCACGCACCGTATCCGGCGCGTGACGCATCGTAACCACAACGGGCGGGCCGTGCCCAGCCCGCCCGAACCACGGTGACGGAAGGGTCGGATGTGACGCTGGTGGGTGGCGGCGGCTACGCAAACGGGCGCCTCGGTGAGGCGCCCGTTCCCTGCTCGTCCGCGTTCGCGCCTATTCGGCGGCGACCGGCTCCGCCGTGACCGCCGGGCGGCGGCTGGCGATGACCTTCTTGGCCAGCGACCGCGGGCTGGTCAGGAAGCCCCAGCCCCAGGACATGTGCATGGTCGCCAGCGCGACCGGGATCTGGGCCCTGGCCTTCACCGGCAGCCCCTTGCCCGCCGGAGCCGAGCCCGCCACGATGGCGGCCAGGTAGCCGGCCGGGACGACGAAGCCCCACGGCGTGACGAAGGCGCCGACCACGATGCCCGCCGCGATGGCACACACGGCGGTCGGCGGCGCCAGGTAGCGCGCGTTGATCGAACCGGGGTGGTAGCGGGCCACGACGTGGCGCCAGCGGCCGTAGTCCTTGTACTGCTTCGCGAGCGCGCGGACGCTGGGCCGCGGCCGGTACTGCACCTTCAGCTCGGGCGAGAACCAGATCTGCCCGCCCGCCTCGCGGATGCGGAAGTTCAGCTCCCAGTCCTGGGCGCGGATGAACTCCTCGTTGTAACCGCCCTGCCGCTCCAGCACCTCGCGCCGGAAGACGCCCAGGAAGACCGTCTCGGCCGGGCCCGCCTGGCCGCCCGTGTGGAACGCGGCGTTACCGACGCCGATCTTGGAGGTCATCGCGGCGGCCACCGCGTCCTCCCAGGCGTTCTCGCCCTCGGCGTGCATGATGCCGCCGACGTTCTGCGCGCCGGTCTCCTCCAGGAGGCGCACGGCGGTCGTGATGTAGTTCGGCGAGAGCATGCCGTGGCCGTCGACGCGCACCACGACCGGGTGGCGGGACGCCTTGATCGCCGCGTTCAGGGCGGCCGGGGTGCGGCCGGTGGGATTGGGCACGGTGAGCACGCGGGCGCGCGCGTTCCCGGCGTTCTCGGCGACCAGCTCGGCGGCGATCTCGTCCGTACGGTCGGTCGAGGGCCCGAGCGCGATCACCACCTCCATCTCACCGGCGTACTCCTGCTCCAGGATGTGCTGGACCGAGCTGCGCAGATGACGTTCCTCATTGAGCACCGGCATGATCACGGAGACGGCCGGGAGCTGCTGCGGGGGCGTGGCGTTCATCGCGGTCACGTTACCGCGTATGGGGGACGGGGGCCGACGGCAGGCGGGTGGCCCTGGGAGCGGTGCCCGGCGTGTGGTGCTTTACAGCCGATCATATGGGCCTACGGTGACCCGGCCTGCTTCGTCCTCATCCGTGGACGATTCGTCCCCATCCGTAAACGACCCGTCCCGTCCCGTTCCGCGGCCTCCCCGTCCCTGCTTCGCCCCGCCCCCGGACCCCCGTCCCCTCCCGCAGACGACCCGTTCCCGTACGGAGCCGCCCCGCCCCTTGCCCCCACCCCGTCCGACCGGCCCACCGCGGAGGTGTCCCCCTTGCCCGCAGCGCACCGCTCGCCCCGCCCGCCCGCTCGTCACCGGCGCCCGGACGGGCGGCCCCGCTGGGGGTTGCGCATCACCGCGGGCGCCTCGCTCCTGCTGCTGGCAGCGGGCGGCATCGGGCACGCCATGGTCACCGGCGTCGAGGACGGCATCTCCCGGGTGGACGCCTTCAAAGGCATGGGCAACCGGCCGGACAACAGCGGCGGCGACGGCATGAACTTCCTGGTGGTCGGCACCGACGGCCGGGACAAGCTCTCCCCGCAGGAGAAACGCAGGTACCGGCTGGGCGGGGAGCCGTGCCACTGCACCGACACGATCATGGTGGTGCACCTGTCCGCCGACCGGGACCGCGCCAGCGTGGTCAGCCTGCCGCGCGACTCCTACGCCGTCACACCCCCGCACACCGACGCGACCACCGGCCAGAGACACCACGGCCACCCCCTGAAGCTGAACGCCGCGTACGCCGAGGGCGGGCCCAACCTGACCATCCGGACCGTCGAACGCATGACCGGGGTGCACATCGACCACTACCTGGAGGTCGACTTCACCAGCTTCATGAAGACGGTGGACGCGGTCGGCGGCGTGCAGGTCTGCACCACCCGCCCCCTCAAGGACAGCTACACCGGCCTGGACCTGCCCGCCGGGCGCACGCAGCTCAGCGGCGGCCAGGCCCTCCAGTACGTCCGCGCCCGGCACCTGGACAGCGCCTCCGACCTCGGGCGGATGCAGCGCCAGCAGCGCTTCCTCGCCGCGCTCATGCACAAGATCACCAGCTCCGGCGCCCTGCTGCACCCGGTCAAGCTCAAGGACATCACCGACGCGCTCCTGGAGTCCGTACGGGCCGACGAGGGCTTCGGCGCCGACGAGATGGTCGACCTCGGGCAGGCGCTGCGCGGCTTCAACCCGTCGTCGTCCGAGTTCGCCTCCGTGCCGCTGGGCGACATCGACTTCGAGGTGCCCAACGTGGGCTCGACCGTGAAGTGGAACGAGGCCAAGGCGCAGAAGCTCTTCCGGGCACTGCGCGAGGACCGGCCGCTGGCCGTGCGCAAGCCCGGCCGGCAGCGCGCGGCGGTCGTGGAGGTACCGCCGGCCACGATCCGCGTGCAGGTCGACAACGGCGCCGGCCGGATGGGCCTGGGCCGCGCGGTCGACAAGGCCCTGCGCGCCACCGGCTTCGACACCACCGGCACCGCCGGCAACGCCCCCGCCCGCGTACGGCGGACCGTGATCGCCTACGACCCGCGCTGGAACCGCTCGGTCCGCTCGCTCGCCGCCGCCCTGCCGGGCGCCGCCCTGCGCCAGGTCCCCGGCCAGGGCGCGGTGCTGCGCGTCACCGTCGGCAAGGACTTCACCGCCGTGCGCAAGGTCCGCTCCGACGACCCCACCCAGCCGTCGGGCTCGGGCGAGTTCGCCACCCTGACCGGCGACGAGGCGGGGTGCCCGGGGTCGACGCACACGGAGTGAACCGTGTTGTGCGGAACGCTGTGTACTGAGTACATTCCCCGGCCATGGGCGAAAAACGAGCATGACTCAGCGACCGATGGCTCATCGACCAGGTCACCGCCGTCACCCAGCAGTTCCTCCGCTCCCTGCCCGGCCACAACACACCGGACACCCCCGGCCCCTCCCCGGCCGCCGGCCCTGGATTCAGTGCGGAGACCCTCACCCTCGCCGAGGCGGGGCGGATCCGTCGCGCTTACAAGATCACCGAGGCCGCGCTGCCGCGGCTCGTCCTGGAAGCAGCCGAGGACGGCAGGGAAGCCACCGCGATCGCCCGCGACCTCGCGGTCACCCCGTCGTACGTCTACCGCATCCTGCGGGAACGGGTCCGCTACACCTGGCGTGTCGACGTGCTCGCCGACGACGCGTGGGCGGAGCGCGGCGCCGGCCTGTCCGTTGTCGAACGCGCCCTGGGCAGCAAGGCCGCCCTGGCGGAGAAGATCCTCGCCGAAACCGCCCCGCCGCACCCCGCCCGCGTCCTCGTCTGGGAAGGGCGGCGGGCGGCCGACGAGGACGCGACGCATACGCTCACCCGGCCCGAGCCGGGGCCGTGACCGGGGTGCCCGCCGGCGGGGGCGCCCCTATTCCGCGATGCCGTCCGCGGCCCGCTGGGCGCGCAGCTCCTTGATCGCGCGGCGGCGCGCCAGGCGGTGGGTGCGGCGGATCTGGGCCTCCTGGTAGCGGCGCTTGTCGCGCTCGGTCTCCGGGACGACCGGCGGTACGGGGCGCGGCTTGCCCTCCTCGTCCACGGCCGCGAAGACGAGGTAGGCCGAGCCGACCTGGGTGGCGGGCGTGGACTCGTTCCAGCGCTCGGCCATGACGCGCACGCCGATCTCCATGGAGGAGCGGCCGGTCCAGTTGCACTGCGCGCGTACGTGGACGAGGTCGCCCACCTTCACCGGCTCCAGGAACGCCATCTCGTCCATGGAGGCGGTGACCGCGGGACCGCCGGAGTGGCGCCCGGCCACCGCGCCCGCCGCGTCGTCGACGAGTTTCATGATCACGCCACCGTGCACGGTGCCCAGCAGATTGGTGTCCCCCGCCGTCATGATGTGGCTGAGGGTGGTGCGCGACGCCGAGGTGGGCTTGCCCGGAAGGTCGCCCTCCGGGCCGGTGGTGACGAGATCGGTCATGCGCCCACCTTAAGCGCGGGCCGCACGCCCCTCCCTGGCACCCGCCCTCACGCCCCCCGCACTCCTGGCCGTGTCACAACACCTCCGCGCGCGCCCCCATGCGCCTTCTCCTCCCTGACCAGCGGCAACATGCCGGAATCGACACCTACGCACGGATTCCGCAAGCGACGCCCCGCGTCACTTTGCATCAGCTCTGCAACAGCGACGGCCCGATCCCGTACCCGCCCTGTATGACAGGCCCGTACTACAGGCAGACTTCCCCCATGAACGAGTGGCCTGGGTCCGACAACAGAGACCGGTACGGGCGCGGCAGCGGCGCCGACCCGGAGGGCGCGCGCGCCATGCCGCACGTACGGCGCGGCGGCCCCGGGGGTCCCGGCGGCCCCGGCCCGAACCCCGGGCAGCAGCCCGAGCCGCCGCTGCCGCCGCACCTCTCGCCGCGCCGCCCCGGCGTCCCGCACCAGGGGCAGGACAAGGGCCAGGGCCAGGACCCGTACGGCAACGGCTACGGGCAAGGGCACGACGACGGCTACAACACCGGCCAGGTGTACGGCGGGGGCCGCGGCGGCGGCCAGGGCGGCGGCCGTGCCCCGCGCCCCGCGCCCAACTGGGGCCGCCGCATCAAGTGGACCGTCCTGACGGTCGTCGCCGTGCTCCTCGTCACCTCCGTCGCCACCTACTTCTGGGCCGACGGCAAGCTGCGCCGCGAGGTCGACCTGAGCAAGGTCATCGACCGCCCGGAGGCAGGCGACGGCACGAACTACCTGATCGTCGGCTCCGACAGCCGCGAGGGCATGTCCGACGAGGACAAGAAGAAGCTGCACACCGGCTCCGCCGAGGGCAAGCGCACGGACTCGATGATGATCCTGCACGACGGGAGCAACGGCCCGACGCTGGTCTCCCTGCCGCGCGACTCGGACGTGGAGATCCCCTCGTTCGTCGGCTCCAAGTCCGGCAAGAAGTACGCCGCCAAGGGCCGCCACACCAAGCTCAACGCGGCGTACGCGGAGGACGGTCCCGAGCTGCTGGTGCGCACCGTCGAGCACAACACCGGGCTGCGCATCGACCACTACGTCGAGATCGGCTTCGCGGGCTTCGCCAACATCGTCGACGCGATCGGCGGCGTCGAGATGGACATCCCCAAGGCTTTCAAGGACAAGAAGTCCGGCGCCGACTTCCAGGCCGGCAAGCAGACCCTCAACGGCGAGCAGGCCCTCGCCTTCGTCCGCACCCGCTACGCCTTCGCGGGCAGCGACCTGGACCGTACGAAGAACCAGCAGAAGTTCCTCGCCGCGCTCGCCAGCCAGACGGCCACTCCCGGCACGATCATCAACCCGTTCAAGCTCTACCCGACGCTGGGCGCGGGCCTGGACACCCTGATCGTCGACAAGGACATGGGCCTGTTCGACCTCGGCTCGATGTTCTTCGCCATGAAGGGCGTCACCGGCGGCGACGGCAAGTCGATGAACATGCCCGTCTCCGGCACCCGCGGCGGCAACCTCCTCTGGGACAAGGCCAAGGTCGCCAAGCTGGTCTCCCAGTTGAAGAACGACGAGCCGGTGACGGTGAGCGGGAACGAGTAGCCGGGACGGCGGAAAAGGGAAAAAGGGAAAATGAAAGCCCCCGCCTCGGCGGGGGCTTTCTCGCGTGCCGGGCGTTTGCCGGGCGTTACGGCAGGTTCCGCGCCATCACGATGCGCTGGACCTGGTTGGTGCCTTCGTAAATCTGCGTGATCTTGGCGTCGCGCATCATGCGCTCCAGCGGGTAGTCACGGGTGTAGCCGTAACCGCCGAGGAGCTGGACCGCGTCGGTGGTGATCTCCATGGCGGCGTCGGAGGCGTAGCACTTGGCGGCGGCGCCGAAGAAGGTGAGGTCCTCGGCCTTGCCGCCGGCGGAGATGCGCTCGGACTTGGCGGCCGCCGCGTAGGTCAGCTGGCGGGCGGCCTCCAGCTTCATGGCCATGTCGGCCAGCATGAACTGCACGCCCTGGAAGTCGCCGATCGGCTTGCCGAACTGCTTGCGCTCCTGGACGTAGCCCTTGGCGTAGTCCAGGGCGCCCTGGGCGATGCCGAGGGCCTGGGCCGCGATGGTGATGCGGGTGTGGTCCAGGGTCTTCATGGCGGTGGCGAAGCCGGTGCCCTCGGCGCCGATCAGGCGGTCCGCGGGGATGCGGACGTTGTCGAGGTAGACCTCGCGGGTCGGCGAGCCCTTGATGCCGAGCTTCTTCTCCGGGGCGCCGAAGGAGACGCCCTCGTCGCCCTTCTCCACGACGAAGGCGGAGATGCCCTTGGAGCGCTTCTCGGGGTCCGTCACGGCCATGACCGTGTAGTACTCGGAGACGCCGGCGTTGGTGATCCAGCGCTTGACGCCGTTGAGGACGTAGTGGTCGCCGTCGCGTACGGCCTTGGTCTTCATGCCGGCCGCGTCGGAGCCCGCGTCCGGCTCGCTCAGGCAGTACGAGAACATCGCGTCGCCCTTGGCGAGCGGGGCCAGGTACTTCTTCTTCAGCTCCTCGGAGCCGGAGAGGATCACGGGCAGGGAGCCGAGCTTGTTGACGGCCGGGATCAGCGAGGAGGAGGCACAGGCGCGGGCGACCTCCTCGATGACGATGACGGTGGCCAGCGCGTCGGCGCCGGCGCCGCCGTACGCCTCCGGTACGTGCACGGCGTGCAGGTCGTTGAGGGTCAGCGCGTCCCGGGCCTCCTGCGGGAAGCGGGCCTCCTCGTCCACGGCGGCGGCGAACGGCGCGATCTTCGCCTCGGCGAGCGAGCGCACCGACTCGCGGAGCATGTCGTGCTCCTCGGACGGCCGGTACAGATCGAAATCAGCGGTTCCCGCCAATGTTTCTCACTCCCCTGAGAGCTGGCTACTTGCTAACTACCGTTAAGTAACCCAAATTCTAGGGGCCGCGCGGCGGGCGGGGTACGTGAGTTAGCCGACAGCACCCGAGCGGATCTCGGCCACCGGGCCGAAACCGCTCGGCACCGCCCGGACTATGCTCAGGCTGCGCAGCATTTCCCGTCAGCACCTGGAGCATCCATGGCCTTGAAGATCACCGTGATCGGCACCGGCTACCTCGGCGCGACCCACGCCGCGGCCATGGCGGAGCTGGGATTCGAGGTGCTGGGGCTGGACATCGACCCGGCGAAGATCGCGATGCTGGAGCGGGGCGAGACCCCGATGTTCGAGCCCGGCCTGGAGGAGCTGCTGCGGGCGCACGTCGCGGGCATCGAGGGCGCCAGCGGCCGGCTGCGCTTCACGACCTCCTGGGAGGAGCTGGCGGACTTCGGCGACGTGCACTTCGTGTGCGTCAACACGCCGCAGAAGCACGGCGAGTACGCCTGTGACATGTCGTACGTCGAGTCCGCCGTCGAGTCGCTGGCCCCGCTGCTGCGGCGCCCGGCGCTGGTGGTCGGCAAGTCGACGGTGCCGGTGGGCAGCGCGGCGCGGCTGGCCGGGCGGCTGGCGGAGCTGGCGCCGGCCGGTGAGGACGTCGAGCTGGCCTGGAACCCCGAGTTCCTGCGGGAAGGTTTCGCCGTACAGGACACGCTGCACCCGGACCGCATCGTCGTCGGTGTCGACGGCGGCCGGGCCGAGGAGCTGCTGCGCGAGGTCTACGCGAAGCCCGTCGCCGAGGGCTCCCCGTTCGTCGTGGCCGACTTCCCCACCGCCGAGCTGGTCAAGACCGCCGCCAACTCCTTCCTGGCCACCAAGATCTCGTTCATCAACGCCATGGCGGAGGTGTGCGAGGCGGCCGGCGGCGACGTGGTGAAGCTGGCGGAGGCGATCGGCCACGACGAGCGGATCGGCAAGAAGTTCCTGCGGGCCGGCATCGGCTTCGGCGGCGGCTGCCTGCCCAAGGACATCCGGGCGTTCATGGCGCGCGCCGGCGAGCTGGGCGCCGACCAGGCGCTGACCTTCCTGCGCGAGGTCGACTCGATCAACATGCGGCGCCGCGGCCACATGGTCGAGCTGGCCCGGGAGGCGGTCGGCGGGTCCTTCCTCGGCAAGCGGGTGGCCGTCCTGGGCGCCACCTTCAAGCCCGACTCGGACGACGTACGGGACTCCCCCGCGCTCAACGTCGCCGGTCAGATCCACCTCCAGGGCGGACAGGTGACGGTGTTCGACCCCAAGGGCATGGAGAACGCGCGGCGCGTGTTCCCGACGCTGGGGTACGCGGACACGGCGGCGGAGGCGGTGCGCGGCGCCGACGTGGTGCTGCACCTGACCGAGTGGCGGGAGTTCCGCGAGCTGGACCCGGCCGCGCTGGCCGAGGTCGTGGCCACGCCGCACATCCTGGACGGGCGCAACGCGCTCGACCCCACGCTGTGGCGCAAGGCGGGCTGGACGTACCGGGCGCTGGGCCGTCCGCAGGCCTGATCCGACGAGCGAAGAGGGGCCGGACTCCGCGGAGTCCGGCCCCTCTTCGCGTTGCGGCGGGATGCGCGCCCCTCAGGAGGTGCGCGCCCGTCAGGGGATGCGCGTCCCTCAGGGCCGGCGCCTCAGCCGTCCAGCTGCTCGATCGTCGCGATGGACGGGCCGCGCTCCGCGCGCAGGGTGCGCGCGACGTCCTCGGCGCCGCGCAGCACGCGCACCGCGTTCTGCCAGGTCAGCTTGGCCAGGTCGGCTTCGGACCAGTTGCGGTCGAGCAGTTCGGCGACCAGGTTCGGATAGCCGGACACGTCGGCGAGGTCGGCGGGCGTGAAGGCGGTGCCGTCGAAATCGCCGCCGATGCCGAGGTGGTCGATGCCGGCGGCCTCGCGCATGTGGTCGAGGTGGTCGGCGACGGTCGCGGCGGTGGCGAGCGGGCGGGGGTTCGCCGCCTCGAAGGCGCGGTGCACGGCCATGCCCTCGGCGGTGGTGTCCAGGTGGTGCAGCCCGTGCGCGCGCATGTTCGCGTCCGCCCGCAGCGTCCAGTCGACGGCCTCGGGCAGGATGAACTTCGGCACGAAGGTGGCCATCGCGATGCCGCCGTTGGCGGGCAGCCGCTCCAGCACGTCGTCCGGGATGTTGCGCGGGTGGTCGCAGACCGCGCGGGCGGAGGAGTGCGAGAAGACGACCGGCGCGACGCTGGTGTCCAGCGCGTCGCGCATGGTGTCGGCGGAGACGTGCGAGAGGTCCACGAGCATGCCGAGGCGGTTCATCTCGCGGACGACCTCGCGGCCGAAGGCGGTGAGGCCGTGCGCGCGCGGCTCGTCGGTGGCCGAGTCCGCCCAGTCGATGTTGTCGTTGTGGGTGAGCGTCATGTAGCGCACGCCCAGTTCGTACAGCGCGCGCAGGGTGGCCAGCGAGTTGTTGATGGAGTGGCCGCCCTCGGCGCCCATCAGGGAGGCGATCCGGCCGTCGGCGCGGGCCGCTTCCATCTCGTCGGCGGTGTACGCCAGGCGCAGGTCGTCCGGGTAGCGGGCGGCGAGCCTGCGCACCACGTCGATCTGTTCGAGGGTGGCGCTGACCGCCTGGTCGCCCGCGTAGTCGGACCGTACGTACACCGACCAGAACTGCGCGCCGACGCCGCCGGCGCGCAGCCGGGGGATGTCGGTGTGCAGGTGGGCGGTCTGGTCACCGGCGATGTCGCGGCGGTCGAGGTCGTAGTGGACCTGTTCGCGCAGGGCCCAGGGCAGGTCGTTGTGGCCGTCGACGACGGGGTGCTCGGCGAGGAGCGCGCGGGCCGCTTCCAGGGAGGCGCTCACTTGCCGCTCCCGAACCCGAAGGCCGGCGAGGCGACCTTGTTGCGCAGCCGCTTGCCCTTCTCGGTGGCCTGTTCGTTCAGGTGCTGCTGGAACTCACGCATCCGGGCCTGCAGCTCGGGGTCGTGCGCGGCGAGCATGCGGGCGGCGAGCAGTCCGGCGTTGCGGGCGCCGCCGACCGAGACGGTCGCGACGGGCACACCGGCCGGCATCTGGACGATGGACAGCAGCGAGTCCATGCCGTCCAGGTACTTGAGGGGTACGGGCACGCCGATGACCGGCAGCGGGGTGACCGAGGCGAGCATGCCCGGCAGGTGGGCCGCGCCCCCGGCGCCCGCGATGATCGCCTTCAAGCCACGCCCCGCGGCCTGCTCGCCGTACGCGATCATCTCGTGCGGCATGCGGTGGGCGGAGACGACGTCGACCTCGTAGGGGATCTCGAACTCGTCGAGGGCCTTGGCGGCGGCCTCCATGACGGGCCAGTCGGAGTCGGAGCCCATGACGATGCCGACCGTGGGGGAAGTGCTCGCTGTCATTCGGTGATGGTTCCTCGCAGATAACCGGCGGCGTGCGCGGCGCGCTCGCGCACGTCGGCCAGGTCGTCGCCGTAGGTGTTGACGTGTCCGACCTTGCGGCCGGGCTTCACGTCCTTTCCGTACATATGGATCTTCAACTGCGGGTCCCGTGCCATGCAATGGAGGTACGCGTAATACATGTCCGGGTAATCGCCGCCGAGGACGTTGGCCATCACCGTCCACTTGGCGCGCGGGCGCGGGTCGCCGAGCGGGAGGTCGAGGACGGCCCGGACGTGGTTGGCGAACTGCGAGGTGACCGCGCCGTCCTGGGTCCAGTGGCCGGAGTTGTGCGGGCGCATCGCCAGCTCGTTGACCAGGATGCGGCCGTCGGCGGTCTCGAACAGCTCGACCGCGAGGTGGCCGACCACGCCGAGTTCCCGCGCGATACGCAGCGCCAGCTCCTGGGCCCGGCCGGACAGCTCTTCCGGGAGGCCGGGCGCGGGCGCGATGACCGTGTCGCAGACGCCGTCGACCTGGACGGACTCCACGACCGGGTACGCGACGGCCTGGCCGTGCGGCGAGCGCACGACGTTGGCGGCCAGTTCCCGTACGAAGGGGACCTTCTCCTCGGCCAGAACCGGCACTCCGGCGCGGAACGGCTCGGCGGCCTCCTTGGAGGATCGTACGACCCACACACCCTTGCCGTCGTAGCCGCCGCGGACCGTCTTCAAGACGACGGGGAAGCCCTCCCCCTCTTCCGCGAACCGCTCCACGTCCGCCGGGTCGGCGACGATGCGGTGCCGGGGGCAGGGGGCGCCGATCGCGTCCAGCTTCGCGCGCATCACCCCCTTGTCCTGGGCGTGCACCAGCGCGTCGGGGCCGGGGCGGACGGGGATGCCGTCGGCCTCCAGGGCCCTCAAGTGCTCGGTGGGCACGTGCTCATGATCGAAAGTGATCACGTCACAGCCACGGGCGAAGGCGCGCAGCGTGTCCAGGTCGCGGTAGTCGCCGATGACGACGTCGCTGACCACCTGGGCCGCCGAGTCCTGCGGAGTGTCGCTGAGGAGCTTGAATCTGATGCCGAGGGGGATGCCCGCCTCGTGGGTCATACGGGCGAGCTGACCGCCACCGACCATGCCGACTACCGGGAACGTCACGCCCCCAGGGTATCCGCCCGCCCGCTCCGCCCCGTCGCCCCCTTGGATGAACGTACGAACGCAAGTGCGCCAGCTTGGTGGTTTACGGCCCCCGAAGATCACCCCGGACGGTAGGCTCGCCGCGCCCGCGGAGGGGGGACACATGAACGACGGCGGCGCAGCGCGGCCCGCCCGGACCGTTGGGGTCGTCGTCGCGGTGCTGGCCCTGATCGCCGCCGGGTACGCGGTGGTCACGCTGCTGACCGCACCGGTCGTCTTCGACGAGGGCGACCGCGAGATATCGGTCACCTCCGGCACACCGTTCTCGATCCGCCTCAAGGACAACCCCTCGACGGGGTTCCGATGGGTTCTCGCGGCACCGAAGCCGGATCCGGCCATACTGCAGGAGACGGGCGGCCACTACGTCCCGGACGAACCGGTACGCGCGGGTTCGGGCGGCATCCGCTACGTGGATTTCAGGGCCCGGGGCGCCGGACGCACCGAGGTTACTCTTAAGTACTGCTTCCGCTGCGGCACTCCGCAGGCCGACGAGCAGGACGAAAACACCAGGACCAGACGGTTTCAGGTGTCCGTGGACTGACAAATTCCGACCGCTTCCGCGCCCCCGGATGGCAGGCAACCCACAGGTCCCCTGGTTAGCATGAGCGAGCGGATGCACGTTGACGACCGCACAAAGACGCCCAAGAACGCCCACCATCAGGAGCTGAACGATCACTATGAGTGAACGGAGCGCACTGCGGGCCCGACTGGACGCGCTGACACGCGAATTCGTGAAGTTCGGCGCCGTCGGCGGTGCGGGGGTGCTCGTCAACTTCGCGGTGTTCAACCTCGTACGGCACCTCACCGAGCTGCCCGTCGTCCGGGCCAGCATCGTGGCGACCGTCGTGGCCACCGGCACCAACTACCTCGGCTACCGCTACTTCACCTACCGGGAGCGCGAGAAGAGCGGGCGCACGAAGGAGCTGACGCTCTTCCTGCTCTTCAGCGTCATCGGCCTGGTGATCGAGAACGGCACCCTGTACGTGGCGACCTACGGGTTCCACTGGGACACCCCGCTCCAGAGCAACTTCTTCAAGTTCTTCGGCATCGGCCTGGCCACGCTCTTCCGCTTCTGGTCCTACCGCACCTGGGTGTTCAGGGCACTGCCCGCGCGCAAGGCCGTGGCGACCGCGGAAGCCTTCCTGGCCGAAGGCGCACAGGCAGAGGCAGAGCGCGCGCCGAGCGCGGCCGCCGCAGAGCGGGCCCGCAAGTAGCGCGGCGACCGCTCACTCCGCGGGCGGCTCCGCCTCGCGGGCGAGGAACAGCGCGAAGACCGGCGGGTACTGCTGGAGGAGCTCCAGCCGGCCGCCGTCCGCCTCCGCCAGGTCACGGGCGACCGCCAGCCCCAGCCCCGTCGAGTTGCGGCCGCTGACCGTGCGCTCGAAGACCCGCGAACCGAGATCCGGCGCCACGCCCCGGCCGGCGTCCGTGACCTCGACGACCGCCTGGTTGCCGGTGACCCGGGTGCGCAGCGCCACCGTCCCGTCCCCGTGCATCAGCGAGTTCTCGATCAGGGTGGCGAGCACCTGGGCCACCGCCCCTGGCGTGCCGACCGCCCGCAGCCCCTTCTTGCCCGAGCGCACGATGGCCCGGCCCTCGCTGCGGTAGGCCGGGCGCCACTCCTCGACCTGCTGCTTGACCACCTCGTCCAGGTCGAAGGCGACGGCGGAGCCGGAGCGCGGGTCGCGGGAGTTGGTCAGCAGCCGCTGGACGACGTCGGTCAGCCGCTCCACCTGCCCGAGCGCGATGGTGGCCTCCTCCTTCACCGTGTCCGGGTCGTCGGTGAGGGTGATCTCCTCCAGCCGCATGGAGAGCGCGGTCAGCGGCGTACGCAGCTGGTGGGAGGCGTCGGCGGCGAGCCGGCGCTCGGCGGTGAGCATCCGCGCGATCCGCTCGGCGCTGGCGTCCAGCACGTCCGCGACCCGGTCCAGTTCCTGCACCCCGTACCGGCGGTGGCGCGGGCGCGGGTCGCCGGAGCCGAGGCGTTCGGCGGTCTCGGCGAGGTCGGTCAGCGGCGCGGTCAGCCGGCGGGCCTGGCGGACGGCGAGCACCACGGCGGCCAGGATCGCCAGGATCGCGACGGCCAGGATGACCAGCAGCGTCCGGCCGATCTCGGCGCTGACCGCGGAGCGCGGCTCCTGGACCGTGACCGTCTCGCCGCGGTCGCCGTGCTGCGTCGACTCGATGACGTCGCCCGCGGGCCGGGTGCCGATCTCGATGCGCGGCCTGCCGGGCACCTCGATCTCGGCGTACCGCTTGGCCGTGATCTGTTCCGAGAGGATCTCGGGGGTCAGTTTCTCGCCGCTGCCCAGCCGGCTCTCGACGATGCCGACCAGCCGTACGGCCTCGGCGGCGACACTGTCCTGCGCCCCCGACTGGATGGTGCGGGTCTCGACGATGACGAGCGAGACGCCGAAGACGGCGATCACGACGAGCACCACGGCGAGGGTGGAGTTGATCAGACGGCGGCGCACGGTGTCCTCCGGGCGGGATGCGTTGGTTCTTCTACTTCTTCCCGCCCGGCGGCGGTCAGCTCTTTTCGAAGCGGAAGCCGACGCCGCGGACGGTGGCGATGTAGCGCGGGTTCGCCGCGTCGTCACCGAGCTTCTTGCGCAGCCAGGAAATGTGCATGTCCAGCGTCTTCGTGGACGACCACCACGTCGTGTCCCAGACCTCGCGCATCAGCTGGTCGCGGGTGACGACCCGGCCCGCGTCGCGCACCAGCACCCGCAGCAGGTCGAACTCCTTCGCCGTGAGCTGGAGTTCGTCGTCCCCCATCCAGGCGCGGTGCGACTCGACGTCGATCCGCACGCCGTGCGTCGCGGGCGGCTGCTGCGGCTCCACGGTCGAACCGCGGCGCAGCAGGGCCCGTACGCGGGCCAGCAGCTCGGCGAGCCGGAAGGGCTTGGTGACGTAGTCGTCGGCGCCGGCGTCCAGGCCCACGACGGTGTCCACCTCGTCGGCGCGGGCGGTCAGGACCAGGATGGGGAAGGAGTGGCCTTCGTTGCGCAGCCGGCGGGCGACCTCCAGGCCGTCCATGCCGGGCAGGCCCAGGTCGAGGACGACCAGGTCGATATTGCCCTGGAGACCGGCGTCGAGCGCCGTGGGTCCGTCCTCACGCACCTCGACTTCGTAACCCTCGCGGCGCAGGGCGCGGGCGAGCGGCTCCGAGATGGACGCGTCATCCTCGGCGAGCAGTACACGGGTCATGGGCCGATGGTAGTCCGATGTCGTACCTTCACGGGCCGGGGCCGGTGCGCCCGGAGCCGCCCGGAATACGCCGCGCGTACGGGGTGGCGGCGGCCGGAAAGCGACCGGCGCGCGACGGCGGGGTACGCGCCCCGCCTCGCCCGTGACCCCTCCAATGGTTCCCGGTCACACATGTGACCGTTGTCTCACTGGCCCCAACCGCGGGGTCGCTGGACGTATGGTGTCCCAACGTCCGTAGCACAGCCATGGGACCAGTGACTCTCGAACGAGGTCATCGGTCCCTGTTGTGTGCGGGGCTGGAACCACCAGCCCTGATACACAGTGAACGACCTGTCGACCGGGTCCACCGCGCAAGCAGCACGGGGGGCGTGGATCCCGGTGTCACGAATGTCCTGCCGATTCCTCTTCCAGTGGCGTCGACCCCCAGGGACGTGGGGTGGGCAGCGTGACGCCGGTGCCGGTCAGCCGACCCGGGCGCGCTGCGGTCACCCACAGGCGTCCCGAGCACACCTAGGAAGCACCATGGCGTCCAGCCTGACGAAGGACGCGGCCGCGCAGGGGAACCCTGCCAGCGGCGGCAAGACCTTCTTCGGCCACCCCCGCGGACTGGCCACCCTCTTCATGACCGAGATGTGGGAGCGGTTCAGCTTCTACGGCATGAGGGCGCTCCTCGTCCTCTACCTGATCTCGGGAGGCGCAGACGCGGAGACCGGCTCGCAAGGTGGCGGCCTGGCCATGACCGCGGCGAGCGCGAGCGCGATCTACGCGGTCTACATGGCCCTGGTCTACCTCCTCGCCATGCCCGGCGGCTGGTTCGGCGACCGGGTCTGGGGCCCCCGCAAGACGGTCATCGTCGGTGCGTCCGTCGTCATCGCGGGTCACGTGGTGCTCGCCATCCCGGGACCGTCGTTCTTCGTCGGCCTGGCCATGGTCGCCTGCGGCTCCGGCCTGCTGAAGTCCAACATCTCCACGATGGTCGGACACCTCTACAACGGCCCGCAGGACCCGCGCCGCGACGGTGGTTTCACCGTCTTCTACATGAGCATCAACCTCGGGTCGCTGGTCGCCCCGCTGCTCTTCGGCTGGGTCGGCCAGAGCATCAACTGGCACCTGGGCTTCGCGCTCGCGGCGATCGGCATGGCGCTGGGCCTGACCCAGTTCCTGTTCGGCACCAAGCACCTGGACGCGAAGAGCAGCCAGGTGCCGACCCCGCTGACGGCCGAGGAGCGCAACGGCTGGCTGCGCAAGTGCCTGCTGTGGGCGGGCGTCGCCGTCGTCTTCTACGGCATCGTCGCCGGCACCGGCCACTTCACGCTCAACTGGGCGCTGGTCCCGATCGGCGTCATCGGCATCGCCATCCCGTTCGCGGTGCTGTTCCGCATCAAGCGGGACAAGGAGCTGACGCCGTCCGAGCAGGGCAAGGTCAGCAGCTACCTGTGGTTCTTCGTCGCGGCCGCCGCCTTCTGGATGATCTTCGACCAGGCGGGCTCCACGCTCAGCCTGTTCGCCGAGAAGAACACCGCGAAGACCATCTTCGGTCTGGGCTTCCCCTCGACGTGGCTGCAGTCCGTCAACCCGATGTGGGTGCTCGCCCTGGCCCCGGTCTTCGCGACGATGTGGCTCTCGCTGGCCCGGCGCGGCAAGGAGCCGAGCACCACGGTGAAGTTCGCGATGGCGATGGTCGCCATCGGCGCCTCGTACTTCTTCTTCATCGTCCCGATCATGATGTCCTCGGGCGGCGACAAGGTCAGCCCGATGTGGCTGATCACCGTGTACTGCATGCAGACCATCGGTGAGCTGTGCCTCTCCCCGGTCGGCCTGTCGGTGACCACGAAGCTGGCCCCGGTGAAGTACGCCAGCCAGATGATGGGCGTCTGGTTCCTCGCCAACACCGCGGGCGACAGCGTCGTCAGCCTCCTGGGCATCGCCGGGGCCGACCTCAGCGGCGTCGGCGTACTGGTGGCGGAAGCCGCGCTCGCCACGCTGGCCGGTGTGGCGATCTACCTGAACCGCAAGCGGATCAACGCGCAGATGGGCGACGTGCGCTAGCCGGACACGGCGGCGTCGCAGCGAACCGGAGGGCCCGGCACCGAGCGTGCCGGGCCCTCCGGCGTACCCGGGGGCGGTCACCGCCGCGTACGCCGCCACGGGGTGAAGGCGAACACCGCGCCGCCGAGCAGCACCGCCGTACCCGCGGCGAGGGCGAGGGCGCGCAGGCCGCCGCGGTCGTCCGCACCGGTCTCCGCGAGACCGCCCGAGGTGCCGCCCGCGCTCGCCGGACCCGCGGCGCCGCCGCCCGCCGTGTTCCCGCCGGTGCCGCCACCCGTTCCGCCGCCGGCCGTGGAACCGCCCGAGGTGCCGCCCTGCTGGGCCGTGGTGTCCAGGGTGAGGGAGACGCCCGGGTCCTTCTCCGGGGTGCACGTCGTGGTCGTACCCAGCGCGTTGACGGTCAGTACGCCCGGCGTGAGCGTCGCCTTGCCGGTCGCGCCCGGCGTGTAGGTGCCTTTCAGATCGGGGATCGTGATCGGCTGCCCGGACTTGACGGGGTCCTTGTTGGCCGGGCCCTCGGCCCTGACGGATCCCTTGTCGGCGCCGCCGACCCGGACGTCCATGGACGGTTTGACCGCGCCCGCCGGGATGTCGGCCGGGCTGTCCATCACCGACTTGGCGAACGTCACCGTCAGGCCGTAGCCGCCGCCCTTCTTGACGGCGTCGATCCGCACCGGGGAAGTGGCCTTCTTGTCGCCGATGGGCGTCTTGCAGGCGTACGGGACCGGGACCTGCCGGCCCTCGTAGGAGGTACCGCCGGGGTCGCCACCGCCTCCGTTGGAGCCACCGGAGGCGGTCGAGCCACCGGCATCTCCGCCGGTCGTGCCGCCTCCGCTCGTGGAACTGCCTCCGCTCGTGCCGCCGCCGTCCGTGACCTTGATCGTGGCGGCCGGCTTCACCACCTCCTTGGGCGTGCACTTCGTGTCCGTGGAGATCGGCTTGTTGACGTTGATGTTGTAGAAGCCGGGCGTCAGGGTGACCTCGCCGGGCTTGTCCAGCTTCAAGGTGCCCTTCATGTCCGACAGCTTCATCGGGCTGTTCTTCGGGATCGGCGGGTTCTGCCGCGGCCCCCGCACGCCCAGTTCGCCGCTCTGCGCGCCGCCCACCGTGATCTTCCCGCTGGGCTGCACGGTGTCCTTGCCCAGTCGAGTACGCCGGGATTCGCGGAAGCGGCCTCGACCGTCCTCCAGACCACCTCCACCTCGTCGCCGACCTTCGCCGTCGCGGGCGCGGTCACCGCCACCTTGGTGGTGCCCTGGATCGCGGGAAGCCCCGAGATCGGCGGCGGTACGCACTCGGTCCGGTACGCCGCCTCCGCGGCCCCGGCCGGCCCCGCGGCCGCCAGGATTCCCGCACCGGCGAGCACCAGGGCGGCCCCGCCCGCGCTCGCTCTCCTGCGTTGCCTCATCACGTGGACCCTTTCGAAGTCGGCGGGTCGTCCGGTGTGGACGTGGTGGCGGACGGTGCGGTGTCCGGGGTGAACCACGGGAGGGTGGCGGCGGCCTCGCCGTCCGCCGGGGGCGGTCGCCGGGGCTTGGGGGCGCGCCTGCGGGCACGAACGGCGCCCTGGCGCGGCCGTACGCGGTCGACGACCGCCATGCCCGCGCGGAAGACCGCGGTCGGCACGACGACGCACAGCAGGACCCAGAACAGCGTCACGCCCCACGGCCGTCCGACGCCCCAGGGCTGCTCGGCCAGTACCTTGCCGCCGTACTTGAGCGACACCAGGTAGTCGCCGTGCGCGCCGGACGGCAGCTCCACCGGCAGTCTGATCTGCTGTTTCCGCCCGGCCGGCACGGTGCCCCGCCACTGCCGCTCCTCCCACTGCGGCGCGTAGACGCCGTGCGAGGTGCCGACCTGGAAGACGGGGTCCTTGGCGGGGGACGGGCCCAGGTTGCCCACGGTCAGCACGAGGTCGCGCCGGGCCGGCGCGCCGAACCAGGTCAGCAGACCGCTGGAGCCCTCCAGGCGCGGCGGGGCCAGGACGCTCAGCCGCCCGCCGGAGTCTTCCTGGGGCAGCGGCGCGACCGGGTGGCCCGCGACCCGGAAGGCGGCGTCCGCGGTGGCGGCCCGGCCGGTCACCGTCGCGGCGTGGACGACGCACGGGCAGGGCTTGGGCGGCTCGGCGACCGGGAGGGCCTTGCGGAAGGAGCCGTCCGGGCCGGTGGTCACGGCGCGGCCGTCGCCGTTGGCGCAGGCGTTGGTGCCGCCGATCATGTTCTGTCCGCAGATGAGCAGGGTCAGGAGTGTCTTGGGCCGCCACCCCCGGCCGGTCACGGTGACGGTGCCGCCCTTGCCTGCCTCCTGCGGGGACACCTGGATGGCGGGATCGGAGGTGGAGGTGGCAGCCGCGGCGGACGCGTCCGGCGCGGGCAGGGCGCAGAAGAGGGTGAGGGCGAGGGCGAGGAGGGTGGTGAAGGCCGCGGGCGTACGGGGGACGGACGTACGGGGGGTTGCGGGCGTATGGGGGGCTCTGCGCGGCGCTCGGGGCCGGCTGCGCCCCGCGCTCGTACCGGCGCCAGGGCCCGTGCCACCACTCCCCGCGCGCCGCCTGCGCCGCCGCACGCGCCACGCCGCCACGCCCGCCAGCAGCCCTGCGGGCGGCAGCGCGGCGGCGGCCCACGGCGCCGACGTGTACGTGGCCTCAGCCGTCCCGCGCGCGCCGCCCGCGGCTGTGACCGTCAGCCGTACGTTCACCGAGTCCAGCACGGGCGGGTCGGGCCACGGCTCGGTCAGTGCCACCCTGCGGCCCGGCGGCAAGGTGACGGGCAGGGCCCGAGCGGCGCGGCGCAGGGCCGGGCCGAAGAGGCCGTCGGCGTGCACCGCGAGCCGGGGCGCGAGCGTGGTGTTACCTCGGTTGACCAGCACATACCGGATGACCGCCGCGCTTTCCTCGCGCTCCACCGACACGTCCTCGACGCTCAGCGCGGCCAGCGCGGGCCCGGTCACCCTCAGGTGCACCCGGACACCGGCCTCCTTGCCGCCGCCCTCGGCGACGATCGCGGCGGTGTGGTCGCCCGGCACCGCGTCCCCGGGGACGGTCACGGTGAAGGGCACGTCCGCCCGGGTGCGCGGCGGCACCCGTACCCGCTCCGCCGCCGTCGAGATCCAGCCACCCGGCCCCGTCGTCCCGCCGCGCAGCCGGAGCGCCACCGTCCTGCCGGTGGGGTTGGTGAGCGAGAGCCTGTCCTCCAGGACCGCCCCGGGCGCGCCTTCCAGGTAGAAGTACGGGCGGTCCTGGGCGCTCGGGCGAGCGCCGCCGGAAGCCGGCGCGGCGGACCACTGCGCGCCCTCCGGGGCCGTGGCCGGCGCGGCGGACGCGCCGGCCGGGCACAGCAGGGCGACGGCGGTCGCGAGGACTGCGCAGGTGACCACCGCGCGGGTACGGGACGGCATCGGCGGCTCCTGGGGCTGGTGCTCGTGCTGTGCTCGTACGCGGGCGGGAGCGCCGGCGGGCGGGGAGCGCGTGCCGCGTCCCTGCACCGTCCGGGACCTACGCGCGCTTCTGGTTGCGCCGCGTCAGCCAGAGCACGCCCGCCGCGCCCGTGAGGAGCACCGTGCCGCCCAGCGTGCCGAGGGCGACGGCGGAGTCGGCCGGGCCGGTCTGCGGCAGCTCGCCGCCGCCCGAGGTGCCCGCCGATCCCCCGGTGCTCCCGGAACCGCCGCCGGTCCCTCCGGTGGAACCGCCGGAATCGCCCCCGCCCGTACCGCCGGAACCACCCGTTCCGCCCGTACCCCCGCCCGTTCCGCCCGATGCCTTGACGTCCAGGGAGAGCGCGGGCTTCGGGTTGTTCACCGGGGTGCAGGTGGTGGTCGTACCGAGGGCCTTGATGGTGAGCGTGGAGGCGGTGAAGGTGACCTTGCCGCTCTGCTTGGGCGTGTACGTCCCGCTCAGGTCACTGATCTTGATGGGCGTGTTGGCGGGGATCGCCTTGTCGTTGGGCGGTCCCGACACGGGCACGGTGCCGCTCTCCGCGCCGCCCAGCTTGATGAGCGCGCTCGGCTTCATGGCGCCCGCGCCCAGTTCGACGGGGCTGGAGGAGACGCCTTTCTGGAACGACATCACGAGCCGGTACGCGCTGCCGCTGCGGGTGCTCTTGATGTCGATGGGCGAGACCGCGCCCTTGTTACCGATCGGCGTCTTGCACTGGTAGTTGACGTCCACGACATCGGCCTGCGCGGCCGGCGCGGCGAGCAGGACCACGGACCCCGCCGTCAGCGCCACGGCCGCGGCCAGGCCGGCCGCGCGGCGGGGGCGCGTGGCGTGCTGTTCGTAGAAGCGGGCCACCTTGAGTTCCCCTTCTCGCGGGTTGCGCGCCGCCCGATGTTACTGACGGCACATCAGATCGGTCGCTCAAGGTACGCCGGGGACCTTGCCGAGGGAAGTCAAAGAACAGGCCGGATCGGTACGGCGCGGGGCGCGAGAGGGGCGTGGGACCCGTAGCAGGGCTGGGACGCGTAACAGGGCTGAGACGCGTAGCGGGGCTGGGGCGTGCTTACGGATCAGCCCTAGGTACACAGGGGCCGGGGGCGCGCCAAGGGCGGGCCCGTACGCCGATGCGCCCTGCCGTCAGCCGTACACCGAGGGCCACAGGATCGAGGGCCACAGGGTCGCGCGACGACCCCGCGCAACGCGCGCCGCCCCCGTGGGACGGCGCGAACAAGGGCCCCTGACCAGGGGCCCTTAAGAGGGAGCCGCGAGCTCCGCCCACACGGTCTTGCCCGTGCCGTCCGGGTTGCGTACGACACCCCAGTCCAGACACAGCCGCTGCACGATGAACATGCCGTGGCCGCCGGGCCGCCCGGCCCGGTGCGGGGTGCGCGGCGCGGGCGAGCCCGCGCCCAGGTCCGTCACTTCGAGGCGCAGCACCTTGGCATTGACGCGCAGCCGCAGCTCCTCCGGCCCCTCGGCGTGCAGGCAGGCGTTGGTGACCAGTTCGGAGACGACGAGCAGGACGTCCTCGGCGGCCGCCCGCTGGTCGGCGCCGTCGGCCGGCAGCCAGCCCCAGTCGTGGAGTGCCTGCCGGGCGAAGTCACGGGCCCGCGCGACGGCTCCCTGCACACCCGACAGGCGCAGCCTGCGGATCTGGCCGGCCGGCGCGGCAGCCGGGGAGGCGGAGGGAGCGCCGGCGTTGCCCGGCTCCGGGCCGAGGTCGCCCGGCGGGTACGGCCGGGTGGTGCTCATCAGCGCTTCACCTCACCGATTCGCCATTTCACGGATAGCGGTTACCTGACAGATTCAACAGATTCAGATGTCTCCTGCCCGACGGGACCGTGAGAACACCCACTTCTTGGGTACGGAAGTTGTGACGCGGGCAACGTGTTCGGGAGGAACCCCCCGAAGTGCCCTGCCGGCGCCGCCACCGTCAGTCGGCGAGAGCCGTGTCGAGGGAGTCGTGCACCGTGAAGACGGCGTCCGCACCAGTGATCTCGAAGACCCGGGCCACCACCGGTTGCATTCCGGCCAGATGCACCCCGCCCCCTTCGGCCTCCGCCTTCAGGCGGGCGCCGAGCAGGACGTTGAGCCCGGTGGAGTCCATGAACTCCAGTGGCGAGCAGTCGACGACCAGTCGCGCGAACCCGTCGGCGACACAGCCTTCGAGTGCTTCGCGCAACAGCTCCGCCGTGTGGTGATCCAGCTCACCAGCGACGGTCACGATCGCGCTGGCACCTTGATGCCGGATCGCGACATTGAGCCGTCCCCGGCTGGCACTGCCGACCGTCCCGCGGTCCATGCGTGCGCACCCCTCTTGCTGTCTCGGCGTCTGATTGCTTACGACTGCGCTGACCGAACACTACGCCTTCAATACACACAGCCGGTACCCGAACAGTACGCAATTTCCATCAAACCCGGACAACACGCACTTGCCATCTTCCGGCAAAGCCAGGTAGGCGTAGAAGGACACATTCGAAACGGCCGGCTTTGGAGGCGCCGCACACCGCAGCTTCACGTAGAGGCATCGGCAGCCATATGCCGAGAACGATGGAGGACAACATGTCACCCCGGCTCGACGAATTGCGCACCGAAGACACCACGGCGAACGCGTCGTCGACTCCCTTGTCAGACCCCCTGGCGGAGGCCGCCCTCACCGAGGCCGTCCTGTCCGAGGCCACCCTGCCCGACCAGTCCGAACAGTCTCATTCCCCGCAGAACGCATCCGAATCGTCCGAACCGGGCGCGACGGGAATTCCGGAGATCGACGGACTGCCCGAGATCCCCCCGTACGACGAGGTGGGGCCGCTGGACGCGCGGGCCCTTTCCAAGACCCTCTTCGAGCGCCTGGAGTCGCTGGAGGAAGGCACCCACGAATTCGCGTACGTCCGCAATACCCTGGTCGAACTCAACCTCGCCCTGGTCAAGTTCGCGGCCTCCCGGTTCCGCTCCCGCAGCGAGCCCATGGAGGACATCGTCCAGGTCGGCACCATCGGCCTGATCAAGGCGATAGACCGCTTCGAACTCAGCCGCGGCGTGGAGTTCCCGACGTTCGCCATGCCGACCATCGTCGGCGAGATCAAGCGCTTCTTCCGCGACACCAGCTGGTCGGTACGGGTCCCCAGGCGCCTGCAGGAACTGCGCCTCGACCTCGCCAAGGCCGGTGACGAACTGGCGCAGAAGCTGGACCGGTCCCCCACGGTGAGCGAGCTCGCCGAACGCCTCGGCATCACCAACGAGGAGGTCGTCGAGGGCATGGCCGCGAGCAACGCCTACACGGCCAGCTCGCTGGACGCCCAGCCGGAGGAGGACGACAACGAGGGCGCGCTGGCCGACCGCATCGGCTACGAGGACCACGGCCTCGAAGGCATCGAGTACGTCGAGTCGCTCAAGCCGCTGATCGCCGAGCTGCCCCCGCGTGACCGCAAGATCCTCTCGCTCCGCTTCGTCGCCAACATGACGCAGTCGGAGATCGGCGAGGAGCTGAACATCTCTCAGATGCACGTGTCGCGGCTGCTGTCGCGCACGCTGGTCAAGCTCCGCAAGGGGCTGATGGTCGAGGAGTGAGCTCCCGCGGCCGCCTCGCGGTCGCTGCCGGCCCGAACCGCCGGCAACCGCCCGCGTGGAAGAGGGCCCGCCCCGATCGTTCGGGACGGGCCCTCCTCTGCTTTCCGGGCTTCTAGGCCGGCCTCGCGCCCTCGGGGGCGCGCAAGTGGTGGACGTGCGCCGGGGGCAGATTGCGCCACACCGTGCTGCGGCCCCGCCCGTACCGTTCCGCGTACTCGGCCAGGACTCCCGCCACCGCGCGGTGGCGCGCGGCCTCGGAACGGCTCGCGGCCAGCGAGCGGGCGGCGGCGGTGCCCAGGTAGCCGAAGTAGGTCAGATGCCCGCCGGGCACGAGCGCGGACAGGTAGCGCTCCAGGATCGTACGGACCTCTTCGGGGTCGAAGTTGGTGAACGGCAGGCAGGAGACGACCGCGTCGTAGCGGCGGTCCAGCGGGACGTCGGTGATCGAGCCGGGGACGATCCGTATGCGGCCGGCCGCCGCGGCCAGGGCGGGGTCCGTGCGCAGCGCGCCGCCGAGGACCGCCACGAAGCGGGGGTTGATCTCCACCACGTCCAGGTGGTCTGCGGGCCGCAGCAGCGCGGCCAGCGCCCTGGTGACCGGCCCGGTACCCGCCCCGGCCTCCAGTACGGCGGCGGGGCGGCCGAGTTGCCGCAGCTCGCGGGCGAGCGGCGCGGCCAGGCGGGCCGCCAGCCGCTGGCCGCTGGCGGCCACGGCACCGGTGGTGTGCGGCGTGCGGACCGCCTCCCGGAGGAACCGGAAGGGGCCGGTGGCGGCGGGGGCGGCAGAGGCCGCTGGGGCTGGTGTCGCGTTCATGAGGGTGACGCTAGGAAGCGCCGGGACGCGGCGGATCGGCCGTTGTGCGAGGGGCACCCCGTACGAAAGTAGGGGGCCGGGACGGCCGTGGGTCGAATGTCCGTGCCCACCCAGAGCCCTATGCTCGTCGCGTGCTGAGGGCGACGAAACGGGTCATGGCGAACCTCGGGGTGACAAACCCGGGCACGCTCGGCCTGGAGCGGACGAAGCGGGCCTGGCCCTGGGGGGCCGAGGTACTGCTGCTGGCCGCCATCGTGCAGGAGGCCGGTCAGGAGGCGTACATCAGCGCGGGCGGGACCCTGCTGAGTCCGCAGGTCGCCGCGGCCGTCGCCGGGTCGCTGACGGTGGCGCTGCGCTACCGGTACCCGGCAGTCGCCCTGATCTGCACGGTCGCGCTGGCCGCCGGCCTCGGGATGGTGCTGCCGCTGCTGGTCGTGCTCTTCCACCAGGTCGCCGGCGGGCGGCTGGTCGTCCCGTTCCTGGGCGCCGCCGTGGCGCTGGCCGGCAACGCGGTCGTGCAGCCGCCGCAAAGCCTGTGGGCGAGCCGTTCGTACGGCCCCCTGCTCCCCTTGGGCATCGTGCTCGCGCTGGGCCTGTGGGCGGGCAGCAGGCGGCGCCTGGAGGCCGCCCTCGCCGCGCGCGTCGAACAGCTGCGGGTCGAGCGGGAGCTGCGCGCCGAACAGGCCAGGCTCACCGAACGCGCCCGTATCGCCGCCGAGATGCACGATGTCCTCGCCCACCGGCTGACCGTCCTGGCCCTGCACACCGGCGCGTTGCAACGGCGCGCCGCCACCCTGCCGGAACCGGTCGCGGACCGCCTCGCACTGCTGCGGACCACCTCCACGGAGGCGCTGGGCGACCTGCGGGACGTACTGGGCGCCCTGCGCGACACCGGCGGACAGCCGGGGCAGGCGGCACCGGACGCCTCCCGGGTGCCGGGGCTGCGGGAGTTGCCCGCGCTGCTGGACGAGGCGCGCGCGGCCGGGCAGGCCGTCGAGGCCCGTATCGAGGGCGACGGCCGGCAGTTGCCCGCCAGCCAGCGCCTCGCCGTACACCGGCTCGTCCAGGAGGCCCTGACCAACGCCCGCAAACACGCGCCGGGCGCGCTCGTACGGGTCTCGGTGCGCTACGGGTCGCACGAGTCCGCCGTAGAGGTCGTCAACGCGGCCGGCAGCCCGGAAGCCGAGCCTCCGGTGACCGGCGTACCGAGCGGCTACGGCCTGATCGGGCTGGCCGAGCGGATGTCCGCGCTGGGCGGCACCCTGGAGTACGGCCCGGTGGCAGGCGGCGGGTGGCGGCTCGCCGCGACCGTACCGACGGTCCCCGAACCGGACCCACCGACAACTGGAGCGACATGATCCGCATGCTGGTCGCCGACGACGACCACCTGGTCCGGCTCGCGCTGACCGACATCCTCGGCGACGCCCCCGGCATCACCGTCGCGGCCGAGGCGTCGGACGGCGCCGAAGCCGTCGAACTGGCCCGCGCCCACCGGATCGACGTCGCGCTGATGGACATCCGCATGCCGCGCATGGACGGCATCGCCGCCACCGCCCAGCTCCGCAGGCTCCCGCAGCCCCCGGACGTCGTCGTACTGACCACCTTCGACCTGGACCAGTACGTGTACGACGCGCTCGCCGCCGGCGCCTCGGGATTCCTGCTCAAGGACAGCGAACCGGCGGAGATCATCCGCGCGGTGCGGGTGGTGGCCGAGGGCCAGGCGATGCTGCACCCCACGGCCGCCCGCCGCCTGATCGACCGCTACCACCGCACGACCACCCGCAACACCCCGGACGCCCGCTCCCGCATCGCACGCCTCACGCCCCGCGA
Organism: Streptomyces sp. NPDC017056; assembly: GCF_044332485.1. NCBI lineage: Bacteria > Bacillati > Actinomycetota > Actinomycetes > Kitasatosporales > Streptomycetaceae > Streptomyces > Streptomyces sp. NPDC017056. The sequence continues at coordinate 104,327 of NZ_JBIRPD010000020.1, read as the reverse complement.
AACCGAGGTACTGACCCTCCTGGCCGACGGCGCGTCGAACGCGGAAATCGCGAACACCCTGTCCATGCGCGAAAGCACGGTCAAAGCCCACGTAAGCCGCATCCTGGCCACACTGGAAGTCACCAACCGGGTACAGGCGGCGCTGTGCGCGCGAGACGCGGGGGTGCCGGGAACGTGAAAGGGCCGCGCCCCGGGACCGGTGAGGTTCCGGGGCACGGCCGCTCGCTCAGCGCGTGCTTACAGCACCGTGGTGATCAGCGAGAGCGGGTTCCAGTTCTCGGTCTCCGGCTCGTCCGCCGCGAAGTAGGTGGCGGCGACCTTCACCTCGTCGCCCTTCACGAAGTGAGAGCCCTTGGCCGGCTGGAGCTTCACGTTGAGGACGCGGTCCTGGTAGTCACAGATGATCTTGTTGGCCGGGACGGTGGCCTTCGCCACCGACGTGGGGTCCGCCTTCTGGTCCACCTTGGTCATCTTGGTGACCAGCCGCCACGAGAGGCCGGTGTCGCAGGAGTACTTGACGGTCACGGACAGCGCGCCGCCGCGCAGCTGCGCCCGCTCGATCGAGATCACGTTGGCCTTGGCCGCGGCGGTCGGCGCCGTGGCCAGCGCGGCGCCGCCGAGGACGGCGACGGCGGCGGCGGTGCCGGCGATACGGGCCTTGAGACGGGTCGACTTCATGCGGATTCCTTCCCCCTGCGCGGTCACCTTGGTCGTGCACGGGAGAAACCCGAGGTTTCTCCGAGTGTGCGGGTGACTGCGGCAGTTGTTCGTGTTGAGGACCGGACATTACGTGTCCTGCGTAATGTCCGGTACGGGAACCTGCCGAAGTTGCCGGAGTTGCCGAAGTTGCTGCCGGGTCAGACGCGTACGCCGCGGTGCCAGACCTGGGAGACGAGGGGGACGCCCGGGCGGTAGGCGAGGTGGACGTGGGAGGGCGCGTCGAGGAGGGCGAGGTCGGCGCGGGCGCCGGGGGTGAGGCGGCCGATGTCGGTGCGGCGCAGGGCGGCGGCGCCGCCGGCCGTGGCGGACCAGACGGCCTCGTCGGGGGTCATTTTCATGTCCCGTACGGCGAGCGCGATGCAGAACGGCATCGAGCTGGTGAAGGACGAGCCGGGGTTGCAGTCCGTGGACAGGGCGACGGTGGCGCCCGCGTCCAGGAGGGGGCGCGCGTCGGGCCATTGCGCGCGGGTGGAGAACTCGGCGCCGGGCAGCAGCGTGGCGACGGTCGCGCTGTTGGCGAGGGCGTCGATGTCGGCGGCGTCCAGGTGGGTGCAGTGGTCGGCGGAGGCGGCGTCGAGTTCGACGGCGATCTGGACGCCGGGGCCGTGGTGGAGCTGGTTGGCGTGCACGCGGGGCGACAGGCCCTTGGCCTTGCCCGCGGTGAGGATCGCGCGGGCCTGGTCGCCGTCGAAGGCGCCCTGTTCGCAGAAGACGTCGATCCAGCGGGCGTGCGGGGCGCAGGCGTCCAGCATCGGGCCGGTGACGAGGTCGACGTAGCCGGCCGGGTCGTCGGCGTACTCGGGGGAGACGATGTGCGCGCCGAGGAAGGTGACTTCGTCGGTGTGGGCGGCGGCGATGCGCAGGGCGCGGGCCTCGTCCTCGACGTTCAGGCCGTAGCCGGACTTGGTCTCCAGGGTCGTGGTGCCCTGGCGGAGCGCTTCGGCGAGGTATGTGGCGACGTTGGCGTGCAGCTGCTCGTCGGTGGCGGCGCGGGTGGCGGCGACGGTGGTGCGGATGCCGCCGGCGGAGTAGGCGCGGCCGGACATGCGTGCGTTGAACTCGGCGGTGCGGTCGCCGCCGAAGACCAGGTGGGAGTGGGAGTCCACGAAGCCGGGGAGGGCGGCGCGGCCGCCGGCGTCGACGTGACTGTCAGTGGCGGGTGCTTTGCTTGTCGTACCGACCCAGGCAACGCGGTCGCCGTCGAGGACGACGGCCGCGTCCTGGATCAGACCGAGGGGGCCTTCGCCGAGGGAGGGGTCGTTGGTGACGAGACTGGCGATGTTGGTGATGGCGGTGGTGCGGCCGTTGGCGGCGCGCTCCGCGGCCGTGGTGCTGGGGTTCATCGTGGGGGTGCTCTCCTTCGGCCGCGGTGTCAGCCGCGTACGGCCGCGATGGCCTCGGCCAGTGCGGTGGGGACGTCGGGCACGAGCGTGTGGACTCCGTCGCGTACGACCTGGCGGCCTCCGACGACCGTATGGCGCACGTCAGCGCCGGAGGCGGCGAATACCGCCGTCTCGGCGCCCAGCCGGGGCAGCGGTCCCGCGGTGCGTACGGAGTCCAGCGCGATCGTGGTGAGGTCGGCGAGCGCGCCGCGTTCTATGGCGCCCGCCTCGTCCCAGCCCAGTGCGGCGTGTCCGTCGGCGGTGGCGGCGCGCAGCAGGGCGGCGGCGGTCCAGTGGCCGCGGGTGCGGGTGCGCAGCCGTTCGTCCAGTTCCATCGCGCGGGCCTCTTCGAAGAGGTCGATGACGGCGTGGCTGTCGCTGCCGAGCGACAGGGGGCTGCCTTCGGCCTGGAGGCGGGCGGCAGGGCCGATGCCGTCGGCGAGGTCGCGTTCGGTGGTGGGGCACATGCACACGCCGGTGGTGGCGGTGCCCAGCAGCCGGATGTCCTCGTCGGTGAGGTGGGTGGCGTGCACGGCGGTGGTGCGGCGGCCCAGGACGCCGTGCTCGGCGAGCAGCTCGGTGGGCGTGCGGCCGTGCGCCTCGCGGCAGGCGTCGTTCTCGGCGGTCTGTTCGGAGAGGTGGACGTGCAGTGGTGCCTGCCGCTGTCCGGCCCATTGGGCGACGGTGCTCAGCTGGTCGGCGGGTACGGCGCGTACGGAGTGCACGGCCGCCCCGACGCGGGCGTGCGGGCGGCCTTCCTTGAGGGCGGACGCGCGCTGGGCCCAGGCGTCCGCCGTGCCGTCGGAGAAGCGGAGCTGGTGGTGGTTGGGCGCGGCGCCGAAGCCGGAGGAGAGATAGGCGGTGTCCAGCAGGGTGATGCGGATGCCCGCTTCGTCGGCGGCGGCGATCAGGGCCTCGCCCATCGCGTTGGGGTCGTCGTAGCGGGTGCCACCGGGCCCGTGGTGGAGGTAGTGGAATTCGCCGACGCAGGTGATGCCGGTGAGCGCCATCTCCGCGTAGACGGCCCGCGCGAGCGCGAAGTAGCTGTCGGGGGTGAGCTGGGAGGCGACCTGGTACATGACTTCGCGCCAGGTCCAGAAGGTGCCGGAGCCGACCTGGACGGTGCCGCGCAGGGCCCGGTGGAAGGCGTGCGAGTGGGCGTTGGCGAGGCCGGGCAGGGTCAGGCCGCGCAGGGCGACGGCGCCGGGCGGCGGGGCCGGGACCTCGGTCCGTACGGCGGTGATGCGGCCGTCGGCCAGGTCGACGTCCACGGCCACGTCCGGTTCGACGTGCGTGCCCAGCCAGGCGTGCTCCAGCCAGTACGTCTTCGGGGCGGCCGGCCCCGGCCCGCCGCCGGGACGCGGGGTCGGCTCGGGTTCCTGCGGCGTCACCTGCACGCCAGGCCCTCCAGTACGTCGGCGAGTGCGGTCACCCCGGCGAGGCAGTCGTCCTCGGCCGCCTGTTCGGCGGGCGAGTGCGAGACGCCGGTGGGGTTGCGTACGAACAGCATGGCGGTGGGGACGGTGGCGGACAAAATACCCGCGTCGTGTCCGGCGCCGGTGCCGAGCACGGGGACCGCGCGGCCACCGGCCCGGCCGCCGCCGGGGCGGCCGTCCGCCGCCCGGGTGAGGATCGCGGCCAGCTCGTCCCGCAGCGCGTGCCCGAACTCGACCACGGGGGTGAACGATTCACGGGTGACGCGGACGTCGATACCGTCGCGCTCGCCGCGCTCGGCGGCCTCGCGCTCGATGGCGGCGACGACGGTGTCCAGCGTCTCCTGGTCGGCGGCGCGGGAGTCCAGCCAGCCGCGGACCAGCGACGGGATGGCGTTGACGCCGTTCGGCTCGACGTTGATCTTGCCGAAGGTGGCCAGTGCCCCGGCCAGCTCGGCGCTCTTGCGGGCGGCGAGCACGGTCGCGGCGTAGGTGAGCATCGGGTCGCGCCGGTCCGCCAGGCGGGTGGTGCCGGCGTGGTTGGCCTCGCCGTGGAAGTCGAACCGCCAGCGGCCGTGCGGCCAGATGGCGGAGGCGATGCCCACGGGGTCGCCGGTCAGGTCGAGCGCGCGGCCCTGTTCGACGTGCAGTTCGACGAACGCGCCGATGCGGGCGAGCCGGTCGGCGTCGGGGCCGATGGCGTCCGGGTCGTGGCCGGCCCGTTCCATGGCCTGCGGCAGCGAGGTGCCGTCGGCGTCCCGCAGCGCGTGGGCGGCCTCGGTGGTGAGCTGCCCGGCGCTGAGCCGGGAGCCGACGCAGGCCAGGCCGAAGCGGGCGCCTTCCTCGTCGCCGAAGTTGACGACGGCCAGCGGCTTGACGGGCTCCGCCCCCCTGCGGCGGAGCTCGTCGAGCGCGGCGAAGGAGGACACCACGCCGAGCGGGCCGTCGAAGGCGCCGCCGTCCGGGACGGAGTCCAGGTGGGAGCCGGTGACGACGGCCTCGCCCGGGGCCACGTCGGCGGCGGACGCGGCGCCGAGCCAGGCCCACTGGTTGCCGTTGCGGTCCTGCTCGTAGGAGAGGCCGCGGGCGCGGGCCTGGGCCTCGAACCAGGCCCGGCAGTCGGCATCGGCGCCGGTCCAGGCGTAGCGGCGGTAGCCGCCGCTGCCGGCGTCCCGGCCGATGGCGGCGAGGTCCCGCCACATCTCGTGGAAGGACGCCCCGCCTGCCCCGGAAGCGCGTGCCCCGGAAGCCCCGGAAGCGCGTGCACCGGAGGCGCCCGTCCCCGGCGTGCCCGCCGGGGCCCCGGCGGGCCCGGAAGCGCCCGCCGGTCCGGCGTTCGGTTTCGGCGAGGTCACTCGCCCTCCCGCATCGGGATGCGCACGCCGCGCTCGGCCGCGACCTCGTCGGCGCGCTCGTACCCGGCGTCGACGTGGCGGATGACGCCCATGCCAGGGTCGTTGGTCAGCACCCGGCGGATCTTCTCGCCCGCCAGCGGCGTGCCGTCGGCGACCGTGACCTGCCCGGCGTGGATCGAGCGGCCCATGCCGACGCCGCCGCCGTGGTGCAGCGACACCCACGAGGCGCCGGAGGCGACGTTGACCATGGCGTTGAGCAGCGGCCAGTCGGCGATGGCGTCGGAGCCGTCGAGCATCGCCTCGGTCTCGCGGTACGGGGAGGCCACCGAGCCGCAGTCCAGGTGGTCGCGCCCGATGGCCAGCGGCGCCTGGAGGGTGCCGTCGGCGACCATGTCGTTGAAGCGCTCGCCGGCCTTGTCGCGCTCGCCGTAGCCGAGCCAGCAGATCCGGGCCGGCAGGCCCTGGAAGTGCACCCGCTCGCCGGCCAGCTTGATCCAGCGGGCGAGGGACTCGTTCTCGGGGAAGAGGTCCAGGATCGCCCGGTCGGTGGCCGCGATGTCCTTGGGGTCGCCGGACAGCGCCGCCCAGCGGAACGGCCCCTTGCCCTCGGCGAACAGCGGGCGGATGTAGGCGGGCACGAAGCCGGGGAAGGCGAAGGCGCGCTTGTACCCGGCGAGTTCGGCCTCGCCGCGGATGGAGTTGCCGTAGTCGAAGACCTCGGCGCCGGCGTCCATGAAGCCGACCATGGCCTCCACGTGCCGGGCCATCGACTCGCGGGCCCGGCGGGTGAAGTCGGCGGGCTGCTCGGCCGCGTAGGCGGCCATGTCCGCGAAGTCCACGCCGGTGGGGAGGTAGGCGAGGGGGTCGTGGGCGGAGGTCTGGTCGGTGACGATGTCGATCGGCGCGCCGTCGGCGAGCATCCGCGGCAGCAGGTCCGCGGCATTGCCCAGCAGGCCGATGGACAGCGGTTTGCGCTGGTCACGGGCTTCTACGGCGAGCTGCAGCGCGTGCTGGAGGCTGTCCGCCTTGACGTCCAGGTAGCGGTGTTCGATGCGCCGCTCGATGGCGCGCGGGTCGCAGTCGATACAGATGGCGACGCCGTCGTTCATCGTGACGGCGAGCGGCTGGGCGCCGCCCATGCCGCCGAGCCCGGCGGTGAGCGTGATCGTCCCGGCGAGCGAGCCGTTGAACTTCTTCGCGGCGACGGCGGCGAACGTCTCGTACGTGCCCTGGAGGATGCCCTGCGTGCCGATGTAGATCCACGAGCCGGCGGTCATCTGCCCGTACATGGTCAGGCCGAGGGCCTCCAGGCGCCGGAACTCCTCCCAGTTGGCCCAGTCGCCCACCAGGTTGGAGTTGGCGATCAGCACCCGCGGCGCCCACTCGTGCGTCTGCATGACGCCGACCGGCCGGCCGGACTGGACGAGCATCGTCTCGTCCTGCTTGAGCGTGGTCAGGGTGCGCACCATCGCGTCGAAGGAGCGCCAGTCGCGGGCGGCCTTGCCGGTGCCGCCGTAGACGACGAGCTGGTCCGGGTGCTCGGCGACCTCCGGGTCGAGATTGTTCTGCAGCATGCGCAGCGCGGCTTCCTGCTGCCATCCCCGGGCGCTCAGTTCCGTACCGCGCGGTGCCCGCACGGGTCGCGGTCCCGACATGGGCCGTGCCTCCCTGACGTCGATGCGAGTGGATCGGGCGATGCGCGCGAAGGAGACGCACGGCATCTGGATCGAGCTATTCACATCTTGGGGCGTTGAATAGGGCTAGTCAACAGGTCGGCGCGTATCGCCCGCCGCCCCGACCCGCCGAACCGGCCTACCGGCCCGACCCGCCGAACGGCCTACCGACCCGCCCCGACCCGCCGACTACGCCTACCGGCCCCCGCTCAGCCCACCGTCTGGTCCCCGTCCGGCACGTCCGCCACCGTGACCTTCGCGCGCGGCTGTCCCAGGCCGTCCGCCACCGCCGCCGCCAGGCCCTCGGGGTCGGGCTCCGCCGGGAACGGCACGCTCTCCCCGTCCCCGTAGCTCTCGATCGCCTTGGTGAAGTAGCCGGGCAGCCAGGCGCCGACCGCGCCCCTGACCTCCACCGCGGTCACGTCCCGGCCGCCCACCCGGTCCCGCAGGGCGGCGAGGATGCGGTCGGAGCGGTACTCCCCCGGCACCTGGAACAGGCTGGCGTGCGCGCCCGCCAGGCCGCCGCCCGCGAGGCGGACCGTCACGGTCAGGCAGCTGGTCACGCTCGGGTAGAACAGCGTGCCGCCGGGGCCGGTCTCGCCGACCTGCCCCTCGGTGATCCGGACGGCCGAGGCCGCCCGGCCGGACGCGGGGGCGCCCGCCGCCACGGCCGTGCCCGCGCCCGCCCCCGTTCCGGCCTGCAACGCCAGCACCGCGACCGGCACGGCCAGCAGCCGCGCCGCCGTCCCCCGCCACCCGTGCCGCCCGCTCCCGCCGCCCGGTATTCCCTTGGTGTACAACTGCGCTCCGCTCTCTCGGCCCGTACGCGACGGCCGCGTACGACAGCCCACCCTCGCAGCCGCCCGGCTACAGCACGAAGCCGCGGGGGAACGGGTCCGACGGGTCGAGGACGTAGCGGGCGGTGCCGGTGATCCAGGCCCGGCCGGTCACTGTCGGCACGACGGCCGGCCGCCCGCCGACCAGGCAGGTGTCCACCAGCCGGCCCGTGAAGCGGGTGCCGATCAGGGACTCGTTGACGAAGGGCCGGTGCAGCGGGAGTACCCCGCGCGCGTGCAGCTGGGCCATGCGGGCGCTGGTGCCGGTGCCGCAGGGCGAGCGGTCGAGCCATCCGGGGTGGATGGCCATGGCGTTACGGGAGTCCGAGCCGCCGGGGCCCGGGGTGCCGGGGGCCGTGAACTGCACGTGGTGGCAGCCGGAGATGGCCGGGTCGGTGGGGTGGACGGGAAGGTTCCGTTCGTTGACGGCGTCCATGACGGCCAGTCCGGCGGCGAGGATGTCGGCCTGGTGGGAGCCGGCGAACGGGATGCCCAGCGCGGCGAGCGGGGTGATGGCGTAGAAGTTGCCGCCGTAGGCCAGGTCGTAGCGGACCTCGCCGAGTCCCGGCACCTTGACCGAGGCGTCCAGTTCGTGGGCGTAGGAGGGGACGTTGTGCAGGGTGACGTGTTCGGCGCGCCCCTCGCGCACCGCGACCCGGGCCGCCACCAGCCCGGCCGGGGTGTCCAGCCGCACGGTGGTGACGGGCTCGGTGACCGCGACCATCCCCGTCTCCACCAGCACCGTCGCCACGCCGATCGTGCCGTGCCCGCACATCGGCAGGCATCCGGAGACCTCGATGTAGACGACGCCCCAGTCGGCGTCGGCGCGGGCCGGCGGCTGGAGGACCGCCCCGCTCATCGCGGCGTGCCCGCGGGGCTCGTTGACCAGCAGCTGGCGGATGTGGTCGAGGTGTTCCATGAAGTAGCGGCGGCGGTCGGCCATGGTCGCGCCGGGGATCGTGCCGACGCCGTCGATGACGACGCGCGTCGGCATGCCCTCGGTGTGCGAGTCGACGGCGGTGAAGCTCCGTACGCTGCGGGCGGCGAAGGAGGCACGGGAGCCGCCGGGGCCGTCCGCCGCCGGGGTGCCGTCGTACGCCATCACCCGGCCGCCTTCACCCACGCCTCCAGCGCCTGGACGGCGCCGCGCATGTCGGCGTCCAGTTGCCGGCGGTGCTCGGGCAGGAGCGGGCCGCGCGGCGGCCGGCACGGCCCGCCGTACCGTCCGACGAGGTCCATCCCGCGCTTGATCGCCTGCACGAATTCGGTGCGCGAGTCCCAGCGGAACGCGGCGACCAGCGGCTCGTACAGCTCGCGCGCCTCGGCCACGCGCCCGTCCAGCGCCAGCTCGTAGAGGCGTACGGACTCGGCGGGGAAGACGTTGGGGAAGCCGGCGAACCAGCCGGTGGCGCCCATCAGCAGCGCTTCCAGCACGAGGTCGTCGGCGCCCGCGACCACGTCCAGCGCGGGGGCCTGCTCCTTGATGTGCAGCACCCTGCGGATGTCGCCGGAGAACTCCTTGACGGCCACGACGCCGTCGATCGCGGCGACCTCCCGCAGCACCTCGGGGGTGAGGTCGATCTTCGTGTCGAGCGGGTTGTTGTAGACCATCACCGGCAGGCCGACGGCCGCGACCTCTTCGAAGTGGCGCACGACCTCCGCGGTGTTGGCCCGGTAGAGGGTGGGCGGCAGGCACAGCACCCCGTCGGCGCCGTCCTCGGCCGCCAGCTCCGCCCAGTGCCGCGCCTGGTGCGAGCCGACGCCGTGCACGCCCACGACGACCAGCGCGTCCTGCCCCACGGCCGCGACGGCGGTACGGGCCACCGCGCGCCGTTCGTCGTCGGTGAGGGAGGAGTACTCGCCGAGCGAACCGTTCGGCCCGACACCGTGGCAGCCGTTGGCGACGAGCCAGCGGCAGTGGTCGGCGTAGCGGTCGAGGTCGGGGCGCAGCCCGGCGGGGGCGGCCGGGTCCTCGGCGTACGGGAGGGTGGTGGCGACGATAACGCCGGTCAGGGACGTACGGGAGGCGGCGGGGCGGGACTGCGGGGTCGCGGGGTCCGTCATGTCGGTTCCTCTCGGTACGGCGGGGTGGCGGGCGGCGGAACGGGTGGTTCCGCGTGCGGCTCGGTGTCCGGTCCCGGTGCGGCTCCGGCGGCCAGGTCGGCGAGCCGTACCGGCTGGGCGATCGGGCGGCGGTCGGCCGTCTGCGGGTCGGGCAGCGGGCCCGCGCCGCGCAGTTCGGCTGCGTTGCGTGCGCAGACGCGGCCCTGGCACGGCCCCAGGCCGACGCGGGTGGCGAGTTTGAACGCGCGCATGCCGTCCGCCTCCGGTCCCGCGTCCGCACACAGCGCGCGGTACGGGACCTCCTCGCAGCGGCAGACGAGCGTGTCCTCGTCGGGCCAGGTGCGCCAGCCGGGCCGTACGGGGTGGGCGGTGGCGAGGAGCCGGGCGAAGCGGCGTCCCGCGCGCACCCGCCGGATGGCCGGCGCGGGGTCCGCGACGCCTCCCGCGCCGGTCCAGCGGGCCGCCGCCAGCCCCGCCAGCCCGCCTTCCGCCGCGGCGAGGGCCGCGCCGCCGACGCCGGTGGGCTCGCCCGCCGCGTACACGCCGGGCACGGAGGTCTGCTGCCAGGCGCCGACCGCGACCCAGGTGCGGTCGCGCAGCGCGCAGCCGGCGGCGAGGGCGAGTTCGAGCTGCGGGAGGAAGCCGTAGCCGACGCAGAGCGCGTCCACGCCTTCGATGCGGCGTTCGGTGCCGGGCAGGACGCGCCAGTCGGCGGCGAGGCGGGCCACCGTCACCGCCTCGACCCGGTCGTTCCCGTGCGCGGCCACGACCGCGCTGCGGGTCCGGTAGGGGACGCGGTGGCGGGCCAGCCCGGCGCCGTACGCGAGGAGTTCGGGGAGTTTGCCGCGCCCGTCCCGGAGCGCGGTCACGGGCGCGCGCAACCAGCCGGCGGGCGAGCCCGCCTCGTACACGCCGAGGACGTCCGCGCCCACGGTGAGCAGCGACGCCGTGACCGGCAGCAGGAACGGGCCGGTGCCGGAGACCACCACGCGGTGGCCGACCGCCGTCCGCTGCCCCTTGGCGAGTGCCTGCGCCGCGCCCGCCGTCACGACGCCCGGCAGCTCCCAGCCGGGGAACGGCAGCGCCCGGTCGTACGCGCCGGTGCACAGGACGAGCGCGGCGGCGCGCAGCGTGTACGCGGTGCGGTCGGCGGCGTCGGCGGGGCCTTGCAGGGCGTGCACGGTCCAGCCGCCGTCCGGCGCCGCGCCGTTGTCCGCCGTGTCCCCCGCGTCCGCCCGCTCCAGCGCCCACACCGCGCATTCCGGCAGCCACTCGATCCGCGGATGGTCCTGTACGGCGCGGACCGCCGCGACCCGGTCCGGGCCGTCCGCGGCCCGCCGGTGGAACTGGCCGCCCGGCCGCTCCCCGTCGTCCACCAGCACCACCCGCGCCCCGGCCCCGGCCGCCGCCAGCGCGGCCGCCATCCCGGCGGGCCCGGCCCCGATCACGGCCACCGGCGCCGCCATGTCGCGGCGGGCGCCCGTGGACGGCCCGCACGGGCCGTCCGGCAGCCGGGCCCCCGCCTGCGTCTCGACGCGGTCCCCCGCCGCCAGCACGCGCCGGCAGGCCCGTACGTCCGGTACGCCGTTGACCGCCACCAGGCAGTCGTGGCAGACGCCGATCCCGCAGAAGACCCCGCGCGGGCGGCCGCCGCGCGTGGTCCGCCAGGAAGCGCACCCCTGGGCCAGCAGGAGCGAGGCGGCCGTCTGGCCCGGACCGGCCCACCGTTCGGCGCCGTCCACCGTCACGCGGAACACGGCTCCGCCTCCTCCGCGAGCCCCAGCCCCGGCCGGTCCACCCGGTACGGCCGCGGGTCGGGTTGCGGGCGCTCGCCCGCGTACAGGCCGGCGAGGAGTTCGCCGGTCGCCGGTGCCAGGCCGATGCCCGCGCCCTCGTGCCCGGTCGCGTGCCACAGGCCGGGCACCCGCGGGTCGGGGCCGATCACCGGCAGGTGGTCGGGGGTGTACGGGCGGAAGCCGCCGTACGCCCTGATGACCGGGGTCCGGCCCAGCACCGGGAACAACGCCACGGCCTTGCGGGCGAGTTCGCGCAGGACGGCGACCCGGACGCGCTCCTCGAAGCCGGCCCGTTCCCTGCTCGACCCGATGAGCACCGTCCCGCCCCTGGTGGCCTCGACGACCGCCGAGGTCCGCAGAGCCGCCTCGCCGCTGCCGACGGCGCCCACGTAGTCCGCGTCGTACACCTTGTGCCGGACGGTGCCCGGCGGCAGCGGCGCGGTGACCAGCACCAGGCCCCGGCGGGGCTGGACGGGCAGCGGCGCGCCCGCCGACCGCGCGAACCGGCCCGCCCACGGGCCGCAGGCGTTGACGACCGCACCGCACGGCAGCGGCCCCGCCGAGGTGCGCAGCGCCGTCACCCGCCCGTCCGCGCCGCGCTCCACGCCGAGGGCGCGCACACCGGAGCGCAGCGTGCCGCCGCGTCTTCGTACGGCGGCGAGCAGCGCGGCGGCCGCCGCGACCGGCTGGATCTGGGCGTCCTGCGGGTAGTGGACGGCGGCGCTGACGCCGGGCGCGAGGTGCGGTTCGTATGCGCGTACGTCGTCAGGGCCGAGCCCGTGCGCCGTGACCCCGGCGGTCCGCTGGGTGGCGGCGAACGCGGCCAGCGCCCGCGCGCCCTGCTCCCCCAGGGCGACGACGAGGCCGCCCTTCGCCTCGTACTCGCACCGCTCCCCGGGCCCCTCGCCCCCTTCGTCGGCCAGCTCGGCGAGCAGCCGCGGCCAGCGCGCCGACGAGGCGAGGGCCAGCGCCAGTTCGGGTCCCGGCGGCTTGTCGGAGACCAGGAGGTTGCCCTCGCCGCGGGCCGTCGTGCCGGACGCGAGCGGCGCGCCGTCCAGGACGGCGACCCGTACGCCGCGCCGGGTGAGGGCTTCCGCGCAGGCCGCGCCGACGATGCCGCTGCCGACGACGGCCACGTCGGGGTACGGGGGCCGGGGCGGCCCCGGGCGTTCCCGCCGCACCGTAGGACTTGCCTGGACGCGCCGGAATCGCATGCAACGCACCACCGTTCCATGGAAGGGCCCCGTGAGAGCGCCGTGACGCTATTGCCGCGTGCCGACGAGGTCAACACCGCCTGCGGGAAGGCCGGTCGATGGCGGCCACGGCGGGCAGGTGGTGGAGTGGTGGCATGAGCCCCGCGACGCCCCCGCCCCCGTCCTCCTCCGCCGCCCCCTCCCCCGGAGGCGGGCCCGCCCTGCGGGACCGCGCCGTCGCGGCCGCCGTCGCCGACGGCCTGGTCGGCGCCGACGCCCCCGTCGCGGGCCTGCTCGACATCACCGGAATCCGCCGTTCCGCCGCCGAACTGCGCGCCGCATTCGCGGAATTCACCGCCCCCGGCACCCCGGTCCTGCACGCCTTCGCCGTCAAGGCCGCCTCGCTCGTCCCCGTCCTGCGCCTGCTCGCCGCCGAAGGGCTGGGGTGCGAGGTCGCCAGCCCCGGCGAGCTGGCCCTCGCCCGCGCGGCCGGGGTGCCGACGGCCCGCACCGTGCTGGACTCGCCCGCCAAGACCCCCGCCGAGCTGCGCGAGGCCCTCGCCCTCGGCATCGCCGTCAACGCCGACAACCCCGGGGAACTGGCCCGCCTGGACGGCCTGGCCGCCTCGGCGCCGACCGCGTCCCCCCTCGGCCTGCGGGTCAACCCGCAGCTCGGCGGCGGCAGCATCGGCGCGATGAGCACCGCCACCGACACCTCGAAGTTCGGGGTGGCGCTGCGCGACGAGGGCGCCCGCGACTGGGTCGTCCGGGCCTTTCTGGACCGCCCGTGGCTGACCCGGCTGCACGCCCACGTCGGCTCGCAGGGCATGCCGCTGGACCTGATGGCCGACGGCGTGCGCATCCTGTACGAGCTGGCCGAGGAGATCAACGAGAAGGCCGGCCGCACCCAGGTCACCACCCTCGACATCGGCGGCGGCCTGCCGGTGAACTTCGCCTCCGACGAGACGGCGCCGACGTACCGCGCGTACGCCCGGCTGCTGCACGCCGCCGTGCCGGGGCTGTTCGGCGGGCGCTACGGCCTGGTCACCGAGTTCGGCCGCTCGCTGCTGGCCAAGCACGGCACGGTCCTGGCCCGCGTCGAGTACGCCAAGTCCGCCGGCGGCCGGCGGATCGCGGTCACCCACGCGGGCGCGCAGGTCGCCACCCGTACCGTCTTCGCACCGGACTCCTGGCCGCTGCGGGTCGCCGCCTACGACGCGCAAGGGCGCCCCAAGACCGGCGCGCCGGTCGCGCAGGACGTCGCCGGGCCCTGCTGCTTCGCGGGCGACCTGGTGGCGGTGGACCGGCCGCTGCCGCCCCTGGAGCCGGGCGACCACGTCGCCCTCCTGGACACCGGCGCCTACTACTTCTCGACCCACTTCGCGTACAACTCGCTGCTCCGGCCCGGTGTGCACGGCTACGCGGCGGGGCCGGACGGCGTCCCGCGCTGGGCGACCGTACGCGCCCCGCAGCGCATGGACGAGTTGGTCGCCGAGAGCGGCGGCGCCCACAGGGACGCGCTCACCCAGCTCTAACGATCACCCGCGGCGGGCATCCCGGCCCCATGCGGACTCCCCATGCCACCACCACGGACCCCGGCGCCGGCCCCACCCCGCTGCGCCGGGCCATCGGCCCGAAACTGCTGGTCCTGCTGGTCGTCGGCGACATCCTTGGCACCGGTGTCTACGCCGTCAGCGGCAAGGTCGCGGGCAAGGTCGGCGGCGCCCTGTGGCTGCCCTTCGCGATCGGCTTCGTCATCGCCGTGCTGACCGCGGCCTCGTACGTCGAACTCGTCGGCAAGTACCCGAAGGCGGCGGGCGCCGCGCTCTACACGCAGAAGGCGTTCCGGATCCCCTTCGTCACCTTCCTCGTCGCCTTCATGGTGATGTGCTCGGGCCTGGCCTCGGCGAGCGCCGCCGCCCGCGCCTTCGGCGGCGACTACCTGCGCACCTTCGCCGACCTGCCGCCGACCCTGGTGGCCGTGGTCTTCGTGCTCGCGCTGGCCGCGCTCAACCTGCGGGGCGTGGCGGAGTCGGTGAAGGCGAACGTGGTGCTGACGGTGGTCGAGGTGTCCGGGCTGCTGATCGTCATCGGGATCGGGGTGTACGCGGTCCTGACGGGCGACGGGGAACCGGCGCGGCTGGTGCGGCTGGACACCGGCGGTACGGGGTTCGCGGCGCTGACGGGCGTGCTGGGCGCCACCGCGCTGGCCTTCTTCGCCTTCCTCGGCTTCGAGGACTCGGTGAACATGGCGGAGGAGACCCGGCACCCCGGCCGCGACTTCCCGCGCGCGATCTTCATCGGGGTCGGCGTCACGGGCACCGTCTACGTCCTGGTGGCCCTGGTCTCGTCGCTGCTCGTGGACCACCGGAAGCTGGCCGGGTCCTCGGCGCCGCTGCTGGAGGTGGTGCGGGCCGGCGGGGTGTCCTTCCCGCCGCAGCTGTTCGCGCTGATGGCGCTGTTCGCGGTCACCAACTCGGCGCTGATCAACCTGATGATGGCCTCCCGGCTGTGCTACGGCATGGCCAACGAACGCATCCTGCCGCGCGCCGTGGCCCGCGTCCTGCCGGTCCGGCGCACCCCCGTCGTCGGCATCGCCCTGACCACGGCGCTGGCCCTGGGCCTGGTTCTCACCGGCGAGATCGAGGGCCTCGGGGACACCACGGCCTTCCTGCTGCTGTGCGTCTTCGCGGTCGTCAACGTCGCGGTGCTGGTGCTGCGCCGCGACCGGGTGCCGCACCGCCACTTCCGTACGCCCACCGCCCTGCCGGTCCTCGGCGCCGCCGGTGCCCTGGTCCTGGCCGGCCCGCTCGCCGACCGGGCGGCCGAGGTGTACGTACGGGCGGCCGTCCTGCTCGCCGTCGGCATCGCCCTGTGGGGGCTGAACAAGCTCGTCCTGCGCCGGCAGGGCGAGTGAGAGGGGGCCCTCAGAGACCCGGGGCCTGCGCCTTCGGCGCCCGCGCCGCGCCCTTCACCTTCGGCCGCGCCGCCTTCGCGCCCCCGGGGCGCGCGTCTCCCGCCGCCGCGCCGGTCGTCAGGTGGCCGCGTACGTCCCGGCCAGCGGCACCGCCGCGTACCGCCGCCTCCGTACGCACCCACAGCAGCGCGTCGTGCTCGCGCTCCCAGCGGCCCAGCCACAGCGCCTTGGCCCACAGCCCGAGCCCCGCCCCGGCCAGCAGCATCCCGCCCGCCGCCGGCAGGGCGAACGACGAGCCGACCGCCGCCAGGAACGCCAGGAGCAGCCACCAGCGGTGCGCCCGCCGCCAGACCCGCAGCGTCACGGCGCGGTCCTGGAGGATCGCCGACTTCCCGGCCCTGGACGCCGCCTTGGCCAGGCGCGCGTACCGCTTGCGCCGCACCGCGAAGACCGCGAAGGCGGCGGCGACGAACAGCGCGGCACCGGCGAGCACCCCGATCCGCCGCCCGGTCAGGCCGGGCAGCAGCACACCGATGCCCGCGGCCAGTACGCCCGGCCACCACAGCCACCCGGCGGGCGCCCGTACCACCACAGCCACCCGCGCCAGCGCAACAGCCCCGCGACCCACGACAACCTCCTCCGCACCACGACCCGGCGACGGGTCCCCATACGGCGGCGGATGGTAGCCAGCCCGTCTGAGAATTCCGTGAAACCGGCGGGCCGGGCCGAGGGGCCGGGCGGCTCACTCCACGAACAGCCCCCGCTCGGCCGCCTTCGCGTCGAACTCCTCCAGCCGCGCCTGCGCGTCCGGCAGGGCGTCGCACATGGCCTCCAGGAGCACCCGGCCGAGGAGCATCGGCGCGCAGGCCGTGTCGAAGGCGAGGCCGGTGCCGACCGCGGCGGGCAGCAGCAGGTCCGTGTGGCGGGCGACCGGCGCGAAGGCGCTGTCGGCGACCGTGACGACGGTCAGACCGGCGGCACGCGCGTACTCCAGGGCGTCCACGACCTCGCGCGGGTGGCGCGGCAGCGCGAAGCACAGCAGGGTGCTCGCGCCCGCGCGCACGGCGGCGTCGACGCGGTCGGTGAGCATCGTGCCGCCCTCGTCGAGCAGCCGGACGTCCGGGTGCACCTTGCGGGCGAAGTAGGCGAAGCCGGCGGCCTGCGCGGTCGCCGCGCGCAGCCCGAGGACCGGCAGCGGCCTGGACGCGGCGAAGAGCCGCCCCGCGCGCACCACGGGCCCGGGGTCGGCCAGCACCGCGGCGAGGTGCCGCAGGTTGTCGATCTCCGCCTGCACGGCCTGCTGGTACTCGTTGTA
Source organism: Streptomyces sp. NPDC017056 (assembly GCF_044332485.1). Lineage (NCBI taxonomy): Bacteria > Bacillati > Actinomycetota > Actinomycetes > Kitasatosporales > Streptomycetaceae > Streptomyces > Streptomyces sp. NPDC017056. The sequence goes on along the minus strand of NZ_JBIRPD010000020.1, from coordinate 87,643 downwards.
CGTGTCCGCGCCGCGCGCCGCCGGGGCGGGCGCCACCTCGCGCAGATGCTTGCGCAGCGCCGGGTAGCCGTCGAAGCCGAGCGCGACCGCGAAGCGGGTCACCGAGGGCTGGCTGACCCCGGCCAGTTCGGCGAGTTCGACGCTGGAGAGGAAGGGCGCGTCCCCGGCCCGGCGCACCATGCAGTGCGCGATGCGCCGCTGGGTGGGGGTCAGGCGGTGCCCTTCGAAGAGCTTCTGGAGGCGGGCCGCGGTGCCGGTGGCGGCGCCGGGTCCGGCCGGGGCCACCCCCTCGGCCCCCGTGCCCGCCGCCGTGCCGCCGCGGTCCTCGCCGCCACCGTCCCCGCTCATCGCTTCCTCCCGGCCGTGCTCGCGGCCGCGCTCCCGGCCCGCCCGATATTCACTCACTCATGACTCTGCATGACCATATACAGACCGGGCAAGGCGGCGGCGCCGCCGTCCGGCTGACCGGCCCCGGCGGGACGGCCCCGGCGCACGCCCCGTCACACCCGTACGGCCGAACCCCGCTCGCTCAGCCGCGGCGCGCACAGCATCCGCTTGCGCCGCACCCGGCGGCCCTCGATCGCCGCCACCGCCAGCCGGGCCGCCTCCTCGGCGATGCCGGCGAGTCCCCAGTCCAGGGTGGTCAGGGGCGGGGTGAGCACCCGGGAGACCGGGTGGTCGTCGAAGCCGACCACCGAGACGTCCCGGCCGACCGCCAGCGACGCCTCGGCCGCCGCCGCGTAGACCCCGTACGCGATCGAGTCGGAGAAGCAGAACACCGCCGTCGGGGCCGCCCCGCCCAGCACGCGCCGCGCGACCGCCGTCGCCTCGCCCAGCTCCTGCGCGCACGGCAGGACTTCGGCCGCGATGCCGAGCCGCCCCGCGGCCTCCCGCACGTAGACGTCGGCGGGCCGGTCCGGGGTGGAGGGGCCGGTCGGCGTCAGGACGGTGACCCGCCGGTGGCCGAGCCCCACCAGGTACTCCAGTACGGCGTCGATGCCGGCGCGGTTGTCGAACAGCACCTCGCCCGCCGTACGGGCGCGGCGCAGCGAGTCGCCGACGGACACCACAGGCACCGCCTCGGCGATCTTCGCCCAGCCCGCCGCCGACGGGTCGACCGGCGACACCAGCAGGCCGTCCACCCGCTGGTCGTGCAGCTGTTTGGCCAGGGCGAGTTCGCGCTGCGGGTCGCCGCCCGCGTCGAGGATGAGCGCGTACCGGTCGCCCGCGAGCAACTCCCGCCCTATCGCCGCCATCAGCTGCTGCTGCCACAGGTCCTGGAGGTCGCCGGCCAGTACGCCGACCATGCTGGTGCGGCCGCCGGCCAGGGCGCGGGCGATGGGGTCCGCCTCGTAGCCGAGTTCGGCGGCGGCCTTGCGCACCCGTTCCTCGGTCTCCTTGGAGACGTGCGTGCCGCGCAGGGCGTAGGAGACGGCCGCGGTGGACAGTCCGGTGGCCTCGGCCACCTCGCGGAGGGTGGTGCGCTTGCTGGGCCTGGCCATGCCGGAAGCCTACCCAAGGGCCCGCGCGGCGCCCCGCGTGCGCGGCGCCGCGGCCGCCGCCGCGCACGCGCGCCCGCCCCCGTGCGCGTCTTGACAGCCGCTCCGGTTAATCGCTTCACTTAATCGCGTAACTTAAGCGGTTAACCTCCTCGGTCCACTCGATCCACGGGAGGCAGCCCGTGCCCACCGACGTCCACCAGCACTACTGGCCGCCGCAGTTCACCGAGCTGCTGCGCGCCCGCCGCGCACCGCCCCGCCTGGACGGCTGGACGCTCCACCTGCCCGGCGAACCCCCGTACGCCGTCGACCCCGCCGGCCACGACCTCACCGCCCGCACGGAGCTGGCCCGCGCCGACGGGCTCGACCGGGCCCTGGTCTCCCTCTCCAGCCCCCTCGGCATCGAACACCTGCCGCCCGCCGAAGCCGCCCCGCTGCTCGACGCCTTCCACGACGGCGCCCTCGCCCTGCCCGCCCCCTTCGGCGTCTGGGCCTCCCCCTGCCTGGCCGACCCCGACCCCGCACCCGTCGAACGCCTGCTGCGCCGCGGCTGCGCCGGCCTCCAACTCCCCGCCACCGCCCTGCTCGACGCCGCCGGCTGGGCGCGCTGCGCCCCGCTCGTCGACGCCGCCGTACGCCACGACAAGCCCCTGTTCGTCCACCCCGGAGCCGCCCCGGCAGCCGCGTCCCGCGGCCCCGCGTGGTGGCCGGCCCTGGTCCCCTACCTCCACCAGCTGCACGCCTCCTGGTTCGCCTTCCGCGCCTTCGGCCGGCCGCGCCACCCGTGCCTGCGCGTCTGCTTCGCCGCCCTCGCGGGCCTCGCCCCGCTGCACGGCGAGCGGCTGGCGGCCCGCGGCGGCCGGGACCGCGGCCGCGTGGACCCCGGCGTCTTCCACGAGACCTCCTCCTACGGCACCCGCGCCGTCGACGCGGTCGTCCGCGCCGCCGGCATCGACGCCGTCGTCAGCGGCAGCGACCGCCCGTACGCCGTCCCCGTCCTGCCCGACCTGGGCGCCGCCGCCGTACACGCCCTGCGTACCGCCAACCCCGCCCGCCTCCTCGGCCCGGCGCAAGGAGCCCGCCCATGACCCACTCCCCCGGAGCGTTCGCCCCGCACGACGTCCCCGAGCCCTTCGCCGCCCTGCCCGCCCGCACCCTCGACAAGCGCGAACTGCGGTGGCTCGTCGAACGGCTGGCCGCCGCCCCCGGCCTCTGGCGCGGCGAGGTCGCCTTCTCCGACACCGAGCGGCACTACGCCTCCCTGCACCGCGACGCCTACGTCGACGTCTGGCTGCTGTGCTGGACCCGGCAGAACGACACCGGCTGGCACGACCACGACCTCTCCTCCGGCGCGGTACGCGTCGTCCAGGGCGTCCTGACCGAGTCCAACCCGCGCATCGGCGGCGCACACCTGGCCACCGCCGTCGGCGCCGGGTCCTCCTTCTGCTTCGGCCCCGACCACATCCACCGCCTGACCGGCGCCACCGACGACGCGGTCTCCCTGCACGCCTACTCCCCGCCCCTGTGGCGGCTCGGCCAGTACGCCATCACGGACGACGGCCTGATGCGCCGGACCTCCGTCTCGTACGCCGACGAACTGCGCCCCCTGGAGCCCGCCACCTGAGCGGACACCCCGACACCCCGCGCGCCCGCGCCCACCGTCGGAACCGCCCGCGGCACTTTTTCCGGTCCCGGGTATTGATTTTTTCATTCACCCGCATCAATCCTGCATGAACTCATACAGCCGATGCGCGGAAGAGGGCAGCCGATGGCGGCAGTGGTGGAACAGCGCTCGATCGACGCCGTCCCGGACGACGAACGCCACGGCACGCCCGTCAGCCAGTTCACCCTCTGGCTCGGCGCCAACCTCCAGATCACCGCCGTCGTCACCGGAGCGCTGGCCGTCGTCTTCGGCGCCAACGCCTTCTGGTCCCTGACCGGCCTGCTGCTCGGCAACCTGCTCGGCGGCGCGGTCATGGCGCTGCACTCCGCCCAGGGGCCGCGCCTCGGCCTGCCGCAGATGATCTCCTCACGCGCCCAGTTCGGCGTGCGCGGCGCCGTCGTACCGCTGGCGCTGGTCATCGTCATGTACATCGGGTTCTTCGCCAGCGGCACGGTGCTGGCCGGGCAGGCGGTCGGCGAGCTGACGCACCTGGGCGACACCCCGGGCATCGTCGTCTTCGCCGCGGTGACCGCCGTCGCGGCGGCCGTCGGCTACCGGCTCATCCACGCACTGGGCCGGGTGGCCGGCATCGTGTGCGCGCTGGCCTTCCTCTACCTCGGCGCCCGCCTGCTGGAGCGCGTCGACCTGGCCGTGCTCCTCCACGACCGGTCCTTCTCCTTCCCCCTCTTCCTCCTCGCCGTCTCCCTGTCCGCCTCCTGGCAGCTGGCCTTCGGCCCGTACGTCGCCGACTACTCCCGCTACCTGCCCCGGCACACCTCCACCCGCGCCACGTTCTGGTGGACGCTGTCCGGCTCCGTCCTCGGCTCGCAGTGGTCGATGACCTTCGGAGCGCTCGCCGCCGCCGCGGCACCGGCCGCCTTCGTCGGCCACGAGGTCTCCTACGTGGTCTCCCTGGGCGGCACCGGCCTGACGGCCTCGGCGCTGTACTTCGTCATCGCCCTCGGCAAGCTCACCATCAACGTCCTGAACACCTACGGCGGCTTCATGTCGCTGGTCACCAGCGTCAGCGGCTTCCGCGGCCAACAGACCCTCACCACGCGCGGCCGCACCGCCTACATCACCGGCATCATGCTCGCGGGCACCGCCGTGGCCCTGCTGGGCAAGGACTCCTTCCTCACCTCGTTCAAGGACTTCCTGCTGTTCCTGCTGACCTTCTTCACCCCGTGGTCGGCGATCAACCTCGTCGACTACTACCTGGTCTCCAAGGAGCGCTACGACATCCCGGCGCTCAGCGACCCGGCCGGGCGCTACGGCGCCTGGAACGGCAGGGCACTGTCCGTATACGCCCTCGGGGTGCTGACCCAATTCCCGTTCCTCGCCACCCACTTCTACACGGGGCCGCTGGTGGACCCGCTCGGCGGCGCGGACATCTCATGGCTCGTCGGACTCGTCGTCCCCGCCGTCCTCTACCGGACCGTGACCCGCCGGGGCACCGGCCCCTCGACGGCCGCGGATACGGGGGCTACCCCTACCGCGCAGGCCGCCCCGCGCCCGTAATCTCGGTACATGGCTACTCACGACCCCGAGCTGAGGAAAGAACTCGACGCGACCCTGCAGACGCGCAAGGAGCTGGGGCCGGAGTACGAGTCGGAACTCGTCGACTCCTTCCTGGAGAAGCTCGACAAGAACGTCGACCAGCGGGTGCGCAGGCAGTTCGCCCAACAGCAGATGCAGGTGGCGCGCGGCGCGCAGCCGCCCGCGTCACGGGGCGTGTCCGGCGGCAGCGGCTACGGCGAGCGCTTCGGCTTCGCCACCGTCTCGCTGGTCCTCGCGGTCCCGCTGTCCGCGATCGGCGCGGTCAACGAGGGCGTCATCGGACTGATCGTCACCTGGGCCGGCATATTCGGCGTGAACGCGGTGCACGCTTCGGGCTTCTTCAAGCTCTCCCGGGGAGGCCGCAAGCAGGCAGCGGACGGCTGGGACTGAGTGGACGGCCGGACCGAGCGGACGGCCGGGACCGGGCTAGCGGGGGACGTCCGGTACCGGCCGCCCGCCGCCCCGGTCCGCGTGGTGGTGGTGCGGAGACCGCCGTACCTCGGCCGAAACCGGGTCGGGACGACGGCGGTCCCCGCAAAGGACGCGGTCCGGGCCGGGCCCGCGCGTCGCGTCCAGGCGATCCGCGGAGGTCCGGGAGCCGCTCCGGAATTCCGTATCGCCACCACCCACCACTGTGCCGGGCCAGTGTTAAGCCCGTGCTGCGAGCACGTGACGCATACGTACACCTTGCGCGGACCGCCCGTTTCCTGACGGACACTTGACGCCGGCTGTCCTCGGCGCCGCGCACCGCACGCCTCCACATGGCCCGCACGCCCCACGTGGCCCGCGTGCTCCGCTCGGACCCGCGCGGACCCGCTCAGCCCTGCTTGGCCTCGCGCGCCAGGAAGGCGAGCAGGTCCTGCCGGCTCACCACGCCCTTCGGCTTGCCCTCGACGAGCACGATCGCCGCGTCCGCCTTCTCCAGGACCGCCATCAGGTCGCCGACCGGCTCGCCCGAGCCGACCTGCGGCAACGGCGGGCACATGTGCTTCTCCAGCGGGTCGCCGAGCGACGCGCGCTGCGCGAACAGCGCGTCCAGCAGCTCCCGCTCCACGACCGAGCCGACGACCTCGGCCGCCATCACGTCCGGGTGCCCGGCGCCCGGCTTGACGATCGGCATCTGCGAGACGCCGTACTCCCGCAGCACGTCGATGGCCTCGCCGACCGTCTCCTCGGGATGCATGTGGACCAGCGAGGGCAGCGCGCCCTCCTTGTGCCGCAGCACGTCGCCGACCGACGCCGCGGGCCCGGCGTCCTCCAGGAAGCCGTAGTCGGCCATCCACTCGTCGTTGAAGATCTTGCTGAGGTAGCCGCGGCCGCTGTCCGGCAGCAGGACGACCACCACGTCGTCCGGGCCGAGCCGCTCGGCGACCTCCAGGCCCGCCACGACCGCCATGCCGCAGGAGCCGCCGACCAGCAGCCCCTCCTCCTTGGCCAGGCGCCGCGTCATCTGGAAGGCGTCCTTGTCCGAGACCGCCACGATCTCGTCCGCGACCGTACGGTCGTAGGCGCTCGGCCAGAAGTCCTCACCGACGCCCTCGATCAGGTACGGGCGGCCCGAGCCGCCGCTGTAGACCGAGCCCTCAGGGTCGGCGCCGACGACCTTGACCCGGCCCTCGCTCGCCTCCTTCAGGTACCGGCCGGTGCCGCTGATCGTGCCGCCGGTGCCCACGCCCGCGACGAAATGAGTGATCTTTCCCTCGGTCTGTTCCCACAGCTCGGGACCGGTCGTCTCGTAGTGCGAACGGGGGTTGTTCGGGTTGCTGTACTGGTCCGGCTTCCAGGCACCCGGCGTCTCGCGGACCAGCCGGTCCGAGACGTTGTAGTACGAGTCGGGGTGCTCGGGGTCCACGGCCGTGGGGCAGACCACGACCTCGGCCCCGTAGGCCCGCAGCACGTTGATCTTGTCGGTCGACACCTTGTCCGGGCAGACGAAGATGCACTTGTAGCCCTTCTGCTGGGCCACGATCGCCAGGCCCACCCCGGTGTTTCCCGAGGTCGGCTCCACGATGGTGCCGCCGGGCCGCAGCTCGCCCGACTGCTCGGCGGCCTCGATCATCCGCACGGCGATCCGGTCCTTCACGGACCCGCCCGGGTTGAAGTACTCCACCTTCACCAGGACGGTCGCCTGGATCCCTCGGGTGACGTTGTTGAGCTTCACCAGCGGGGTGTCGCCGACGAGCTCGATCATGGATTCGTAAAACTGCACGGTGGTCTCCGCGGTCGGGGGCACGCTGTCCTGCGCCCATCAGACCAGCCTATTGCCCGTCCTTCGCCTCGTCTGTGCGCGTTGCGCGGCCCGTCCTGCGGGGCACCACCTTGTTGTACCGCTATTCGTTCCGGCCGCCGCGTCCTCCCGATTCCGCCGCCGGGTCCACCGCCACCACCACTCCACCCCCACTTCCGTCTCCGAGTCCCACTCACTCACGCACGCACTGCACGGGGAGGTGCCCGGCCTATGCCGATGACCATGTCCAGGGCGAGGGTGGCACGGCGGATCGCCGCCGCCGCCGCGATGGGAGGCGGCGGGATCGGTCTGCTCGGCGTGGCCGGCGTCGGCCTGCTGCTGACCGAGGTCCGCCTCGCCCGCCGTACGGTCGGCGGCTCCAGCGAGGTCCCGCCCAGCGCGGACGGCCGCTACGGCTCCGCCTTCGCCCACCGCACCGACCGCCCGCCCCTGCGCCTCGGCTTCCTGGGCGACTCGACGGCGGCCGGCCAGGGCGTCCACCGGCCCCGCCAGACGCCGGGCGCGCTGCTCGCCTCCGGCCTCGCCGCCGTCGCCGAACTCCCGGTCGACCTGCACAACGTGGCGCTGCCCGGCGCCCAGTCCGACGACCTCGACCGGCAGGTCTCCCACCTGCTCCGGGGCCCCGCGCCCGCGCCCGACGTGGCCGTCATCATGATCGGCGCCAACGACGTCACCCACCGCATGCCGCCGGCCCGCTCGGTGCGCCTGCTCTCCGAGGCGGTCCGCCGGCTGCGCGAGGCCGGCTGCGCCGTGGTCGTCGGCACCTGCCCCGACCTGGGCACCATCGAGCCGGTCTACCAGCCGCTGCGCTGGGTCGCGCGCCGCCTGTCCCGGCAGCTCGCCGCCGCCCAGACCATAGGGGTGGTGGAGAACGGCGGCCGTACGGTCTCGCTCGGCGACCTGCTGGGGCCCGAGTTCGAGGCCCGCCCCCGCGAGCTGTTCGGCCCCGACAACTACCACCCGTCCGCCGAGGGCTACGCCACCGCCGCGATGGCCGTCCTGCCCACGCTCTGTGCCGCGCTCGGCCTGTGGCCCGAAGCGGAACACCCCGAGCCGCACCGCCGCGAGGGCATCCTCCCGGTTGCCGAGGCGGCCGCCCAGGCCGCCGACGAGGGCGGTACGGAGGTCGCCGCCACGCGGGCTCCCTGGGCCCTGCTCAAGCACCGGCGCCGCCGCCAGATTCCGACCACCGACCCGGCGCGGACCACGGCACCGGCGCCGCGGGGCGAATGACCCGGCACCCCGCGTGGTAAGCGTCCGCTTAGAAAAGAGGCCCGCATCACAAGCCCTTCCCCGTGACCTGCGCCCTACGTCCGGGTAACTTCCCCCACAGTCCTGCCAGTCTTCCTTTGGAGCCGTCATGCCCGAAGCCGTGATCGTTTCTGCCGCCCGCTCCCCGATCGGCCGCGCCTTCAAGGGCTCCCTGAAGGACGTGCGCCCGGACGACCTGACCGCCGAGATCATCAAGGCGGCGCTGGCCAAGGTCCCCGCCCTGGACCCGAAGGACATCGACGACCTGATGCTGGGCTGCGGCCTGCCCGGCGGCGAGCAGGGCCACAACCTGGGCCGGATCGTCGCCGTACAGATGGGCATGGACCACCTGCCCGGCTGCACGATCACCCGCTACTGCTCGTCCTCCCTCCAGACGACCCGGATGGCGCTGCACGCCATCAAGGCGGGCGAGGGCGACGTCTTCATCTCGGCCGGTGTGGAGACCGTCTCGCGGTCGGTGAAGGGCAGCTCGGACGGCATGCCCGAGACCCACAACCCGCTCTTCGCCGACGCCGAGGCGCGCACCGCCGCCCGCGCCGAGCAGGAGGGCGCCGGCTGGCACGACCCGCGCGAGGACGGCCTGCTGCCCGACCCCTACATCGCGATGGGGCAGACCGCCGAGAACCTGGCCCGCGCCAAGGGCGTCACCCGCCAGGACATGGACGAGTTCGGCGTACGGTCCCAGAACCTCGCCGAAGAGGCCATCAAGAACGGCTTCTGGGAGCGCGAGATCACCCCGGTGACCACCCCGGACGGCACGGTCGTCAGCAAGGACGACGGCCCGCGCGCCGGCGTCACCCTCGAAGGCGTACAGGGCCTCAAGCCGGTCTTCCGGCCCGACGGCCTGGTGACGGCCGGCAACTGCTGCCCGCTCAACGACGGCGCCGCGGCCCTCGTCGTCATGTCCGACACCAAGGCCCGCGAGCTGGGCCTGACGCCGCTGGCACGGATCGTCTCGACCGGCGTCAGCGGCCTGTCGCCGGAGATCATGGGGCTCGGCCCGGTCGAGGCGTCCAAGCAGGCCCTGCGGCGCGCGGGCCTGGGCATCTCCGACATCGACCTGGTGGAGATCAACGAGGCGTTCGCCGCCCAGGTGATCCCCTCGTACCGCGACCTGGGCATCGACCTGGACCGGCTGAACGTCAACGGCGGCGCGATCGCCGTCGGTCACCCCTTCGGCATGACCGGCGCCCGCATCACCACCACCCTGATCAACTCCCTCCAGTGGCACGACAAGCAGTTCGGCCTGGAGACGATGTGCGTGGGCGGCGGCCAGGGCATGGCCATGGTCATCGAGCGCCTGAGCTGACCACGGCCGCGGCGGGGCGCCCTCCGGGCCGGAGGGCGCCCCGCCGCCGGGCCGGGACGGCCCGCCGCCCGGCGGGTACGGCACGCTTTAGCGACGGTGCGTGTCCGTACGTCCCCCAGAAGCGCCACACCCGCACCCTGCGTCCCAACTGGCGTACGCAGAGCGACAATCGGTGACCTGGATCACCGGTTGACAAGATCGCTACCAAATCTCCCCCAGGATTGTGACCAAACCCCTCGGAGCACCACTCCCCCGCAGGTCAGCGCGGTGTCACCCGAATGCACCAGGTCCAAATCCCCGTCCTTCACGGGCCCTGAGGCACTGGGCCCGGTCGCCGACAACCGGCAGCCTGATGTAGGAAGTCGGGGGACATTCTGCTAATGGGAGTACGTCAGTGAGCGCCATCACCCTTGCCCTGCTGCTGGCCGCGGCGGTCGCCGTGACCCTGGGAGCGGCCGCCCTGTACACCGCCCACGCGCTGCGCCGCCAGGTCACCGAGCTGCGCGCCGAGCTCCTCGCCGCGCACGCCGAGGCGCGCTCCGAGGCCCGTGCGCAGGCCGCCGCGATCCCCGCCGCCCGCGCCACCCCCGCCGCCGAGACGCGGCTCGCCGACATACGGGCGGCCGTCGCCGACGCGCTGGCCGAGGAGCGGGAACGCGAACTGGCCGAGGCCCGCGCCTTCTGGGCCGCCCAGGAGGCCCGGGACGCCGCCGACGCCCCGTCCCTGCTGGGCCCGCTGGACGGCGGCACCGACTTCGACGCGCACGAGCGGCTGGACGACCCGTTCTTCCTGCCCCGGCAGGCGGACCTGGCCGGACTGGAGTCGCTGCTCGGCCCGGACGCACCGCACGAGGCGGACACCCTGGAACCGGTGGACGCGCTGGACGGCGAGCCAGCCGAGGAGGCCGAGTCCGCCGAACTGGCCGCCGCCCGCCGGCGCCACCCCTCGCACCCCGACTTCACCCCGTCCCCCGCCATCGGGGACCACGAGCGCACCGTGACGCGCCTGGAGGAGCTGGCCCGCGACCGCACCCCGCTCGCGGACGTCCGCCCCGGCCCGCTCGGCACCCTGGACGTCTACGTCTTCACCGACGGCACCACGATCTGCATGACGCCCGGCCACCGCGAGACCGCCGAGCGCGTCGCCACGGCCCTGCGCGAGGGCAGCACCCCGGTCCTCCTGGGCGGCTCCGGCATCTCCGGCGCCTACGCCCTGACCTTCTCCTGGGGCCCCGCCACCGCCGACAGCGTCTACATCCTCGCGGACCGCGTCATCGCGTCCCTCTGAGCATCCGGCCGGAAGCGGCCGTTCCCCGGGGGCCTCAGCAGCGCGCCGCGGCCCCCCGCACCAGCTCCACCGCCGACGCCAGCTCCCGCTCGTCCCCCGCGGCGCGCACCGCCTCCGCCAAGTCGTGCCCGGCCACCGCCACTTGGTCGCCGACCGCGAACATCCCGGCGTCCGGCAGCTCGTACGGCTCACGGGCCGGGAACTCGACCCGCTGCGCCCTGGCCGCCAAGTCGCGCGCGAGCGCCAGCGCTTCGGCCGCGCGACCGCGCGCAAGGGTGCTCTGCGGCAGCGCCCTCAGGCGGTCGGCGAGGGCGTCTACGGCGGTTTGCAGGGGCGTCACGTCAAGCACAGACCGAGCTTATGCGCCACTCCCGGGTGGTTGCCAACACCCCAACGGTCAGGCACGGTGGGCTGAAGGACCAGCATCGAACGCGTCCGGAGGCGCCGATGTCTCAACTCTTCTCCGAAGAGACCCACCGGAACCTGCTCTCCCGCATCCCCCACTGCACCGGCCGCGAAGTCTCCGACTGGCTTCGCACCGTAGATGAAGGCCCCGCTCTCTTCCGCTTCGAGGAGAAGGTCAGCTGGCTCCGGGGCGAGCACAACCTCGCTTACGGCCACGCCAAGGCGATCGTCCACGAATACGACCTCAGGCGCGCAGCGCGCAAGTTCTGACCCGTGCCCGCCGAGAACGCCGAAGGGCCCGTGGGAAGCTCCCCACGGGCCCTCCGTCACGTCACGTCACCGTGCCGGACGCCGGGGCGTCAGTCCCTCAGGATCGAGATCAGCCGCAGCAGCTCGGTGTAGATCCACACCAGGGTCACCGTCAGGCCGAACGCGGCCAGCCAGGACTCCTCGCGCGGCGCGCCGTACGCGATGCCGTCCTCGACCTGCTTGAAGTCCAGGGCCAGGCACAGCGCGCCGAGGACGACGCCGACCACGCCGAACAGGATGCCCAGGCCGCCGCTGCGGAAGCCGAGGCCGTCACCGCCGCCGAAGGCCATGAACAGCACGTTGACGAACGACAGCAGCACGAAGCCGAGCATCGCGATCATCAGGAACCGCGTGAAGCGGGCGGTGACCCGCACGATGCGGGTCTTGTACGCCACGAGCATGGCGACGAAGACCGCCATCGTGCCCATCACGGCCTGCATGGGCGCGCCGCTGAACTTCGGGATGTCGTTGATCGCGCCGCTGAGCGCGCCGAGGAACAGGCCCTCGAACGCGGCGTAGGTCAGGATCAGGGCCGGCGAGGGCTTGCGCTTGAAGGACTGGACGAACGCCAGCACCATCGCGATCAGCCCGGCGCCGACGGCGAAGCCGAGGCTCTTGGTCAGGAAGATCCAGCCGACGGCCGCACCGGCGATCACCGTGGCGAGCGTCATGCCGGTGCGCAGCACGACGTCGTCCATCGTCATCGGACGGGTCTGCGGCGTGTACTGCGGCGCCTGGGTGCCCTGCGCGTACGCGTCGGCGGGGCCCTGGGCGTACGGGTTCGTTCCGGCGTAAGGGTTCGCTGCGGGGCCCCCGGCCTGCGGCGGCGCGTTGAAGCCCGCGTAGCCGTTGTTGTCGCGGCTGAACCCCCGTCGCGAGAAGACCGGGTTGCTGCTCCTCATCTCACTCCTCCATGGCCGCGGGGCGCGGCCTTCCCACAAGGGTAATAGCTTGGCAAAAGGACGTTCTAGTTCTTGAGCAGGATCTTCACCCGGATCACGGGTGAGCAATCCCGCACACGAACGACGGCGTCCGGTGGATCTCCCTGTAGGACGTACAGGGCACCGCGAAGGTGCCCGGACGCCGCCGAGGGACCGCACGCGGGTGGCGCGCGGTCCCTCGGCGGTTCGCTCCGGCCGGTGCCCGGCCGTCAACGGATCACTGGTTGTTCGTGCCGTTCTGGGAGAGCAGCGGCAGCTTGTCGATGAGGTGCGACAGTGCCTGGTCCTCCTGGGCCTCCGTCGAGTTCTCGACACACTGCTGGTTCTGGTCCGAGGACAGGATGTCCTGCACGCCGATGTTGACCAGGGCCACGATGTTCTGCACGTTGGTGATCGGTACGCCGATGCACAGCTTGTTCAGCGAGTCGCCGATGAGCGTGGCGTCCGGGCTCATGTCGCCCTCGGTACCGCCGTTGCCGAACGCCTGGGCCGAGTGGTTGCCGTTGGCAGTCCCGGTCCTGCGGTCGTCCCCCACCGCCATGGCCTGCGGAGTCGCAGCCGCGGAGATACCGATCAGAGACGCGGCAACCGCCACGCTCGCCATCATCTTGTTCATCTCGAAACCCCTTCAGGAAATGAACTCCCACGACGAAGGGAGCCCTGTAAGCAACAACCCGCCACGGCCGGGAAAGTTGCGCATCATCACCCGAACAGATCGACATTCCAGTTCACGGACCTGTTATTCCACTCTTCCGAGCCGGCCGCCGGGGGCCGGTTACGGAGTTGATTCTCCTGGTACGCCGAATTCCGAAAGCGCAGGATCTCCCGCGGGCCCGCCGCCCTCGTGGCCGCGATACGCGAGAAAAGGCGGCAAAGGGCCCGTGGCGCCGGTCGGCGGCACCACGGGCCCCGGCCCCGGTCACGCAGCGACGGAGTGGCTCACTCGTTGTTGGTGCCGTTCCCTGACAGCACCGGGAGCTTGTCGATGAGGTGCGACAGCGGCCCGTCACCCTGGACCTGGGACGAATTCTCGGTGCACGTCTGGGTCTGGTCCGAGGACAGCAGGTCCTGCACACCGACATTGACCAGGGACACGATGTTCTGCACGTCCTGGACCGGCAGCGCGATGCAGGGCTTGTTGAAGGACCCCTGGATGAGCGCGAACTGCGGGCTCATGTCCCCCTCCGTGTGGAAGTTGCCGTAGCTCTGGGCCGCACCGTTGCCGTTGATCGTGCTGACGCTACGGCCGTCACCGACGGCCGCCGCCTGCGGGGCGGCGGCGGCCGCGATACCGACAAAGGAAGCAGCCGTGACCGCTGTTGCCAGCGCCTTCTTGATCATGTTTGATCCTTCGCGTTTCGGGATGCCCTTTACCCGGGGCAGTCTGAACAACTCGGTGTGACGAGCTTGGTTTTGCTACATCACTCAAATGATTTGGCGCACAACCGACCGGGACGGCCGTGTTCGCGGCGGCTGTCTCACCTGCCGTCCGGTCCTTTCGCGACGCCCCGGGAATCGGCCGCGCCCCGCCCGCCGCACCACACGGCGGCGACATCTACCTGCCGGACGGCTTTGCCACCTCGACGCCCTTGAGCGGCGGCGTCGATTCGGTGACACCCCCGACGGTGTGCAGCAATTTCGCGGTGGCGCGGGACTCCTGCAGTTCGGTGGTCGTGTTCTCGACGGTCTTGACCACCGGGTCGAGTTGCCGGCCGTCCAGCTGCTTGTTGGTCAGGGCGTCCGCAAGGCCACCGTTCAGGCTGAAACTCGGCACCTTCCCCGGGGCGCCGGCGAAAGCGGGCGACGCCGCGGCCAGAGCCATGGCGGAACCGGCCAGAAACACAGCGGTCTTCGCGTACTTCACTTTTCAGCTGTCCTTTCCTGAGCGGTGATGTCACCGCGGTAGCGCACCGCGCTCCCATTACCGGCACTGCCCGGATCACCGCTTTGTTTCAGTGATTAACGAGACCGGCCCAAAAGGGAAACACCGACGGCTTCGCGCCCTGCCCGGCCCCTCGGACGGCGAGCGGCCCCGGCACGCTTGGCTGGCGCGCCGGGGCCTTTCGCTTCATCCTCTGCTACCCGTCCGACGCGGTACGTCAGTCGTTGACGCAGGTGTTGCCGAACGCCGGGTTCAGCAGCCCGATGATGTCGATCGAGTTCCCGCAGAGGTTGACCGGGATGTGGATCGGAATCTGGAGGACGTTGCCGGAGAGGACGCCGGGAGAGTTCTGGGCGGCGCCCGAGGTACCCGCGTCGGCGAACGCCGGAGCGGCGGCCCCGGCCACCATGAGCGTTCCAGCAGCGACTGCGGCAACCTTCGCGTACTTCACTTTCAGCCCTTTCCGCAGCGGAGTCCGAAACGGTCACGTCCTTCGTGCCGCACGGGCGCCCTCACGATTGCCCGTAACACCGCTACCAATATTCGTAACGATTCGGCCGCGCCGACGAAACCCTTGCGAAGTCGATTTTCACGAGGAATCGCCCGGATGGTTCAGCGCGGGCCGGTATAGAAGAGTGGGGTAATGCGGGTACAGCTTTGCGCTTTTTCACAAAGCGCTAAGGCCCGGGTCGTTCAGGAGGAGAGAACCGACGTCCCGGGCCTTTTGCGACGGTCCGGTTCAGCTGTTGTTGACGCCGTTTTCGGACAGCAGCGGGAGCTTGTCGATGATGTGCGACAGCGCCTGGTCACCCTGGGTCTCGGTCGAGTTCTCGACACACTGCTGGTTCTGGTCCGAGGACAGGATGTCCTGTACGCCGATGTTGACCAGGGCCACGATGTTCTGGACGTTGGTGATCGGGATGCCGATGCAGGGCTTGTTGAGCGTGCCCTCGATCAGGCTCAGCTGAGGGGACATGTCACCCTCGGTGTCGGAGTTGCCGAACGCCTGAGCCGCGCCGTTGCCGTTGGCCGTCGACGTGCCGCGCCCATCACCGACCGCCATGGCCTGCGGAGCCGCCATGGCCGAGACGCCGACGATGGACGCAGCTACGGCCGTCGTGGCCAGGAACTTCTTGATCACGATTCACCCTTCTCGAAGCGGAGTGCCCGTTTCCGGAGCGTCCTGGACAACTCGTGTCCGCCAGTTCAGTTTCGCCGGTTCACCCGAATGCCACGAAACCGTAGACACATATCACCGCACTGCCGAGTGCCTGGGAGTGGGCATGGCAAAAACCCCGCAGAGGCCGACTGCCCTGCGGGGCACTTTTGTGCGAAGACCATTGCACGGACAACGCAACGGCCGTCCGCTCCGCACGGCATGCGGGTCGCGAATACCTCTGCCACAATTCCGTACACGGATACCGGGCCGCCGTTCCGCAGCCGCCCCTGAAAGGCCCGGGCGGTGCCGGGCAGCAGGAAAGGCCCCGCGACACACGGGGCCTTTCCCTGGTCTCAGCGGGTCGGTGGCGCGCCGCGCCGGCCGTCCCGAGAAAGCCGGCTCACTGCTCGACGTTGCCGATCGCCAGGCCGACCTTGGTGACGTTCTTCTTGAACTTGAACTTGTACGTGTCGTTGTCGTTGTACGTGTACGCCTTGTTGTCGTTGTACTCGTTGTGCTCCTTGTGCACGCGGTCACAACGGAACTTGCCGTACTTGGCACCGCAGTTGTTACCGGCGGTGAGGCGCGGCGCGTCGTCCCCCCAGGACGCGGCGGAGGCCATGCCCGAGAGCGGGACGATGGCAAGGGCGGCGATGGCGACCGAGCCGGCGGTACGACCGATGAACTTGCGCATGCTTTCTCTCCTCGTGCGCAGAAATGTGACACCGGATGTCTACCGCGCCGTATGTGATCGAACACACGGTGCCATGTGATATATCTGTTCGGGTCCGAAGTGCGACCATTTGCAGCACCAGCGTTTCCCCCCTGGAAATGCTTGCGCTATCTACAGCCATGCGCATTCGCACCGTGCGCCGCACCGGCGCGAACGGGCGCCGCCAGGACGGACGGCCCGCCCGGCACACTGGGCCGAGGCGGCTGCCCCGTCCCGGGAGGCCGGCCGCGTCCGGGCGCACACGTGGAGGAGCGATGTCCCAAGGCAGGCGGAACCTGACGATCACCACGGTCGTCGACGCCGGGGAGTGCGCGGTGCTCCGGGTGGCCGGGGAGCTGGACGTGCACGCGGAGCGGGAGTTCCTGGACGAGTCCGGGGCCGTGATCGCGGCCGGGCACCGGTTCCTGGTGCTGGACCTCACCGCGCTGCGCTTCTGCGACTCCCGGGGCCTGAACTGCCTGCTCGCCCTGGAGTGGCTGTGCCGGCGCATGCAGGGGCGGCTGCTGCTCGCCTCGCTGGGCGTGCGCGTCCTGCACGTCCTCCTGGTCACCCGTGCCGTGGAGGCGCTGTCCTGCTTCCCGACCGTGGGCCACGCGCTGGCCGCCGTCCCGCCGGAGGTCCGCCCGGTCTGGCCGCCCGGCGGCGCGGCATCCGACGGCGCGGTGCTCGGCGGTACGGTGCTCGGCGGTGCCGACGGCGGCGGTGACGGCAGTGACGGCGTCAAGACCGGTGACGGGGACGCGCACCGGTCGTACGATCAGGAACGGCCGCGCTGACGCATCCGGTCCCGCCCCGTCCCGGCGCCCGGCCTTCATGTGCTGTGCCCGGAGCCGGACTTGAACCGGCACGGCCCGAAGGCCAGCGAGGTTTAAGCTCGCCGTGTCTGCATTCCACCATCCGGGCCTGGGATCCCCCATGCCGCCTCAAAGGGGGCAGCACGAGCCTAGCCCGCAGCACCGTCTGAACAGGGGCCCGTCTTCCCGAGGTTGTCTTATTTTATTGGCAACTGAGGGGTCATCAGCGGCTGGTACGGGCCTTGGGCACATGCCTGCGGCCCACCCCTGCCGTTCCGGCGGCCGCGGGCACCCGTGTCCCGATTGACGGAAACTCGACGCCGTGCACACGCCCCCGCGAGCGCCCCCTCCGCGCCCTGCCGCCTCAGGGTCGCCGTCATACCCAGGGATGACCGGTGTCCTGGCGCCTACCTCGCAGGCATGCCCCAGGACCCCCTCTGGGGCTGACGTTGGCGTATCGGACTCTCCCCCACGATGGAAAAGGCCGCGCTTCCCCGGCCCCGACAGTCCCGACGCTCGACAGGAGTCCCTTCCCGTGACCACCCCCCACTTCGGCGTTCCCACCGCCACCCGCACCACAGTGGCCGCACGTGCCACGGATCTCACCAAGGTCTACGGCGAGGGCGAGACCCAGGTGGTCGCGCTGGACAGCGTGTCCGTGGATTTCCGGCAGGCCGAGTTCACCGCGATCATGGGCCCCTCCGGGTCCGGCAAGTCGACCCTCATGCACTGCATGGCCGGGCTGGACGCGATATCCAGCGGCTCCGCCGTGATCGGCGAAACCGAGCTGAACGGCCTGAAGGACAAGAAGCTCACGCAGCTGCGCCGCGACAAGATCGGCTTCATCTTCCAGGCGTTCAACCTCCTGCCGACCCTGACCGCGCTGGAGAACATCACGCTGCCGATGGACATCGCGGGCCGCAAGCCCGACCGGCAGTGGCTGGACCAGGTCGTACAGACCGTCGGCCTGTCCGGGCGGCTCAAGCACCGGCCCGCGCAGCTCTCCGGCGGCCAGCAGCAGCGCGTCGCGGTGGCCCGCGCGCTGGCCTCCAAGCCCGAGATCATCTTCGCCGACGAGCCCACCGGCAACCTGGACTCCCGCTCCGGCGCCGAGGTGCTGGGCTTCCTGCGCAACTCCGTACGCGAACTGGGCCAGACCGTGGTGATGGTGACCCACGACCCGGTGGCGGCGGCCTACGCGGACCGGGTCGTCTTCCTCGCCGACGGCCGGATCGTCGACGACATGGCCGACCCGACCGCCGACCGGGTGCTGGAACGCATGAAGGGCTTCGACGCCCGGGGCCGGGTCAGCTGACCGGCACCAGCAGCCAGCCCACCGCCCCACTCCCACAGGACCGACAATGTTCCGTACCGCCTTGCGCAACGTGCTCGCGCACAAGGCCCGGCTGCTGATGACCGTCCTCGCCGTCATGCTCGGCGTGGCCTTCGTCTCCGGCACCCTGGTCTACACCTCCACCCTCTCCGACGCCACGCAGAAGAGCTCGCAGAAGGGCCTCTCCGGCGTCGACGTGGCCATCCAGCCGCACCGCTCGGACGCCGCCGACGCCAACCCCGGCAAGGCCCCCGGGCTGAGCCAGGCCCTCCTCGACAAGGCCGGCAAGGTGCCCGGCGCGGCCGGCGCCACCGGCACCGTCGACGGGTTCACCGCCATCGCCGACAAGAAGGGCAAGCTGGCCGGCAACGGCGCCAGTTCCCGCGGCCGCAACTACTACCCCGGCCCGGACGGCAAGGACGCCCGCTTCCCGATGACGTCCGGCACCGCGCCCAAGGGGCCGGACCAGGTCGCCCTGGACTCCGGGACCGCCAAGGACGCCGGCTACAAGGTCGGCGACACCGTACGGCTGTCCGTCGACGGCCCGGTCCGCGAGATGAAGGTCTCCGGCATCTTCACCACCGACGACGGCGCGGTCGCCACGGGCGGCAGCCTCGCGCTGTTCGACACCGCGACGGCACAGAGGCTGTTCGCCGCGCCCGGCGAGTTCAGCGAAATCGACGTCAAGGCCGCGCCCGGCACGTCCCAGGACGCTCTCAAGTCGGCGGTCGACAAGGTGCTGCCGGACACCGCCGAGTCCGTCACCGGCAAGAAGATGGCCGACGACCAGGCCGAGATGATCGCCAAGGGCACGGACACCATGCAGACCGTCCTGCTGGTCTTCGCCGGCATCGCGCTGTTCGTCGGCACCTTCATCATCGCCAACACCTTCACCATGCTGGTCGCCCAGCGCACCAAGGACCTGGCCCTGATGCGCGCCGTCGGCGCCAGCCGCCGCCAGGTCACCCGCTCGGTGCTCATCGAGGCGTTCGTGGTCGGCGCGGTGGCCGCCGTCACCGGCCTGCTGGCCGGTATCGGCATCGGCGCCGGGCTGCGCGCGCTGACCGGCGCCCTCGGCAGCGTCCCGGACGGCCCGCTGGTCGTCGCCCCCTCGACCGTCGTCGCGTCGCTGCTGGTCGGCGTCGTGGTAACGGTGCTCGCCGCCTGGCTGCCCAGCCGCCGCGCCGCGAAGATCCCGCCGGTCGCCGCGATGAACAGCGTGCACGCGGCGGCGACCGCCAAGTCCCTGGTGGTGCGCAACGCCATCGGCGCGGTCCTGGCCGCCGCGGGCACCGCCTGCGTCCTGGGCGCCGTCTCCGTCGGCTCCGACGCGGGCAAGACCCTGATGGGCCTGGGCGCCGGGCTGCTGCTGATCGGTGTCTTCGTCCTGACCCCGCTGCTGTCCCGCCCCCTGATCGCGGCCGCAGCGCCCGTCCTGCGCGCCTTCGGCATCTCGGGCAAGCTGGCCCGGCAGAACGCGGTGCGCAACCCGCGCCGTACGGCCGCCACCGCCTCCGCCCTGATGATCGGCCTCACCCTGGTCACCGGCCTGACCGTGATCGCGGGCGGTGTCCAGAAGGGCATCGACAAGATGGCGACCGACGCCCTCAAGGCCGACTACGTCGTCGGCATGGCCACCATGGGCCCGCTCTCCCCCGAGGTCGCCAAGACGCTGGCGGCCGACCCCGAGGTCACCGCCTCCAGCCCGCTGCGCAGTACCGCCGCCCGGATCGGCGGCGAGTCGAAGCGCCTGACCGGGGTCGACGGCAAGGCGATCGGCGAACTGACGAACCTCAAGTTCACCGCGGGCTCCCTCGACGGGCTCGGCACCCCGAAGACGAACCGGGCGGTCGTCGACAGCGGCACCGCCAAGCGGAACGGCTGGCAGGTCGGCTCGTCCTTCGAGACGACCTTCGAGGACGGCCAGAAGGGCCGGCTCACCGTCTCCGGTGTCTTCGAGGGCAACACCATGTTCCAGGGGATCATGGTCGACACCTCCGTGCTGACCCCGCACCAGAAGAAGCCCACCGACATGCAGGTGCTGGTCAAGGCGGAGGGCGGCGCGACCGACGCCGCCAAGGACTCCCTGGTCGAGACCCTCGGCAAGAACCCGGCCATCTCCGTCCAGGACAAGAAGGACGTGTCCGAGGACATCGCGCAGCTGTTCAACCTGATGCTGAACATGCTCTACGGGCTGCTCGCCATGGCCGTGGTCGTCGCGGTGCTCGGCGTGGTCAACACCCTGGCCATGTCGGTCTTCGAGCGGCAGCAGGAGATCGGCATGCTGCGGGCGATCGGCCTGGACCGGGTGGGCGTCAAGCGGATGGTGCGGCTGGAGTCGCTGGTGATCGCGCTGTTCGGCGGGGTCCTCGGCATCGGCCTGGGCGTCTTCTTCGGCTGGGCGGCCGGTGAGCTGATCGGCTCCTCGATGCCCGCGTACGAGCTGGTGCTGCCGTGGGCCCGTATGGGCGTCTGCCTGGCGCTCGCCGCGGTGGTCGGGGTGCTGGCCGCGCTGTGGCCGGCCCGCCGCGCCGCGAGGCTGAACATGCTGGCGTCCATCAAGGCCGAGTAGCGGCCGCGCGACACAAGAACCCCGGTGCCGGGTCCGCTTCGAGCGGCCCTGGCACCGGGGTTCCCGTATGCCGTACGGCGGTCAGCCGCGCCACTCGCGGGTGCGCAGCGACAGCCCCGAGGCGCCGGACTCCGGCGTGCGGACCGCCAGCACCTGGTTGACCCCTATGCGGTTGCGCTCGAAGGACAGCGCGGAGGCGGCCATGTACAGCCGCCACACCCGGGCCCGCCCCGGCGTCGTCAGGCGCAGCGCCTCGGGCCAGGCCGCCTCCAGGTTGGCGACCCAGGCGCGCAGCGTCAGCGCGTAGTGCTCGCGGATGCCCTCCACGTCCCGCACCTCGAACCCGGCGTCCTCCAGCTGCCCGACGGTGCGGCCCACCGGGGCCAGCTCGCCGTCGGGGAAGACGTACCGGTCGATGAACTCGTCGACGTGGTAGGCGTCCTCGTCCTCCAGCGGGCGGCGGGCGATCTGGTGGTTGAGCAGCCGCCCGCCGGGCTTGAGGAGCGCGTACAGGTCGGCGGCGTACTCGGCGTAGCGGGCGCGGCCGACGTGCTCGGCCATGCCGATCGAGGAGATGGCGTCGAACGGCTCGTCGTGCACCTCGCGGTAGTCCTGGACGCGGATCTCGATCCGGTCGGCCAGGCCCGCTTCGGCGACGCGCTTGCGCCCGTAGGCGGCCTGCTCTTCGGAGAGGGTGATGCCGACGACCCGTACGCCGTACTCGCGGGCGGCGTGCAGGGCCATCGAGCCCCAGCCGCAGCCGACGTCCAGCAGCCGCTGCCCTTCCGCCAGGCCCAGCTTGCGGCAGATCAGGTCCAGCTTGTCGCGCTGGGCCTCTTCCAGGGTGGCGTCGGGGCTCTCCCAGTACGCGCACGAATAGACCATGGACGGGCCGAGCACCAGCTCGTAGAAGTCGTTGCCGACGTCGTAGTGGTGGCTGATGGCCTCCTTGTCGCGGCGCAGCGTGTGCAGCGGGCCGTGGCTCTTGGGGGCTTCCTCGGCGGGCGGCTTGGGCGGGATCGGCGCTCCGGCCAGGGCCAGCAGGTCGCGGGCGGCGGCGCGGACCTCGGGTCTGGCCAGGGCGCGCAGGGCGGCGGCGCGCTGCGGCTTGCCGGCTGCCGTGCCGCGCTCCCAGATCATGCCGGAGAGCAGGTCGAGCGCTTCGTAGAGGTCGCCTTCGATGTCCAGTTCGCCGGCCACCCAGGCGCGGGCGAGGCCCAGCTCGCCCGGTTTGAACAGGAGTCGGCGCAGGGCACGGCGGTTGCGGATGACGAGCGTGGGCGCCCCCGGAGGGCCGGACTCGCTGCGGTCCCAGGCGCGGATGCGGACCGGGAGCGGGGCTCCCAGCACCTCCTCGGCGAGCTTGGTGAGCCGTCCAGCGGCGTCGGCCATGTCGCACACCTCCGTGTTGACGAGACGGTGAAAAGGTTTCACCCACCACGTAAACGCCGTTCGGGAGCCCGGGTAGTCCCGTCCGTTCGTAAGGGAACAGCAAAACGGCCGTGCGCCGCCACAACGAATACGCCGAAGGGGCGGCTGCACCACGGATGGCAGCCGCCCCTTCGGCGGTGGTGTGGGGGTGACGCCCGTTGCGGGGCGTCACTCCTACGGGAAGGTCAGGAAGCCTTGGCCTTTGCCTTGTCGTCCTCGGACTTCGCCTTGTCGTCGGCCGCGGCGGCGGGCGCCGGGGCCGGCTTGGCGGCCTCGTAGAACTCCTCGCGGGGGTTCTCCATGGCGCCGAGCGAGGTGATCTCGCGCTTGAGGAACATGCCGAGCGTCCAGTCGGCGAAGACGCGGATCTTGCGGTTGAAGGTCGGCATCGCCATGCCGTGGTACGCGCGGTGCATGTACCAGGCCAGCCGGCCCTTCAACTTGATCTTGGTCTTGCCCAGGACGATCATCGCGACGCCCTTGTGCAGACCCAGGCCCGCGACCGCGCCCTTGTTGGCGTGGCTGTACTCCTTCTGCGGGAAGCCCCGCATGCCGGAGACCACGTTGTCGCCGAGGACCTTGGCCTGGCGCAGCGCGTGCTGGGCGTTCGGCGGGCACCAGGCGTTCTCGTTGCCGGCCTTGCGGCCCACGAGGTCCGGGACCTGGGCGTTGTCGCCAGCGGCCCAGATGTAGTCGGTGCCCTGCACCTGGAGGGTGGCCTGGGTGTCGACGTGGCCGCGCGGGCCCAGCGGGAGGCCGAAGCGCGCGAGCGCCGGGTTCGGCTTGACGCCCGCGGTCCACACGATGGTGTTGGAGTCGACCTCCAGGTCGTTGCTCAGCACCACGTGGCCGTCGACGCAGGACTTGGTGCTGGTGCCGAGGTAGACCTCGACCCCGCGGCTCTCCAGGTGCTCCTTGCCGTAGGCGCCGAGCTTGGGGCCGACCTCGGGGAGGATCTTGTCCGCGACGTCCACGAGGAGGAAGCGCATGTCCTCGCGCTTGACGTTGTTGTAGTACTTCGCGGCGTCGCGGGCCATGTCCTCGACCTCGCCCACGGTCTCCGCGCCGGCGAAGCCGCCGCCGACGAAGACGAAGGTCAGCGCCTTGCGGCGGACCTCCTCGTCCGTCGTGGAGTCGGCCTTGTCGAGCTGCTCCAGAACGTGGTTGCGCAGGCCGATGGCCTCCTCGATGCCCTTCATGCCGATGCCGTTCTCGGCGAGGCCGGGGATCGGGAAGGTGCGGGAGACCGCGCCCATGGCGATGACCAGGTAGTCGAAGGGCAGCTCGTACGCCTCGCCGACCAGCGGCGAGATCGTGGCGACCTTGCGGTCCTGGTCGATGGTGGTGACGCGGCCGGTGAGGACCTCCGCCTTCGGGAGCACGCGTCGCAGCGGCACCACGACGTGGCGGGGAGAGATGCTGCCGGCAGCAGCTTCAGGGAGGAAGGGCTGGTACGTCATGTACGAGCGCGGGTCGACGACCGTGACCGTCGCCTCGCCGTACCGCATCTTCTTGAGGATGCGGCGTGCCGCGTACAAACCTACGTACCCACCGCCTACAACGAGGATCCTGGGACGCTCCGTGGTGCTCATGCAATCGAGTATCCACCCCCACTCGGAGCACCCCTCGTGAGCCCCTTCACAAGGTTACGAAGGGGGTCTGCTACACTCCGCCGCTCCGTGATCGACGCCATAGCCCCACAAGGGAACCAAGGCACCGGCCGGAGCGTTGGACACCCCCGTTGATCAGGGATTGTGACCTCGCGAGCGGCTGGACCACGCCCCGCGTAAGCAACTCTTTAACACCCCTGAAAACCGCACATTCTTGCGGCACCAGGGGCCTAAGGCTCAAGAAGTAGGGCCCGGTGCCCGGTTTGTACGCCCGACGGGCCCTTTTTTCATGTGAAGAGTTTCACGAACTTTCTCCCCGACAGGCCCCCAAAGGCCCCCCGAAGATGCCCAACCGGCCCTGGGCAGACCGCCGGAAGAAGCTCCGCAGGACAAGCTCCGTCCCCGTTTCTCCTCAAGTGTGTACACGCTTGTGGGTACACTGCCTCCATGGCTGAGAACACCGTGACCGTACGGGAAGCCCGCGCACACTTGGCGGATCACATCAACCGCGCCGAGGAGGGCGCCCCTACGGTGATCACCCGCAACGGCGAACCCGTTGCCGCTGTGGTGCCGATCGCGGACTTCAACGCACTGGAGGAAGCAGCCGACGTGTTGCTGGCCCGGGAGGCGGAGGCAGTTCTGGCACAAGGCGGCCCGACAGTGACCATGGCCGAGCTGTTGGCGGACCTCTTCGCCGAGCGCACCGAAGGCGCGGCGTGAAGTACGCGTTCCGCTTCACCACGGCGGCACAGCGACAGCTGCGTGCCATCGACCGGCCTGCCGCCATGCGGATCCTGGCCGCGCTGACCACGCTCGGCGACGATCCGTACCGGGAGGACGCCAACATCAAGAAACTCACCGGCCCCTCAGGTCTCTACCGACTCCGGGTCGGCAGCTACCGAGTCGCCTACCAGATCAAGGACGACGAACTCGTCATCCTCGTCGTCAAGGTAGGCGACCGGCGCGACGTCTACCGGAACATCTGACGGCAGCCCCCCAAGGGGCGGGCTGCCTGCTCGGGGGGAGGGTCAGGCGATGCTCCAGGCGATGCCGTCCAGGATGTCGTGTTCGGAGACGACGACCTCTTCGGCGCCGGTGCGTTCCATGATCGACAGGAGGACGAGGGCGCCTGCCGCGATGACGTCCACGCGGCCCGGGTGCATGGACGGGATGGCCGCGCGCTCCTCGTGGGTGGCGGACAGCAGGCGGTGGGTGATCTCGCGGACCTTGGCGAGGGGGATGCGGGAGTGGTGGATGGCGGCCGAGTCGTACTCGCGCAGGCCCAGGGCGATGGCGGCGACCGTGGTCACCGAGCCCGCCAGGCCGACGAGGGTACGGGCCCGGTCCAGCGGCACCGTCTCCGCCGCCAGGTCCAGCGCCCTGGCGATGTCCGCCTTCATGGCGCCGACCTGCTCCTCGCCGGGCGGGTCGGCGACCAGCTCGCCGTCCCGTACGAGGTGCCGCTCGGTCATCCGTACGCAGCCGACGTCGACGGAGCGCGCCGCGTCCACGGTGTCCTCGCCGAGGACGAACTCCGTGGAGCCGCCGCCGATGTCCACGACCAGGTACGGCTGCTCCATGCCCTCCCGTCGCCCGCCACCGCCCTCCGCGGGAAGGCGCTCCGCGCCTGCAGCTACTCTGCCGGTCAGCTCCTTGGTGGCGCCGGTGAAGGAGAACTCCGCCTCCTGGTCGCCGGTGATCACCTCGGGCTCGACGCCCAGGATGTCCAGGACGCCGCGCACGAAGTCGTCCCGGTTCTCGGCGTCGCGGGAGGCGGAGGTGGCGACGAAGCGGACGGCTTCGGCGCCCAGCTCCCGGATCACCCCGGCGTACTCGCGGCAGGCCGCGAAGGTGCGCTCCAGGGCCTCGGGGGCCAGGCGGCCCGTGCGGTCCACGCCCTGGCCCAGGCGCACGATGCGCATCCGGCGGTCCAGGTCTTTCAGCTCGCCGGTCGCCGGGTCGAGGTCGGCGACGAGCAGCCGGATGGAGTTCGTACCGCAGTCGACGGCCGCTACGCGCTTCACTCGCCTTCTCCTTCGCCCGGCTCCTGGCAGGGGCTCACGCAGGGGCCCTTGCGCCACCACTGCGGCAGCATCGCGAGGGCCTCGTCGCCGAGCGGGTTGACGCCGGGGCCCGCCGCGAGGGAGTGGCCGACCAGGACGTGCAGGCACTTGACCCGGTCCGGCATGCCGCCGGCGCTCGGGAAGCCCTTGAGCTCCTCGATGGCGTCGCGGCGCCGGATGTAGTCCTCGTGGGCGGCCCGGTACTTGGCGGCCAGCTCGGGGTCCCGGTCCAGCCGCTCGGTCATCTCCTTCATCACGCCGTTGGCCTCCAGCGTGCCGATCGCGGAGGCCGCGCGCGGGCAGGTGAGGTAGTAGAGCGTGGGGAAGGGGGTGCCGTCCTCCAGGCGCGGGGCGGTCTCGACGACGTCCGGCTGCCCGCAGGGGCAGCGGTGCGCGATGGCGCGCAGGCCGCGCGGCGGGCGGCCGAGCTGTTCCTTGAAGGCCGCGATGTCCGCCTCGGTCGGTTCGGTGCGCTCGGTCTGCGGCGGGGGCATGCGGTGTTCAGACACGGACATGGGTGCTTTCGGTTGTGTCGGTGGTGCCGTACGGGCGTACTGGGCCGGGCCGGCGGACGGGCGGGGCCGCTCGCGCGCCCCGCACAGGCTACTTGTCGGCGGAGTCCAGGCCGTCCCACATGGTGTCGTACCAGGGGTGCTCCGCGGTGCCCTGGCCCTTGCGCGGCTTGCCGGCGCCGGAGCCGTCCCGGACGATGTAGCCGGTCTCTCCCGGCTTGACGTAGTGCAGGTGCAGCCGGGCCTGCTGGCGTACGTACTCGGGGTCCTGCCAGCGGGCCTTCTCGTCGCGCAGTTCGTCGGCGCGCCGCTGGGCGTCGAGCGCCTGGCGGCGCTGGTCGGCGATCTCGGAGCGCTGCGAGATGTACTGGCGTGTCGGGTAGGCGAGGGCGACGACCAGCGAGCACATGACCAGCGCGAGGAGCGCGGCGCGGCCGGTCAGGCGGGCCCGGCGGGGCGGGCGGGCACGCTGGACGCGGGCGGCGGCCTGTTCGCCGAGTGCTTTGAGCCGGGTCGCGGTGGAGAACCGTTCCGCGGGCACGTCGCCTCCCCTGGGGTCCCTGGGCACGGGCCGGCGCGGCCCGAACCACGTACGTCCCCGGCAACGGTACGGGACCGCCGCCGGGGACGTACGTATTCGGGCTGCCGGGGCCGCACCGCGGCCCCGCGGGGTCAGCCCCTGCCGTGCTTACTGGTCCGCGAAGCGGAACCGGGGGAAGGCGCTGCGGCCGGCGTAGACCGCGGCGTCGTCGAGGATCTCCTCGATGCGCAGCAGCTGGTTGTACTTGGCGACGCGCTCGGAGCGGGCCGGGGCGCCGGTCTTGATCTGGCCGCAGTTGGTGGCGACGGCCAGGTCGGCGATGGTGACGTCCTCGGTCTCGCCGGAGCGGTGCGACATCATGCACTTGAAGCCGTTGCGCTGGGCCAGCTCGACGGCGTCCAGGGTCTCGGTCAGCGAGCCGATCTGGTTGACCTTGACGAGCAGGGCGTTGGCCGAGTTCTCCTCGATGCCGCGGGCCAGGCGCTCCGGGTTGGTGACGAACAGGTCGTCGCCGACCAGCTGCACCTTGGCGCCCAGGCGCTCGGTGATGACGTTCCAGCCGGCCCAGTCGTCCTCGAACAGCGGGTCCTCGATGGAGACCAGCGGGTACGCGTCGACGAGCTCCGCGTAGTACGAGGTCATCTCCTCGGCGGAGCGCTGCTGGCCCTCGAACTCGTAGACGCCGTCCTTGTAGAACTCGGAGGCGGCGACGTCGAGCGCGAGCGCGATGTCCTGGCCGGGGGTGTAGCCGGCTTCCTTGATCGCTTCGAGGATCAGGTCCAGGGCCTCGCGGTTGGAGCCGAGGTTCGGGGCGAAGCCGCCCTCGTCGCCCAGGCCGGTGGCCAGGCCCTTGCTCTTGAGGACCTTCTTGAGGGTGTGGTAGACCTCGGCGCCCCAGCGCAGGGCCTCGGAGAAGGACTCCGCGCCGATCGGGGCGATCATGAACTCCTGGATGTCCACGTTCGAGTCGGCGTGCGAGCCGCCGTTCAGGATGTTCATCATCGGGACCGGCAGCACGTGGGCGTTCGGGCCGCCGAGGTAGCGGAACAGCGGGAGGTCGCTGGCCTCGGAGGCGGCGTGCGCGACGGCGAGGGAGACGCCCAGGATGGCGTTGGCGCCGAGCGAGCCCTTGTTGTCCGTGGCGTCCAGGTCGAACATGGCCTGGTCGATCAGGCGCTGCTCGGTGGCGTCGTAGCCGACCAGCTCCGGGCCGATCTGCTCGATGACCGCGAGGACGGCCTTCTCCACGCCCTTGCCCTGGTAGCGGGCCGGGTCACCGTCGCGCAGCTCGATGGCCTCGAAGGCGCCGGTCGAGGCGCCGGACGGGACGGCGGCACGGCCGGTGCTGCCGTCGTCGAGGCCGACCTCGACCTCGACCGTGGGATTGCCTCGCGAGTCGAGAATCTCGCGAGCTACGACGACGTCGATGGACGGCACGTTGTCTCCTTCATGGGTGTCTGGAGTTCTGCAGCACGAGCCTAACGGCCCCGGCGGCTTCCGCTTGCCGCCAGCCCGGTCCGTGGGACGAAAACACCCACAAAGCCCCTGTTCACGGGATGTACGGGCACATTGTTCGCTGAACGGGAAAACCGCCACGTGGGGGGGGCGGGGCGGGCGGCCGGGGCGGCTCGCCGGGAAACGGAGCAGCCCCGCCGCGGCGCGTTGGGGGACGACGCGCCGTGGCGGGGCTGTCTCACGGGAAGAGCGGTTTCCCGGGACGTCCGGTCCCCGGGGTGCCGGGCCCGTACGTACCGCCGTACGTACGGAGCGACTCGGTCACCCGGGGTCCTTCAAGGGGTCGGCAGGCTCAGACGGCCAGCTTCTGACCCGGGAAGATCAGGTTGGGGTTACCGCCGATGACGGACTTGTTGTTCTCGTAGACCGACTTCCAGTTGGTGCCGTGGGAAGCGGCGATCTTGGCGAGGGTGTCACCGGACTTGACGGTGTAGTTGCCCTTGGGGTTCGACTTCGGCGTCGACTTCTGGGGGGCCGGGGTCTTGCGGGCCAGGTCCTGGCCCTGCTTGCGGGCCTCGGACCGCGAGGAGTGCTGCGGCGCGGAGTAGGACTTGTGGGACTTGTGCGACTTGGTGGAGCTGCCCGAGCCGCCCTCGGCCGTGGCGTTGGAGTTGCCCTTGCCCAGGTGGCCGCCGGCGCAGGTCCAGGCGCCCGGGCCCTGGATGGCGAGCAGGCGCTCGGCCGCGGCGATCTGCTGGCTCTTGCTGGCCAGGTCGGCGCGCGGGGCGTACTTGGTACCGCCGGCGGCGGCCCAGCTGGAGTTGGTGAACTGCAGGCCACCGTAGTAGCCGTTGCCCGTGTTGATCGACCAGTTGCCGCCGGACTCGCACTGGGCGACCGCGTCCCAGTTGTTGGCGGCGGAGGCAGAGGTGGCGCCCATCAGCGGGACGGCCACAGCAGCACCGGCGACGCCCGCCAGGGTGACGGCGCGGACGGCCTTGGAGGGACGGCGGTGCTTGCCCTTGGTGTTCAGCATGGTTCGTTTCCTCACCGACGCCTACGAGGTGAGCTGTCGGGTTCGGGCTGTGAGTCGCCCGGCCGCGTGATCTCCACGCGGCTTCACCCCTAGCCGGTCACCCGTTTTCACGGGCGGGGCCGGCACTTACCTTGGGTCCCCCGCTCCTGCCTTCGGCGCTGTCGCGACGAGTGACCTCCGACCACCGGCAGGATTCGGCGTGTGGTCCAAGGGCCCGCTTTGGCGAGCGATGAAGACGGTAAACACGAACACCCCGCCGGTTCAAACCCCTACATCTGAGGCCAGTTGGCCCCCAGACATCACAGGATCATCACATTTCCGCAGGTCGTCGCAGGTTTGGAAACAACGGACGGTACGGGCGGCGCCGTCCCGAACGAGATCCATGTCTCACTTTCACCAAAGCGGGCAATTGCGTGCGAAATACCTCGATCAGCGTTCGAGGTCGAGACGCTGACCAGGGTGAATAAGGTCGGGATCGCCCCCGATGACACCTTTGTTGGCCTCGTAGAGCGCCGGCCAGCCCCCGTCGACTCCGCGGTCCGCCGCGATGACTGACAGGTTGTCACCCGGCCGCACGGTGTAGCCGCCCGGCGCACCCGGGTCCGTACGGTGCGCGTCACCGCCCCGCGAGGGGTGCTCCCCGCCGGACCGGTCCGCGTCGCCCGCGCCACCGGTGCCCCTGCCGGGCTCCCGCCCGTCTCCCGCGTCGCCGCGGTGCTTGCCCTGGCCCGAGGGCACGGTAGGACTGGTGGAGGCGCCGTCGTCCGGGCCTGCCGGGTCGGCGGGGCGCGCCGGGTCCTGCGTGCCGCCCGTACCGGACGGGTCCGGCGTACGGGACGGGTCCTGGCCCCCGCCCGTGCCGGTCGGCGACGGCTTCGGCTCCGGGGTCTTCGCCGGGGGCCCGGCCGGCGAAGTCGGCGTGCCGGAACCGGTCGAGGGGGACGGCGTCGCGGGAGCGGACGGGGAGGAGGGAGAAGAAGGGGAAGAAGGGGACGAGTGGGAGGGCGTCGGCGTGGGCGTGCCGCCCGGGTCGACGTCCGGGCCCCGACCGCCCTTCCTGAGGCCCGCGTTGACCGCGCAGCTCGGCCACACGTCCGGGCCGCGCGCGGCGAGGATCGACTCGGCCACGGCTATCTGCTGCGAGCGGCTGGCCAGGTCGGGGCGCGAGGCGTAGGACGAGCCGCCATTGCCGTCCCACATCTCCTGGGTCAGCTGGAGGCCGCCGTAGAACCCGTTGCCGGAGTTGGCGCTCCAGACGCCGCCGCTCTCGCACTGGGCGACGCGGTCCCACGTGGCCGCGTCGGCGGCCTGCGCGTCGCTCGCGGCGAGCAGGGGCATGGCGAGGGCGCCGCCGACGGCTCCCGCCGTGACGAAGATGGCCGGAGCCTGACGGGGGCGACGGTGTCGGCCGGTCCCGGAGCGCATGCGGTTGCCTTTCGAGCGGCGGTTGAGTTGTCTTCGCAAGGACGGAGCCGTCGGTTCGACGGGTTTCACGGTCTTTCAGCCCCTCGCCACCCGCCCCGGCCTTTCGATCGGTCGAAAGTAGCGGGACCGTCCGCCCGTCACAAGCCGGTGTAGCGGAGATCACGCTCAGGTCACGGCCTGACGTGGCATCACTTCCGTACGGGCGTGAACTCCACCGGCAGGGCCCGCAGGCCGCGCATGATGAGCCCGCCGCGCCAGCGCAAATCATCCGGTTCCGTGGCAAGCCGGAGGTCCGGCAGCCGGGTCAGCAGGGTCGCTATCGCGGTCTGCCCTTCGAGGCGGGCCAGCGGCGCGCCCAGGCAGTAGTGGATGCCGTGGCCGTACCCGAGGTGCTGGTTGTCGCGGCGGGACAGGTCCAGGACGTCGGGCCCGGAGAAGCGCTCCGGGTCGCGGTCGGCGGCGGCCAGCACGACCAGGACCGGGTCGCCCGCGGCGATCCGCTGCCCGCCGATGGCGAGGTCCTCGGTGGCGAAGCGCCAGGTGGCCAGCTCGACCGGGCCGTCGTAGCGCAGCAGTTCCTCCACGCCGGTGGCGAGCAGCTCTTCGTCGCCCTCGGCTGCGGCCTTCTGGAGCAGCTCCCGCTGTCCGGGGTGGCGCAGCAGTTGGTACACGCCGTTGCCGATGAGGTTGACGGTGGTCTCGAATCCGGCGAAGAGCAGGATGAAGGCCATCGCCGCCGCCTCGTTCTCCGTCAGGTGCTCGCCGTGGTCGGAGGCGCGGATCAGGCCGGAGATCAGGTCGTCGGCGCCCTCGTCGCCGAGCGTCTCGCGCTTGCGGTGGATCAGTTCGGCGAGGTAGCCGCGCATCTTCTTCACGGACCTGGCGACGCCGCCGCGCGGGCCCTTGCCGTGCCGGATCATCATCCCGGCCCAGTCGCGGAAGTCGTCCTGGTCCTCGGGCGGGACGCCGAGCAGGTCGCAGATGGCGTAGATGGGGAGGGGGAAGGCGAACTCGTGGATGAGGTCGGCCTCGCCGCGCTCCGCGAAGGAGTCGATGAACGCGTCGGTCAGTTCCTGTACGCGGGGCGCGAACCGCGCGATGCGGCGGGGGGTGAACGCCTTGGAGACCAGCCGGCGCAGCCGGGTGTGGTCCGGCGGGTCGATGTTGAGCAGGTGGGTCATCAGGTTCGCGCCGCGCTCGCCCGGGATGCCGACCTTGCCCTTGCCGTGCGCGGCCTCGCTGTGGTGCACCGGGTTCTTCGACAGCCGGGTGTCGGCGAGCGCCTGCCGGGCGTCCGCGTACCGCGTCACCAGCCATGCCTCGACGCCGCTGGGCAGCTCGGTGCGGTGCACCGGCGCGTGCTCGCGCAGCCAGGCGTACGCGGGGTACGGGTCGGAGGCGAACTCCCACGTGAACAGTTCGGGGCAGGCGGCGGGCGCGGGGGGCGGGGTCTGCTGGTGCACCCTTCGACGGTATCCGCTGCCGTCCGTGGTCCCTCCGCGGTCCGCCCGTGCGCTATCCGCCGCCGAACGAGCCGCTGTGCCCGTCCTGCCAGCGGCTGCGCTCCCGGTTCTGGTCCTCGCCGTGGCGGGTGGGGGCGTTGCCGTAGTCGGGCAGTTCGTGGGGCGTCAGCCGGTGGTCGCCGTCGCGCGGCACCTCGTTCGGGTCACGCAGCTCGCTCTCGTACCCGGTCGGGTTCTTGGGCGGTGTCGGCTGGGTCTCCGGTTCGGGCGGGGCGGGCTCGCGGTCCCGGCGGCGCCGCCCGTAGACCACGGCGAGGATCAGCCCCGCGACGATGACGATCCCGGCGATCAGCGGTCCGGTGCCCACGACCATGTCCCGCGTGAAGGACACGGCCTGCTGGACGGACGCGACGTCCGAAGCCGGTGTGGTCGAAGCGATCGATGCTGTCATCCGACCCGGGTACCCGGGTCGGCGGCGACGATGCGCGGGCGTTCCGGTTACCCCCGGACGGCGGGTCCCGGGCCGGGCTCGGCGGGGTCGACGCCCAGCGCGTCCAGGAAGGCGGCGGCCGCCGGGGACGGGCCCCTGGCGCTCCAGACGACGCGTTCGACGCGGGCGGGCGCGTTGGGGACGCGCAGCACGCTCAGGCCGGTCAGTTCGGCGGCGAACGCCTGCGGCACCATGCCGATGCCGAGCCCGGCGCGGACCAGCTTGGCCAGGAACTCCACGGTGGTCACCTCGAACGCCACCTCGGTCGTCAGGCCCGCGGCACGGAACGCCTCGTCCCGCTGGCGGCGCGCCGCCGACCCGGCCGTGAAGTCGACGAAGGTCTCCTGCGCCAGCCGCCGCAGGTCGGTCCACTCCCGGCCCGCCAGCGGGTGGTCCGGCGGTACGACGGCCACCAGCTCGCCGTGGGCCAGCGCCCGCTCCCGTACGCCCTGGCTGCGGGCGCCGGGCACCAGGCCGATGAAGGCGACGTCCAGCGTGCCCTGCCGGACCTGTTCGATCAGCTGCTCGCTCATCTCCATGCGCAAGCTGATGCGTACCTGCGGGTAACGGGCGCGGTAGGCGCCCAGCTCCCGGGCGAGGTCGACGGCCGCGACGGTGGAGATCGCCCCTACCGCGAGCCGGCCGCGCACCTCGCCGGCCGCCGCCTCCACCTCGGCGAGGGCCCGCTCGGCGGCCTCCAGCGCCTGCCGGGCGACCGGGACGAACGCCTCGCCGGCGGCGGTGAGGCGCACGCTGCGGCTCGTACGGTGGAAGAGCCGGGCGCCGAGTTCCTTCTCCAGGCGGGCGATCTGGTGGCTGAGCGCGGACTGCACCACGTGGCAGCGTTCGGCGGCGCGGGTGAAGCCGCCGGTTTCGGCGACCGCGACCACGTACCGCATCTGTTGCAGCTCCATGGGCCGAGCGTAGCCAGCGCCCGGCGACGTTCATTGATCGCGTATCGCGATCGATGGGATGACAAGTATGCGTTGGACTCATCCACCGGGGCGGCGGAGGCTGGGGGTACCGCGGCACCGACGGGGTGGCGTGCGGGGCAGGAGGGACTCGATGGTGTCCGAGGAGAAGGAGCGGCCCGGGCTGGGGCGCGGCACGCTGCTGCTCATGTCCGTGGCGACCGGCCTGTCGGTCGCGGGCAACTACTTCGCCCAGCCGCTGCTGGACGTCATAGGCCGCGACCTGCACATGAGCGCGGCCACCACGGCGCTGGTGGTGACCGTCGCCCAGGTCGGCTACGGCCTCGGGCTGCTGCTGCTCGTCCCCCTCGGCGACCTGCTGAACCGCCGGCGGCTGGCGGTGGGCCTGAGCGCGGCCACCGCGCTGTGCCTGACCGTGACGGCGAGCGCGCCCAACGGCACGGCCCTGTTGATCGGCACCGCCCTCACCGGCCTGTTCTCCGTCGCCGCCCAGGTCGTCGTCCCGTACGCGGCCTCCCTCGCGCCGCCGGCCGAGCGCGGCCGCACGGTCGGCACCGTCATGACCGGCCTGCTCCTCGGCATCCTGCTGGCCCGCACGGCGGCCGGGCTGCTGGCCGACCTCGGCGGCTGGCGCACCGTCTACTGGGTCAACGCCGGCCTGATGCTGGTCATGGCGGTACTGCTGCGGCTGCGCCTGCCCGTGCTGCACACCCACTCCGGCCTGCGCTACCCCGCGCTGATCCGCTCCACCCTCGCACTGTTCGCGCAGGAGCCGGTGCTGCGCTGGCGGGCCGCGCTGGGAGCGCTGTCCTTCGCCACGTTCAGCGTGCTGTGGACGGCGGTGGCCTTCTTGATGTCCGGCCCCTCCTACGGGTGGTCCGAATCGGCGATCGGCCTGCTGGGGCTGGTGGGCGCGGCCGGTTCGCTGTCCGCCTCGGTCGCCGGGCGGCTCGCGGACCGGGGCCTGGTCCACCGGGTCACCGGCGCGGGCGGCTTCCTGCTGCTCGGATCCTGGGCGCTGCTGGCGGCCGGCGGGGCGGGCGGCGCCTGGTCGCTGGCGGCCCTGCTGGCCGGGGTGATCGTGCTGGACGCGGCGGTGCAAGCGGTGCACATCAGCAACCAGAACCTGGTCTACGCGGTACGCCCCGAGGCCCGCAACCGCCTGAACTCCGCCTACATGACCAGCTACTTCGTCGGCGGCGCCGTCGGCTCGGCGCTCACCTCCGCGGTGTGGGGCGCGGCCGGCTGGGGCGGGGTGTGCGCCGTGGGCGCGGCACTGAGCGCCGCCGTGGCCGTGGTCTGGACGGCCGAACGGCTGCGCGACCGCGGCAAGCGGGCAGGCGCTCAGTCCCCGGCGCCGGAGGCGGCCTCCTCGGCGGACCGGATCGCGTCCCGGTAGGTGCGGGCGGCGGCGCGCAGCGCGGTCTCCGGGTCCGTGCCGGACGCCTCGGCCCGCGCGGCGAGGGCCAGCAGTTCGTACCCGATGCCGTCGCCCGCCGGGAGCGCGTCGATGCCGGCCGTACGCGCCCGGGAGGCCAGCTTGCCGGCGAGCGCCAGGGCGGGCTGGCCGAGCGGGACGCCTTCGGTGACCGAGGTGCGCTGCTTCTCGACCGCCTTCTCGCGCAGCCAGTGCGCCTTGACGTCCTCGGGGGTGTGCGCGGCCTCCTCGCCGAAGATGTGCGGATGGCGGCGGATCAGCTTGTCCACGAGGGTGCCCGCCACGTCGTCCACGGAGAACGGCTCGTCCGGGTCCTCCTGGGCGATCCTGGCGTGGAAGACGACCTGGAGCAGCACGTCGCCCAGCTCCTCGCGCAGCGCCTCCCGGTCGCCCTCCTCGATGGCCTCGACCAGCTCGTACATCTCCTCGATGCCGTACTTCGCGAGGTCCTCGTGGGTGCGCACGCCGCTCCACGGGCACTGGCGGCGGATGCGGTCCATGACCTGCACGAGGTCGAGCAGCCGGGCGCCCGGCAGGTCGTACGAGCCGGGCAGCAGCTCCAGGTCCGGCATGGCCTCCCGGCCCGAGCCCGCCATCCTGGCCAGGCCGTCGGTC
Organism: Streptomyces sp. NPDC017056; assembly: GCF_044332485.1. Classification (NCBI taxonomy): domain Bacteria; kingdom Bacillati; phylum Actinomycetota; class Actinomycetes; order Kitasatosporales; family Streptomycetaceae; genus Streptomyces; species Streptomyces sp. NPDC017056. Next base: position 51,668 of record NZ_JBIRPD010000020.1, on the reverse strand, counting down.
AGCTCCGAGTCGCCGTCGGCGGAGGTGATGACGACGGCCGTACGGCCACCGGCGCGGCAGAACTCCACCAGCTCGCGGGCGCCGGGGACGGCCGCCTCGACCGCGATGCCCGCCTCGCGCAGGTACGGGAGCTGCGGGTGGGCGTCGTCGGCGCACAGCACGCGGTCGGCGGCGCGCAGCGTCTGCCACGCGTTCCAGGACAGCAGGCCGGGCGCGACCCGGTGGCTGGTCGTGAGCAGGACCAGGCGGCCGGTTCCCGCGTCCTGTGGCGTGCCGGGGGCGTCGGTGGCGTCAGCGTTCACCCGACGAACGTAACGCACGGCACCGACACCCCGCCGCGCCGGCCGCCGGATCAGGTCTGCACCGGATCAGGTCTGCGCCGGATCAGGTCTGCGCCGGATCAGGTCTGCCGCTGGGCCGCGGCCGTCGCGTCCTTGACCCACGGCTCCTTGGACTCGCCCAGGATGACCTGGCGGTCGTCCCAGGTGCCGTAGCGCGGGTTGACGTCGATGCCCATCGTGCGGGACGTCTTGGCCAGCGACTCGGCGAGCCGCTGCTGCCCCTGCGGCTGGCGGCGGTCGGCGCCGATGTGCCGGGCGATGCCGTCCAGCAGCAGCTGGTTGCGTACCACCGTGTCGATCTCGCCGGGCGCGATGGCCTGCTGGAGCCACATCTCCTTCAACCGGTCGGCGCCGCCCGCGCTGCGCTCCGCGGCCGCGCGCCACTGCTGCACGTCGCGCCGCGAGACCGTGACCCCGGCCTCCTCGGCGCCCCGCGCCAGCACCCGGTCGAAGATCATGCCGTTGAGGGTGGCGAGGCCCAGCTTGCCGGTGTTCTCCACCAGTTGGGCGGCCTGCGGGGACTTCTCCTGGGCGGCGCGCACGTCCCGTACGCGCGACTGGAGCTGCGCGACGGTGATCCGCTGCCCGTCCACGACGGCCGCGGCGCCGGGATGCGCTTCCGTGCCGCAGGCGGTGAGCAACGGGGCGGCGGCCAGCAGGGCGGCAGCGGCGGAAACGGAGAGCGCGGTCCTACGGCGGAACATCAAGCCTCCTGGCGGGGTGCAACTACTGTGCGGCTTTTCCGACCTGGCGTTGATCGATGCTCGTTGATCGATGCTGATGCTAAAGAGTCCGCGTGGTCCAGGCCACTGATTCGACCAACGAGTTGCCCGGAAGGCGGTTTCTCTCCCCCGCCGTCTTCCCTTTCCCGCCTTTCCGCCCGCTCAGCCGTATACCTGGCCGAGCCGGTAAAGGGTGCGCCGGATCTCCGCGGGGAAGGCGCCGTGCGGACCTTGCAGCCGCTCCGCGTCGTACAGGAGGCGGGACAGCGCTTCCTGGGCGGCGCCGCGCTCGCCGAGGGCGAGCAGCAGGTGGCCGATGGACCGCCGGATCTCCAGCGGCTTCATGGGGTCGTCCGAGTAGCGCTCGAAGTGCGGCAGCAGGGCCCGGTACTCCCCCAGCGCCTGCGTCACCTCCCCCATCTGTTCCAGGCACTGCGCGGCCTCGTAGTGGAACTGGAGCGACTGGCCGGCCGCGCCGGGCCCGGAGTCGCGCGCGAACTCTTCCGCCAGCGCACGCAGTTCGGGCAGTGCGCGCCGGTACTGGCCGTCGTCCATGAGGGTGGCCGCGTACTGCTTGCGCAGCGTCCGTACGACCGGTGAGTGCGCGCCGTGCCGGGCGGCGGCGGCCGGCAGGATGCCGCCGAGGATGTCCACGGCGTGGGTGATGCGGCCCTGGTCCAGGAGGCGCTTGACCTCGTCCACGGCCGCGGCGACGTCGGGGCCGCCCGCCGCCGGGGGCCGCGGTGCCGACGTCGCTCCGGAGACCCGCGGGTCCATGGCCGGAGGGAGCGGCGGGACGGCGGGGGCCGCGGGGACCGACGAGGTGAAACCGACGGCAGGGGCGGCAGGGGCGGCAGGGGTATAGGCGACCGGTGCGGAGGCGGCCGCGAGGTACGGCTCGGCCGCCGGAGCCGCCGGAGCCGCCGGGGCCTGCGGCGGCACGGCGGGCGCGGCGGCGCGCACCGGCCAGGGCGCGTGCGGGTGCAGGAACGGCCGGGTCGGGTCCATCGGCACGACGGCACCGGACTGCCCCCGGTCCGCGACGGGCAGCAGCGGCACCAGCGCCTGGTAGACCTCCTGCGCGTCGGACGGGCGCTCCTGCGGGTCCTTGCCGAGCAGCCGCAGCACGAGCGCTTCCAGTTGCTCGGGCACGTCGGCGCGCAGGCGGCGCACCGGGACCGGCGGCTCGTACAGGTGGCGGTGCAGCACGCCCAGGGCCGTGGAGCCGGCGAACGGCACCTCGCCGCTGAGCAGTTCGTGCAGCAGCACACCGAGCGCGTACAGGTCCGTGTACGGGCCGACGGTGCCGCCCATCGCCTGCTCGGGCGCCATGTAGGCGGGGCTGCCGATGGGCGAGCCGGTGTGGGTGAGGCGGGTGGTGTCGGTGTCCAGGGCGGCGGCGATGCCGAGGTCCAGGACGGTGAGGGTGCCGTCCGGCTTGACCATCACGTTCCGCGGCTTGAGGTCGCGGTGGACGATCGGCACGGCGTGTACGGAGGCCAGCACGGCGCACAGCTGGGCGGCGACGCTGACCGCCCACGGCCAGGGGTACGGGTCGTGCTCGGCGAGGTGGTCGGCCAGGTCGGCGCCCTCGACGTACTGCATGACCAGGTAGAGGTCGTCGCCGTCGCTGCCCGCGTCGTGGACGGTGACCAGTCCGGGGTGGTCGACCTGGGCGGTGACCCGGCACTCGCGGACGAAGCGGCGGCGCATCTCCTCCGCGTCCGGCGTGCCGGAGACCCGGTCGGGGCGCAGGAGCTTGACGCCGACCCTGCGGTCGAGGCGGCGGTCGTAGGCGATCCAGACCTGGCCCATGCCGCCCTGGCCGAGCAGCGCGGAGAGTTCGTAGCGCTCGGCGACGACCCGTCCGTTCACCGGCCTTCCTCCTTGCGGAGGTAGTCACTCAGCTCGTCCAGCTCGGCGCGGACCCGGTCGATGCGCTGCGGCTGGCCGCCGTACGGGGCGGGCTGCGGCTGCTGCTCGTACAGGTGCCCCTGAGGGTGAGGGTGGCTCAGCTGCTGGGGCGGCTGGGGCGGGAAGCCGGCGTACGGGTGGGGCGGGTGGGGCGCGTACGCCGGGCCGCCCGGCACCGCGCCGGGCGGCCCGTAGACCGGCCAGCCGGGCGAGACGCGGTGCGCGCGGACATCGACCACCAGGTAGTACGCGACAGCCGCGCCCATTTGCAAGAGCACCAGGGCCACGCTCGTGTTCGTCTGCCAGGAGTTCTCGTCCTCCTGGCCCCCGCCCAGGATCACCGAGACGACCAGGAGGGCCAGGTCGGCGGCGAGCACCCACCAGCCGAGCGGCCTGCGCTGCACGATCGCGGCGCGCAGCAGCGTCAGCCACGCCAGGAAGCCGAGGCTGAGCACGGCCAGCGCCACGAAGACCACCCGCAGCAGGACGACCGTCCTCTGCTGCGGGGGACGGTGCGGCGGCGGTGCCGTAACGGGGCCGTGCATTACTGCTCCTGACGGATCAAGGCCCGGCGGCGGCGCGGTGCGAGGCGGTGCGGCGCGCTGCCGGGGACATGCTGCGGGTTCGTGCGATCGAGCGTATATACGACACCGCTGATGCCGCCGAGGTTGTAGGAAATCAGCCGGGTGTTACCGAACCGTCCGTCAGCCCGTCGTGGAGGCCCTGCACGAGCTGCTCGCCCAGGCGGGACGCGAGGCGCAGCGTCTCCTCGAAGGCGGCCAGCTCGCGGAAGCGGCGGCCGTAGCGGCGTTGCTCGGCCAGGGGCAGCCGCGGCAGCTGGAGACGGCGCACGTCCAGGCGGGTCGCGGTGGAGGCGTAGCTGCTGGCCTGCCGGTTGTTGGCGGTGCCGCGCAGGAACCCGGCGAGGAACCACGCGTCGAGCGCGGCCGGATCGGGGCGCAGGAGGAAGAGGTTGCGGCCGAGGGCCGCCCCGGCGGTGGCCTCGTCGACGACGCGGGCCACGGCACCGCCCCCCAGTACGGGCACGACGACGTCACCGGCCGCGACGAGCACCGGCTCCTCGGCCGGTCCAGCGGCGGGCCCTTCGGGGAGCGTACCGCTGGGCGCCGTGCCCCCGACGACGTCGTGTTCGGTGAGGACGGCGGGCGCGGCGCCCGGGGCCGCGGTGCCGGGACCGCCGGCGCGCAGCACGAGGGCCCCGGCGCGGGCGAGCTCCCCGACGGTGGTCAGCGGCCAGCGCGCGGGCGCGGCCGGCCGGGCGCCCGCAGGCCCGGACTCCGGCCCGGCGGCCGGCTCCGGGGTCAGCTCGGCGGTGCGGGCCAGGGTGGTGGCCAGCCGGTCGCGTACCCGGCCCAGTTCGGCGAGGCCGCCGGCGGCCGATGGGGGCGGCAGGTGCCGGGCCGGGGCCAGGTCCACGTCGTCGTCGAGGAGGTCGATGGCGGCCAGCGACCGCCGTACGCCGGGCCGCTCCTCGACGCCGCCGTCCCGGTCGAAGGCGCGCCACGCCTCCAGGGCGGTGTCCCGTACGGCCTGCCAGTCCGGCTTGTCCCGGCCGGGGGCGCCCGCGGCGAGGCCCGCGGTGTCGACGACGAGGAGGTGCGGCGAGGGCGGCGAGGCGGCGCCCGGCTTGCGCAGCACCCACAGGTGCAGCGGGATGCCGTGCGGCGGGGCGGCGCCGGCGGGCAGCGCGATGACGGCGCGCAGGGCGCCGCGGCGCAGCAGGTCGGCGCGGATGCGGCGGCCGGAGCGGCGGGAGGCGGCGGCGGGCGGCATCAGCAGGACGGCGGTGCCGTCCTCGCGCAGCCGGGCCAGGGCGTGCTGCACCCAGGCCAGTTCGGATTCCGTACGGGCCGGGAAGCCGTACTCCCAGCGGGGGTCGTAGGCCAGTTCGTCGTGGCCCCAGTTGCGTTCGTTGAACGGCGGGTGGACGAGGGCCGCGTCGGCGGCCAGCTGCGGAAAGACGTCGCTCCTGAGGGTGTCGGCGGCGTGCACGCGCACCTGCGCGCCGGGCGCGCGCAGCGCCAGGCGCAGCGCGGTGAGCGCGGTCAGGTCCGGGTCGGCCTCCTGCCCGTACAGCTCCCGGGCGCCGTCGGCCGCGTCCAGGAGGCTGCCGGTGCCGCAGGCCGGGTCGAGGACGGTGCGCGCCTCGCCCGCCAGCGCGGCCATCAGGCCGGCGGGTCCCGGCGGGGTGAGCGTGTACTGCCGGGGGTTGGCGTCCAGGTGGCGGCCGAGCAGGAACTCGTACGCGGCGGCCGCGCCGTTCTCCCCGGCCGTGCCGTCCTCCTCGGCGGCGCCGTCCTCCTCGGCGGCGAGTTCGGCGGCGGCCCGCAGGAGGGCGGCGGACGGCAGGAGCGCTTCGCGGGTCAGGCCGGTCACGGGGTGGTGGCGGCCGAGGTGAGCGGTGAGAACGGATTCGAGGGCGGGGGGCAGCATGCCGGCCAGCTCGATGTCGTTGGCGGCGTGCTGCAACTGCCGCCAGGCGGCCGGCCGGTCGCGGACGAACAGCAGGACGGCGCCGGCCTGCCGCAGCGCGGTGGCGGCGCCCGCCGGGTGCCCGACGAGCTGCTGCCAGACGCGCTCGCGCGGCGGCACCTCGGCGAGCTTGCCCTGGGCGCGCAGCCAGTGCTCGACGTCGGCGAGGGCGAAGGTCGGGCTGGTCTCCGTGCCGCCGACGGGCTTGGGGAAAGCGGCGTGGCGGCGGCGCCAGTTGCTGACGGCGGCGCGGCCCACCCCGGCCAGCCGGGCAATGCCGGCGGCGGTCACCTCGGTCGCGTGGCCGGGCGCCGGCCCGTCCCCCGCTGCTGATGCGTTCTCCGGCACCTGGCTGGCTCCCGTCCGTTCGCTCCCCTGACCTGCTGTGTCGCCGAGCATACCCAGGAACGCGACAGAGCCGCCTTCACGGCGTGAATGGCATGAGAACTGTGAACCGTGTTGACTCGATTCACAGCAAGTGCTCTTATTGACCCACCGCACTACACCCGCACCACACCCGCACTACACGGCACGGCTGACACCTCGGCTTCACCGATCCACCGCTGCACGCCGATTCACCGATTCACCGATCCACCGACCGAGCGCCCGGAAGGGGCCGTATCTCCATGTCGCACCAGACGCACCACCAGCACGCGCCGCAGCCCCCGACGGGCCTGCCGCCGCACCAGGCCGCACGCAACGGCCTGGGAGTCGCCGCTCTCGTCCTCGGCCTCGTCGGCGCGCTCAGCGGACTGCTCCCGCTGCTGTTCTGGCTGGCCGGCATCCTCGGCCTGCTGGCCCTGGTCTTCGGCCTGGTGGGGCTCGGCCGGGTCAAGCGCCGCCAGGCCGCCAACAAGGGCGTGGCCGTCACCGGCACGGTCCTCGGCGCCGTCGCGCTGGTCCTGTCGGTGGTCGGCCTGGTGATCACCGTGACCGCGGTCAACGACGTGGTGAAGGAGGTCAACAAGTCCGTCGAGGACGCGAAGGCGAAGCCGAAGGACGGCTCCGGCAAGGGCGGCCCGGCGAAGAACTACAAGGGCGGCGACACCGCCGTGTACGGCACCGGCCTGAACGTGACCGTCTCCAAGCCGAGCCCCTACACCCCCGACGAGACCGCCGCCGGCCACACGAAGGGCAACAAGTCCTACAAGGTCACCGTGCGGGTCGAGAACAAGGGCGGCAAGGACTTCGCCGGCGACCTGCTCATGGTGGACGCGCGGGCCGGCAAGGACGGCAGGACCGCCGAGCGGATCTACGACGACAAGGTCGGCTCCGGTTTCAACGGCACGCTGCCCGCCGGGAAGACCGCCACCGCCGACTTCGCCTTCGACGTGCCGGCGGGCGCCAAGGACCTCGACGTCGAGGTCAGCCCCGGCTTCGACCACGACTCCGTTCACTGGCAGCTCGGCCTCTGACCGGCCGGCACCGCCCGCACCCCCACACCCCCGCCCCCCCGAACGCACAGGCCGCCGGCCCGGCACCCGCACCACGCGGCTCCGGGCCGGCGGCCTGCCGTACTTCCTGCCGCTACTTCGCCGCGAACCGCTCCGGCGCCTCCGTCGGACCGCCGCCCGCCGGCAGCTTCAACGTGGGGCACCCGTTCAGCACCTCGGTCATCGCGTCCTTCTCCGCCTGCGTCACCCACAGCCCGTACTTCTTCTTCACGGCCACCTGGTGCGCCACGTAGTCACAGCGGTACGCCTTGTTGGGCGGCAGCCACGTCGCCGCGTCGCCGTCCCCCTTCTGCCGGTTGGCGGACGCGTCGGCGGCGACCAGGTTCAGCGGGTCGTTCGCGAGCGCGACCCGCTTGCGGCCCGGCCACTGCTGCGCCCCCTTCTGCCACGCGTCCGACAGCGCCACGAGGTGGTCTATGTCCACCTTGCTGCGCCCGCGTTCGTACTGGACCGCCTGGCCGGTGTACGGGTCCTTCGCCAGCGTCCCCGAGGCGACCTTGCAGTGCCCGTCGGTGAACCGCACCCCGGTCAGGTCCCGCTTGAGGATGTCGTCGCGCGTGCCGCAGTGGTTGCCGTCCGTGTCGGCCCAGGCGGTGCCGAAGCGGTCGCGGGCGTAACCCGTCTTGGGGGCACGGCCCTTGACGGCCAGCGTCCCGACGGCGTGCAGCGCGGTGCCGCCGGCGGCGGGAACGGGCGGCGCCGTGCGGCCGTCTCCACCGGTACCACCGCCCTTGCCGCCGTCCGGCGTGCAGCCGGTGAGGGCGAGCAGCGCGGCCAGTCCGGCAGCGGCGGCGGCGCCACCGGGCAGGTTCCGTACGCGGGGCGACGGTGCGGTCCGTATCCGGAGCAAGAGGACATCCCATCTCGAATCAGGCGACAAATACCGGCCGGTTCGACGGCCTCGGATATCTTTTCGGAAGGCGAGAGCGAGGGCGCACATGGACACGGCCGCAACGACCGCGGCAAGCGGCAAGGCGCCGTACGGGCCCGCCGCCGGCACCGGGCCGGCGCCCGCCCGGCTCCGCACCCGGACCACCACCCTGCTCGGCCCCCGCCTCGTCCCCTACTGGACCGCGGCGGCCCTCTTCGCCGTCTTCGCCGCGGTCTCCGCCCTGCGGTTCCGCGCGATGGCCACGTCCTCCTGGGACCTCGGGATATTCGAGCAGGCCGTACGGGCCTACGCGCACCTGCGGGCACCCGTCGCCGACCTCAAGGGCCCCGGCACCAACCTCCTCGGCGACCACTTCAGCCCCGTCCTGGCCCTGCTCGCCCCGCTCTACCGGATCTTCCCCGGCGCCCTGACCCTCCTGCTCGCGCAGGCATTCCTCTTCGCGCTGTCCGCCGTGCCGGTGACCCGCGCCGCCACCCGCCTCCTCGGGCGCGGCCGCGGCCTGGCCGTCGGCGTGGCGTACGGCCTGTCCTGGGGGCTCCAGAAGGCCGTCGACTTCGACTTCCACGAGATCGCGTTCGCCGTGCCGCTGATCGCCTTCGCGCTCGAAGCGGTGCTGCGCGGGCGCTGGACCGCGGCGGTGTGCTGGGCGGCGCCGCTCGTCCTGGTCAAGGAGGACCTGGGGGTGACGGCCGCCGCCGTCGGCGTGCTGGTCCTGATCCGCGCGCGGCGCGCCGTGCCGCTCGCCGTCGGGCTGGTCGCCTTCGGCCTCGCCGCCACCGCCGTCACCCTGGGCGTGATCGTCCCCGGCTTCAACGGCTCCGGTTCGTACGACTACTGGAACAAGCTCAGCGGCGAGGGCGGCCCGGCCCCCCGCATCCCGCTGGACACCGCCGTACGCACCCTGCTGTGGCTCCTGCTGCCCACCTCCGGGCTCCTCGCGCTGCGCTCCCCGCTCCTGCTGGCCGCGCTGCCCACCCTCGGCTGGCGCTTCGTCTCCCACGAGCCGCACTACTGGGGCATCGACTGGCACTACAACGCCGTCCTGATGCCGGTGGTCTTCCTGGCCCTGGCCGACGCCCTGCCGCGGGCCCTGGTCTCCGTACGCCCCTGGGTCCGTGCGTACGCGCACCACCTGCCCGCCGCCGTACTGGCCGCCGCGCTGGCCCTCACCACCACACTGCCCCTCGCCCGCCTCACCGAGGCCGCCACCTACCGCAAGCCGCCGTCCGCGACGGCGGCGGAACACCTGCTGGAACGTATCCCCGACGGCGCCACCGTCGAAGCCGACATACGACCCATCTCCCGGCTCACCGACCGCACCCGGGTCTTCTGGACAGGGAACACCCAGGGCATCGACCCCGACTACATCGCCGTGGAACTGCACGAAGGACGCACACCCGAAGAAGCCCTGGCCGACGCCCGCAAGCGCCACCCACGGGCCGTCTACGGCATCGTCGGCGCCGCCGGCGACGTGGTCGTAATCGAGCGGACCGGACGGCTCTGACTGCGTACGGTGGCCCGATGACCACCGCTCCCCCGCACCCCCGCACCGACGTCGTCGTCCTGAACGGCGGCTCCAGCTCCGGCACTTCGACTCTGATCAGGCAGCTCCAGGAGATACTGCCCCGGCCCTGGCTGACGTTCGGCGTCGACTCCTTCATCGAAGCGCTGCCGCCGTCCCTCGTCACCCCGGAGGCGTCCGCGACCGCACCCGGCCTCGGCCTCGCCCCGGACGGCAGCATCACCGTCGGGCCGGTCTTCCGCGCCCTCCAGGACGACTGGCGCCAGGGCGTCGCCGCCGTCGCCCGCGCGGGCACCGGCGTCCTCCTCGACGAGGTCTTCCTCGGCGGCGGCGCCTCCCAAGAGCCGTGGCGCCGCGCGCTGGAGGGCCTGTCGGTCCTGTGGGTCGGCGTGCGCTGCGCCCCGGCGACGGCCGCCGCCCGCGAGGCCGCGCGGGGCGACCGGGTGACCGGCATGGCCGAGTCGCAGGCCGAACTGGTCCACCGGGGCGTCCGCTACGACATGGAGGTCGACACCACCGGCACCGACACCCTCACCTGCGCCCGCCGGATCGCCGCCCGCATCGTCTGAGGCGGCACGGGCGGCGGGCGGCCCGCAGGGCTGCTCCCGGCGCTGCGGCTACCGCTACTGCCAGTGCGGACGTCTACTGCCAGTGCGGGCGTCCGCTCTGCATCTCGCAGGAGAGCGTCGCGCCGTGCGCGTCCTTCGTGGTCAGGCCGAGGTGGGCCTTCTTGCAGAACTGGCCGCGGCGGTAGTGGTTGCCGGACGGCGCGAGGATCACTCCGTCCGACGCGTCGCTCCCCGAATCGCCGGAACCGGAACCCGAGCCGGAACCCGAGCCGCCGGAGCCTTCGGAGTCCGAGCCGCCCGAGCCTGAACCCGTACCGGAACCCGCGCCCGCGCCTCCGACGGTCCCGTCCGCCGCGGGCGTCGGCGCGGGCGGCTCACTGGCCTCGGGCGTGGCCGTCGGGGTGGGGGTGGGGGTGGCGCTCTCCGACGGGGAGGCGGACGGCGAAGGCGAGGCGGTGGCGGAGACCTTCGCGGTCGGTGTCGCCGCGCCGCCCTTGCCGTCGGCCTCCGGCGAACAGCCGGAGAGGGCGACCAGCGCCGCGGTCATCAGGGCGGCGGCGGACAGGGCGGCACGGCGGCGTCGTATCACGGCGGGAACGTCCAGTTCGGTGGAAGGGCTGCCGCGCGGGGCTCACGCGGCAGCCAGACCATAGACCGATATCTCCCACCGGTCACCGCCAAGATGCCTGAATCGGGCAGAAGGCGGCACAAACGGCGCCACGCCAGGTCCCACGAGCCAGGACCGCGTTCCTACGAGCCAGGACCGCGTTCCCACGAACCCAGGACAGCGTTCCTACGAGCCCAGGATCGACGTCAGGAACTCGCCCACCCACGCCAGCAGTTCCCGCCCGACCAGCGGCTTGCCGCCGATCTTGCCCGTGGCCGGGCGCGGCACCAGGGCCTGCCGGGTGGCGGGCTTGAGGACCGTACGCGGATACAGGCGCTTGAGGCGCAGCTCCTGCGACTCGCGCAGCTCGACCGGGCCGAAGCGCACGTTGGAGCCCTGGAGGGTGATGTCCGTGACGCCGCAGGAGCGGGCGAGCATCCGCAGCCCGGCGACGAGCAGCAGGTTCTCGACCGGCTCCGGCAGCTTGCCGTAGCGGTCGGTCAGCTCCTCGCGGACCGCCGCGATGTCCTCCTCCGAGGACGCGGCGGCGATCGCCCGGTACGCCTGGAGGCGCAGCCGCTCTCCGGGCGCGTAGTCGTGGGGGACGTGCGCGTCCACCGGCAGCTCGATCTTGACCTCCAGCGGCGGCTCCTCCTCCACGCCGCCCTCCAGGGACGCCCGGTAGTCGGCGACGGCCTCGCCCACCATCCGCACGTACAGGTCGAAGCCGACGCCCGCGATGTGCCCGGACTGCTCGCCGCCCAGGAGGTTGCCCGCGCCGCGGATCTCCAGGTCCTTCATCGCGACGTACATGCCCGCGCCCATCTCGGTGTGCTGCGCGATCGTCGCCAGGCGCTCGTGCGCGGTCTCGGTGAGCGGCTTCTCCGGCGGGTAGAGGAAGTACGCGTAACCGCGCTCGCGGCCGCGGCCGACGCGGCCGCGCAGCTGGTGCAGCTGGGACAGGCCGAAGTTGTCGCCGCGCTCGACGATGAGGGTGTTGGCGTTGGAGATGTCGATGCCCGACTCGACGATCGTCGTGGAGACCAGCACGTCGAACTTCTTCTCCCAGAAGTCCACGACGACCTGCTCCAGCTGCGATTCGCCCATCTGCCCGTGCGCGGTCTGGATGCGGGCCTCCGGCACGATCTCCCGCAGCCGCGCGGCGGCCCGGTCGATGGACTCGACGCGGTTGTGGATGTAGAAGACCTGGCCCTCGCGCAGCAGTTCCCGCCGGATGGCGGCGCCGATCTGCTTCTGCTCGTAGGGGCCGACGAACGTCAGGACCGGGTGCCGCTCCTCCGGCGGGGTGGTGATCGTCGACATCTCGCGGATGCCGGTCACCGCCATTTCGAGCGTACGGGGGATGGGCGTGGCGGACATCGTCAGGACGTCCACGTTGGCGCGCAGCTTCTTGAGCTGCTCCTTGTGCTCGACGCCGAAGCGCTGCTCCTCGTCGACGATGACCAGGCCCAGGTCCTTGAACTTGGTCTCGGAGGAGAACAGGCGGTGGGTGCCGATGACGAGGTCGACCGAGCCGTCCTTGAGCCCTTCGAGGACGGCCTTGGCCTCGGTGTCCGTCTGGAAGCGGCTGAGCGCCTTGACGACGACGGGGAACTGGCCGTACCGCTCGGTGAACGTGCCGAAGTGCTGCTGCACGAGCAGCGTCGTGGGCACCAGCACCGCGACCTGCTTGCCGTCCTGGATGGCCTTGAACGCCGCCCGCACCGCGATCTCGGTCTTGCCGTAGCCGACGTCGCCGCAGATCAGCCGGTCCATCGGGACGGACTTCTGCATGTCCTCCTTGACCTCGGCGATCGTCGTGAGCTGGTCGGGCGTCTCCGCGTACGGGAACGCGTCCTCCAGCTCGCGCTGCCAGGGGGTGTCCGGGCCGAAGGTGTGCCCGGGCGCCGCCATCCGCGCCGAATACAGCTTGATCAGGTCGGCGGCGATCTCCTTGACGGCCTTCTTGGCGCGCGCCTTGGTCTTGGTCCAGTCGGCGCCGCCGAGGCGGTGCAGCGTCGGCGCCTCGCCGCCCACGTACTTGGTGACCTGCTCCAGCTGGTCGGTGGGGATGTACAGGCGGTCGCCGGGCTGGCCGCGCTTGGCGGGCGCGTACTCCACGAGCAGGTACTCGCGGGTGGCGCCCTGGACCGTGCGCTGCACCATCTCGATGTAGCGGCCGACGCCGTGCTGTTCGTGGACGATGAAGTCGCCCGCCTGGAGGGTGAGCGGGTCGATGGTCTTGCGGCGGCGGGCCGGCATCCGGCCCAGCTCCTTGCTGGCCGCCTTCTGGCCCGTGAGGTCCGTCTCGGTCAGCACCGCCAGTTTCAGGCCCGGGTCGACGAAGCCGTTGTCGAGACACCCGCAGGAGACGTGCACGACCGACGGCGACAGCTCGCCCAGCTCCGGGTCCAGGCGGGCCGCGATGCCCTCGTCGCCCAGCACCTCGACCGTACGGGCGGCGGGGCCGTGCCCCTCGGTGACGTACACCGACCGCCAGCCCTCGGCGACCCACCGCTTGGTGTCGCCCAGCGCCCGCTGGGTGTCGCCGCGGTACGTCTCCGGGGCGTGCATCCCCAGCTTGAGGGTGTCCTCGTCCAGCTCCTCGTCGGCGGCGAACGGGCTGACCGTCCACCACATCATGCCCAGCTCACGCGCCCGGTCCCGGACATCGGCGATGCCCCAGAGGGAAGCGGCACCGACATCGATGGGGGCTTTACCGCCTCCCGCACTCGCCGCCCACGACGCCTGGAGGAACTCCTGCGAGGTGGCCACCAGGTCGGCGGCGCGCGTCCGTACCCGCTCCGGGTCGCACAACACCGTCATGCTGCCCTCCGGCAGCACGTCCAGCAGCAGTTCCATGTCGTCCACCAGCACCGGGGCCAGGGACTCCATACCCTCGACGGCGATCCCCTCGGCGATCTTGCCCAGCAGCTCGCCCAGCTCCGGATGCTGCTCCGCGAGGTCCGCGGCCCGCGCCCGCACCTGCGCGGTCAGCAGCAGCTCACGGCACGGCGGCGCCCACAGCCCGTGCTCGGCCACCTCCAGGGACCGCTGGTCGGCGACCTTGAAGTAGCGGATCTCCTCGACGTCGTCGCCCCAGAACTCGACCCGCAGGGGGTGTTCCTCGGTCGGCGGGAAGACGTCCAGGATGCCGCCGCGCACCGCGAACTCGCCGCGCTTCTCGACCAGTTCGACGCGGGCGTAGGCGGCGGCCGCCAGCCCGTCCACGATCTCTTCCAGGTCAGCCGTCTGCCCGGACCGCAGGCTCACGGGCTCCAGCTCGCCCAGCCCCTTGACCTGCGGCTGGAGCACGGACCGCACGGGCGCGACGACCACCGAGACCGGGCCGGCGGCCGGGTCGTCCGCGCTGGGGTGGGCCAGGCGCCGCAGCACGGCCAGACGCCGGCCGACGGTGTCCGAGCGCGGCGAGAGCCGTTCGTGCGGCAGCGTCTCCCAGGACGGGTACTCCACCACCGCGTTCTCCTCGCCCGCCGGCATCAGCGAGCGCAGCGCGGCGGCCAGGTCCTCGGCCTCCCGGCCGGTGGCGGTCACGGCCAGGACCGTACGGCCGGCCCGCCGCGCGAGGGCGGCGATCGAGAAGGGGCGGGCGGCCGGCGGACCCACCAGGTCCACCCGGGGACGGTTGCCGTCGGCCGCTGCCCGCACCGCTTCGGCGAGCGCCGGATCCTGTGCGACGGCGTCGAGCAGACCAGTCAGGCTCATGAGATAAGGCTTTCCGTCCCGGTGAGGCGAACAACGCGAGCAGCCCGGCACGTGCGACGGGCCGGGTTTCCACAAGAGTACGACCCCCTGCTGACACCCGCGTTCCACTCGCCCCACCGGCCCGTCGCCGCCGGGCGTCCGCCCCGTTCCGGTCACCGCGCCCGCGTGGAATGGTGTCCCATACATGGATAGCCGAGGGGGGCACGTGAACCGCAGCAGCGAGGAACGGGACCGCGTCAAGAGGCCGGACGGGGGACGGGGCGGCGGCCCGACGGCCACGGCGGGCGCACCCGCCGGGCGCGGCCGCGTCGTGGCCGCCCTGATGCTCTGCATGGCGCTCGCCGCCCTCGACTCCACCATCATCGCCACCGCCGTCCCCCAGATCGTCGGCGACCTCGGCGGCTTCGCCGTCTTCTCCTGGCTCTTCTCCGGCTACCTGCTCGCCGTCACCGTCACCCTGCCCGTCTACGGCAAACTCTCCGACACCTTCGGCCGCAAGCCCGTCCTCGTCGCCGGCGTGCTCCTCTTCCTCGCCGGCTCGCTGCTGTGCGCGGCCGCCTGGGACATGGGCTCCCTCATCGCCTTCCGCATCCTGCAAGGACTCGGCGGCGGCGCCCTCCAGGGCACCGTCCAGACCGTCGCCGCCGACCTCTACCCGATGAAGGAACGCCCCAAGATCCAGGCCAAGCTGTCCACCGTCTGGGCGACCTCCTCCGTCGCCGGACCCGCCCTCGGCGGCCTGCTCGCCGGGTACGCCGACTGGCGCTGGATCTTCCTGGTCAACCTGCCGGTGGGCGCCCTCGCCCTCTGGCTCGTCGGACGGCACCTCCGCGAATCGCTGCCCGCCCGCGACCGCACCCGGCGCCCCCGCGTCGACTGGCCCGGCGCCCTCGCCGTCTTCGCCTGCGGCGGCCTGCTGCTCACCGCCCTCGTCCAGGGCGGCACCGCCTGGCCCTGGCTCTCCGCGCCGTCCCTGCTGCTCTTCGCGGGCAGCGCCGCGTGCGGCGTCGCCACCGTCCTCGTCGAACGCCGCGCCGCCGAACCGATCATCCCGGGCTGGGTCTGGCGCCGCCGTACGATCTCCGCCGTCAACCTCGCGCTCGGCGCCGTCGGCCTGCTCATGGTCGCACCGACCGTCTTCCTGCCCACCTACGCCCAGGCGGTCCTGGGCCTGGGCCCGGTCGCGGCCGGCTTCGTACTGTCCACCATGACCCTGAGCTGGCCGGTGTCCGCCGCCCTGAGCAGCCATGTCTACAACCGCGTCGGCATCCGCGCCTGCGCCATGACCGGCATCGGCGCCGCCACGCTGGTACTGCTCGCCTTCCCGCTGCTGCCCTACCCCGGCGCCGCCTGGCAGCCCGCCCTGATCATGCTGGCGCTCGGCGCCGCCCTCGGCCTCTTCCAGCTGCCCCTGATCATCGGCGTGCAGTCCTCCGTCGGCTTCGCGGAACGCGGCACCGCGACCGCCTCCGTCCTCTTCTGCCGCCAGGTCGGCCAGTGCGTCGGCGCCGCCCTGTTCGGCGCCGTCGCCAACACCACCCTCAACGGCCGGCTGGCCGCCGCCCCCGCCGACATCCGGACGGGCCTGCCCGGCGACCTGGACTCCGTCTCGCACGCCCTGGGCAGCGCCGGCGCCCTCACCGACCGCGCCGCCGACTACCTGCGGCGCGCCGTGGACGCCACCGTCGACCACGTCTACCTCGGCGCGGCGGTCGCCGCGGGCCTCGCCTTCCTGATCCTGCTGGTGCTCGCGCCGCGCCGCTTCCCTGTGTACGGGGAGCCCGAGGACGCCGAGGGGGCGCCCCGGGGCTGAGGGCCCCGGGGCCGCCGGGCCGGCGTCTGCCGCCCGCCCTGCTACTGCCGGCCGGGCGGGCGCGGCAGCTCCGTCTCCAGCGTGTCCTCGTTGTCGGGGTCGACCGGGGCCCGCGTGTCGGCGTCACCGGCGTCACCAGTGGCACCGGCCCCACCGGCCCCGGCCTCCTCCGCTTCACCGGCCACCTCGGCGACGCCAGCGCCACCGGCCACTCCAGCATCACCGGCCACCTCAGCGTCGCCGGCTTCACCGGCCTTCTCCAGCAGCACCGTGCCGCCCTCGACGCTCGTCGTGGCGCCCGCCTCCACGGCCGCCCCGTCCCCCTCACCGGCAGCCGCGCCGTCCCCCGCCGGCTCGTCCTCGTCCGGGGCCTTCCCCGTCAGGGCGGCAAGCGTGTTGCGGACGTGCGTCATGTGCTCGCGCACCTTCTCGCGCCGCTCCGTGTGCTCGCGCACCGTCCGCTCGGTGGTCCGCTCGATCCGCTCCACCTCGACCCTGGCCTGCGCGAGCAGGTCCGCCGCGCGCGCCTCGGCGTCCTCGTCGCGGTGCCGCGCCGCCTCCTCGGCCTCCGCGAGGAAACGCTCCGCCTCGGCGACCTTGGCCCGCCCCAGCTCCTCCAGCTCCGCGACCCGCTGCTCCAGGTCGGCCTCCTGCGCCGCGAGGTCGCGCCCGGCCGCCTCCCACTGCTCGGCCTGCTCCTCCTCCTGCTCCCGCAGCAACTGAGTGGTGCGCCGCTCCATCTCGCGCAGCGCGTCCGCCGCCGCGGCCCGCCACTCCCCGGCGTCCTTCGAGGCCGCCGTCACCAGGGCGTCCGCCTCGGCCCACGCCGCGTCCACGGTCCGCCGCGCCCGCTCCTCGGTCTCGTCCCGCAGCTCCTGCGACGCCCGCTCGGCGGCCTCCTGGAGCTGCCGCGCGTACGTCTCGGCCTCCTCGCGCGCCCGCTCGGCCGCCTCCTCGGCGTCCGCCCGCAGCCGCGCCGCCTCGGACTCCGCCGTCGTCAGGATCAGCCGCGCCTGCTCGCCCAGCGACTCGTACGTCTGCGGCGGCAGCTGCCGCACGTACTCGCGCAGCTCGTCCAGTTCCGCCGTCATCTCGTTGGCGAGCACCGTCAGCCGCGCGGCCCGCTCCCAGCAGGAATCGCGGTCGACCGAGAGCCCTTCCACCCGGCGGTCGACGTCCTCGGGACGGTAGCCACGCCCTCGTACGATCTCGAACCCATGAGGCGAAACCGATGCACTCATCCCTCAAGCCCCTCTCCGACGTGCGGCGCGATTTCGCGCACATCTTTTTGGATCCATTCGAAGCGACCGTTACGCGACACTCCGCCCCTCTCAATGCTCCAGGATGCGTCAATTGTTGCCAGAAGTCGGAATCGGGACATCTTCGCGGAGGGCCTGGAACAGCCGCCGCGCTCCCTGCTCGTCCCACTCCACCACATCGCCCACACCGCCCAGATCCACCCCTGGACTGGCCACCGGAACCGTCGTCGCCGACCCCTTCCCGTCCGCGACCTCCTTCATCGACCAGCTCAGCCGCCCCAGGTCCGGCACACCGGCCCCCCGGTCCACGGTCAGCGCCGACAGCGCCGCGTCCGCCGCCGGCACCAGGGTGAACGGATCGAGCAGCACCCCGGCGCCCAGCGCCTTGTCCGCAACCGCGCCGATCAGCTGCCGCTGCCGCCTGACCCTGCCCAGATCGCCCTCCGGATCCGTATAACGCGCCCGTACATACGCCAGTGCCCGCACTCCGTCCATTTCCTGACATCCCGCCCGGAAGTCCGCCCCCGACTTCTCGTCCTTGAGCGCCTTGTCCAAACACATACGCACTCCGCCGAGCGCGTCCACCACCCGAACGAGACCCAGGAAGTCAATCTCGGCATAGTGACCGATCCGCAGCCCCGTCGCCTGCTCCACGGTGCGCGCCAGCAGCTTCGGTCCGCCCTCCGCGAACGCCACGTTCACCTTGTTCCGGCCGTGGCCCGGGATCGCCACGTAACTGTCCCGCGGCAGGCTCACCAGGTAGGGACCGCTGTCCCCGCGGTGCAGCACCATGATCGTGTCGGTGTTCAGCCCCTCCTCGTTGCCGACGTGCAGCTCCTTGCGCTGCTCGGGCGTCAGGCTCTGCCGGCTGTCCGAACCGATGAGCAGCCAGTTCGTGCCCTTGCCAGGCGACGGCCTGCCGGAGTAGCCCGCGAGCGGTTCCGCCCGCCGCACCTGACCGCCCGCCCACACGTACAGCGCCACACCACCCGCCACCACCAGCACCACCACGACGAGCAGCAGCAACGCGATCCGCTTCGGCCACGACATGCGCCGCCGCCCACGCCGACGGCGACGCCCGGCCCGGTACAGCGTCGACGTCCCCTCCTGCGGGGGCGGTGACGAGGACGGCGGCTGATCCATATACGAAGGATCACGGCGGCCCGGCCGTCCCGCAGGTCGAGCGCCGCCGGCAGCGGCACAAGGCCCTCACCCGGTACACGGAAACAGAGCGACGTACCAGGTGACCGGGACACGGAAGCAGGGCGGTACACCGGCCACCCGGCACACCGCCCCGCACACGGACTACAGCAGCCCGTCCCACATCTGTTCGAGCAGCACCGACCACCACGTCTCCGGCGACCCCAGCGCCGGCGGATCCAGCGCCACCAGCTGCGCCTGGAAGTCCACCGTCCAGTGCCCCGCCTGTTCCGGCGTCAGCCCGTACCGCAGCCGCCACATCCGGCCCAGCATCGCCATGCACCGCACGAACTCCGGCAGCCCGCTGTTCACGAACTGCGGCACCGCCGGCTGACCGTTCGGGGCAGCCTCCAACGGCACCGCCACGATGTGCGCCGTCCCGTACTGCACACACAGCTGACGGCCGAAATCGTTGCCCATCACCAGATAGGACCCCGCGTCCGCCGCAGGCCGCACCCCGCGCTCCGCCGCCAGCTCCGCCAGCGTCGGCACCGGACGGCCCGGCTGCGCCTGCGCCCAGAAGAACGGCCCGAAGTCCACCGGCAGCCCGGCCCACACCAGCGTCTGCGCCACCACGTCCGGCACCCCCTGCCGGGACACCGCCCGCTGGTCGAACCGGAAGACGCCCTGCGGCCCGAAGGACTGCTCCAGCTCCTGCCCGAACACCTGCGGCGGCACCGGCGGCACCGGCTGCACCTGCGACGGGTGCGGCAACGGCACCCGCACCGGCGCCGGCCGCGCCGGACCGCCCGCCACCTGGTGCAACTCGCCCTGATGCGCCACGAGATGCCGTACGCCCTGCTGCCGCGAGGCGTGCTCCGTCCCGTACGCCGCGGTGTGGCTGATCCGCACCTGCGGCCAGGTCTCCCGGATCATCCGCGCGCAGTAACCACCCGGCAGGTCACACGACTCCAGCTCCGTGTGCAGCTCCAGCACCTGCTGCGGCGGAATGTTCATGCCGCGCAGCTCGTGCAGCAGCTGCCACTCCGGATGCGGGGTGCCCGGCGCGGAACGCCGCACGATCTTCTGCTCCGAACCGTCCGGCGCGCGATAGCTCAGTACGGCCATGTAGCCGGGCCCCACGGTCGGCCGGCCGGACGGCGCCGGCGGATAGCCGTACGAGCCCCCGGCCCCCTGCGCGGCGGCCGACGGCACACCCGGAGGCGGCATCGCGGGAGCGGCCTGCGGCGGCACGTGCACCGCGGGCGGCGGCACGCCGGGCCCCGGCACGGCCGGACCGCCGGCGCCGTCGGCGAGCATCGTCGCCGCGGCGTGCACCCCGCCGCCACCGCCCGGCGGGGCGGACGGCGGCGCGGACGGCGGCGGAGGCGGGCCCCCCGCGTCACCGGAAGCACCCTCGCGCGACGAACCGTCACGTGTCGCACCATCTCGGGGCGCATCCCCCGTACCGGGCTTGCCGGGCGGACCGGGCGCCTTGGGGGCGCCGGGCGGACCGGGCGGCGCGGGCGGACCGGACGGACCGGATGACGGCGGCACGTTCCCCGCTTGACCAGCCTGGCCCGCCTGTCCCGTTTGACCTACCTGCCCCGCCTGGATCGCCGCGCCGTCGGCCAGCATCGTCGCGGCCGCGTGCACCCCGCCGCCGGGACCGCCCGGGGCGGCGCCGGACGGCGGAGCGGGCGGGTCCTGCGCGTCCCGGCCCGCACCCTGCCCGGACGCGTCGGGGCCGTCCACGGCACTCAGGTCCAGCGCGTCCGCGTCGAGCTGCGAGACAAGCTGCGTCGGAATGTACCCACCGGCCGGCGCGGCGGGCGCCGCCGCGGCCGGGGCAGGCGGCTGCGCCGCGGCACCGGACGGCCCGGAACCACCACCGGAACCCGCGAACGCGGGCGGCGGAGGCACATCGGCCACCGGCGGACCCGACGGCGGCGGCAGCTCGGTCAGGCCCGCCGGACCCGGAGCGGGCGGCGCGGACGGCGGCGCCGGCGGCATCGGCGGCAGCAGCGGCCCGCCCGCCGCCGGATCCTCGATCGCGGGCGCCACCGTCGTACGCGGCAGGATGCTGCCGCCCGCCAGCAGCTCCGTCTTGGCCTCTGGACGCGCGCCCGGCGGCGGCGTGCCCCCGTCGTCGAACCCGCTCAGCGGCGGCGCGAACACCGTCTCGGGCAACCCCACCGAACGGTCCCCGGCCTCCTCGTCCTCCCGGATGTCCGTACCCGCCCACGGCGTGGCATCCGCCGGAACCAGCCCCGGCACCGCGTCCTGCACGGGCTCCGGCACACCGGACCCGGCCTCCGCCGCGCTCCCCTGCCGCCGGTCGGCCAGCCCGATCTGGTCCGCCGCCTCCTGCAACCACTCCGGCGGCGTCAACAGGAACGACGTCGCCTCCAGATCGATGCGCTGCGGCGGCGCCTCCACCGGCGCCGCCTGCGCGCCGTACTCCTCCTCGTACCGCCGGATCACCTCACCCACCGGCAGACCGGGCCACAGCGTCGTCTCCCCGCTGTCCCGCGCGATCACCAACCGCGCCCGCCCGCCCTCCGTCGTCGGGCCACCCTCCCGGTCCTCCGCCCACACCACAAAGCCCAGATCGAACTCCCTGACCCGCACCTCACGCTGAAACGGCCCCGGCACCTCGCCGTTGACCCAGCGCTCCGCACGCTCCTGCGCCTGCGCGAACGTCACCACCGCGCCTCACCCCTCCACCGGAACAGCGCGCGCGAAGCCGCCGTCCACCATCAGACCCGCCACCGTCTCCAGCTCCGGCGGACTCCCCGCCAGCTGTTGCAGGAAATCGTCGAAATCCACGCCACACGGCAACAGCAGCCGCTCCACCCGCTCCTGCACCGACCAGCCGTCCCGGTCCCGGGCATCGTCATACGCGCAGAACCACACCGTGCCCAGCGCGTCCCCCCGCACCTTCACCGCTATGACACCGCCCTGCACGAACCCCACCCCCAGGTAATCCTTGGTCAGGTGGTCCCGCAGACACTTGTTGACGTACACCAGATCGTTCATCGCGGCCTCGTCCCGCACCGTGAAGAACGGCTGGTCCACCAGCAGCCCCAGATCCGCGTGCAGCCCCACACCCGCCGGCGCACACCCGCCCGCCGCCTTCAAAAACGCGCGGTACGCACCCGGCAGCCGGTACCCGAGCGACTCCTCGGCCTGCCGCACCTGCTCCTCCGACACCGACACGTCCCGGTGCGGCAACCCGAAATGCACCGGCCGGGTGTCCTGCAACGGCCGCGTACCACGCTTACCGTGATCCACCGCCGCCGTCGCCAGCCCACCGTGATGCCGCAACAACGCCTTCACCTCGGCCGGCACCAGCTCCATCCGCCGCGTACCCGCCACGTGATGCCACGTCCAGCCGTGCGGCGTCGCCACCGACCGCACGTCCTCCCACAGCTCGTGCCCCCGCGCGTGCGACGCGACATTCGCGGACACATAGTCCGTCAGCCGCAACTCGTCCACGCCGAAACCCTCCGGCGGCTCCGCGATCTCCGCGGCCGCCCGCGCATACGACGAGAAATCCGGAAACCCGTTCCCGTCCACCGGCACCCCACGCGGATACCGGGCAGCACGCACCGGATCCGGGAAATGCACGACCTGCCCGGCATAGGCCGTGTTCGGTGGCGCGGCATGGCCCGCGGCCCGAAGGCCGGGAGATGCCCCCAGCCCTTGCCGACCTGACGTCATGGCGGTGCTCCCTGGCTGAATCTGGCTACTGAGCACAGCCTATGCCGTACCGCAACAGGCTCCCCCGCCCGCGTCAACCCCCCACCCACCGCCCCCGCGCCCAACACCCGCCCCAGCACGACCACTTCACCGCACGCCCCCACCGCACACCCACCCGCCACCCCCCACCGGAACGCCACCGCACCCCGCCACAACCGTGACATCACCGACAGCACACCCGACTTCCCCAACACCCACCACATTTGGCAGGCTGACCCTCCCCCTACCCTTGCGGGGGACCTCCGGCGTCCCGGGGATTCGGGGAGGGAAAAGCACTGACCATGCGCACCACGGCACACCACAACACCGCCACCGCGGGAGACCCCCGCGTCGGCTGGAGCGGCACCGCCGACGACGACCGTCCGCCTGCCCTCCGCCACCGCCGCGACGGCATCCTCCCCACCGTCGGCGCCGCCCTGTCCGTACGCGGCCGCACCCTCACCTGCACCGCCAGCAAAGCCGAACAGCCCCCGGTGCTCCACCACCTCGTCCAGGACTTCCTCGACACCCTCACCACCGCACAACGCGAACGCTTCACCGGACGCTGCCCGGAAGCGGTCCTGCTGAGCCGCCACCTCACCGCCGTCGAAGCCAACCGCGGCAAACGCGCCTCACGCAAACCCCTCACCAACGGCGAAGCCCGCCGCTCACTGAAACACTCCAAAATCACCGCCCGGCACATCCGAGAGGACGGCGACCCCCTGCACGGCAGCTACGCACCCCCCTGTCGCTCCTGCGACGCCCTCCTCGCCTTCTTCGGCGTCATGCCCGTCGGCACGCACGCAGGGAGCTGACCCCCACCATGCCGCCCACCGCACCGTCACCGGAACCCACCGCACCCATCCCCCCGGTGTACGACTCCTACGAACGCACCTCGGCGACCCGCTTCCCCGTCGCCGTCGACGCCGCCCTCCAGGACGCCGGCTGGCGCCCCGGGCGCTGGGACATAAAGCAGGCCGAACACTGGGCCGACGCCCTGCGCGCCCACGCCTCCCCCGCCGGGCACCGCCACATCGTCTTCCCCGCCGCCGTCGAAGCGTGGGCCGAGTTCGGCGGCCTCGACATCGCCCCCACCGGCCCCGGACGCCACATCGCCCCCACCCCCTTCACCCTCGACCCCCTGCACGGCCTCCACCTCGCCCGCACCCTCGGCGACCTCGGCCGCGCCCTGGAAACCGACGTCGCCCCCCTCGGCCAGGAAGCAGGCGGCCAAGCCGTCCTCGCCATCGACGCCGAAGGCCGCGTCTACAGCCTCGACCACACCGGCGACTGGTACCTCGGCGCCGACCTCGACCAGGCCCTGAACACCCTGGTCCTCGGCATCCGCCCGACCCGCCTCGTCCCCACCACACCCCCGGAGAACTGAACCGGCACGCAGCCACGGCGGCACACCGACCCGTACACGCCTACCAGTACGCGCGCACCAGTACGCGCACACCAGTACGCGGCACGGCGCGACCAGCGAAAGGGGACCCACCCAGGCCCCCTCCCGCCCCGAAAAAACCCGCTCAGGCCGCCTGCCGCCCCGGCAGCACCGCAGACACCCGGAAACCGCCCGCCTCCGTCGCCCCCGACACGAACACCCCACCCAACGCCGTCACCCGCTCCCGCATCCCGACCAGCCCATTGCCCCCACTCGGCAACCCCGCGTCCACCGCACCCCGCGCCGACGGACCGTTCTCCACCTGCACCGCCACCTCACCCTCCCGATGCGCCAACCGCACCCGCGCCCGCGCACCCGGCGCGTGCTTGTGCACATTCGTCAGCGCCTCCTGCACCACCCGGTACACCGTCTGCTCCACACCCGGCGGATAACCACCCGCCACCGCCACACCGTCCACCGACAGCTCCACCGCCATCCCGGCCACCCGCGACTGCCCCACCAGATCACCCAGCTCCGCCAGCGAAGGCCCCTCGCCCTCCGGCTCTGCCGTCACCACCGCGGCACCACCCCGCGACTCCCCGCCGGAACCCGCCCCGGCCCCCGCCGCCGCCCGGCCCACCGGCGCGGAACGCGCCCCACCACCGGACACCCCCGCTCCCTTCCCCGCACCCGCATCCGTGTCCGCGACCGCGCCCGTGTCCGCCTTCACCTTCGCCTGCGACGCCATCGCCACCAGACGCTCCGGCTCACCCGACGACCGCCCCGACGCGCCCTCCGCCGTCCGCAGCACCCCCAACATCTCCCGCAACTCCGTCAACGCCTGCCGGCCCATATCCCCCACCAGCCCCGCATTACGCGACGCCTTCTCCGGATCCTTCAACGCCACCGCCTGCAACGCCGCCGCATGCACCACCATCAGACTCACCCGGTGCGCCACCACGTCGTGCATCTCCCGCGCGATCCGCGTCCGCTCCTCGTTACGGGCCCACTCGGCCCGCTCCTCCGCCCGGTCGGCCAGCAGCGACAGCTCCCGCTCCAGCCCGTCGGCCCGCTCCCGCAAGCTCTCCACCAACCGCCGACGGGCACCGACGTACAACCCCCACAACACCGGCGGCGCCGTCAGCACCAGCGCCGCCGCCACGGCCATCGCCAGCACGAACCACGTCGGCGGATTGAAGTCGGGCTCGCTCCCCACGTCCTGCCGGATGGTGAAGAAACTGGAGACCAGCGTCCCGGTCACCGCCATCCCGGACAACAGCCCGATCACCCGCCGCGGCACGTCCGAGACCGCCAGCGAATACAGGCCCACCACACTCAGCACCGCGCCCATCTGCGTCGGCGTCACCGCGATCGCCACCAGCACCACGGCCACCGGCCAGCGGCGCCGCACCAGCAGCACCGGCCCCACGACCAGGCCGAGCAGCAGCCCGACCCACGCCGGCAGCCCCGCGTCCCCCGCGAAGTCCCACCCCTCGAACACGGTCTCCACCGTCGAGACCACGGCCAGCGACACGTCCAGCACAGCACTCCGCCGCCGTGGCCACCACCACGGCCCGGCGGGCGCGTCCCGCGCACTCGTTCCCTCGATTGCCCCCGTTGCGGTCATACCGACCAGCCTACGGGCGCCCCCGAGCGGTTGTCCGTCGAGCGTCCACGCACGCGAGCGCGCCGTTACGGACGGGTACCCACCGCTTTCACGCGAACTATTGAATCGCCCACATTTTCGGCCGTTCAGTACACCGACCGCCCCGACCCTGACGTCATGCACCACACACGACCGGACTTCGAGTCCCTGCGCGATCAGGCCGTCACCCTCCGCCGCGCCGGCTTAAGCCGCCGCCAGATCCGCGACCGCCTCCATGTCCACAACAACGACATCCTCAACCGCCTCCTGGAGGGCGAGCCGCCCCCGGACTGGACCCGCCGCCCGAACGCGAAGGACGACCTACGCGCAAGGGCCAGGGAGCTGCGGGGGCAGGGGATGACGTACGACGCGATCCAGGTCGAACTGGGAGTCTCGAAGAGCTCGATCTCCCTGTGGGTACGGGACATGCCCAGGCCCCCGAGGCGCACCAGCGAACAGGCGTCCGCCATCGCGAAACGCGGCTGGGAAGCGACAATGCGCCGCCGCGAGGAGGAACGGCAGCGGACGAAGCGCGCCGCGGCCGACGAAATGGCGAGCCTGAGCGACCGCGAACTACTGGTGGCCGGGGTATCGCTCTACTGGTCGGAAGGCACCAAGAGCAAGCCACACAATCCTCAGGAACGCGTCACTTTCACGAACAGTGACCCCGACATGATCCGGCTCTTCCTCGCGTGGCTCGCACTGGTCGACGTAGCGCCGGAGCGGCTGCAGTTCCGCGTCCACATCCACGAGAAGGCCGATGTCGGCGGGGCCGAGCGCTACTGGGCGGATCTCGTCGGCGTGGACGTCACCACTCTCGCCAAGACGACGTTGAAGAAACACAACCCGAAGACCGTCCGCAAGAACGTGGGCGAGGGCTATCACGGCTGCCTCGTCGTCCGCGTTCTGCAATCCGCCGATCTGTACCGTCGCATCGAAGGCTGGTGGTACGGCATAGTGTTGGGTGCCAAGCGGCCAGCCTGACGGAATGTCCGGTTTGACCGCTTATACACTCCCCTGTGGTGTAATGGGCAACACAGTCGGTTTTGGTCCGATAATTCCGGGTTCGAGTCCTGGCAGGGGAGCAGAGCGACGTTCGGGTCCCGGCCTCCGGTCGGGACCCGCCCGCGTTTCGGCCGCAAAGCGCACCGGTATCCTTCGGGTGTCCACCACCCGAAGAAGCCGAAGGGCATCCCCGTGAGCGCCAATCGCCCGGCCGCCGTCGTCGTTCTCGCAGCGGGTGAGGGCACCCGCATGAAGTCGACGACCCCCAAGGTTTTGCACGCGATCTGCGGTCGCTCCCTCGTGGGGCATGTCGTCGCCGCCTCCCGCGAGCTGGCCCCCGAGCACCTCGTCGTGGTCGTCGGCCATGCCCGTGAGCAGGTCGGCGCGCATCTCGCCGAGATCGACCAGGACGTGCGGACCGCTGTCCAGTACGAGCAGAACGGCACCGGCCATGCCGTCCGCATGGGCCTGGAGGAGCTGAGCAACGGGGGCGTCACTCTCGACGGCACCGTGATCGTCGTGTGCGGGGACACTCCGCTGCTGACCGGCGAGACCCTCAAGAAGCTCGGTGACACCCACGCGGCGGACGGCAACGCCGTCACCGTGCTGTCGGCCGAGGTCCCGGACTCGACGGGGTACGGCCGGATCGTGCGGGACGAGAACACCGGCGCGGTGACCGAGATCGTCGAGCACAAGGACGCCACGGACGCGCAGCGCGCGATCCGGGAGATCAACTCCGGGGTGTTCGCGTTCGACGCGCAGCTGCTGACGGACGCGCTGGGCAAGGTCCGTACGGACAACAGCCAGGGTGAGGAGTACCTCACGGACGTGCTGGGCATCCTGCGGGAGGCCGGGCACCGGGTCGGCGCCGCGGTGGCGGACGACCACCGGGAGATCCTGGGGATCAACAACCGGGTGCAGCTGGCCGAGGCGCGCCGGCTGCTGAACGAGCGGCTGCTGCACCGGGCGATGCTGGCCGGTGTGACGGTCGTGGACCCGGCGACGACGTGGGTGGACGTGTCGGTGTCGTTCGAGGCGGATGCGACGGTGCACCCGAATACGCAGCTGCTGGGCGGTACGCGCGTCGCGGCGCATGCGGAGGTGGGTCCGGATTCGCGGTTGAAGGACACGGTGGTCGGCGAGGGCGCGACGGTGTCGTTCACGGTCGCGGACGGTGCGAAGGTCGGTCCTGGTGCGAGTGTGGGGCCGTACGCGTATTTGCGTCCGGGTACGGATCTGGGGCCGAAGGCGAAGGCCGGTACGTACGTGGAGATGAAGAACGCGACGATCGGTGAGGGTACGAAGGTGCCGCACCTGTCGTATGTGGGTGACGCGACGATCGGTGAGTTCAGCAACATCGGCGCGGCGAGTGTGTTCGTGAATTACGACGGTGAGGCGAAGCACCACACGACGGTCGGGTCGCACTGCAAGACCGGCTCGGACAATATGTTTGTGGCTCCTGTCACGGTCGGGGACGGTGCGTACACCGCTGCCGGCTCGGTCATCACCAAGGATGTGCCCCCGGGTTCGCTGGCGGTCGCGCGCGGCCAGCAGCGGAATATCGAGGGTTGGGTCGCTCGTAAGCGTCCCGGAAGCGCCGCCGCGCAGGCTGCGTCTGCTGCTGGCCAGGAGTCCGACGGCGAGCAGTGATCGTGCTCGGGTGCGCCGTGCGGGGCGTACCGTGATAAGCGCACGCAAACAGGATCTGAGGAGATTTGCTGTGACCGGGATCAAGACGACCGGCGAGAAGAAGCTGATGCTCTTCTCCGGCCGCGCCCACCCCGAGCTGGCTGAGGAGGTCGCCCACCAGCTGGGTGTCGGGCTGGTCCCGACCAAGGCGTTCGACTTCGCCAACGGAGAGATCTATGTCCGTTACCAGGAGTCGGCGCGTGGTGCCGACTGCTTCTTGATGCAGAGCCACACGGCTCCCATCAATAAGTGGATCATGGAACAGTTGATCATGATCGATGCGCTCAAGCGGGCCTCGGCCCGCAGCATCACCGTGGTCATCCCGTCGTACGGGTACGCCCGCCAGGACAAGAAGCACCGCGGCCGCGAGCCGATCTCGGCCCGGCTGATCGCGGACCTGCTCAAGTGCGCCGGCGCGGACCGGATCGTTACGGTCGACCTGCACACGGACCAGATCCAGGGCTTCTTCGACGGCCCGGTGGACCACCTGTTCGCGCTGCCGGTGCTCGCGGACTACGTGGGTGCGAAGGTGGACCGCGAGAAGCTCACGGTGGTCTCGCCGGACGCGGGCCGGGTGCGGGTCGCGGACCGCTGGTGCGACCGGCTGGACGCGCCGCTGGCGATCGTGCACAAGCGGCGCGACAAGGACGTGGCGAACCAGGTCACGGTCCACGAGGTCGTCGGTGACGTGAAGGACCGGGTCTGCGTCCTGGTCGACGACATGATCGACACCGGTGGCACGATCTGTGCCGCGGCGGACGCGCTGTTCGCGAACGGTGCCGCGGACGTCATCGTGACGGCGACGCACGGCATTCTGTCGGGCCCGGCGGCGGACCGTTTGAAGAACTCCAAGGTGAGCGAGTTCGTGTTCACGAACACCCTGCCCACGCCGTCGGAGCTGGAGCTGGACAAGATCACGGTGCTGTCGATGGCGCCGACGATCGCGCGGGCGATCCGTGAGGTCTTCGAGGACGGCTCGGTGACCAGCCTCTTCGAGGAGCAGTGAGCCGGATCCCGTAGCCCGCGGGGGCTGTGGGAGATCGACTTGGGGGTGGCCTCCCCGCCGGGTAGACTCGTGGAGTTGCTCGGCGAGGGAGGCCGCACTTTTCTGTGGTGCGGCGGTCCGTTATCGACGCGCTCTTCGTAGCAGGTCTGTCGTGGGCCGGGTGACGCCCCACAGATCCGTCCGGTCGTTCTTCGACCGCGCCGACTACGAGGAGTGCCGCCATGGCCGAGGTCAAGCTCGAAGCCAAGATCCGTACCGACTTCGGTAAGGGTGCCGCCCGCCGTTCCCGCCGTGAGGACATGGTTCCCGCGGTGATCTACGGCCACGGTGCCGAGCCGAAGCACATCGCCATCCACAACCACGCGCTGATGATGGCCCTGAAGACCCCGAACGCGCTGATCCGCCTGGACGTGGACGGCGAGAGCGAGCTGGTCATCCCCAAGGCCGTGCAGCGTGAGGCCATCCGTGGCTTCCTGGTCCACGTGGACTTCCTGGCCGTCAAGCAGGGCGAGAAGGTCACCGTCGAGGTGCCGATCCACGTCGAGGGCGACCTGGCGCCGGGTGCCAACCTGCTGGAGCACCTGCTGAACACCCTGCCGCTGGAGGCCGAGGCCACCCACATCCCGGAGTCGGTGACCGTCTCCGTGGCGGGCCTGGACGCCGGTGACTCGGTGCACGCCAAGGACATCACCCTGCCGTCCGGTTCGGCCCTGGCGATCGACGAGGAGACCGTGGTGCTCCAGGTCGTCGCGGCGCAGGCCGAGGCGCCGGCGGCCGAGGGCGACGAGTCCGCCGAGGCCTGACCGCTTCTGTAACGCGTTGTTTCAACCGCTGCCCGGCGCTGTCGCGCGGGGCGGCGGTTGAGCCGTTTCACGCGGTCTGCTGCTGCAAGGAGACATGAGGATGACGACGGACGCCGAGGGTCCCTGGCTGGTCGCGGGGCTGGGCAATCCGGGCCCCGAGTACGCGGCCAACCGCCACAACGTGGGGTTCATGGTGGCGGATCTGCTCGCGGAGCGGATGCGCGGGCGGTTCAAGGCGCACAAGGCGCGGGCGCAGGTCGTGGAGGGGCGGATCGGTCCGCCGGGTCCCGGCAGCCGGCGGGTGGTGATCGCCAAGCCGATGACGTACATGAACCTGTCGGGTGGTCCGGTGACGGCGCTGCGGGACTTCTACAAGGTGCCGGTGGGCAACATCGTCGCGGTCCACGACGAGCTGGACATCGACTACGGGGCGCTGCGGCTGAAGCTGGGTGGTGGCGACAACGGTCACAACGGGCTGAAGTCGATCACGAAGTCGCTGGGTGCGGAGTATCACCGGGTGCGTTTCGGTATCGGCCGTCCTCCGGGCCGGATGCAGGTGGCGGATTTTGTGCTGAAGGACTTCTCCGGTGCGGAGCGCAAGGAGCTGGACTACTTCGTGGACCGGGCGGCGGATGCCGTGGAGGCGCTGGTCGTGGACGGTCTGGAGCGGGCGCAGAGCACGTACAACTCGTGAGGCGCGGGCTGCTGTACGTGGGGTGAGCGGGGCGAATGGGGCAGTGGGTGCCAGGGGCTGACGAACCGGCACCCGAGGTTGACCGAGCGCAGTCGCATGGCCAAGGATCGCCGCCATGCCCAAGAGCCGCCCGAGTACCAAGAAGCGCAGCCGTCCGGTCAAACGCAGCCGTACCCGCCGGATGGGGGAGAGCGCCTACGGGTTGCTGCTCGTCGCCCGTACGGGACTGATGGGGGCGCTGGCGCTGCTGCTGCTGGTGGCGGGCGTGTGGACGTCGTGGAACACGGCGCAGTACGCGATGCTCGTGGAGGCGCGGGAGCGCGGCACGATGACGGTGACCGGTTGCCGGGACGACCGGTGTACGGGTCCGTACGCGCCGGATGAGCGGGACGGCAGGCACTTGGAGCGGGTGTCGATAGCCGCGGCGGCGGCGCCGGACCGTGGTGAGCGGGTCGAGGTGACGGTGCAGCCCGGTACGGACCGTGCGGTGCGGACGGGTGCGGGTGGTGTGCTGCACGCGTGGGTGCCGTTCGCGGGTTCGCTGCTGCTGGCGGCGCTGGTGGTGGCGGGCGGTATGAAGCTGCGGCGTACGGCCTGGGTGATGGGGTTGCTGGGCACGGTGCTGCTGGGGGCGACGTTCGCGGCGTTGTAGTCCGTACTACGCAGGTGTCCGGAGGTTGCTTCGTCCCTGTGTGATGCCTCCCGTGTGATCCCCCCGAACGGCCGTTGGCCGGGGCAGAGGCCCCGGCCAACGATTCAAGCCCGCCCGGCGTTTGAGGGCAATCGGTTGTCCGGCGCGCAGCAGCCGGCCCGGGTCGCGCCGGACGACCGCCAGGTCACCCCGTGTTGCGCAGGCCCGCCGCCACTCCGTTCACGGTCAGCAGCAGCGCCCGTGCCAGTACCGGGTCGGCTTCCTCGCCGCGTTCCGCCGCGGCACGCTGGCGGTGCAGCAGGGAGACCTGGAGGTAGGAGATCGGGTCGAGGTAGGCGTCGCGGATGTGGAAGGTCTGCTTGAGGACCGGGTTGGATTCGAGCAGTTCGCTCTCGCCCGTCACGCGCAGGACTTCCTGCACGGTCAGTTCGTGCTCGGCCTTGATCGTTTCGAAGACGTGCTTGAGCTCGTCGGGTACGAGCGTGTCGACGTAGTGCCGGGCGATCCGCAGGTCGGTCTTGGCCAGTGTCATCTCGACGTTGGACAGGAAGTTGCGGAAGAAGTGCCAGTGCTCGTGCATCTCGTCGAGGACGACGTCGAGTCCGGCTTCGCGGGCGGCCTTGAGGCCCGTGCCGACGCCGAACCAGCCGGGGACGATCTGGCGGGACTGGGTCCAGCCGAAGACCCACGGGATGGCGCGCAGGCCGTCGAGGCCGGCGCCCGAGTCGGGTCGGCGGGAGGGCCGGGAGCCGAGGTGGAGTTCGGCGAGCTGGTCGACGGGGGTGGACGCGAAGAAGTACGCGGGCAGGTCGGGGTCCTCGACCAGCTTGCGGTAGGCGCCGTGGGCGGCGTCGGAGACGGTCTCCATGGCGGCGTCCCAGCGGGCGAGCGCCTCGTCGGACTGGCGGGGCGCGGTGTGCAGCGCGGACGCCTGGAGGGTGGCGGCGACGGTCAGTTCCAGGTTCTCCCGGGCGAGGGAGGGCACCAGGTACTTGTCGGAGATGACCTCGCCCTGTTCGGTGACCTTGATCTCGCCTTCGAGGGTGCCGTAGGGCTGGGCGAGGATCGCGTCGTGGGAGGGGCCGCCGCCGCGGCCGACGGTGCCGCCGCGGCCGTGGAAGAGGCGCAGGCGTACGCCGTGCCGGTGGGCGACGTCGCGCAGCAGGCGCTGGGCGCGGTGGATCTCCCACTGGCTGGTGGTGATGCCGCCGAACTTGGAGGAGTCGGAGTAGCCGAGCATGACCTCCTGGACGTCGCCGCGCAGGGCGACCAGGCGCCGGTAGGAGGGGTCGGCGAGCATCTCGTCCAGGAGCTGGTCGGCGATCTTGAGTTCGTCGGTGGTCTCCAGGAGCGGCACGATGCCGATCTTGGCCCAGCCGGCGTGCAGGTCGATGAGGCCGGCTTCGCGGGCCAGGACGGTGGCGGCGAAGACGTCGTCGGAGCCCTGGCACATGGAGATGATGTAGGACTCGACCACCTCCGGGCCGAAGGTCTTCTTGGCCTTGAGGATGGTGCGGAAGACGCCGAGGGTCTTGGCACCGGCCTCGTCGAGGGGGGCGGGGCTGGGGGCGAGGGGGCGGCGCGAGCGCAGTTCCTTGGCGAGGAGCTTGCGGCGGTAGTCGCGCGGCATGTCGGTGTAGCGCCAGGATTCCTCGCCGAGGCGGTCGAAGAGCTGGCCGAGGGCGTGGTGGTGGGCGTCGGCGTGTTCGCGGACGTCCATGGTGGCGAGCTGGAGGCCGAAGGCGGAGATGGTGCGGATCGTGCGTTCCAGGCGGCCGTCGGCGACGAGGCCGCCGCGGTGCTCGCGCAGGGAGGTCTGGATGAGGGTGAGGTCCTCGATGAGTCCCTCGGTGCCGAGGTAGTCGCGGCCGGGGACGTGCGGGGTGTCGTTGGCCAGGCGTTCGCGGGTGTTGACGAGCTTCTGGCGGATGCAGGTGGCCTTGAGGCGGTAGGGCTCCTCGGCGTTCAGCCGCTTGTAGCGGGGGCTGATCTCGGGGAGGGCGTCGAGGTCCTGCTGGAGGGAGGCGAGGAGTTCGTCGGTGGCGCCGCAGTTGCGGATGGAGTTGGAGAGGGCGCCGCGCAGCTCGTCGATGTGTTCGAGGGCGTCGGTGATGCCGTGTTCGTGCTGGAGGATCAGGACGTCCCAGGTGACCTGGGGGGTGACGTTGGGGTTGCCGTCGCGGTCGCCGCCGATCCAGGTGCCGAAGGTGAGGGGGCGGGTGCCGGGCGGGAGCTGGGCGCCGGCCCGTTCCAGTTCGGCGGCGAGGTCTTCGAGGACGTCGCCGACGGCGCCGCGGCCGAGTTCGTCGAGGTAGTAGATGGCGTTGCGGGCCTCGTCGGTGGGCTCCGGGCGGGCGACGCGCAGTTCGTCGGTCTGCCAGATGAGGTCGATGTTCTCGGCGAGGCGCAGGTCGGCGCGGCGGCGCTCGGTGGTGTCCGTGCGGTCCAGGAGCTCGGCGACCTTGCGGAGCTTGGTGAGGACGGAGCGGCGGGCGGCCTCGGTGGGGTGGGCGGTGAAGACGGGCCGTACGCCGAGGTTCTTGGCGGTCGCGCGCAGGTGCTCGGGGTCGGCGTCCTTGAGCATGTCGGCGGTGCGGGCGAGGATGCCGCCTTCGGCGGCGCGCTTGGCGCGCAGCTCGCGGCCGCGGTGCACCTGTTCGGTGACGTTGGCGAGGTGGAAGTAGGTGGAGAAGGCGCGGACCAGCTTGGCGGCGGTGGCCAGGTCGGTCTCGCCGAGGAGCCGGGCGGCGGCCTCGCCGTCGGAGCGGGTCAGGGCGCGGACCTGTTCGACGAGGTCCAGCAGCTCCTGGCCTTCCTGGCGGACGAGGGTCTCGCCGAGGAGGTCGCCGAGGCGGCGGATGTCGGCGCGCAGGGGCCCGTTGTCGCGGGCGGCGTCGGCGGTGGCCGGGGTGCCGGCGCCGTCGGTGCGCTCGTCGTTCGCGGCGGGGGTGATGTCGGCACTGCTCACAGGTGCGGCTCCTTGCAGTGATCTTCGTGATCTGAGCACGTCCGGGCGCTTGCGGGAGTTCTCCCCGGCTGCCGCCGGGGCTCCGCCGGCCGTGGCCGGCGGGAGGTTGCGGACCGCGCTGTCCGACGTTCCCCAGGATAGGTCTCCGCGCCGTCGGCGGATCACCCTGTCCGTTTGGTGGGCACCTACTCGTCCGGGCTGCTTCTCACACCCCGGTGGTGCTCTTTTGTGACGGAACTTGCACGGCTTCTCCACCATGTTTTGCCGCAATTCGGTCACTCGTTACCGACCTGTCGGACCCTTGTCCCAGCAGACGGCGCTGCCATACTTACGAGACCGTAGGTTACGGTCCCGTAGCCGTAACCGTGCCCCCGTGCCCCCGTGCCCCCGAGCCCCCGAGCCCCCGAGCCCCCGAGCCCCCGACGAGGGACACCACATGACCGCTGGCCCCGAAGTCCTCGAAGACTCGCCGAAACTTCTCGATACCCCGCTGCCGTCCGCGACGCTGGGCAGCGACAGCAAACGCTCGGTCGAACAGATCACCCTGCTGCTGTTCATCACCCTGCCCTTCGTGGCGCTGGTGGCCGCGGTGCCGCTGGCCTGGGGCTGGGGCGTGAGCTGGCTCGACCTGGCGCTGCTGGCGGCGATGTACTTCATCGGCTGCCACGGCATCACGATCGGCTTCCACCGCTACTTCACCCACGGCTCCTTCAAGGCGAAGCGCCCGCTGCGGATCGCGCTGGCGATCATGGGGTCGCTGGCGGTCGAGGGGCCGCTGGTGCGCTGGGTGGCGGACCACCGCAAGCACCACAAGTTCTCCGACGCCGAGGGCGACCCGCACTCCCCCTGGCGGTTCGGCGAGACGGTGCCGGCGCTCGTGAAGGGCCTGTGGTGGGCCCACATCGGGTGGATGTTCGACGAGGAGCAGACGCCGCAGCACAAGTACGCGCCGGACCTGATCAAGGACGACACGATCCGCCGGATCTCCCGCCAGTTCGTCCTGTGGACGACGGTGTCCCTGCTGATCCCGCCGCTGGTGGGCGGCCTGGTCACGATGTCGTGGCAGGGCGCGGCCACCGCGTTCTTCTGGGGCTCGCTGGTGCGGGTCGGGCTGCTCCACCACGTCACGTGGTCGATCAACTCGATCTGCCACGCGGTGGGCAAGCGCCCTTTCAAGTCCCGCGACCGGTCGGGCAACGTGTGGTGGCTGGCGGTGCTCTCCTGCGGCGAGTCCTGGCACAACCTGCACCACGCCGACCCGACGAGCGCGCGGCACGGCGTCATGCGGGGGCAGGTGGACTCCAGTGCCCGTCTCATCCGCTGGTTCGAGAAGGCCGGCTGGGCGTACGACGTGCGCTGGCCGAGCGCGGCCCGGATCGACGCCAGGCGCCAGGACGGTGCCGTGACCGGGGGTACCGGCCGCCGGTAGCGGGGGAAGGCATGATTGACGGGTGGCGATCGACGGCAGCAGCGTGAACGACAAACAGGGCAAGGCCCCCTCCGGTGCGGGCACCCGGCGTACCCGCAGGGTGCGGATGACGGGGGCGGAGCGCCGCGAGCAGCTGCTCGACATCGGTCGCGCCCTCTTCGCGGAGCGCGGTTTCGAGGGCACCTCGGTGGAGGAGATCGCGGCCAAGGCCGGTGTCTCCAAGCCCGTCGTCTACGAGCACTTCGGTGGCAAGGAGGGGCTGTACGCGGTCGTGGTGGACCGCGAGATGCGCCAGCTGCTGGACATGGTGACCGGCGCGCTGACCGCCGGCCATCCGCGTGAGCTGCTGGAGCAGGCCGCGTTCGCGCTCCTGGACTACATCGAGACGTACACGGACGGCTTCCGCATCCTGGTCCGCGACTCCCCCGTCGCCCAGTCGACCGGCACCTTCGCGTCGCTGATCAGCGACATCGCGACCCAGGTGGAGGACATTCTGGGTCTGGAGTTCAAGGCGCGCGGCTTCGAGCCGAAGCTGGCTCCCCTGTACGCGCAGGCCCTGGTCGGCATGGTCGCGCTGACCGGCCAGTGGTGGCTGGACGTCCGCAAGCCGAAGAAGGCGGAGGTCGCCGCCCACCTGGTGAACCTGGCCTGGCACGGCCTCGACGGCCTGGAGCCCAAGCCGCGCCTGATAGGCCACCGCCGGTCCTGACCCGGGGGCGGCCGGTTACGCGGTGTTCCCCTGGCCCTTCTCCTCCAGGAGTTCCAGGAGTTCCAGGCGGTTGCCGACGGGGTCCCTGGTGTAGCAGCGGTCGTGGCCCGGGAGGCCGTCGTCCCAGGTGACGGGGGCGCCGTGGGCGGTGAGCCGGGCGGCGTGGGCGCGCAGGCCGGTGACGCGCAGGGCCGGGTGGGCTTTCCGCGCCGGGCGGAAGCACGGGTCGATGCCCAGGTGGAGCTGTGCGGTCGGACCGGCCTCGAACCAGCACCCACCGCGCCCTGAGAGCGCGGCCGGCTTGGGGATCTCCCGCAGGCCGAGAACTCCGCCGTAGAACGCGCGCAGGACGGTTTCGCTGCCGGGTGGTGCGGCGAGCTGGACGTGGTCGAGGCCGGTGATCATGGCTTCACCTCAGGGGGTCATCGGTCCTTGCGTGCCACCACGAAGATGCGGCGGAACGGGAAGACGGTGCCGTGCGGGCCGGGTGGGTAGGACTTGCGCAGCAGGTCGCGGTACTGGGACAGGAACTCGTCGCGGGCCGCCGGGTCGTCCTCCAGTGCGGTCAGCACCGGGCGCAGGGCGGTTCCCTTGACCCAGTCGAGGACCGGGTCCTCGCCCTGGAGGAGCTGGACGTAGGTGGTCTCCCAGGCGTCGACCGAGCAGCCGAGCGCGGTGAGGCGTTCCAGGTAGGCGGTGGGGGCCAGGATGTGCACGAAGCGCCGGCCGTGGCCGGCGAGGCGGGCGCGCCACTGGGGTTCGTCGCACAGTTCGCCGAGCAGTGCGTGGCTGGGCGAGGTGAAGTTGCCGGGGACCTGGAAGGCGAGGGTGCCGCCGGGGGTGAGGCCCTCGATCCAGGCCGGCAGGGAGTCGGGGTGGTTCGGGACCCACTGCAGCGCCGCGTTGGAGACGATCAGGTCGAACGGTTCTTCCGGGCGCCAGTGGGTGGCGTCGGCGGGTCCGAAGTCGAGGAGGCCGCCGCCGGGGGTGGGGCCGGCGTACAGCTCGGCTTCCTTGAGCATGTCCGGGGAGCTGTCCAGGCCGGTGATGTGCGCGTCGGGCCAGCGGTCGGCGAGCTGGACGGTGACGTTGCCGGGGCCGCAGCCGAGGTCGGCGATGCGGGCGGGGCGTGCACGGTTGGGGAGCTCGGGTATGCGGGCGAGCAGGTCGTGGAACGGGCGCGTGCGGTGTCCGGCGTGGCGCAGGTATTGCTGCGGATCCCAGGTTGGTGCGACGTGCATGTTCGAACCCCTTCAGCTGATACAGGGCTGGTACAGGCCACGCGGGTGCGGCGTGAACCCATCGCCGACGATGCCCAATAGTCCACGGAAATATATCTTGACGTCAAGAGACTTCACATCGACAGACCAACTACACTGATCGACATGGAGGACGAGGTCGACCGACTGGTCGCAGCATGGCGCCGGGAGCGCCCGGACCTCGACGTGGAACCACTTGAGGTCCTCAGCCGCATCAGCAGGCTGGCCAGACACCTCGACCGCGCCCGCCGCCTCGCCTTCTCCGAGGTCGGCCTGGAGCCCTGGGAATTCGACGTGCTCACCGCGCTGCGCCGCGCCGGGGCGCCGTACCAACTCTCCCCCGGCGCCCTGCTCACCCAGACCCTGGTCACCTCCGGCACGATGACCAACCGCATCGACAGGCTCGCGAAGAAGGGCCTCGTCGAGCGGCTGCCGGACCCCAGCGACCGGCGCGGCGTGCTCGTCCGGCTGACCCCCGAGGGCCGCGAGGCGGCGGACGAGTCGCTGGCCGGGCTGCTCACCCAGGAACGGGCGATCCTGGCCGAGCTGTCCCCCCGGCAGCGCGGCGAACTCGCCGGGCTGCTCCGGCAATTGACGGCCCCCTTCGACAACACGCCGGGCTGAGGCACACCGCCCCGACCAGCGTCTCTTGCCGACCCCCCGCCCCGTGGGCTTGGATCGCGGCCATGAGCCAGCACGGCCCGCGGGGCCAGCAGGGGCATGACGGCAGGCAGGGTCACGAGGGGCACGGCCACCCCCGGCGGCAGGGGCACCGGCGGCCCTCCGGGGCGCCGGACGGGTCGCGGTTCACGGGGCGCACGGTCCTGGTGACCGGCGCCGCCGCCGGCATCGGCGCGGCGACCGCCGACCGGCTGGCGGCCGAGGGCGCGCAGGTGCTGCTCCTGGACGTCGACGACGAGCGCGGCGAGCGCACCGCCCGCCGCATCCGCGCCCTGGGCGGCCGGGCCTCGTACGAGCACTGCGACGTGGCGCGGGAGGACGACTGGCGGCGCGCCGCGCACGCCGCGCGGCAGCGGTACGGCCCGGTGGACGGCCTGGTCGGCAACGCCGCCCTCCAGGTGCCGCCGGCGTCCGCCGAGCTGACGCCGCCGGCGGACTGGGACCGGCAGCTCGCGGTGAACCTCACGGGGGCGTTCCTGGGGGTGCGGGCGGTGCTGGCGGATCTGCGGGAGCGGCGCGGTTCGGTCGTTCTCACCTCGTCGGTGCAGGCACATTTCGGGCTGCCCGGCCGTCCCGCGTACGCGGCGGCCAAGGCGGGGCTGACCGGGCTGGCGCGCCAGCTGGCGGTCGAGTACGGGCCGGACGTACGGGTGAACAGCGTGCTGCCGGGGCCGGTGCTGACCGCGGCGTGGGACGCCGTCGGCGAGGCGGAGCGGCAGGCCAGCGCCGGGGAGACGGCGGCCGGGCGGCTCGGGCGCCCGGAGGAGGTGGCCGCCGCCGTGGCCTTCCTGCTCTCCCGTGA
Source organism: Streptomyces sp. NPDC017056 (assembly GCF_044332485.1). Lineage (NCBI taxonomy): Bacteria > Bacillati > Actinomycetota > Actinomycetes > Kitasatosporales > Streptomycetaceae > Streptomyces > Streptomyces sp. NPDC017056. The sequence goes on along the minus strand of NZ_JBIRPD010000020.1, from coordinate 12,749 downwards.
CGCGTCGTACGTGACGGGGGCCGAGCTGGTCGTGGACGGCGGCTGGAGCGTGCGCAAGAACTCGTTCTGACGCGCGGCCGGATGTGCGCGGTACGGCGCACGCGGCGGGGAATCATGGCGGTACGGGCGGCCGTACACCGCGCGCGGCACGGTACCCGCACTCGTCGCGACCCGGGAGGCCCGGTGGGAATCCACTTCGGTGCGGACTACAACCCCGAGCAGTGGCCCGAGGAGGTGTGGGAGCAGGACCTGAGCCTGATGAAGCGGGCCCACGTGACCATGGTCACCGCCGGGATCTTCTCGTGGGCGAGGGCCGAGCCGCGGCCCGGCGCGTACGACTTCGGCTGGTTCGACCGCGTCATGGACGGCCTCGGCGGCGCCGGCATCCGCGTGTGCCTGGCCACCATGACCGCCTCCCCGCCGCCCTGGCTCACCCGCGCGCACCCGGAAGTGCTGCCGCAGGGCCCGGACGGGCAGCGCCGCTGGCCCGGCGGGCGGCAGCACTACTGCCCGTCCAGCCCGGTCTACCGCGAGCATGCCGTCCGGCTCGCCGAGCGGCTCGCGGCCCGCTACGCCGGGCACCCGGCGCTGGCCATGTGGCACGTCGGCAACGAGTACGGCTGCCACACCCGCCAGTGCTTCTGCGACGTGTCGGCCGCGGACTTCCGGCGCTGGCTGCGCGAGCGGTACGGGAGCGTGGAGCAGCTCAACACCGCCTGGTCGACGGCCTTCTGGTCGCAGGCGTACGCGGACTTCGACGAGGTGCTGCCGCCGCGTACCGCGCCCACCTTCCCCAACCCGGCCCAGCAGCTGGACTACCTGCGCTTCAGCGACGACGCGCTGCGCCGCTGCTACCTGGCGGAGAAGGAGGTGCTGGCCCGGCTGAGCCCCGGGGTGCCGGTCACCACCAACCTGATGCCGTTCCACAAGCCGGTGGACGCGTTCGCGTGGTCGGCTGACATGGACGCGATGGCGCTGGACTTCTACCAGGACCCCTTCGACCCGGAGACGCACCTGAGGGCCGCGTTCACCTTCGACCTGATGCGTTCGGCGCGCGGCGGGCAGCCCTGGCTGCTGCTGGAGCAGGCGCCCGGCGCGGTCAACTGGCGGGCCGTCAACGGCCCGAAGCCGCCGGGCGCGATGCGGCTGTGGAGCTGGCAGGCCGTCGCGCAGGGCGCGGACGCGGTCCTGTACTTCCAGTGGCGGCAGTCGCGCGGCGGCGCCGAGAAGTTCCACTCGGCGATGGTGCCGCACGCCGGCACGGACACCCGGGTCTTCCGCGAGGTGTCGGACCTGGGGCGGGAGCTGGCGTCCGTGCCGGAGCTCGCGGGGACGCGGGCCGTGCCGCCGACGGCGGCGCTGGTCGTGGACTGGGACAGCTGGCGGGCCCTGGAGCTGGACTCGCACCCCTCGTCCCGGCTGCGCCTGCCCGAACTGGCGCTGGGGCACTACCGGCCGCTGTTCGCTGCGGGCGTCGCGTGCGACGTCGTGCCCCCTGACCGCGACCTGTCCGGCTACCGGCTGGTCGTCGTGCCGAACCTGTACGCGGTGACCGGGGCCTGCGCCGAGCGGCTGGCGTCGTACGTGCGGGGCGGCGGGCAGCTGCTGGTGTCGTTCTTCTCGGGGGTCGTGGACGACTGCGACCGGGTGCACCCCGGCGGCTGCCCCGGACCGCTGCGGGAGGTGCTGGGCCTGCGGGTGGAGGAGTTCTGGCCGCTGGAAGAGGATACGGCGGTCGGCGTACGGGGGTGCGGCGGCGCGGCGGGCGGCTGGGACCTGCCGGACGGCCGGGCGGACCTGTGGTCGGAGGACGTCCGCCTCGAAGGCGCCGAGGCCGTCGCCGAGTTCACGGACGGCGAGCTGGCCGGCAGTCCGGCCGTCACCCGGCACGGCTACGGCGCCGGCACCGCGACGTACGTGGGCACCCGGCTCGAACCGGCGCTCATGCGCGCCCTGTTGGACGGCGTGCGGGCGGCCGCGGGCGTGCGGCCGGTGCTGGCCGGGCTGCCGGCGGGCGTGCAGGCCACCGTCCGCGAAGGCGCCGGTGGACGCTTCCTGTTCCTCCTCAACCACGGTGGCAGGGCGGCCGACATCGCCCTGCCCTGCCCGATGGCCGACGTGCTCGCCGGGGCGCGCGGCGAGCGGGAGGACCACACGTACCAGGTCGCGCTGCCCGCCCGCGGCGTGGCGGTACTGAGGGACCTGCGCCGGGCGGCGGCGACGGCCACCTGACCGGCCGCCCGCGCCGCCGCCTCAGGTGAGCGCGGAGGCCGCCGCCGTGGCCGGCTCCAGCTCCACGGGGCCCACCCCGGCCCGCCGCGCCAGCGCCACGGCGGCGAGCGTCGAGTGCACCCCCAGCTTGCCGAGCACGTTCTGCATGTGCGTACGGACCGTGTGCGGCGACAGGAACAGCCGCTCGGCGACCGCCTTGCGGCCCAGGCCCGCCACCATGCAGCGCAGCACCTCGCGCTCGCGCGGCGTCAGCGACTCCACCAGCCGTTCGCTCTCGGTGCGGTGCTTGCGCGCGGCCGTCAGCTCCCGCAGGACGCCGGTCAGCAGCGCGGGCGGCAGATGCGTCTCGTCGCGCAGCACGCCGCGGATGACGGCGAGCAGCCGGGAGAGCGAGCAGTCCTTGGCGACCCAGCCGCCGGCGCCCGCCTGTAGGGCGAAGGCGGCCCTGCGCGGGTCGTCCTTCTCGGCGAGCACGACGGTACGGACGTACGGGTAGGCCGTACGGACGCCCGCGACCAGCGAGATGCCGTCCAGCGGGCCGCCGTCCGAGGCGCCGTCGCGGCCCTGCACGGGCTGGGCGGGCACGGAAGCCAGCGGCGCCGCGACGGTGCCGAGGTCCGCGTCGATGAGCATCACGTCGAAGCGCCGGCCGTCCGCGGCCGCCCGTTCCAGGCTGCGCAGAGCCGCCGGTCCGCTGCCGGCCGCGGCCACCTCCACGTCCTGTTCGGCCGCGAGCGCGGCCGCCAGCGACTCGGCAAAGATGCGGTGGTCGTCGACCACCAGAACCCGGATGCGTTGCACTGAGACCCCCTGTCTCGGGGAACGGACCAAGTGGGCACGACGCCCGGAACCAACGGTCGGCGCAGCCGCACGGCCGCCGCCGTGCCGCCTGACCTTCCCACCCCGGGCGCCGTACCCGACTGTCTCGCCCCCTGATCAGCACCGGCCCCCACCGGTGCTGGGACTCAGAGTACGGACGGGGTGCGGCAACGGAAGGCTATTGGCAAAACTGCCCGGTCCAAGTGTTCAGAGTGGGGCCCAGCGGCCGTCGAGGGACAGAAGTCGACAAGGATCGTCTCAATCCGTTCGGCCGGTGCGTGGTTTCCGGGGCGCGGCGGGCCTCACACCAGCCGCCGCGCGCCCGCGCCCGGTACGGCCGGGAAGATCCGCGGCGCCGCGTGCCCCGCCGCCGCGAACGCCTGGGTGATCCGCCCGGCGACGGCGTCCGCCGCGGCCTCCTCCACGAGCACGACCGCCGAGCCGCCGAAGCCGCCGCCGGTCATCCGGGCGCCCAGCGCGCCCGCCGCGCCGGCCGCGGCGACGGCGAGGTCCAGTTCGGCGCAGGAGACCCGGAAGTCGTCGCGCAGCGAGGCGTGCCCGTCGGTCAGCAGGGGGCCGATGGCGCGGGGGTCGCCCGCGTCCAGGCGGGCGATGACCTCCTCGACGCGCCGGTTCTCGGTGACGACGTGCCGCACGGCGGCCCGTACGTCCGGGCCGCCGGCGGGGCCGCCGTCCGCCGGTCCGGTGGCCAGGCCGTCCAGTGCCGCGGGCAGTTGCGCGTACTGCACATCACGCAGGGCGTGTACGCCGAGCGCCCGCGCGCCGAACTCGCACAAGGCGCGCCGCTGCGCGTACGCGCCGTCCCCCAGCTCGTGTTTCACCCGGGTGTCGACCACCAGAAGCCGCAGCCCCTCCCCCGCCAAATCGAACGGAACCTGCCGCTGGGCAAGGTCGCGGGTGTCCAGGAACAGCGCGTGGCCCTCGGTGCAGCAGGCCGCCGCGGTCTGGTCCATGATCCCGCAGGGCACGCCGACGAAGGCGTTCTCGGCGCGCTGCGCGAGCTGCGCCAGGCGCTGCCGGGAGAGCCCGAGCCCGTACAGGTCGTCGAGGGCGAGCGCGGTGGCGACCTCCAGGGCGGCCGACGAGGACAGCCCGGCGCCGACCGGGACGGTGCTGTCGTAGTGCAGGTCCGCGCCGCCGACGGGCAGTCCGGCCTCGCGCATCGCCCAGACGACGCCCGCCGGGTAGGCCGCCCAGCCGCCGTCGGAGGCCGGGCGCAGGGCGTCCAGCCGCAGTTCGGCGATCTGGCCGCCGGCGCTGCCGTCGTCTCCTGAGTGCACGCGCAGTACGCCGTCGGTACGGGGCGAGGCGGCGGCGAGGGTGGTGTGCGGCAGCGCCAGAGGCATGACGAAGCCGTCGTTGTAGTCGGTGTGTTCGCCGATCAGGTTGACGCGGCCGGGCGCCGCCCACACCCCGGCGGGCGCGGCGCCGTACACCTCGCGGAAGCGCTCGGCGGTGTGCCGGGCGCGCTGGTCCTTCATGGGGTGCGGGCCTCCCTGCGCTGGGCGAACTGCCAGGCGTCCGCGACGATTCCGGCCAGGTCGGCGCGGCTGGGGCGCCAGCCGAGCCGGTCGGCGGCGGTCTGCGCGGAGGCGACCAGGACGGCGGGGTCGCCGCCGCGGCGGCCCACGGTGATCTCGGGGACGGGGTGGCCGGTGACCTTGCGGACGGTCTCGATCACCTCGCGTACGGAGAAGCCGTTGCCGTTGCCGAGGTTGCAGACCAGGTGCTCGCCGGGCGCCGCGGCGCCCAGCGCGAGGAGGTGGGCCTCGGCCAGGTCGGCGACGTGGATGTAGTCGCGTACGCAGGTGCCGTCGGGCGTGGGGTAGTCGTCGCCGTAGACGGAGATGGCCTCCCGCTTGCCTTGGGCGACCTGGAGGACGAGCGGAATCAGGTGCGATTCGGGGTCGTGCCGCTCGCCGCAGTCCTTGTAGGCACCCGCGACGTTGAAATAGCGCAGGGAGACGGCGGCCAGGCCGTGCGCCGCGCACTCCCCCGCGATCATGTGGTCGACGGCCAGCTTGGAGGCGCCGTACGGGCTGGTGGGCGCGGTGGGCGCGGACTCGGTGATCGGGGTGCGCTCGGGCTCGCCGTAGGTGGCGGCGGTGGAGGAGAAGACCAGCGTGCGCACGCCGGCGCCGCGCATCGCGGCGAGCAGGTCCATGGTGCCGCCGACGTTGTTGCGCCAGTACTTCTCCGGGTCGGTGACGGACTCGCCGACCTGGGAGAAGGCGGCGAAGTGCAGCACCGCGTCGTAAGAGGCGTCCAGGTGGCGGGCGGCGTCCTGGACGCGGCCCTCGACGAAACGGGTGCCGGCCGGTACGCCGTCGCGGTGCCCCGTGGACAGGTCGTCGAGGACCGTGACGGTGTGCCCCGCCTCGACCAGGTGGGCGGCCACGACGCTGCCCACGTATCCCGCACCGCCGGTGACCAGGTACTTGTTGCTCACTCGCTCGCTACCTCTCGCAGTCGCTGGGCCGCAGCCTCCGGCGGCACGTCGTTGATGAACACGTTCATGCCGGATTCGGAACCCGCGAGGAACTTCAGCTTGCCGGAAGTGCGGCGGACGGTGAAAAGCTCTAGGTGGAGGGCGAATTCCCCGCGGTCCGCGACGTCCAGGGGCGCTTGGTGCCAGGCGGAGATGTACGGCGTCGGGGGCTCCCCCGGGCCGAAGATCCGGTCGAAGCGCCGCAAGACTTCCAGATAGACCTGTGGGAACTCTGTGCGCGCCTCCTCGTCGAGGGCGAGCAAGTCGGGGACCCGGCGCTTGGGGTAGAGGTGCACCTCGTACGGCCAGTGCGCCGCGTACGGGACGAAGGCGGTCCAGTGCCCGGCGTCCAGGACGATCCGGCGGCCGTCGGCGCGCTCGTCGGCGAGGACGTCGTCGAAGAGGTTGCGGCCGCCGGTCGCCTCGCGGTGGGCGGCGACCTGGGCGAGCATGCGTTCGGTGCGCGGGGTGGTGAAGGGGTAGGCGTAGATCTGGCCGTGCGGGTGGCCGAGGGTGACGCCGATCTCCGCGCCGCGGTTCTCGAAGCAGAAGACCTGCCGGACGCCGGGGAGTTGGGAGAGTTCGGCGGTGCGGTCGGTCCACGCCTCCAGGACGAGGGCGGCCTGCTGCTCGGTGAGGTCGGCGAAGGAGGCGTCGTGGTCGGGGGTGAAGCAGACCACCTCGCAGCGGCCGTTGTCGCCGGCCAGCGAGGGGAAACGGTTCTCGAAGACCGCGACGTCGTAGTCGGCGGCGGGGATCTCGGTGTTGTGGCCGTCCCGGGAGGGGCACAGGGGGCAGGCGTCGGCCGGCGGGTGGTACGTGCGGCCCTGGCGGTGCGAGGCGACGGCGACCGCGTCGCCGAGCAGGCGGTCGTGGCGGATCTCGGAGGCGGTGGAGACGGGGTCCAGGGGCCGGCGGTCGGCGTCCTCGCGCACGGCGTCATCGCGCAGGTCGTAGTAGATGAGCTCCCGGCCGTCGGCGAGCCGGGTCATCGTCTTCTTCACTGGGGCACTCCTCGGGCACACCGTCACACCCACCAAACACAAACACACACAATGAAGCACAACTAAACAACCCCGTCAACGCCCGGCTCCGACCCGCCACACACCCGAAGAATCCCCACAAAACCACCGGTCCGATCACGATCGCACCACGAGAACCAACAAAAGTGTTCAGTTTCTCAACGACCGCGCGTAGGTTCCTGTGCGTTCATCACGCACAGAGAAGTGAGTGCCCCCATGATCACTCTGGCCGCAGGGCTACGGCTGCCCACCAACGGGCTCGATTACGCGATTCTCGCCATCTACTTCGTCGTCGTCCTCGGCATCGGCTTCGCCGCCCGGCGCAGCGTGAAGACCAGCCTGGACTTCTTCCTCTCCGGGCGGTCGCTGCCCGCCTGGGTCACCGGCCTCGCCTTCGTCGCCGCCAACCTCGGCGCCACCGAGATCCTCGGCATGGCCGCCACCGGCGCGCAGTACGGCGTGGCCGTCGTGCACTGGTACTGGATCGGCGCCATCCCCGCCATGGTGTTCCTCGGCCTGGTGATGATGCCGTTCTACTACGGGTCGCGGGTCCGTTCCGTACCGGAGTTCCTGCTCCAGCGCTTCGACAAGTCGGCGCACCTGCTCAGCTCGGTGCTCTTCGCCTTCGCCGCCATCCTCATCGCGGGCGTCAACCTCTACGCCCTGTCGATCGTCGTGGAAGCGCTGCTGGGCTGGCCGCAGTGGGTGGCCATCGTCGTCGCCGGCCTGTTCGTCCTCGCGTACATCACCGTCGGCGGCCTGTCCTCGGCGATCTACAACGAGGTCCTCCAGTTCTTCGTCATCCTGGCCGCGCTCATCCCGATCTGCGTTATCGGCCTCAAGCGGGTCGGCGGCTGGGACGGGCTGACCTCGTCCCTGGAGAAGAGCCACGGCCACAGCTTCCTGACGGCCTGGGACGGCACCGGCATCGGCGAGCCCAACGCGCTCGGCGCCAACTGGCTGACGATCATCCTGGGCCTGGGCTTCGTGCTCTCCTTCGGCTACTGGACCACCAACTTCGCCGAGGTGCAGCGCGCCCTGTCCGCCAAGAACCTCTCCGCCGCGCAGCGCACCCCGCTGATCGCCGCCTACCCGAAGATGTTCATCGCCTTCCTGGTGATGATCCCCGGCCTGGTCGCCGCGGTCGCCATCCCCGGCATCGGCCAGGAGGGCTCCGGCCTGACCTACAACGACGCCATCCCGCTGCTGATGCGGGACCTGCTGCCCAACGGCGTCCTGGGCATCGCGGTCACCGGCCTGCTGGCCGCCTTCATGGCGGGCATGGCCGCCAACGTCTCCTCGTTCAACACGGTCTTCACCTCCGACATCTGGGCGAAGTACGTGAAGACCGGCCGCGAGGACCGCTACTACCTGCGGTTCGGCCGCCTGGTCACCGCCGTCGGCGTGCTGTGCAGCATCGGCACGGCCTTCCTGGCCGCCAGCTTCAACAACATCATGGGCTATCTCCAGACGCTGTTCTCGTTCTTCAACGTGCCGATGTTCGTGGTCTTCATCATCGGCATGTTCTGGAAGCGGGCCTCCATGAAGTCCGGCGTGTGGGGCCTGGTCGCGGGCACCACCGCCGCGATGGTCAACTACTTCTGGATCTACAAGCAGGGCGTCATCGCCATCCCCACCGACCAGGGCGCCAACTTCGTCTCCGCGATCGTCGCCTTCGTCGTCGGCGCCGTGGTCATGGTCGTCGTCACCCTGTTCACCGAGCCCAAGCCCGCCGCCGAACTCGCCGGCCTGGTCTACGGCACCCGGTCCCCCGGCCTGGAGGAGCCGCCCGCCAAGGGCGACGACGCCTGGTACCGCAAGCCGGCCCTGCTCGGCTGGGGCGCGATCGTCCTCGCCGCGCTCTGCTACGTCCCGTACTCCTTCTGACGCGCCACCTCAGCCGAAGGAACCAGCACCATGAGTGACTACCAGCACGAGGTCGACCTCGAACGCAGGTCGGCGACGGCCGCCCGGCTCTTCGACATCCGCCTCATCATCGGCGGCCTGTTCACGCTCTACGGCGTCATCGTCACGATCGCCGGGCTCACCGCCTCCGACGCGGACCTGGAGAAGGCCCAGGACATCAACATCAACCTCTGGACGGGCCTGGGCATGCTGCTGCTCGGCCTGTTCTTCCTGGCCTGGCTCAAGCTCCGCCCGACCGTCCCGCCGACCGCCGAGGAACTGGCGGCCCTCCAGGACGACACCGACTGACCGGCGCCGTCACGGCGGCGGGACCGCCTCGGCCCCCGCCGCCTCGCGCGCCGCCGCGCCCCGCGACGCCGCCCGGTCCAGCAGCCCGGTACGCGCCGCCAGCGCCGCAGCCTCCAGGCGCGAACCGACGCCCAGCTTCATCAGCACCCGCTGCACATGCGTACGGGCGGTGCTCGGCGCGATGCCCATGCCCGCCGCGATCAGCCGGGTGTCCTCGCCCTCGGCGACCCGTACCAGCACCTCGACCTCGCGCGGGGTGAGCATCTGTAGCAGGCGCGCGCCCTCGTCGTCGGGCTGCGCGGCCGGGTGCAGTAACTCCTCGAACGCTTGCTGGAGCAACTGCGGCGCTATCGCCGCCTCGCCGGCGCGCGCCTTCATCATGGCGCGTTCCACGCCCTCGATGCGCTCGTCGTGCCGTACGTACCCGGAGGCGCCCGCCGCGAAAGCGGCCGCTATGCCGCGCGGGTTGGGCACCGGCCCGAGCACCACGACCGCGACCTGCGGACGCTCCTTCTTGATGCGCACGACGGGGTCGAAGGCGCCGGGTTCGGCCGGCGCCGCCGTGCCCAGCAGGCACACTTCGGGAGCCCGGCTCACCACCAGGTCCGCCGCCCCGGTGCTCGGGGCGGCCGCCGCGAGCACCCGGTGCCCACGCAGTTTCAAGGCCGAGGCGAGTGCCTCGGCGAGCAGTCGGTGATCGTCGACCACCATCAGCCGCACGCCCATTGCAGCAACCCCCCAATTCCCCGGCGAGCCCAGCCCCCCGGCCCTCGCCAGGCCCCTTGCCCCCGGAAGCTACACGCTTGTTCGACATCGCGCGCCCCTTAAGGGGAAGAAGCCTGCCGCAATGCTGAAATCCCGGCCAATCCCGTTCACTTGCGCACAGCTTGTCGGCCGAATGCGACAGAAGTGACACCCGAGCCAGCACGCCCCGGCAAGCACCGCCCCATCCTGCCCACCCCCGACGCGGTCAACCACGACGAGGGCAGCAGAACCTCCCTACGCGTCCTCCGCCAGCTCCAGCCAGCGCATCTCCAGCTCCTCACGCTCCCCCGCCAGCTCACGCAACTGCGCGTCCAGCCCCGCGACCTTCTCGAAGTCCGTCGCGTGCTCCGCGATCTGCGCGTGCAACTTCGCCTCCTTCTCACCGATGCGGTCGAGCTGCCGCTCGATCTTCTGGAGTTCCTTCTGCGCCGCCCGCGTCACGGCCGCCGGCTTCTGCTTCGGCGCGGCCTCCGCCGGAGCAGACGCGGGCGCCGCCGCGTCGATCACCTTCTGGCGCCGCTCCAGGTACTCGTCCAGCCCCCGCGGCAGCATCCGCAAGGTCGCGTCCCCCAGCAACGCGAACACCCGGTCCGTCGTCCGCTCGACGAAGTACCGGTCGTGGCTGATGACCACCAGCGACCCAGCCCACCCATCGAGCAGGTCCTCCAGCTGCGTCAACGTCTCAATATCGAGATCGTTCGTCGGCTCGTCCAGGAACAGCACGTTCGGCTCGTCCATCAGCAGCCGCAGAATCTGCAGCCGCCGCCGCTCACCACCCGACAGATCACCGACCGGCGTCCACTGCTTCTCCTTCGTGAACCCGAACTTCTCGCACAGCTGCCCCGCGGTCATCTCCCGGCCCTTGCCCAGATCGACCCGCTCACGCACCCGCTGCACGGCCTCCAGCACCCGCAGTGCCGGATCCAGCTCCGCGACCTCCTGCGACAGATAAGCCAGCTTCACCGTCTTGCCGACCACGATCTTGCCCGCCGCGGGCTGCGCCTCACCCTCCGTACGCGCCGCCTCCGCCAACGCCCGCAGCAACGACGTCTTGCCCGCGCCGTTCACCCCCACCAGGCCGATCCGGTCCCCCGGACCGAGCTGCCACGTCAGATGCTTGAGCAGCACCTTCGGCCCGGCCTGCACGGTCACGTCCGCCAGCTCGAAAACCGTCTTGCCCAGCCGCGAATTGGCGAACTTCATCAGCTCGGCCGTGTCCCGCGGCGGCGGCACATCCGCGATCAGCTCGTTGGCCGCCTCGATACGGAAGCGCGGCTTACTGGTCCGCGCCGGAGCACCCCGCCGCAGCCAGGCCAGCTCCTTGCGCATCAGGTTCTGCCGCTTGGCCTCCTCGCTCGCCGCGATGCGCTCCCGCTCCGCGCGCGCGAAAACGTAGTCGCTGTACCCGCCCTCGTACTCGTGGACGTCACCACGCTGCACGTCCCACATCCGCGTGCACACCTGGTCCAGGAACCACCGGTCGTGCGTGACGCACACCAGCGCCGACCTGCGGGCCCGCAGGTGGCCGGCCAGCCACGAGATGCCCTCGACGTCCAGGTGGTTCGTCGGCTCGTCCAGCACGATCAGATCCTGCTCGGCGATCAGCAGCTTCGCCAGCGCGATGCGCCGCCGCTCACCGCCCGACAGCGGCCCGATCACCGTGTCCAGACCCTGCCCCAGCCCCGGCAGGTCCAGCCCGCCGAACAGCCCCGTCAGCACATCCCGGATCTTGGCGTTGCCCCGCCACTCGTGATCCGCCAGATCGCCGATCACCTCGTGCCACACGGTGGCGGCCGGATCCAGCGAATCGTGCTGCGTCAGCACACCGAGCCGCAGCCCGCTGTTGTGCGTGACCCGCCCGTCGTCGGCGCCCTCCAGCTTCGCGAGAATCCGGATCAAGGTCGTCTTGCCGTCGCCGTTACGCCCCACGACGCCGATCCGGTCCCCCTCGTTGACCCCCAGGGAGACACCGTCGAGCAGCGCACGCGTCCCGTACACCTTGCCCACGGCTTCCAGATTGACGAGGTTGACGGCCATCTCACTCCTGCACGTTGAACGGTCGACGCTCGGATCGGTCGACGCGGCACGGTCGACCTCCCAGCCTAGTCGGCGCGTGAGGCGCCTCGGATAGCGTGCGCCCCATGGCAACGCAGAGAAGGGCCTACGGCCCGAGCGGCAAACACCTGGACGACTACCGTCCCGGCGGGGCCCCCGTCGGTACGGTGCTCCTGTGGCACGGCATCGGCCCCGACGAACGGGACATCCTCGAACCGTTGGCCGGCGCGATGGCCGACCAGGGACTTCGGGTGCTCGTACCCGACTGGCGCTCGGACGCGGAGGACGGCGGGCGCGCGCATCTGCTGGAGTCTCTCACCCATGCCCGCTCTGCGGGCGGCCCTCTCGTCCTCGTCGGCTGGTCCGCCGGGGCGGGGGCCGCGGTCGGGGTGGCGCTCCACCCCGACCTGTTCGACGGCTGGGCGCCAACCGCGGTCTTCGGCGTGGCCGGCCGCTACGACGTCCCGGCCCGCACGACGGGGGTTGCGCCCCTGGACGACTTGGCGGCGGGCCGGGTTCCGGCCGCGCCGGTACGTCTCGCGCACGGCGCGTCCGACTCGGTCGTGCCGGTTGAGCACTCGCGGGCACTTGCCACGGCGCTGCGATGCGCGGGGCACGCGGTTCACCTGGAAGAGCCGCCTACGGATCACGCGGGCGTGATCATGACCGAGTACGACGCGGAGGCGGGGCGGTGCCGGGCCACGCGAGACGAGGCCGCGCTACGCGCGGGGTTTGCGCTGGCGCGCGGGGTTGCAATGGTTTGTGGTGGGGTCGGGGCCGCGCAGGGGGGTGACTCCTCACCGCACTCGCGGACGCCATATCTTGAAAGCTGAACCTGGTGTAGCGAGCTGTCGGCTGCGGGGACACCCCCCTGCACGCCCCCTCCGGCCGGCTTGGCAACCCCGCGCGAGTGGGGGTGGGGGAGGAAAAAGACACCCGCAGCGCAGCAACCAGGTGCGATGTCGCCACCGGTCACCGGGGGAAGACAAAGAACTGCCCCCTTTGGGGGGCCTCGGCCGTCGCGGCGGGATAGTCGCTATCCGGGCCCGGGGCCGGGGACACGCAGGGGGCTCCCCGCAGCCGACACGTCGCAACACCAGGTTCAGCGTTCAAGACAAGGCTTCCGCGACTGC
>NZ_JBIRPD010000019.1:0-174593 GCF_044332485.1 Streptomyces sp. NPDC017056 | reverse complement strand
TCGTCACCGACGCCGCCCGCACCGTCGGCGCCGCCCTGCCCACCGGCACCCTCGTCGCCTCCCTCGTCGCCGCCCTGCGCGCCCAAGGCGACGGCACCCTCGACCACTCCGCCCTCCTACGCGGCGTCGAACGCCTCTCCGGCCACACCACCAGCTGACAGCGTGGCCGTGCAGGTCTTCCGTTCCCGCGGCGCCACGTCCCTGCCGTGGCACGAGGCGTGTGAACAGGGCGCCGGGGTGCGGTACCTGATGGCGCCTCACGACCTGGACGCGCTTCACATGGCGGTCGGCTGGGCCCGTACGAACGGGCGGACCGGTGTCGTCGCGGCGGCCCCCGGGGCGGATATCGACGGCCTGCTCGCCGGGCTGCGGACGGCCCACGCGGACGCGGTCCCGCTGGTCTGCGTGACCGGCCGGACCGCACCGCCCGGCCGGGACGGCGCAGCGGTGCCTGCCGCCGCGCTCGTGCGGTCGGCCCGGCCGGTGGCCAAGTACGCCGTACAGGTCGAGGAACCGGCTCAGGTCCCGCAGGCCCTTCGCGCGGCCTTCCGGACCGCGCGCGAGGGCCGCCCCGGACCCGTACTGATCGACCTGCCGTACGCGACGGCCGCCCGCGACGTCTCCTTCGCGGCAGCGGACGAGGAGCACGGTGGGACGACGCACCGCACCCGCCGGTACGTGGTGTGCGGCCGGGACGGTCCGCCCGGCCGGCAGGTGGCGACCGCGATCGGCGTACGGGTGGCCTTGGAAGCGTCGGGGCACCGGGACACCACAGTCGTCGCCCTCGCCCGCGCGGACCAACTGCCGCACTCTGCTGAGGCGCTGGCCGTCGCGGCGCGGCACGAGGTGCCGTTCGTGCTGGCCGCGACCGACTCGGGCGGCGGCCGGAGCGGTGGGCGGGCGCTGGAGCTGATGCGGGCGTACGGCTGCTCGGGGCACCGGGTGGACGACGCCGGCGGCCTGCGCCCCGCGGTCGCCTGGGCCCGCAAGGAGTCCGTGACGACCGCACGGCCGGTCCTGCTGCTGGTCGCCGCGCGGACGCAGGCGCTCGCCGCACGTGTCCCGCGCCCGCGCACCTCACCCGAGGCCTGAGTTCCGAGGTCTCCCCACGTCTTCCCGGCGGCGGCGCCGACACCTGTCCTGTCGCGCCCAGGTGCCGCCGCCGGGAACCCCTGAGCGCGCCCGAAAGCCGCTCCCTGCCCCCTCCCGAGCACCGTCCCGCAACTTTTCAACAAAGTGTTGACGATGGTGGGGGTGCTCCATACGCTCCAACATGCGGAAGCCGACTTCCGCGCTCTCGTACGGAAGGTCACCATGCCGAAGCCCACGACGACGCGCCGCCTCACCACGGAAGCCGGCGCCCCGATCGCCGACAACCAGAACTCCGCCACCGCCGGCGTCGGCGGCCCGCTGCTCCTCCAGGACCAGCACCTCCTGGAGAAGCTGGCCCGCTTCAACCGCGAGCGCATCCCGGAGCGTGTCGTGCACGCCCGCGGTTCGGGCGCCTACGGCTACTTCGAAGTGACCGACGACGTCTCCCGGTTCACCCGCGCCGACTTCCTGAGCGCGGTCGGCCGGCGCACCGACCTGTTCATCCGCTTCTCGACCGTGGCCGACAACCTCGGCGGCCCGGACGCCGCCCGCGACCCGCGCGGCTTCGCCGTCAAGTTCTACACCGAGGAGGGCAATTACGACCTCGTCGGCAACAACACCCCGGTCTTCTTCATCAAGGACCCGCTGAAGTTCCCCGACTTCATCCACTCGCAGAAGCGCGACCCCTTCACGGGCAAGCAGGAGCCGGACAACGTCTGGGACTTCTGGGCCCACTCCCCCGAGGCCACCCACCAGATCACCTGGCTGATGGGCGACCGCGGCATCCCGGCCTCGTACCGGCACATGAACGGCTACGGCTCGCACACGTACCAGTGGACCAACGCCGCCGGCGAAGCCTTCTTCGTCAAGTACCACTTCAAGACCAACCAGGGCATCCGCTGCCTGGACGCCGCCCAGGGCGCCGAGCTGTCCGGCAAGGACCCCAACAGCCACCAGACCGACCTGCTCCAGTCCATCGAGCGCGGCGTGTACCCGTCCTGGACGCTGTACGTGCAGGTCATGCCGGCGGCCGAGGCGGCGGGCTACCGCTTCAACCCGTTCGACCTCACTAAGGTGTGGCCGCACGCCGACTACCCGCTCCAGCGGGTCGGCCGCCTCGTCCTGGACCGCAACCCCGACAACGTCTTCGCCGAGGTCGAGCAGTCCGCGTTCTCGCCGAACAACTTCGTGCCCGGCATCGGCCCGTCCCCGGACAAGATGCTCCAGGGCCGGCTGTTCGCCTACGCCGACGCGCACCGCTACCGCCTGGGCGTCAACCACACCCAGCTGCCGGTCAACGCGCCGAAGGCGACCGCCGCGAACAACTACGGCCGGGACGGCCTGATGGCGTCCAACGCCTACGACCGGCACGCCAAGAACTACGAGCCCAACTCCTACGACGGCCCGGCCCAGTCGGACCTGCCGCTGTCCGCGCCGCTCGCGCTCACCGGCCACACCGGCACCCACGCGGCCCCGGCGCACGCCAAGGACGACGACTTCTTCCAGGCCGGCGAGCTGTACCGGCTGATGTCGGAGGACGAGAAGAACCGTCTGGTGGCGAACATCGCCGGCGGCCTCTCGCAGGTCTCGCGCGACGACGTCGTCGAGAAGAACCTCGCCCACTTCCACGCGGCCGACCCGGAGTACGGCAAGCGCGTCGAGGCCAAGGTGCACGAGCTGCGCGAGGACTGACCCCCGGTCCGCGCGGGGCCCGACGGGAGGTCAGGACCCGCGCTTCCGTGCCGGCCGGTCCGCTGAGGGGTGGCCGGCCGGCGCGGAACTCCCGTCCGCCCGCCCCTTACCCCTCCCCCGTACCCGCCCGGCGGTGCGAACGTCATGTCGCGCCCGTCTCCCGTGCCGCCGGGCGGCACCTCATCCGCGGGCCCGGCTCCCCTGAGCCGGGTCGACGCGCATATACCGCAGGTAATTACGGCCTCTCACCGTGAACCTCCCACCAACACCGGCCGCCGGAGGGAAGATGGACGGCAGCACACGCCGAACGCGTCTGCCGACCTACCCGCCAGGAGCCGACCATGGCCGACAGCGTGCCGGTGCGCTGCCCTACCTGCCGCCGTGAGAACGCCTTCACCCCGCCCACCTTCCCGTGCGCGTGCGGTGCCCCGCTGACCCTGCCGGTGCTGCGCGGCGGTGTGCCCGTGGAGATCCTCCACCGCACGTGGCAGAGCTCCTGGGTCGAGGTGCGCTGCGACTCCTGCGGCCGGCTGGACGAGTGGCCGGCGCCGGAGTCGGGCTGCGCGTGCGGCACGGTGGTACGGGTCCCCGTCGTACCGGTACCGAACCCGCCGCCCCCGAAACCACCCGCCCCCGGCAGCCACGCGGCGAGCCCGCCCGCCGGGCCGCAGCCGGTGCTGCGGCCCGCCTTCCGCCCAGTCACCATCCGTACGGCCAGGGACTGCGTCACCGCCGCCGCCCAGTACCTCAAGTGGCTGGGCTTCACCGACGTCGCGCGGGTGCAGGAGCGCACCGCGTCCGGCGTGGACCTGCGCGGCGGGAACGTGGTGGCCCAGGTCGACCCGACGACCCGGGCGACCAGGCTGCGCGAGATCGAGTGCCTGTGGCTCAACGGCCTCAACGACTCCGCCATCGCGGTCTGCTTCTCCCTGGCCGGCTACTCCCGCGACGCCCGCGCCCGCGCCGACGAACTGCACATCCCGCTGTTCGTCATGGACCTCACCGGCACCCCTCAGCCGGTCAACGATCCGGCCGACGCCCTGATCAGAGACGGCGCCGCCCGGTGGTAGGGGCGCCGCGCGCAACGGGGTGCGGGGCTCGTTAAGGTCGGGCGAACCCACCGATTGCGTACGGAGAGGCCCGATGGCGGCGAGAACCAGCGCGGAAGCGCTGCTGCAACTGCGCGGCGTCAGCCGTCGCTACGGCGAACGGCAGGCACTGCACCCGATCGACCTCGACCTGGCCGCGGGCAGCTGCACCGCCCTGTTCGGCCACAACGGGTCCGGCAAGTCCACGCTGCTGCGCATCGCGTGCGGCCGGGACGCGCCGACCGGCGGCCGCGCCCTGTTCGCCGGCCGTCCGGTCGCCGAGGACGACCCGCAGGTACGGGCGCGGGTCGCGGTGGTCGGCGACAGCGTCGCCTGCTACCCGGACCTCACCGTCCGCGAACACCTCGAACTGGTCACGGTCGCGCACGCCGTGGACGACGCCCAGGCGTGGATCGACCAGGTGCTCGCCGACCGCCGGCTGTCCGACCACGCGCACGCGCTGCCGGGTTCGCTCTCCTCCGGCCAGCTGCAGTCGCTGCTGCTGGCCGCCGCCCTGGTCAGGCCGCGTGACCTGCTGGTACTGGACGAACCCGAGCAGCGGCTCGACCCCGACGCGCGGGCCCGCCTCGCCGACCTCCTGGTCGCGGAGAAGGCGGACGGGGTGGCGGTACTGCTCGCCACCCACCAGGCGGAGCTGGCCGAGGCGGTCGCGGACCGCATGATCGCGCTGGAGGACGGCCGGGTCGTCGGCCGGGGCAGTCCGGCGGCGGTGCTGCGGGAACTGGGCGTGCGGTCATGAGCGTGCGGGGTACGGACATGGACGCCGAAGCCGCGGACGAGACGGAGAACGAGGCGGCCGGCCAGTACGACGACGAACCCCCGTGGTCCGAGGAGGACGACGACCGCACCGCCGAGACACTGCGCTGGCTGCGCGCCAAGCGCCGCGCCCACCAGCGCCAACGCCGCCGGGACCGGGCCGTCCTCGCCTACTGCGTCGTACTGGCGGTCATCGGCTACGGAAGCGGCTACGCCTACCGCTTCCTGCAACAGCTGAAGCTGGGCGCCGACTACGGCAGCCTCGGCGCGGACCTCCAGCGCTCCCTTCCGGCCGTCTTCGTCACCGTCACGCTCGGGCTGGCCGTGCTCGCCGCCCGCGACGCGCTGTGGCGCGGGCCCGTCGTGGTGTCCGGGCCGTCCGTCGGCTGGCTGCTCGCACAGCCCGTACGGCGCGGCGCGGTCCTGCGGCCCGGCTTCCGGCTCTCCGCCGGGACGGCCGCGGGCGCAGGCGTGCTGGTGGCCGCGGCCGCCGCCGTCGTCCTCCAGGTGACCGGCCTGACGTCGTTCGGCGGCGCGCTGGCGGCGGCGCTCCCGGCCGGGCTCTGCCTGCCGCTGCTGGCCGTCTCGCTGGGCATGGCGGTGGAGCGCAGACCGCGGCTGACCCGGCACGTACGGCGGCTGACCGCGCCCGCCGCCCTCCTGCTGGCCCTGTCCGCCGGCCAAGCCGCGCTGGCCGGCACCGGCCGCCGCTGGGCGCCCCTGGAAGCGGTCGAACTGTGGTCGGGCCCGTGGGGCTGGGCGGCGCAACCGGTCGTGGCGGTGACCGGCGGGCAGGCGCCGGGGTGGCCCGTCGCCGTCGCCCTCCTCCTGGCCGTCACCGCGGCGGCCGTCCTTTACGCGCACCGGGACGCCGCGCACGTGCCCAACGCCCAGTTGCGCAGCCGCGCGGCGACGACCTCGGCCGTCACGTCCGGTGTGCTCGCGCTGGAGCTGCGGGCCGCGAAGCTGGCGCTCCTGGAGGCTGGCGGCGACGAACCGAAGCGGCGGCTGCGACTGCCGCCGCCACCGCACCGGTACCTGGCCGTGGTCTGGCGCGACCTGCTGACGCTGCTGCGCACGCCCGGCCGGCTGGGGCGGGCGTGCGCCTGGACGGCCGCGGCCGCCGCGGCAGCGGGCCTCGGCGCCGGACCGGTCGCCGAACAGCGCGTGACCGGCCTGGTCGTGGGGCTGCTGTGCGGGTACGCCGCGGTCGGCGCCCTCGCCGAACCGGCGCGCCTGGAGACGGACAACGTACGGCGCGCGGCCTGGTCGCCGTTCCGGCTGCGGACGCTGATGCTGCACCACGCGATCGTCCCCGCGGTGCTCGGCGCGCTGCTGGGCCTGCTCGCCGCGGTGCCGTACGCGCTGGCCGGCGCGGCGTGGGCGCTGCTGCTGATGCCGCTGTGCGCGGTGCCGTTCGCGGCGGCCGCGGTGTTCGGCGCCTGCCGCGGTCCGGCGCGCACGGACCTGCTGTTCCTCGGCGGCGCGACCCCGATGGGCGGGCCGGGCCCGTTCCTGTTCGCCGCGTGGTACGCGGCCGGCCCGCTGGTCTCGGTCACCGGCCTGACCCTCGTACTGAACACGCCACTCGCCCACGGCCCCGGCGCCCGGTCCGTACTCCCCGTGGCCGTCATGGCGGCACTCCTCACGACCGGCCTCCTGCTCTTCGCCGCCCGCTCGGCGGACCGACTCCTGAGGCACTGAGCCCCGGGCCGGACGAAAACCGGCTGCCGCGCGCGGCGCGACCTGCGACGGTGCTCGTATGAACGCACCTGACCACCACCCCGTCGTCCGCGCGGCCGCCCCCGGCGACCTCCCCGCGCTGCGCGCCGTCGAGCGCGCGGCCGGGGAGGTTTTCCGCACCCTGGGCATGGACTCCATCGCGGACGACGAACCGCCGTCGCTGACGGAACTGGCCCGGTACCAGCGGGCGGGCCGCGCCCTGGTCGCCTGCGACCGGACGCGGGACGGTGCGCCGCTCGCGTACCTGCTCTGGGAACCGGTCGACGGCTGCGCCCACGTCGAGCAGGTCTCGGTCCACCCGGCCGCCGCACGCCGCGGCCTCGGGCGCGCGCTGATCGAGCGGGCGTGGCAGGACAGCGGCCTGCCGTCGCTGACCCTCACCACCTTCGCCGGCGTCCCGTGGAACGCCCCGTACTACGCCCGTCTCGGCTTCCGCGTCCTGCCGGACGCCGAATTCACCCCGGGCCTCCGGGAGATCCGCCACCGGGAACGGGAACTGGGGCTGGACCGGTGGGAGCGGGTGTGCATGCGGCGGGACGGTGGCCTGGTCGGGTGACCTCTGGGGCGCCCCGCTTGCCCGGTCTCCGGCCGCCGGGGACCATCGCCGGATGAACCCACCTCAACCGGCTTCCCAACCCGCCCCCGGCCCCGCCGTGACGGGGGCCGGCGACGAGGCGCCCGGTGCGGACGCGGCGCCCGCACGCCGATGGTCCGTCCGCCGGGTGTGCGCCGTGTTCGCAGCCGCCTGCGTCGCGGCTCTCGTACCGCTCCTCGGCACCGGGCTGGCGGTGGACGAGTCGGCCGAGATCCGATTACCCGGGGACGGGGGCGCCGCTTTTCTGCGGGCGGTGTTGGTTGCCGCGTTGTGTGTGCATGTGGGTGAGTTGGCCGGGGTGCGGCTCGCGCGGCGGGTGGGGGGTGCTTCGGCGGGGTTGCCGCGGGGCTGGGCCGTGCGGGCGGCGTGGCTCGGGGTGGTGGCGGCGGTGGGGCAGTTGTTGCTGGTGGCGGGGAGCGGGTCGCCGGTGGCCGGGGTGTCGGGGCCGGCGCTCGCCGCCGCGTACGGGACCCGGCCCGGCCTGCTGGCCTTGCTGGAGGCGAACGCGTTCGTGCTGGCCGCTCTGTGTGCCGCGTCAAGGCGGCCGGTGCTGGCCCTCGTTCCGCTGGCCGGTGTCGTGTTCGGGGAGGCGTTGCGGGCCCACCCCGAGGCCGGTACGCCGGAGGTCGGCGTCGCGCTCACTCTCGTGCATCTGACGGCGACGGCGCTGTGGGCGGGTGGCCTGGTGCACGTGCTGCGGACCCGGTGGCGGTGGCGGCACGACGCGGTGGCGGGGCGGGAGTTGCTGGTGCGGTACGCGCGGCCGGCGGCGCTGCTGTTCGCCGCGATCGCGGTGACCGGTGTGTGCAGTACGCTGCGCCGGCTGCCGCTCGGAGACGCGTTCGGCACGGCGTACGGGCGTGTGCTGGTGGCCAAGCTGGTGCTCGTCCTGGTCGTGGGCGGGCTGGCGCTGGCCGCCCGCGGACGGTTGCGGCGGGAGGCGGGGGTGCCGGGGGCGGCCACCGGGCCGGCCCGCGCCGAGGTGGTGGCGCTGGCGGCCGTGGTGGTGGTGTCCGCCGTGCTGACCGCCGTACCGCTGCCGCCCGCGCCGGGGTGAGAGCCGGTATGCGCTCGCGCGCGATAATGCCCGTATGTTCGATGCGAAGCGGCTGCGGGCCGTCTGCCTGGACTTCAACGGGGCGTTCGAGGAGTTCCCGTTCCCCGGGAACCGGGAGGTGGCCACGTTCAAGGTCGGCGGGAAGATCTTCGCGCTGAGCAGCCTGGACGCCGCGCCGCTGAGCGTGAGTCTCAAGTGCGACCCCGATCTGGCGGAGCGGCTGCGCGCCGCGCACCCGGAGATCGTGCCGGGCTACCACCTCAACAAGCGGCACTGGAACACCGTTTCGCTGGCGGGCGCGCTGGACGACCGGCTCGTCCTGGACATGATCGAGGATTCGTACGATCTCGTCGTGTCGCGGCTGCCGCGCGCGCAGCAGCTGGTGCTGGACTGGCCGGGCCGCGCCTGATCCCACGGCGCGCGACCCGGCCGTGGCGTTACGTCTGGGCCGCTTCGACGGGCCCGGTCTGCCCCGGCGTCGCGGCCGGCGGCTCCTGCCGCGCCGCCGCCAGCTGCGCGGCCAGCCGTTCCCGCAGTTCGACCTTCCTGACCTTGCCGCTGACGGTCATCGGGAAGGCGTCGAGGAGGTGCACGTACCGCGGCACCTTGTAGTGGGCCAGCCGTGAGCGGCAGTACCGTGCCAGCTCGTCGCGGGTGAGCCCGTCGGCGGGGTCGCGCAGGATGACGCAGGCGGCGATCTCCTCGCCGTACTTGGCGTCCGGGACGCCGACCACCTGTACGTCGGCGATCTTGGGATGGGTGTAGAGGAACTCCTCGATCTCCCGCGGATAGACGTTCTCGCCGCCCCTGATGATCATGTCTTTGATGCGGCCGACGATCCGCAGGTAGCCGTCGTCGTTCATCACCGCGAGGTCGCCGGTGTGCATCCACCGGTCCGCGTCGATGGCCTCGTCCGTGCGCTCCGGCTCCTCCCAGTAGCCCAGCATCACGCTGTAGCCGCGGGTGCACAGCTCGCCCGGCTCGCCGCGCGGTACCGTCGCGCCGGTCGCCGGGTCCACCACCTTGACCTCGATGTGCGGCAGTACGCGGCCCACCGTGCCGGTGCGGTGCGCCAGGTCGTCGTCGCGCCGCGTCTGGGTGGAGACCGGCGAGGTCTCGGTCATGCCGTAGCAGATGGAGACCTCGGCCATGTGCATCTCGGAGACGACCCGCCGCATCACCTCCTCCGGGCACGGCGAGCCCGCCATGATCCCGGTGCGCAGGGAGGTCAGGTCGTACGTGGCGAAGTCCGGGTGGTCCAGCTCGGCGATGAACATCGTCGGTACGCCGTACAGGGAGGTGCAGCGCTCCTCCTGGACGGCCCGGAGGGTGGCGGCGGCGTCGAAGGCGGGGGCCGGGATGACGATGCAGGCGCCGTGCGAGGTGGCGCCGAGGTTGCCCATCACCATGCCGAAGCAGTGGTAGAAGGGCACCGGCAGGCAGACCCGGTCGTGTTCGGTGTAGCCGACCGTCTCGCCCACCCAGAAGCCGTTGTTGAGGATGTTGTGGTGGGAGAGGGTGGCGCCCTTCGGGAAGCCGGTGGTCCCGGAGGTGTACTGGATGTTGACCGGGTCGTGCGCCGACAGTTCCTTCGCGACGTCGGTGAGCTTGGCGTACGGCACGCCGGCGCCGGCCGCCAGCAGGCCGTCCCAGGTGGGGTCGTCGATGTAGATCACATCGCGCAGTGCCTGGCTCTCGGCGCGCACCTGCTCGATCATCCGCCGGTAGTCGCTGGTCTTGTGGGCGACGGCGGAGACCAGGACGCTCATGCCGGCCTGCTTGAGCACATACGCCAATTCGTGCACACGGTAGGCCGGATTGATGTTGACCATGACGGCGCCGATGCGGGCGGTGGCGTACTGCACCAGGACCCATTCCGGGCAGTTGGGCGCCCAGATGCCGACCCGGTCACCCTTTCGCACGCCCTTGGCGAGCAGCCCGAGGGCCACCTCGTCCACCGCCCGGCCCAGCTCCGCGTACGTCCAGCGGCGGCCGCCCGCCACGTCGACCAGCGCCTCGCGGTCGCCGAAGAGCCGGATCGCGCGCTCCAGGTCGGCGCCGATGGTGCGGACGAGCAGCGGCTCGTCGGTGGCTCCGCGCGCGTACGACAGCCGTTCGCTCTGCACGGCGTCCTCCCTGGGTCCCGGTGGGTGGCCCGGCGGCCTGCTCATGTCGGTCATCGGTGGTCTTCCTCTCGGTACTCGGCGGCCCCGCCGCCCTCGGCGGCGGTGCGTTCGCGCAGTTCCACGCGACGGATCTTGCCCGAGACCGTCTTGGGCAGTTCCGCGAACTCCAGCCGCCTGACGCGCTTGTACGGGGCGAGCACCGCGCGGGAGTGCGCGAAGAGCACCGCGGCGGTCTCCGGTCCAGGCTCCCAGCCGGCGGCCAGCACCACGTACGCCTTGGGAACCGCCAGCCGGACGGGGTCGGGCGCCGGGACCACGGCGGCCTCGGCGACCGCCTCGTGCTCCAGCAGGGCGCTCTCCAGCTCGAAGGGTGAGATCTTGTAGTCGGAGGCTTTGAAGACGTCGTCGGCGCGGCCGACGTAGGTCAGGTAGCCGTCGCCGTCTCGACTGCCGATGTCGCCGGTGCGGTAGTACCCGCCGGCCATCGCCTCCGCGGTGCGCTCCGGGTCGCCGTGGTAGCCGGTGGTCAGGCCCACGGGGCGCGCCGACAGGTCGAGGGCGATCTCCCCCTCGTCGGCGGGCCGGCCGCTCACCGGGTCCAGCAGGACGACCTCGAAGCCCGGGGTGGGGCGGCCCATGGAGCCGGGCTTGAGGGGCTGGCCCGGGGTGTTGGCGACCTGGACGGCGGTCTCGGTCTGGCCGAAGCCGTCCCGGATGGTGACGCCCCACGCCTCCCGCACCCGTTCGATGATCTCCGGGTTGAGCGGCTCGCCGGCCGCGACGATCTCGCGCGGCGGGTTCCGCAACATCGTCAGGTCGGCCTGGATGAGCATCCGCCACACGGTGGGTGGCGCGCAGAAGCTGGTGACGCCCGCCCGGTCCATCTCCGCCATCAGCCGGGCCGCGTCGAAGCGGGTGTAGTTGTGGATGAAGACGGTGGCCTCGGCGTTCCAGGGGGCGAAGAGGTTGGACCAGGCGTGCTTGGCCCAGCCGGGTGAGGAGATGTTGAGGTGGACGTCGCCGGGTTTGAGGCCGATCCAGTACATCGTCGCCAAGTGGCCGACGGGGTAGGAGGTGTGGGTGTGTTCCACCAGCTTGGGGCGGGCCGTGGTGCCGGAGGTGAAGTAGAGCATCAGGGGGTCGTCCGCCCGGGTGGGTCCCGTGGGCTCGTACGTTTCGGGGGCGGTGTACGCGTCCTCGTAGGCGAGCCAGCCCGCGGCGGCCGTCGCGGCGTCGCCGCCGACCGCGATGCGGGTGTAGTCGCCCGCGACGTCCGCGAACTTGCCGGTGTCCGAGGCCCGTACGAGCACGTGCCGGGCCCGGCCGCGCGCGACGCGGTCGGCCAGGTCGAGCGGGCCGAGCAGCGGGGTGGCGGGGATGACGACGGCGCGCAGCTTCATGGCGGCGAGGGCGGTCTCCCACAGCTCGGCCTGGTTGCCGAGCATGACCACGATCCGGTCGCCGGCCCGTACGCCCTGTGCGGCCAGCCAGTTGGCAGCCCGGTTCGAGACGCGGCGCAGCTCGTCGAAGGTGCGGCGGGTGTGGGTGCCGTCCTCCTCGACGATGTGCAGGGCGGTGCGGTCGTTGCCCTCGGCGATGTGGTCGAACCAGTCCAGCGCCCAGTTGAAGTGCTCGGGGCGCGGCCAGACGAAGCCCTCGCGCACGCTGTCGTAGTCCTCGCGGTGGCGCAGGAGGAAGTCGCGTGCGGTGCGGAACTCCGTGGTGGGGTCCGGGGACGTCGCCGCACCCGGCACTTCCGTAACACCAGCAATCCCGCCCATACCGTCCGTACCGCCCGCCGCATCTGTCTCGCGCGTGTCCGCCATGTGTCCTCCTCATTGCCGCACCGCCTACCGCCATCGTGTAATCAGTGACGCAGGTCTCACCACCCCCGAACGGGGGGAAGCGGAGGTTTCGACGTGCGGGTCGAGTCAGAGTCCGGCGGGTCCGTGGACGTACGGGCGGCGCTGTTGCGGCTGCGGCGGGCCAGCGGCCTGCCCGTGGCGTTCGGGGGACTGCGGTCCGGCCCCGGCCGCTACCGCATCAGCGAGCTGACGGGCGCCAGAACCGGCTCGCTGCACGGGCTGGCCATCCGGCACGGCAACGGCCTCGGCGGCAAGGCGGCGGCGCTCACCCGCCCCTTCGCGGTGACCGACTACCGCTCCTCCCCCGTGATCAGCCACGAGTACGACGCGGCCGTGGCCGCCGAGGGGCTGTGCTCCGTACTCGCGGTGCCGGTGGTGGTGCGGCGGCGGGTGCGCGGGGTCCTGTACGGGGCGCTGCGCGACCCGGTGCGGATCGGCGACCGCCCGCTGTCGGCCGCGATGGAGGCCGCCCGCGAACTGGAGCAGGCGCTGCTGCTCCAGGACGAGGCGCAACGGCTGCTGTCGGTCGCCCGGCAGCCGACGGCCGCCGATCCGGCGATGTGGGAGGAGGTCCGGGAGGCGCACGGCGATCTGCGGGCGCTGGCCCAGCGGGTCGCCGACCCGGTGCTGCGCCAGGAGATGCTGGCGGCGTGCGGGCGGCTGGCGGCGGCGTCCGCTCCCGGGGGCGGCGCGGCGGACGGGACCGTGCTGGCGCCGCGTGAGGTGGACGTCCTGGCGTGCGTGGCCTCGGGCGCGACGAACGCGTCGGCGGCGGAACGGCTGGGACTGCGCCCGGAGACGGTCAAGAGCTACCTGCGGTCCGCCATGCGCAAGCTGGGCGCGCACTCACGGCTGCAGGCCGTGGTGGCGGCACGCCGGGCGGGGCTGCTGCCGTAGCGGCGCGCGGGCCGGGGCACCGGCGCCGGCGGGCGGGGCCGGTGCCCCGCCCGCCGGGCGTGGTGTCACTTGTGGTGCGGCTGGTAGTACGTGCCGAGCTGCTGGTGGTAGTCCGGGTTGCCGAGGTGCTTCTCCTTGTCGAACTCCGGGGAGTTCTTGATCTCCTCCTTGGTGCGGGAGACGTAGATCTTGCGCTCGGCGGTGTCCACCGAGGCGATGACGCCGGCGGGCAGCAGCACCTGCTTGCCGAAGATCCAGACACCGGTGTCGACCACGATCCAGGCGGCGCCCACCTCGTCGGAGTGCTTGTCGACCTTGCCGATGCCGCCGTCCGTGGCCTCGACCTTGAACCCGACGAGGTCCGTGCCCGCCGTGTGGCCGGCGGCGGCCGGGTAGCCCCAGATGTCGCTCATCGAACGCTCCTTCGCGCGATCGGGTCATCGGAACACGGCGCCGGGTGCCCGGCCGCACCGCACCCAAACGGCGGCACGGCCCGGCCCGGCCGCTTCCGGCCACGGAGACGGCAGTCCGCGCCGCCGAACGCGACGCCCACCCCCGTGAAAGGCACTCCCGCGGTGTGGCGCGGGGCCGTTCGTCAGTAGTCCTCGCCGGTGAACGGCAGGTACTCCGTCTCCAGGGCGGCGTCCAGCAGGCGGGCCGCGCCCGGCGTACGCTCCTCGGCCAGCCCTGCCCGCACCAGCCGGCGCAGCCGGGTGCCGCCGAGGTAGCAGGCCGCCAGTTCCCTGACGTCCAGCGCCAGGTCGGCCGGGGCGCCGGTGGGCTCGTACACGGCGCCGGACGGGCCCGCCACCAGCCGGAAGCGGCCCGCGTTGGCGGGCAGCGCGCGGTCGCGTACGTCCAGTACGAGGTCGGCCGGCGCGGCCCACGAGCGGGCGGTCAGGGCGGCGGCCACGTCCACCAGCCGCAGCCACAGCGCCGGCCACTGGCCGGTGACCCGCACCCGGTCGCGGTCGGCGGCGAAGAGCAGCAGCGGGTCGTCGGCGGGCACCGCCCAGGCGCGCACCTTGCGCGTCAGGTCGATGGACGCGAGGTAGGTCCAGAGGGCCGCTGCGGCCGGCGCGTCGGCCGCCTCCATCTCCTGGACGTTCACCGTGCCCTTGTCGCCTACCTGGTAGAGGGCGTAGCCGGCGGCCGGCGCGCCCTTCCCGCCGAGGACGACGACGCACGGAGGGCCGCCGCCGTCGCTGTCGCCGTCCTCGTCGTCGGCGAGCACCGAGCGCCGCCACCACGCCTCGTCGCGGGCGAGCCGGCCGCCGCGCCGTGCCCGGCCCGCCTCGTACAGCGGCCCGATCACGGGCACGGCGTCCTTCGGGTCCAGCAGCCGCAGCGGGCGGCCGTCGGGCGTGATGCGCAGGTCCAGCGGGCGGGTGGAGTCGATCTCGACGGTGTACGCCTCGGTGGCGGTGCCGAAGCCGAAACGGCCGTAGATCGCGTCCTCCGACGCCCACAGGCAGGCCAGCGGCTGTCCGGCGGCGGCGCAGCGGCGCCACAGTGCGCCCATCATGCCGGTCAGGGCGCCGCGCCGCCGGTGGGTGGGCGCCACCGACACGAAGTCCAGCCCGGCGGCGGGCAGTTCGCCGCCCGGTACGGAGAGGCGCAGCCGGTGCGCCGCGGTGAACCCGACGAGGTCCTCGCCGTCGTACGCGCCCAGCCGGTCGCAGTCCAGCATCGCTTCGCGGTGGCGCTTGCGGGTCGCGTCGCCGGCCTTTGCGTGGAAGGCGAGATAGGAGAGGTCGAGCGCCCGGTCGACATGTGCTTCGGGGAGGTCCCGGATGTCTGTCGTCACCTGTGGAAGCTAACCCGGGCCCCGCCCGCCGTCATCCGGTTTATTTCACACCCCGGCGGCGCCCGGCGCCCGGGCGCGGGCCGTCGTAGTCCTCCTCGGCGCCGTCCGGGTTGTTCACGACGGTCCAGCTCACGGCCGACACCGCGGGCTCCAGCGACAGCCTGCTGACGGCCTCTTCGAGCAGGCTGTCGTCGCGCCGCTCGGTGGTCAGCTCCGCGGCGACGGTGACCTTCGGCGCCGCCTCGCCGTCCCGTCCCGCGGCCCCGTCGTCCCGGCTGTGCACCGCCCGCAGCCGGAAGCCCGGCCGGCTGACGGCCTGGACGACCAGTGCCCGGATGTGCGCCTCCTCGGGTTCGGCGCACACCGCCTCGAAGTAGTAGTCGGTCGCCACTTCCGCGCCGCCGCCCGGCTCCCGGTCCATGCGCCGGCCCAGCGGCCGCAGCACCAGGTTGGCGCCGACCACGCCGGCCGTGCCCAGCGCCGCGACCACGTACAGCCCGGTCCCCGCCAGGGCGCCGACCGCGGCCGAGCACCACAGCGTCGCCGCGGTGTTCAGGCCGCGCACGCTCAGTCCGTCGCGCATGATGACGCCGGCGCCGAGGAAGCCGATGCCGGAGACGATCTGCGCGGCGACCCGAGAGCCGTCGTAGCCGGTGGTGCTGGTCGCGGCCGCGAAGCCGTACTGCGACAGCAGGACGAAGAGCGCGGCACCGGCGGCGACCAGCGCGTTGGTCCGCAGCCCCGCCATCCGGGCGCGCCACTGCCGCTCCAGGCCGATGACCGCCCCGAAACCCAGCCCTGCGGCGATGTTGCCCGCCAGCTGCCACTCGTTCACCATGATCCGCGCTCCTCCTCGATGCGCCGGTGCGGGGGCCGCCCGGGGCGGCCCCTCTCCATCGGCGGTTCACAGCCAGGTGTTGAACCGGCGGATGTACCAGGTCTTCACGCCCTGGGTCAGCAGGCAGTACGCCAGCAGCGTCCCGGCCAGCCACGGGAAGTAGCTCACCGGCAGTGCCGTCAGGCCGAGGGCCGGGGCCAGCGGTGAGAAGGGCAGCGCGATGCCGAAGGCCATGACCAGGCCGGTCATCAGCAGCACCGGCCAGGTGGCGCGGGACCGCAGGAACGGGATCTTGCGGGTGCGCAGCATGTGCACCACGAGCGTCTGCGTCAGCAGTCCCTCGACGAACCAGCCGGACTGGAACAGCGCCTGGTGCGCCTCGCCGTCCGCCCCGAAGACGTGCCACATCAGCAGGAAGGTGGTGATGTCGAAGACCGAGCTGGTCGGGCCCAGGACCAGCATGAAGCGCCCGATGCCCCGGGCGTCCCAGGTCCGCGGCTTGCGCACGTACTCCTCGTCCATCCGGTCCCAGGGCGTGGCGAGCTGCGAGATGTCGTAGCAGAGGTTCTGTACGAGCAGCTGGGTGGCCAGCATCGGCTGGAACGGCAGGAAGGCGGAGGCGGCCAGGACCGAGAAGACGTTCCCGAAGTTCGAGGAGGCCGTCATCTTGATGTACTTGATGGTGTTGCCGAAGGTCCGGCGGCCCTGGAGGACGCCCTGTCCGAGGACGGTCAGGTCCTTCTCCAGCAGGATGATGTCCGCGGACTCCTTGGCGATGTCGACGGCGGTGTCCACCGAGACGCCGACGTCCGCCTCGCGCAGCGCCGCGGCGTCGTTGATGCCGTCGCCGAGGAAGCCGACGGTGTGCCCCGCGCCCTGGAGCGCGCGGACGATCCGGGCCTTCTGCACGGGGTTGACCTTGGCGAACACGGTCGTCGTACGGACCAGCGCGGCCAGCTCCGCCTCGTCGAGGAGGTCGAGGTACGGCCCGGTGACGACGGTGCCCACCTCGATGCCGACCTCGTCGCACACCCGCGCCGCGACCAGCTCGTTGTCGCCGGTGACGACCTTGACGGCGATGCCGCTGCCGGCCAGCGCCCGCAGCGCCTCGGCGGCGTCCCGCTTCGGCGGGTCGAGGAAGGCGAGGAAGCCCCGCAGGGTCAGCCCGGTCTCGTCGCCGACCCCGTACGTCTCGCGGGTGGCGGGCAGCGTACGGGTCGCCACCGCCAGGACCCGCAGTCCCTGCCGGTTGTGGTTCTCGGCGGTCAGGGTGACCTGCCGGCGCAGCGCGTCGGTCAGCTCCACGCGCTGCCCGCCGTCGACGAGGTGGGTGCACAGCGCCAGGACCTCTTCCACGGCCCCCTTGGTGACGAGGAGGTGTTCCGGGGCCGGCCCTTCGAGGTCGTTGCGCCGCAGCACCACCGACATCCGGCGCCGCGCGAAGTCGAAGGGGACCTCGTCGACCAGCGTGAACCGCGCGTCGACGACCACCTCCTCGGCCTCGTGCACCCGGTCGACGACGGCCTGGTCCATGAGGTTGCGCAGCCCCGTCTGGAAGTGGCTGTTGAGGTAGGCGTACTCCAGTACCTCGCCGTCCTCGTGGCCGCGTACGTCGAGGTAGCGGTCCAGGACGACGCGGTCCTCGGTCAGGGTGCCGGTCTTGTCCGTGCACAGCACGTCCATCGCGCCGAGGTTCTGGATGGCGTTCAGGCGCTTGACGACGACCTTGCGCTTCGCCATGGCGACCGCGCCGCGCGCCAGGTTGGTGGTGACCACCATCGGCAGCATCTCGGGCGTCAGGCCGACCGCGACGGCCACACCGAAGGTGAACGCCTCGGCCCAGTCGCCCTTGGTGAGGCCGTTGACGGCGAACACCAGCGGCACCATCACCAGCATGAAGCGGATCAGCAGGAAGCTGACCTTCTTCACCCCCGCGTCGAAGCCGGTCTCGGGGCGCTCGCCCGCCAGCGAACCGGCCATCGAACCGAAGTAGGTGTCCGAGCCGGTGGCCACGACCACTCCGGCCGCGGTACCGGAGGTGACGGACGTGCCCGCCAGCACCAGATTGCCGGCCTCCACCGGGTCGGCGGTCGCGTGCCGGCCGTCGTCCTCGGCCCGGGTGTCGGCCTTGGCGACGGGCAGCGACTCGCCGGTCAGCGCGGCCTGGGCGACCATGAGGTCCTTGGCGGACAGCAGCCGCAGGTCGGCCGGTACGAGGTCGCCGGCGGCCAGCTTGACGATGTCGCCGCGCGCGACGTCCGCCACGGGGATCTCGACGGTGGTCGGCGCCTGCGCCCGACCGGCCCGGCGCTGTACGGCGGTGGTCGTGGTGACCAGGGCGCGCAGCGCGGCGGCTGAGCTGCCCGAGCGGTACTCCTGCCAGAACCGCAGCAGTGCGCTGATCAGCACCATCGCGCCGAGGATCGGGATCTTCGGGTCGAAGGGCTCCTCGTCGGCGACCTGGAGCCACTGCGCGTACATGACGGCCGCCAGGGCGGTGAGCACGAGGATGAACGGGTTCCAGAACGCCTTGGCCAGCTGCACGTACCAGCGCGGCGGGCGCTCGTGCGCGATGACGTTGGGCCCGTAGCGCTCCAGGCGGGCCACGGCGTTCTCGTGCAGCAGGCCGTCGCGGCCGGTGTGCAGGTCCTGGAGGACCCGGGACGCCGGGCGTGCGCTGATCGCGGCCAGGTTCTCGGCGACGGCGCGGGTACGGGCTGCCAGCTCGGCGGCCTTCCGCTCCCGGCGGCGGCCCGGCGGCGCGAGCTTCTCGGGGGTGAGCAGTTCGGTCATGGCAGAACCTCCCTCCGTACGAGGGCTCGGCGGCACCGGGGCATGACGGCATGAAGGCATGGCGGCACGACCCGGTGGCGCGGGGCCCCGGCACAAAGAAATTTCGTTTATCCGTGACGTGGAATCACGAGAAAGGGAAAAAGAAAGCACGCCGATATGCGTCACGGCACAGCCGTGCGCATTTCCGCGCGCGGCGGGTCGGGCGCGACGCACGGAAAAGAGCACGGAAAGACGGAACGCGGAGAAGAAACGGCCGGGGCGGCGGACGCCCGGTGGTTCTCAGCGGTATCGGCACACAGCGTGGCGGTACACCGGCCCCTGCGGGGCGCCGGTGTCAGCTCACGGTGAAATCAGCAGTCAGCACACTGCAACGCTGCGGCAAGGACTTCCTTCGGGACTCATCCCGATCACCTCCTTGCTCGCGCGGACACAAACCCGGGCGCCGCGCGTTCCGGCGCCCGCACCACCGAATAATGCCATACCCGGCCCGCCGACCCCTGCCTCTTTGGGCCAAGAATTCCCCAAACACCGGTGTGATCCGCCTCGCACCCACCGGCCGGTACGGCATCATCGCCCTATGGTGACGGGAAATGCCGCGGCCGCCGCGACCGGTACGGCACCACGACGGCGGCGGGCGGCCGTAACCGTCGCGTCCGCACTTCTCCTCGTCGCCACCGTTCCGCTCGTCTTCCGCGCCGCCGGTTCGGACGGCGTGACGCCCGTACCGCAACTGCTCGCCTTCCTGCCCTGGCTGCTGGTGCCCGCCGGGCTCGGCCTGGTCCTGTCCCTCGCGGCGCGCTGGCGGCCCGGCCTGTTCTGGGCCGCCGCCGTGCTGCTCGGTCTGACGGCGTTCGTCCGTCCGTACGGCGGCGACGGCCCCGCACCGCACGGTCCGCCCCTCGCCCGCCTCCGCGTCCTCACCGCGAACCTCGAATTCGGCCGGGCCACGGACGGGTTACTGGCCGCGCTGCGCCGGGAGCGTCCCGACCTCGTCGCGGTCCAGGAGTGCGATCCGGAGCGCTGCGCCGCTGCCCTGGCCTCCCCTGCCGTACGCGCCGCCTACCCCTTCCGCATCCTCGCCGGGCACGGCGCGTCCGAGGGCTCCGCCGTGCTGAGCCGGTTCCCGCTGCGTCCGGACGGCGCGGTGCCGGGCGAACTCGCCATGCCCCGCGCGGCCGTCACCGTCTCAGGCCGCCGCCTGCGCTTCCAGGTCGCCCACCCCATGCCCCCGCTGCCCGGTTCCCTGCACGCCTGGCGCACCGAACTGGGGCGCCTCCGCGACCTCGCCGCGTCCCGCGGCGCCGAACCGCTCGTCATGGCGGGCGACTTCAACTCCTCGCAGGACCACGCCGCCTTCCGGTCCGTCCTGCACACCGGCCTGCGC
Source organism: Streptomyces sp. NPDC017056 (assembly GCF_044332485.1). Taxonomy (NCBI): domain Bacteria; kingdom Bacillati; phylum Actinomycetota; class Actinomycetes; order Kitasatosporales; family Streptomycetaceae; genus Streptomyces; species Streptomyces sp. NPDC017056. Next base: position 154,839 of record NZ_JBIRPD010000019.1, on the reverse strand, counting down.
GACAGCGCCGCCGCGACGGGCAGTCCCCGGACCCCGACCTGGCCCGCCCGCACCGCTCCCGTACTGGGCGCCCAGATCGACCACATCCTGGTCGGCGACGCTCTGCGTCCGCGCACGGCCCGCTTCCTGGATCTGCCGGGCTCGGATCACCGGGGGCTGGTCGCGGACTTGGAACTGTATGCGGCACGCTGAGGTGTCCGCCCCTCCTCAGCCCTCGCCTTGCCCCTGGTCCCGTTCGCGGCTGTCGTACGCGGCGCGCGCCTCGGCGATCTCCCCCTGGTGCTCCTCGGTCCAGGTGACCAGCGCCTGGATGGTGTCGTGCAGGGTCGCGCCCAGCGGCGTCAGCTCGTAGTCGACCCGGGGCGGGACGACGGCGTGCACGGTGCGGCGCACGAGCCCGTCGCGTTCGAGCTGGCGCAGGGTGACCGTCAGCATCCGCTGGCTGATGCCGTCGATCTCGCGGCGCAGTGCGGTGAAGCGCAGCGTGCGGCGGTCCAGCAGCGCGATGACGAGCAACGACCACTTGTCGGCGACCCGGTCGAGGATCTGCCGGACCTCGCAGCCCTCCCGTACGTCCCACTGCCGGGCGTCGTAGTCGCAGTCGGTTACTTCCCCGTGCCCGGGTGACTTCAAAGTGCCTTCTTCCACGGTTGTCCACAGTGCCGCACGATGTGGTCGGTAACAAGAGGTAACCGACCAACGGCAGGGGAACCGAGCCATGCATCCGGACTCCGCGGGCCCACCGGGCACCGGCGAGCGCATGAGCGGCCGCGCCTGGGGCGTGCTGCTCGTGCTGTGCGGCGCGATCTTCCTGGAAGGCGCCGACGTCGCCATGCTGAGCGTGGCGCTGCCGTCGATCCGGGCCGGTCTCGGGCTGACCACCGGCGAGTTGCAGTGGGTGATGAGCGCGTACGTCCTCGGCTACGGCGGCTTCATGCTGCTCGGCGGGCGGGCGGCCGACCTGTTCGGACGGCGGCGGATGTTCCTGCTGCCCCTCGCGGTCTTCCTCGTCTTCTCCGGCCTGGGCGGCCTCGCGGGCGACGGCTGGACGCTCGTCCTCGCCCGCTTCGTGACGGGCGCGTGCGCCGCATTCATGACACCCGCCGGGCTGTCCGTCATCACCACCGGCTTCCCCGCGGGACGGCAGCGCACCAAGGCCCTGCTGGTCTACTCGGGCACCGCGGGCGGCGGCTTCTCGGCCGGCCTGGTCGTCGGCGGCCTGCTCGCGGCGGCCGGCTGGCGCTGGGTGTTCTTCGCCCCGGTCGTCGTGGCGGCGCTGGTCCTCGCCGCGGGGCTGCCGCTCATCCCCCGCACGCGGGGGCCGCGCCCGGCGCGTACGGGCCTGGACCTGTCCGGCGCGCTCACCGTGACCGGCGGCCTCCTCCTCTGCGTCCTGGCTGTCGAACGCGCCACGCACGCCCCGCTCGCGCAGACCCTGGCCACCCTCACCGCCTCCCTCGCCCTCCTGTTCGCCTTCGTACGGATCGAACGCCGGTCGCCGGCCCCGCTGGTGCGGCCCGGCATCCTCCGTACGCCCTCACTGGTCCGCGCCAATCTCACCGGGCTGCTGTTCTCCGCCGGGTTCTTCGGCTTCCAGTTCATCGCCGTGCTCTACCTGCGCGAACTGCGCGGCTGGTCCACACTGCACACCAGCTTGGCGATGCTGGCGATGGGCGCCGACGCGGTCCTCGCGCCCGTCCTCACGCCCCGGCTGGTGCGGAGGTTCGGCAACACGCGGGTGATCCTCGGTGGCCTGCTGCTGACGGTCGTCGCGTACGCCGCGTTCCTGCCGCTCGGCACGGACCGCGCGTACGCGGCGATGTTCCCCAGCCTCCTGCTGATCGGCGTCGCCTTCGCGCTGGTCCACGGGCCGCTGACCATCGTCGCCACGGACGGTATCGCCGCCCGCGAACAGGGCGTGGCCGGCGGGCTCCTGTACACGTCCTTCCAGTTCGGCGCGGCGCTCGGGCTGTCGGCGGCCACCGCGGTCGCCACGGCCGCCACGGGCGGCGGTGACCTGCTCGGCGCCTACCGGACCGCGCTCCTGGTCCCGCTCCTGGCCGCCGTGCTCGCCACCCTCGTGGCCCCCCGGAACCGCCCCCGCCGCGCCGCCCCGGAGCCCCGGGGCCTCACGCCACCGAAGCCGGCCCTATGCGGTCCAGGGACGCGGGCGCGTCGTGGTGGATGGGGGTGTGGGCGCCGGTGAGGGGGGCGCCGGTGCCGCCGCGGCGGTTGGCGACGATCTCGGCGGCGATGGACAGGGCCGTCTCCTCGGGGGTGCGGGCGCCGAGGTCGAGGCCGATCGGCGAGCGCAGGCGGTTGAGTTCGAGTTCGGTCAGACCGACGGCGCGGAGGCGGTCCAGGCGGTCCAGGTGGGTGCGGCGGGAGCCCATGGCGCCGACGTAGGCGACGGGGAGGCGCAGGGCGCGTTCCAGGAGGGGGACGTCGAACTTGGCGTCGTGGGTGAGGACGCACAGCACCGTGCGGGCGTCCAGGTCCTGGGTTTCGAGGTAGCGGTGCGGCCAGTCGACGACGATCTCGTCCGCGTCGGGGAAGCGGGCGCGGGTGGCGAAGACGGGGCGGGCGTCGCAGACGGTGACGTGGTGGCCGAGGAACTTTCCGGCGCGTACGAGGGCGGCGGCGAAGTCGATGGCACCGAAGACGATCATGCGGGGGGCGGGGACGGCGGACTCGACGAGGAGGAGCACGGGCTCGCCGCAGCGGGAGCCGTCCGCGCCGATCTCGACGGTGGCGGTGCGGCCCGCGTCCAGGAGGGCGCGGGTTTCGTGGACGGCGGTGCGGTCCAGTTCCGGGGGGCCGCCGAGGGTGCCGGTGACGCTGCCGTCGGGGCGTACGAGCAGCGCGCGGCCGAGGAGGTGCGCCGGGCCGCGGACGACCCGGGCCAGTGCCGCCGCCTCTTCCGAGGCGGCGGCGGCCAGGGCGGCGGTGACGGCCGCGGCGGCGTCCGCTTCCCGCCGTACCGGAGTGATCAGGATGTCGAGGACGCCGCCGCAGGTCAGGCCGACCGCGAAGGCGTCCTCGTCGCTGTAGCCGAAGCGTTCGAGGAACGTTTCCCCGGTGCGGAGCGCTTCCTGGCACAGTTCGTAGACCGCGCCTTCGACGCAGCCGCCGGAGACCGACCCGACCGCCGTGCCGTCGCTGTCGACGGCCAGTGCGGCGCCCGGCTGGCGGGGCGCGCTGCCGCTGGTGGCCACGACGGTGGCCACCGCGAAGGGTCGTCCCTGCCGGGCCCACCGGTGCAGCTCGTCGGCGATGTCCAGCATGTCGGTCTCCTTACGGGTGGATGCGGGAGGGGCGGGTGTTACTTGACGCCCAACCAGTTCTCGATGGGGTGCAGCGCGAAGTAGCCGAGGAAGATCAGAGCGAGTACCCACATGAAGGCGCCGACCTCCCGCCACTTGCCCTGCGCGGTCTTGATGGCGGTGTAGGCGATGACACCCGCACCGACCCCCGCGGTGATGTTGTACGTGAACGGCATCAGCGCCACGGTGAGGAACACCGGGATGGACACCGATCGGTCGCCCCAGTCCACGTGCTTGGCGGCACTCATCATCATCGAGCCGATGACGACGAGGGCGGCCGCCGCGACCTGGGCGGGCACGAGCTGGGTGAGCGGGGTGAAGAAGAGGCAGGCGGCGAAGAACAAGCCGGTGACGACCGAGGACAGGCCGGTACGGGCGCCCTCGCCGACGCCGCTGGCCGACTCGATGAACACGGTCTGTCCCGAGGCGCCCGCGACACCGCCGATCGCGCCGCCCGCGCCGTCGACGAACAGCGCCTTGGACAGGCCCGGCATCCGGCCCTTGTCGTCGGCGAGCTTGGCTTCCGTACCGACGCCGATGATGGTGGCCATGGCGTCGAAGAACCCGGCGAGCACCAGGGTGAAGACGATCATGCCGACGGTGATCGCGCCGATCCGGTCCCAGCCGCCGAACTCCACGTGTCCGAAGAGCCCGAAGTCGGGCCTGGCGACGGCGCTGCCGTGCAGCTCGGGCGAGGTGCCGCCCCAGTCCTTGTCGGTCAGGCCGCCGAGGGTGGTGGCGAGCACGGACAGGATGGTGCCGACGACGATGCCGATGAGGATGGCGCCGGGGACGTTGCGGGCCTGGAGCATGAAGATCAGCAGCAGGGTGACGGCGAAGAAGAGGACCGGCCAGCCGGCGAGCTCGCCGGTCGGGCCGAGCTGTACGGGGCCGCCGGTGCCTTTGCCGACGAAGCCGGCCTTCACCAGGCCGAGCAGGGCGACGAACATGCCGATGCCCATGGTGATGGCGTGCTTGAGGGCCAGCGGAATGGCGTTCATGATCATCTCGCGCAGCCCGGTGACCACCAGGAGCATGATGACCACGCCGTACAGCACGCACATCCCCATGGCCTGCGGCCACGTCATGTACGGCACGACCTGCGAGGTCAGCGCCGCCGAGACGTTCAGCCCGGCGGCCAGGGCCAGCGGCACCTTGCCGACGAAGCCCATCAGCAGGGTGCAGACCGCCGCGCCGAACGCCGTGGCCGTCACCACCCCGGCGCTCGCCAGAGTGTGCTTCTCCACGTCCGGCGTGGCCAGGATGAGGGGGTTGAGCAGGAGGATGTAACACATCGCCATGAAGGTGGTGATGCCGCCGCGCACCTCGCGCGCGACCGTCGACCCTCTGTCGGATATGTGGAAGTACCGGTCGAGCCAGGACCGGCCGGCGGGCTGGCGCGTGCCGGGGCCCGCGTCTTCCGCCGTGGTCTTCGGCTCCAGGGACTGCTGGGTCATGGTGCCTTACTCCCAAGGTTCATAGGGGCCCTCGCGTCACGCGCGCACCGCGCCGCGAGATTTGGGATGGAACGTCGGCTGCACGACCCGGGGGACGGCCCAGGTAGCGGCGGCGGGGCGGCGGTACGGCGGTGGGTGCACCGCGTACGGCCGCTCCGCCGGCGCGGCTATGTGCCGGTCAGGTGCTCCGGGCGGACCGGAGTCTTGTTCAGTTCCAGCCCGGTCGCGTTCCGGATCGCCGCGAGGACAGCCGGGGTGGACGACAGGGTGGGGGCCTCGCCGATGCCGCGCAGCCCGTACGGGGCGTGCTCGTCGGCGAGTTCGAGCACGTCGACCGGGATGGTCGGCGTGTCGAGGATGGTGGGGATCAGGTAGTCCGTGAAGGAGGGATTGCGCACCTTCGCGGTCTTCGGGTCGACGATGATCTCCTCCATCACCGCGACGCCGAGGCCCTGCGTCGTGCCGCCCTGGATCTGGCCGACGACGGAGAGCGGGTTGAGCGCCTTGCCGACGTCCTGAGCACACGCCAGTTCGACGACCTTGACCAGGCCGAGCCCGGTGTCCACCTCGACGACCGCGCGGTGCGCGGCGAAGGAGTACTGGACGTGGCCGTTGCCCTGGCCGGTGCGCAGGTCGAACGGCTCGGTGGGGCGGTGCCGCCACTCCAGCTCCAGGTCGACCGCCTCGTCCTCCAGGACGTCCGCCAGGTCGGCGAGCACCTCGCCGCCGTCGGTGACGACCTTGCCGCCCTCCAGCAGGAGTTCGGCGGTGGCCCACGCCGGGTGGTAGGTGCCGAACTTGCGGCGGCCCAGCTCCAGAACCTGTTCGCGCACGTGCTCGCAGGTGTTCTTCACCGCGCCGCCGGTGACGTAGGTCTGCCGGGAGGCGGAGGTGGAGCCCGCCGAGCCGACCCGGGTGTCGGCGGGGTGGATGGTGACCTGCTCGACGCCCAGTTCCGTACGGGCGATCTGCGCGTGGACGGTGACGCCGCCCTGGCCGACCTCCGCCATCGCGGTGTGCACGGTCGCGACCGCCTCGCCGCCGACGACCTCCATGCGGACGCGGGCGGTGGAGTAGTCGTCGAAGCCCTCGGAGAAGCCGACGTTCTTGATGCCGACGGCGTAGCCGACGCCCCGTACGACGTCCTCGCCGTGCGTGGTGTTGGACAGTCCGCCGGGCAGCGCGCGGACGTCGGCGCCCTCGGTGGTCTCCCACTGGTTCTCCGGCGGCAGCGGCATCGCCTTGACGCGGCGCAGCAGTTCGGCGACCGGCGCCGGGGAGTCGACCACCTGCCCGGTCGGCAGCAGGGTGCCCTGCTCCATGGCGTTGAGCTGCCGGAACTCGACCGGGTCCAGGCCCAGTTTCGCGGCGAGCTTGTCCATCTGTGCCTCGTACGCGAAGCACGCCTGGACGGCGCCGAAGCCGCGCATCGCGCCGCAGGGCGGATTGTTCGTGTAGAGGGCGATGGCCTCGATGTCCACGTCCTCGACCACGTACGGGCCGACGGACAGGGAGGAGGCGTTGCCGACGACGGCCGGGGAGGCGGACGCGAAGGCGCCGCCGTCCAGCACGATGCGGCACTTCAGGTGGGTGAGCTTGCCGTCCTTGGTGGCGCCGTGCTCGTACCAGAGCCTGGCGGGGTGCCGGTGGACGTGGCCGAAGAACGACTCGAACCGGTTGTAGACGATCTTGACGGGCTTGCCGGTGCGCAGCGCCAGCAGGCAGGCGTGGATCTGCATCGACAGGTCCTCGCGGCCGCCGAAGGCGCCGCCGACGCCGGAGAGCGTCATGCGGACCTTGTCCTCGGGCAGGCCGAGGACCGGCGCGATCTGGCGCAGGTCGGAGTGCAGCCACTGGGTGGCCACGTACAGGTCGACGCCGCCGTCCTCGCCGGGCACCGCGAGCCCGGACTCCGGGCCCAGGAACGCCTGGTCCTGCATGCCGAAGACGTACTCGCCGGTGACGATCACATCGGCGCGGCGGGCGGCCGCCTCGGCGTCGCCGCGCACGATGGGCTGGCGGTGCACGATGTTCGGATGCGGTACGTGCCCGGCATGGTGGTCGGTGCGGTGCTCATGGACCAGGGGGGCGCCCTCGCGGGTCGCGGACTCCTCGTCGGTGACCACCGGCAGCTCGGCGTACTCGATCCTGATCTTGGCGGCGGCACGGCGGGCGGTCTCCGGGTGGTCGGCGGCGACCAGCGCGACCGGCTCGCCGTGGTGGCGGACCTTGCCGTGCGCCAGTACGGGCGTGTCCTGGATCTCCAGCCCGTAGTTCTTCACGTCCGTGGGCAGGTCGTCGTAGGTGAGGACCGCGTACACGCCGGACTGGGCGAGCGCCTCGGAGGTGTCGATGGAGACGATCTCGGCGTGCGCGACGGTGGAGCGCAGGGTGAAGCCCCACAGCATGTCCTCGTGCCACAGGTCCGAGGAGTACGCGAACTCGCCGGTCACCTTGAGAGTGCCGTCCGGGCGGAGCGTGGAGGCGCCGATGCCCGCGTCGGCCTTGCCGCCCTGCGTCAGGTGGGTGGGTGTGCGGGTGACTCCCGTCATGGTCAGGCCCCCGTTCCGGTGGTCCGCGCGTCGCCGCGGGCGGCGGCGAGCCGTACCGCGTCGAGGATCTTCTCGTAGCCCGTGCAGCGGCACAGGTTGCCGGACAGCGCCTCGCGGATGTCCGCGTCCGACGGCTGGGCGTTGCGCTCCAGCAGCTCGTCGGCGGCGACCAGCAGGCCGGGCGTGCAGAAGCCGCACTGGACGGCGCCCGCGTCGATGAACGCCCGCTGGATCGGCGACAGTTTGACCTGCTCGCCGGTCTGCCCGTCGGCGCCGGCCGGCTTGGCCTGCCAGCGCTGCGCGGCGTCCACGCTCGTACCGGCGCCGCATGCGCCGGTGGCGCAGCCGCCGTGCTGCGCGCGCTGCTCGGCGTAGTCCGCCAGGCCCTCGACCGTGACGACCTCGCGGCCCTCGGCCTGGCCGGCCGCGACCAGGCAGGAGCACACCGGCACGCCGTCCAGGCGGACCGTGCAGGAGCCGCATTCGCCCTGCTCGCAGGCGTTCTTCGAGCCGGGCAGGCCCATCCGCTCGCGCAGTACGTACAGCAGGCTCTCGCCTTCCCATACGTCGTCGGCCTGCTGTTCGCGGCCGTTGACGGTGAAGTTCACGCGCACTGGGCGCTCCTCTCGTTGCCGCGGTAGGACTCCCAGGTCCAGCCGAGGGTGCGGCGCGCCATGATCCCTACTGCGTGGCGCCGGTACTTCGCGCTGCCGCGCACGTCGTCGATCGGGTTGCAGGCGCCGGCGGCCAGCTCGGCGAACTGCTTGGCCACGGATGGCGGAACGGGCCGCCCCGACTCCCAGAAGCCGCCCTCCTCCAGGGCCGCCGTCAGGAATTCCTCGGCGGCCCTGGCCCGTACGGGCGTGGGCGCGGCCGAGCCGATGCCGGTGCGTACCGTCCGGGTCCGCGGGTGCAGCGCGAGGCCGAAGGCGCACACCGCGATGACCATGGCGTTGCGGGTGCCGACCTTGGAGAACTGCTGCGGCCCGTCCGCCTTGGGCAGGTGCACCGCGCGGATCAGCTCGTCCGGCTCCAGGGCGTTGCGCTTGACGCCCAGGTAGAAGTCGTCGATCGGGATCATGCGGCGGCCGCGTACGGATTCCGCCTCGACCTCGCCGCCGGAGGCGAGCAGCGCCGGGTGTGCGTCGCCGGCCGGGGAGGCGGTGCCCAGGTTGCCGCCGACGCCGCCGCGGTTGCGGATCTGCGGGGAGGCGACGGTGTGCGAGGCGAGCGCCAGGCCCGGCAGCTCGGCGCGCAGGTTCTCCATGATCTGCGTGTACGGCACGGACGCGCCCAGCCGTACGGTCTCCTCGCCCACCTCCCACTCCCGCAGGTCGTCGATGCGGTTGAGGTCGAGCAGGTGCGCGGGGCGACGGTGGTCGAAGTTGATCTCGACCATCACGTCCGTGCCGCCCGCGATCGGCACAGCGGTGGGGTGCTCGGCCTTGGCGGCGAGCGCCTCCTCCCAGCTGGCGGGGCGAAGGAAGTCCATTCGAGGCTCTCTTCTGTGAATCTCCGGTGCGCCGGAGCGCCGGGGCGCCGGCTGCTGCGAAATCAGGTCGTCCGCCGCCTGCGGCAGGGACCGACGGCCCTCGGCCCGAGGGGGCTGTTCATGTCTTGTTCATGCGGTGGGGCCCAGTGAACGCGCCCCGTACCCACCGGGTGCAGTCACCGAAACCATGAAGCGGTTGGCTGGCCACGGCGCATGTCTTGTAGATTCGAACGAAAGGCGGGGCCCAGAAACCTCGCGGCATTCCACCGGCAACACAAGACAGCAAAGATCGGCGGGCGAGGTCATGCGGCTCCGCGCACTTTTGGACACCGGCACGCTCGGCCTGCGCCTGCTGGGCGGCGACGAGGAACTGGACCGCACGGTGCGCGGCGTGATGACCACCGACCTGCGCGACCCCAGCCGCTACCTGTCCGGCGGCGAGCTGGTGCTGACCGGGCTGGCCTGGCGCCGCGAGCCGGAGGACTCCGAGCGCTTCGTGCGCATCCTGGCCTCGGCCGGGGTGGCCGGTCTGGCCGCGGGCGAGGCGGAGCTGGGCTCGGTGCCCGACGATCTCGTTGTGGCATGCTCCCGTCATCGCCTCCCGCTCTTCTCCGTCGTCGAGGACGTCTCCTTCGCCTCCATCACCGAATACGTCGTGCGCCAGGTCTCCGGCGAGCGGGCCGGCGACCTGGCCGCCGTGGTCGACCGGCACCGCCGTCTGATGACCTCGGGCCCCGCCGGCGGCGGCCCCGAAGTGGTCCTCGACCTGCTCGGCTCCGACCTGGACCTGCGCGCCTGGGTGCTGTCCCCCACCGGCCGCCAGATCGCCGGTTCCACCCTGGCGGGCGCCGGCCCCGAACTGCCCGCCGACACCGCGGCCCGGCTGGCCGGCGAGCACCTGGCGGCCTCCCGCACCGGCCGCCGCGGGCCCTGCCGGGTCACCCTCGGCGGCACCACGTACTCCCTGTTCCCCATCCGCGGCAGCGGCCGGGACCTGCGCGAGACGGTGCTCTCCGACTGGCTGCTGGCCGTCGAGGCGGACGCGGGCGACTGGGCCGCGGAGCGCCTGGACCTGCTGCACGGCGTCACCCAGCTCATCGCCGTCGAACGCGACCGGCGCGACGCGGCCCGCACGGTGCGCAGACGCCTCGCACAGGAAGTCCTCGAACTGGTCCAGACGGGCGCCGCGCCCGCCGAGATCGCGGCCCGCCTGCGGGTGGCCGCGCCGGTACTGCTGCCGGGGCTGGGCACGGCGCCGCACTGGCAGGTCGTCGTCGCCCGCGTCGAGTGGTCGGGCGGGGACGTACCCGGCGGGCCGGTCGCCCAGACGCTCCTGGAAGAGGTCCTGGTCGACCCCGGCACGTTCGGACCCGACCCCTCCGACCGGATCGCCGTCGCGCACACCGGCGACGAGGCGGTGGCCCTGGTCCCGCTGCCTGCCGTACCGGACGACGACGGCGCGCGGGACGCCCGTGACGCGCCCGCCACCGGCCTCCAGGCCGACACCCTGCTGTCCGTCGTCCGCGAACCGCTGACCCGGGGACTGGCCGACGACGGCCGCCTGACCATCGGCGTCAGCGCCTCCGTGCACTCCGCCGAGGGCCTGCGCGGCGCCCTGGAGGAGGCGCGGCACGCGCGCCGGGTCGCCGCCGCCCGCTCCGGCCGGGTCTGCGCCGCGGGCCACGAGGAACTCGCCTCGCACGTCCTGCTCCTGCCGTTCGTGCCGGACGACGTGCGCCGCGCCTTCACCGCCCGCCTCCTGGACCCGCTGCGCGACTACGACCGCCGCCACCGCGCCGAGCTGATCCCCACCCTGGAGGCCTTCCTCGACTGCGACGGCTCCTGGACCCGCTGCGCCACCCGCCTCCACCTGCACGTCAACACCCTGCGCTACCGCGTCGGCCGCATCGAGCAGCTCACCGGCCGCGACCTGTCCCGCCTGGAGGACAAGCTCGACTTCTTCCTGGCGCTGCGGATGAGCTGAGCCGCGGACCGGTGCGCATCCGGCCACGATGGGATGGCCGGTTCGCGCCGCCCGCCGCCCGTGCGGTCAACGCGCCGCCGTGGTACGTGTGCTGACCGGGCGTCAGCACCGCAGCGGCCGCCCCCGGCAATTCCCGTACCGGCGTCACCCGTTCGGGCGTATCCCGGCGGCACGGCCCACCGGCGTACGGACCGCTCCGCCTCCCCCGGGGACGCCGTACGCCGCCCGTGCCAGGCCACGGCACCGGCCGTCCGGGCCGCCGGAGAGATTGTGAAATCATTCACCTTCCCCCTTGGCCGCGCCGTGTGATTCGTGCTGAGATGCGCGCACTGCTTCCAGTTCCAGCTCAATGGCGCGCTCGGGGAGGGCAATGTGGCGGACACCGCCATGTCAAGGGCAGCAGACTCCGCGGATCCCGCGGAACCGGCGCCGGATGTTCCGGCGCCCAGATCAGCGGCCGGGGCGGACGCCCTGGACCGGGCCGTGTGGCGGCTGCGCTCGCGCGGCTGCTGGGACGACGCGGCGGCCCTGCTGGAACCACACGCGGCGGGCCACCCCCCGTACGCGATCCACCGCGCCGCGCTCCTGGTGGAGCGCTGCATGTTCACCGCCACCGGCTGGGCAGCGGCCGAGGACGCGCTGCGCGCCGCCGAGGCCGTGGCGGGCGACAACGACGAACGGGGCGCGGCGGCCTGCGAACGCGGCCACCTCGCGTACGCCGCCACGGTCCTGGGCGTACGCGACCGCGCCGACGAGGCCCGCTCCGCACTCGGCAGGGCCGCCGCGCTGCTGGACCCCGCGGCACCCGGCCGCGCGCTGCTGGACTTCCGGCGCGGGCTGATGGCCGAACACGTCGCCGACAGCCCGGAGTCCGCCCGCGCCGCCTACCGGCGCGCCCACGCGGGCGCCACCGCGCACGGTGACGCCCTGCTCCTGTCCTTCACCTGGCGCCACCTCGCCGGACTCGCCCTGCGCGACGGCGAACTGGCCGAGGCCCGGCACGGGTTCGGCGAATCCCTGCGCATCAGGGAAGAGCTGGGGTACCTGATCGGCACGGCCCCGGCGCTGGCCGCCCTCGCCGACGCGGCGCCCGCCGAGGAGGCGCCCGGGCTGCGCGCCGAGGCCGCCCGCCTGCTGCGCCTCATGGGCGGCGTACCGTCCTGGCTGGCCGGGCACCTCACCCAGGCGGCCGCGTCGCCCGCGCCTTCGTAGCCGGCCCGGACGCGGCCCGCCGCACCCGCCGGCGGGCCGCGGGGACACAGCCTCTTACCCGCCCCACGCACCCCGAATTTGGCCTCAAGTCGCACTGTTTGGCGCCTACTTGGCGCTGGATCCTGGTGCGGTCGACTCCCGACCTACGGCAGCGCCTTTCAGGAGGCCACACCTTGGCAGCAGGAGCACCGCACACATCGGCCGGTTCCGACTGGGGAAAGGCGGACTTCGAGGACATCTACGACTGCCCCGATCCACGCACGTACTTCCGGACGCTGCGCCCGCTCGACTACCAGATCCCGCACCACGGGCAGCTCGTCTTCCGCACACTGACCGAGTCCCTGCAACGGCGCCGCCCCGGCCCCCCGCCGCTCCGGGTCCTCGACCTGTGCTGTTCCTACGGCGTCAACGCCGCCCTGCTCAACCACAAGCTGAGCCTCGCCGACCTGTACGAACGGTACACCGACGCACCGGACGCCACCGGTATGACGACCCAGCGGCTGGCGGCCGAGGACCGCACGTTCTTCGACGAACTGCGGCGGCCGGAAGCCGTGCGGACGGTCGGCCTCGACGCGGCCCGGCACGCGGTCGGCTACGCGGAGGCCGTCGGGCTCCTCGACGCCGGGTTCGCCGAGAACCTGGAGGCCGCCGAGCCGACCGAACGGCTGCGGCGCACCCTGGCCGGCACCGACCTGGTCACCGTGACCGGCGGGGTGGGCTACATCTCCGCCACGACCTTCGGCCGGCTGCTCGCCTGTATGCCCACCGCACCCTGGATCGCCGCGTTCGTGCTGCGGACCGTGTCCTACGAGCCGGTCGCCCGACTCCTCGCCGGAAAGGGCCTGGTGACGGAACAGCTGCCCGCGCGCACCTTCCGCCAGCGCAGGTTCGCCGACCTCGCCGAACGCCGGGCGGCCTTCGGCGCCCTCCAGGCGCGGGGGCTGGAGACCACGGGCAAGGAGTCGGACGGCTTCTACCACGCGGACCTGTACCTCTCCCGCCCCGCCGCCGACGTCGCGGCGCTCCCCCTGGAGCGGCTGCTCCCCTGAGGCGGCACGGCGTGCCCCTCCGCTCGCGGTCCGCCGCCGGCTCAGTGCGGGCGGCGGGCCGGGGACAGGTGGTCGCGGGCGATCCGCTCCACGATCGCGTACTCCCGCGCCATCAGGGCGTCCAGCAGCGCCGTGTGCTCGGACGCGGCGGCGAGCAGCTCGGCCGTGCGGGCCGCGCTGCCGCCGGTGACCGGCCACTGCGTACGGCGGTGCACGTCGCCGGCGACCTGTACGAGCCGCCGGTTGCCGGTCAGGGCCATCAGCGCGTGGTGGAAGGCGCGGTCCGCCTCCGCGTAACCGGCCCGGTCGCCGTGGGCGGCGGCCGCGACGCCCGCGGCGGCCAGCGGGCGCAGCTCCTCCCACCGCTCGGCGGGCAGCGCCCTGGCCAGCCGGAGCAGCGCCGGCACCTCCAGCATCGCGCGCACCTCGGCCAGCTCGGCGAGGTCACGGTGGGTGCGCTCGGCGACGCGGAAGCCGCGGTTCGGCGCGACCTCGACCGCGCCCTCGCCGGCGAGGATCTGCATGGCCTCCCGTACCGGGGTGGCGGAGACGCCGTACCGCGCGGCGAGCGCGGGCGCCGAATAGACCTCGCCGGGGACCAGTTCGCCGGACATCAGGGCCTCGCGCAGCGCGGCCAGCACCTGGCCCCGGACGGAGTGCCGCTGCGGCTGCCGGGGCGGTACGGCGATGTCCCGAGGGGGCACGGGCACGAACGCGGTGGCAGGGTCCGGTACGGCGGGCCGGTGCTCGTACGCGCCGTCGGGCGGTGCGGCGGCCCCGGCGTGCCCGCCGGAGCGCCCCCCCGGCCCGTCGTGGCCGGCGTGCCCGCCCCGCACGGGCTGCGAGCCGCCCTGTGCGGGCACCTGCGCCCGCAGCCGCGGCGCCGGTTCCGCTCTGCCCTGCTCCATGCGCATTCCTCCTCACGTTTTCCAGCACCATAGGCGCACCCCGTGGCAGTTCAAACCCGGCAATGATCGGGTAAGGTAAGGCTTACCTGCTAACGATCGCGATACGGTGGTGTCCCGCATGCCTCCCCTGCTCGCCGCCCGGCCGCGCGTGGAGCCGGTGGCCGGCGCCTACGCCCGGCTCACCGAGGTCTACCCCGGACTGCGGGTGTCGGAGTGGGAGACGGCACCCCCGCGCGAGGCCGGCTGGGTGACCGCGGCCGCCCTGGCCACCGAAGCCGCGGCCCGCGACGCCTTCCTGGCCTGGGACGACGCCCAGGTACTGCGGGACTACGGACAGCGGGCCCGCGCCGACGTCGTCGCCGCCTTCGCCCTGCACCGCTACGCCTGGCCCGCCTGCCTGCTGATCACCGTCCCCTGGTTCCTGCACCGCCGGGTGCCGCGGCTGCCCGTCCAGGACGTGGCCCACCACCGCGGGCTGGGCCGGATGGCGGTACGGGTCCGCTCGTTCGCCTGCCTGCCCGGCGACCCGGCGGCGGAGCTGCCCGGCGCCCGGGTCGTACCGGACGAGGAGGCCCTGCGCGGCGAGGTGCGCAGCGCGGTCGCCGAGCACCTCGGGCCGGTGCTGGACGGATTCAGGCCCCTGCTGCGGCGCGGCCCGCGCGCCCTGTGGGGCATGGCGGCTGACGAGATCGTCGAGGGCCTGTGGTACGTGGGCCACCTGCTGGGCGAGGAGACGCGCGCGACGGCCGAGCTGGCACGGCTGCTGCCGGGCGGCACGGCCCCGTACGCGGGTGGCGCCGCCTTCCGCGAGCTGACCGGCCCGGACGGCGCGGCGCTCGCCACGCGGGACCGGGCGAGCTGCTGCATGTTCTACACGCTGCGCCCCGAGGACACCTGTGTGACGTGCCCCCGGACGTGCGACGCGGATCGCATCAAGCGCCTCACCGCAACCACCTGACCCCCACACCACCCTTTCGGGTAGCCGAATTCGAACCCAACCCCGCCTCTCCTGAGGGGAGTTCGAACCGAACACACCTATCCGTAGGCCCCCATGCCTCCCTTGGCGTTCTCTTGGGCAATAACCCCCGGCGGAGCGGTCGGATTCCGCCAGGATGTCGCGCGAAACCGCGTACGCCGAGGCAAGGGGCCCCAGGATGAGAATGACCGATATATCGCTGAATTGGCTGGTTCCGGGGGTCCTGCTGCTCTTCGGCATCCTCGCCGCCGTGGTCGTGATCCGGCGCGGCAAGCACGCGGCCGAACCGGCGGCGGGCGAGGACTCCTGGGAGCGCACCGAGGAACGCCGGCGCCGCAAGGAGGCCGTCTACGGCACCGCCTCGTACCTGCTGCTGTTCTGCTGCGCCGCGGTCGCCGCCGCGCTCTCCTTCCACGGCCTGGTCGGCTTCGGCGTGACCAACCTCAACCTCACCGGAGGCTGGGAGTACCTGGTGCCCTTCGGGCTCGACGGCGCGGCGATGTTCTGCTCCGTGCTCGCCGTGCGCGAGGCCAGCCACGGCGACGCGGCGCTCGGCTCGCGGCTGCTCGTCTGGCTGTTCGCGGGCGCCGCCGCCTGGTTCAACTGGGTGCACGCGCCCAGGGGCTTCGGCCACGACGGTGCCCCGCAGTTCTTCGCGGGGATGTCACTGTCGGCGGCGGTCCTCTTCGACCGGGCGCTCAAGCAGACCCGCCGGGCCGCGCTGCGCGAACAGGGCCTGGTGCCGCGCCCGTTGCCGCAGATCCGCGTCGTACGGTGGCTGCGGGCCCCCCGGGAGACCTTCGGGGCCTGGTCGCTGATGCTGCTGGAAGGCGTACGGACGCTGGACGAGGCAGTCGAAGAAGTACGCGACGACCGGCGGCAGAAGGAGCAGAACCGTCACCGCAGGCGCGAGCAGGACAAACTCGACCGGGCCCGCATCAAGGCGATCAACCGCCAGCACCGGCACTGGACCCGCGGGCGCGGCGGACGGCAGCTGCCGCTGACGACGGGCACGCCGACGGCACACGGCGCCCCCGCCGCCGCCCAGCAGGCCGGCGCGGAACCCGCCATAGCCGCCGACCCGGAAACCCTGCCGCCCGGATCGTTCTCCGCGGGGTCCGACCCCCTGCACCCCGCCAACACCCGTCCGGCGCTGAAAGCCGTGCACGCCCCCGGCGCTGAGACCGCGGCCCCGTACCAGCGCACGGTGGACCTGACCGCCGAGGACGACACCCAGGCGCTCCCCCGGCTGGACTCGCTGGAGGAAAAACTGGCCCAGATCGAAAAGCAGTTCGGCTGACCACCGGCGGACCGAGCCCGCACCCCCGGCCCTAGGCCCTGTCGTCAAATTCCCGCCTGCCGTGCGACTCCCCCAGCTACCGCTGGGGGGACCCCCAGCACGCACGCTCGCCGCGTTGCCCTAGTAGCTCCGCTACGAGGACATCGCTGCGCCTTGCGATCGGCTCGGCTTCCGAAGGATGGATCGAAGAGCCGAGACGGAGCGCAGCGGAGTGCACCAGACGCCGCGCGGCCCGCCCTCCGGGCGGAACGACGGGATTTTGACGACAGGGCCTAGGCCGGTCCGCCGCCCAGCTCGAACCACACGCACTTGCCCACGCCGTGGGCCTTGACCCCCCACGCGTCCGCGAGGGAGTGCACCAGCATCAGCCCCCTTCCCGAGGTGCCGTCCGATGTCGGCGGGCGCAGTCTGGGGCGCCGCCCGACGAAGTCCCGTACCTCCACACGCAGCCGGTCGGTGACCGTGGCGGTCACGACGGCGCCCCCGTTCGTGTGCACGAGGGCGTTGGTGACCAGCTCGCTGATGAGCAGCTCCGCTATGTCGGTGTCTTCGGGTTCCCCCCACTGGCACATCAACTGGCGCAGCTCCGCGCGGACCGCGGCCACCGCCGTCAGGTCCGCGTGCCGCAGTTTGCGTTCCATCGTCCCG
The DNA here is from genome assembly GCF_044332485.1 of Streptomyces sp. NPDC017056. NCBI lineage: Bacteria > Bacillati > Actinomycetota > Actinomycetes > Kitasatosporales > Streptomycetaceae > Streptomyces > Streptomyces sp. NPDC017056. The sequence goes on along the minus strand of NZ_JBIRPD010000019.1, from coordinate 137,938 downwards.
GGCAACCGGGTCCCGTTGCGGACGCCCTCGCGCCCGGCGGCCGGCCCGCCTCTGTCGTCGCGCCGCACAGACTGACGCTTCATCCTCCCCGCCCCGTACGCTTTCCGGTCCCTCTCCCTCGAACAGCTTCACGGTCATGCATGCCCACCGGACCCAAGGCCATGCGCCGGCCCGCGAGGCTGCGGGCACCCGTGCGAAGGGGTGTGCCACCGGCTCAGATTCGGGGAATATTCCGGAGGTTGGAGCGGGCCATCTGGAGCATCCGGCCGACGCCGCCGTCCAGGACGATCTTGCCGGCGGAGAGCGCGAAGCCCTGGACCATGTCCTTGCTGATCTTCGGCGGCATGGACAGCGCGTTGGGGTCGGTGACGATGTCGACCAGGGCGGGCCCCTTGTGCTTGAAGGCGTCGCGCAGGGCCCCGCGCACTTCCTTGGGCTTCTCGACCCGTACGCCGTGCGCCCCGGCCGCCCGCGCGATGGCGGCGAAATCCGGGTTGTGGTTGGTGGTCCCGTACGACGGGAGGCCGGCCACCATCATCTCCAGCTCCACCATGCCCAGCGAGGAGTTGTTGAACAGGACCACCTTCACCGGCAGGTCGTACTGGACGAGGGTGAGGAAGTCGCCCATCAGCATGGAGAAGCCGCCGTCGCCCGACATCGAGACGACCTGGCGGCGGCGGTCGGTGAACTGTGCGCCGATGGCCTGCGGCAGCGCGTTGGCCATCGAGCCGTGGGTGAACGAACCGATCACCCTGCGGCGGCCGTTGGGGCTGATGTAGCGGGCCGCCCAGACGTTGCACATCCCGGTGTCGACCGTGAAGGCCGCGTCGTCCGCGGCCTCCTCGTCCAGTACGGAGGCGACGTATTCGGGGTGGATCGGCGTGTGCTTGTCCACCTTGCGGGTGTACGCCTTGACGACGCCTTCGAGGGCGTCGGCGTGCTTTTTCAGCATCCGGTCGAGGAACTTGCGGCTCTTCTTGGGGGTGACGCGCGGGTTGAGGCAGCGCAGCGTCTCGCGGACGTCGCCCCAGACGGCGAGGTCCAGCTTGGAGCGGCGGCCGAGCCGTTCGGGGCGTACGTCGACCTGGACGATCTTGACGTTGTCCGGCAGGAAGGCGTTGTACGGGAAGTCCGTGCCCAGCAGGATCAGCAGGTCGCACTCGTGGGTGGCCTCGTAGGCGGCGCCGTAGCCGAGCAGGCCGCTCATGCCGACGTCGTACGGGTTGTCGTACTGGATCCACTCCTTGCCGCGCAGCGCGTGGCCCACCGGGGCCTTGAGGCGCTCGGCGAACTCCATCACCTCGGCGTGCGCCCCCGCGGTGCCGCTGCCGCAGAAGAGCGTGACCTTGCCGGCGTCCTCGATCATCCGGACCAGCTGGTCGATCTCCGCGTCCCCGGGGCGTACGGAGGGGCGCGAGGTGACCAGCGCGGTCTCGATGGAGCGCTCGGGCGCCTCCTCGTCGGCGATGTCGCCGGGCAGCGAGACGACCGCGACGCCGCTGAGCCCGATGGCGTTCTGGACGGCGGTCTGGAGCACCCGCGGCATCTGGTCCCGGCTGGAGATCATCTCGCTGTAGTGGCTGCATTCGGTGAACAGCCGGTCCGGGTGGGTCTCCTGGAAGAAACCGGTGCCGATCTCGCTGGAGGGGATGTGGGAGGCGAGCGCGAGCACCGGGACCATCGAGCGGTGGGCGTCGAAGAGGCCGTTGATCAGGTGCAGGTTGCCGGGGCCGCAGGAGCCGGCGCAGGCCGCCAGCCGCCCGGTGATCTGGGCCTCGGCGCCCGCCGCGAAGGCGGCGACCTCTTCGTGGCGGACCTGGACCCAGTCGATCGCGGCGGTGCGGCGGACCGCGTCCACGACGGGGTTGAGGCTGTCGCCGACGACTCCGTAGAGCCGCCGTACCCCGGCCCGCACCAGGATGTCGACGAACTGCTCCGCCACCGTCTGTTTCGCCATGTCGCTGTCGCTCCTCCGCTGCGGGGCCGGGGAGCGCGATGTCCGGGTCCGGCCCGCTTTGTGACATTCCTTCCGGTTCTACCACTCCCGCGGGCCCGTGTCCGGCCGGACTACGCCTGCCGGTCCGCCCCCTCCGCCGCGTCGGTGCCCTCCCACACGGCCACGGCCGTACGGTCCTGCCCGTAGCCCTCCGCCCCCAGCCGGACGTCGGCCAGGAAGTCCGCGAGTCCCGGCGGTCCGGCGTCCGCCCAGCGCTCCGCCAGCCGCCCCGCGAACCCGGCGGCACCGGTCAGCGGCCCGGCGAGCCCGGCGCTGCACAGCAGCAGCGTGTCGCCGGGCCTGGCGACGCAGGCCCGGAAGCGGAACGGCTCCGGCCACGTGCACGGCTCGGCCGTGTACAGGCCACCGCCGGCCTCGCCGCCCGGTGGCCCGGCACCGAATCCGGCGACCGGGCCGTCCGACGCGTCCTCCTCGGGCGGTACGGGCTCCAGGTCCTGCCAGACGCCGTTGCGCAGCCGGAACAGCCCACCCGCGCCGACGCCGAAGAACACGCGCGTACGGCATGCGGGGTCGGCGGGCAGCAGCAGGCAGCGCAGCGCAACCGTGTACCGGCCGGGCTCCGGGCCGTGCTCGCCCACGTACGCACGGAGCGTGCCGTAGCTGCGGTCGGTGAGGCGTTGCAGGCCCGATTTGAGGGCGCCGCGGTTGCCCGTGCGCACGTCCTCGGCCAGCCGGGGGTAACTGCGGCCCACCGCGCCGCCGATCCGGTGACAGGCGTCGCGGGCGGCACGGTGGGCGGTGCCCGCGCCCGTGGGCGTGCCGTCCGCCTCGCGGGCTCCGGTGGCCACCGCGACCAGGACCAGCGCGTGCCGCCCGGCCCCGAACCGGGCGGTGAGCAGGGCGTCCCCGCGCGGCTCGGCCCGCCGGCGGGCGGTCTCGCCGCGCAGCGAGGCGGCGCGCAGGGTCAGGGCGCCGTAGCCGGCGCCGTCCAGCTCCGTGTCGGCGACGAGGCCGTCGAGCGCGGCCGGATCGGCGGCGGGCAGCTCCATCGGCTCGGGGTCGGGCGGCGTTCCCCGACCCGGGTCCGGGTCCGGCGGCGCGGGGCCCACCGTGCGGAGGGCGGAGGCCACCCGGTCGTCGAGCGAGTCCAGGGCCGTCGCCGGCCCGGTGTCCCGTACCGCCGCGCCGCCGTCCTCGTACAACTGCCGCCACCAGTCGTCCTCATGGCCACGCCGATCCCCCAGTGGGTCCATGGGGCGCATTGTCCATCGGCGGACGGCCGGGAAACAGGGCGCGGGAGCGCACCGGCGGGCCGCCCGGCCGGTACGCGCCGAGGGGCGCGCCGGTGCCGCTTCCGGCACGCTGGGGCCATGGGCGTGTGGCAGTTGCTCGCGGTCGGTCTCGTCTTGCTGCTCGGCCTGCTCGGCGTGCTGGTCCCGGGGGTGCCGGGGCCGGCGATCGTGTGGGCGGGCGTGCTGTGGTGGTCGATGACCGAGCGGACCGGCCCGGCCTGGTACGTCCTCATCGGCACCACCGCCGTCCTGCTCCTGAGCCAGGTCGTCACCTGGCTGCTGCCGCCCCGTGACGCGCGGGCCGCCGGCGCCCCGTACCGCACGCTGTTCCTGTCGGGCGTCGCGGGCATCGCCGGGTTCTTCGTGGTCCCGGTCGTGGGGGTCGTGCTGGGCTCGGTCGGCGGGCTCTACCTGCTGGAGCGGACGCGGCTGGGCAGCCACGGCGACGCGTGGGCCGCCACCCGTACGGTCATGCGGTCCGTCGGGACGAGTGTGCTGGCCGAGCTGTCCGCCTGCCTGCTGGCGGCCGGTTCCTGGGCGGGTGTCGTCGCCGCCGGCTGGTCTTCGTGACGCCGGGCGCCCGCCGCGTGGCGCAGGTGGTGGAACGCGTACGACCGCCACGGCCGCCAGGCGTCCCAGGACGCCGCTTCCCGGCCGCCGTCCGCCACCGGACCCACGTCCGGGTCCCCCAGCGCCCGCATCCGGATGTACGCGGCGGCGGCCTGGCCCACTCCCGGCAGCGTGCTCAGCGCGCGTTCGGCCGCGTCCCGGTCCGCGCCCGCGTCCAGGAGGACGGCGCCGTCGGCGAGCGCTGCGCACAGCGCGCGCACCACGTCCGGCACCCCGTCGCCGGTCAGCGCCGCGGGCTCGGGGAAGAGGTGGGTCAGCGTGCCGTCCGCGGCGTCCAGCGGCTTGCCGTACGCCCGTACCAGCTCGGCGGCGCGCTCCGGAGGCCCGCCGAGGACGACCCGCACGGCCAGCTCCTCGGGGTCCGCCGCGCCCGGTGAGCGCAGGCCGGCGCGTGCCGCGACCAGCGGCCCGAGCCGCGGGTCGGCGCCCAGCCGCTCGGCGACGGCGAACGGGTCGGCGTCCAGGTCGAACAGGCGGCGCATCCGCTGTACGGCGGTGGACAGGTCCCGCAGGTCGGTCAGGTGCAGCCGGCACTCCAGCCAGCCGCCGTCCGCGCCCCTGGAGGCCGGGCACACGAGTCCGGCGCGCGGGCGGCGCCGCGATCGCGCCCCCGCGTGCTCGTCGACCTCGGCGACGCCGCTGCCGTGTGCCAGGCGCAGCGTCCGGCGGTACGTGCGGGCGCCCCGCGCGCCGCGTATCTCCTCCACGCCGGGCACCGCGCGCTCCTGGAGGAAGTCGAAGATCTCGGCGGCCGCGTACGGGCCCCGGTAGGCGAGCCGCAGCGGGACCCCGGCGGGCGCGCCGTGCCGCGCGGCGCCGGACGGGCCGGCAGCCGCCTTGTCGCGGGTCCCCGCCGCCGCGCGCAGCTCGCTCGGCGTACTGGCGTAGATCTCCCGCATCGTGTCGTTGAACTGCCGGATGCTGGCGAACCCGGAGGCGAAGGCCAGGTCGGTGACCGGCAGGCCGGTGGTCTGGAGCAGCAGCCGCGCGGTGTGCGCGCGGCGGGCCCGCGCCAGGGCCACCGGGCCGGCGCCCAGCTCGGCCGTGAGCTGCCGCTGCACCTGCCGCGCGCTGTAGCCCAGCCGCCGCGCGAGGCCGGCGACGCCCTCCCGGTCGATCACGCCGTCGCCGATGAAGCGCATGGCGCGGCCCACCAGGTCGGCGCGCGCGTTCCACTCGGCGGAGCCCGGCACGGCGTCCGGGCGGCAGCGGCGGCAGGCCCGGAAACCGGCGCCCTGCGCGGCCGCCGCCGACGCGTAGAACCGTACGTTCGCGCGCTTCGGGGTGACGGCCGGGCAGCTCGGCCGGCAGTAGATGCCGGTCGTCACGACGGCGAAGAAGAACTCGCCGTCGAAGCGCGCGTCACGGCTGGTCACCGCCTCGTACCTGGCCTCGTCGTCCATCACGTGCCCAGTGTGCGCCACCGGGGGACCGCTCACTGGCGGATATCGGACGCGACGTTCGGAGCGGCCAGAGGGGCGGGGCGCCGGGCGGCCCCGCCCCTTCCGTGGAGCGCCGCTCAGCCCCGGAGTCCGCGCTTCCTCTCCACCATGTACCGGCCCAGGGCCTGCTTCTGCTTCCAATCCCTGCGGATCTCCGCCCGCAGCCGGGCGTCGGTCTTCGCCACGATCCACTCGTTCTCGCGCAGCAGCTTGCGGTAGCTCTCCAGCCGCCGCTGCGGAAGGTCTCCGCGGTCGATGGCGGCCAGCACGGCGCACCCGGGCTCCGTGTGGTGCCCGCAGTCGTGGAAGCGGCACTCGGCGGCCAGTTCCTCGATGTCCGAGAAGGTACGCGCCAGCCCGGCGTCGGCGTCCCACATGCCGACGCCCCGCAGGCCCGGGGTGTCGATGACCACCCCGCCGCCGGGCAGCACCAGCAGGTCCCGGGTGGTCGTGGTGTGCCGGCCCTTGCCGTCGCGGTCCCTGGCGGCCCGTACGTCCTGGACGTCCTCGCCCAGCAGCGCGTTGGCCAGCGTGGACTTGCCCGCGCCGGACTGCCCGAGCAGCACGGACGTGCCGCCGGCGAGCACCGCGGCGAGCGCGTCCAGCCCCTCTCCGGTGGTCGCGCTGACCGCCAGGACCTGGACCCCCGGCGCGGCGGTCCGCGCGTCCGCGAGCAGGTGGGCCACCGCGTCCGGGCCGCCGCCGAGGTCGGCCTTGGTCAGTACGAGCAGTGGCTGTGCCCCGCTCTCCCAGCCCAGGGAGACGAAGCGTTCGACACGTCCGAGGTCCAGTTCCACGGCGAGCGAGACCGCGATCACGGCGTGGTCCACGTTCGCGGCCAGTACCTGGCCCTCGGACCGCTTGGACGAGGCCGACCGCGTGAACGCGGTGCGCCGCGGCAGCAGCGCCCGTACGGCGGCGTCCCGGCCGGTGCCGACCTCGCCGAGGTCGATCACCGCCCAGTCGCCGGTGCACGGCACCCGCATGGGGTCGCCGGTGGCCACCAGAGCGGTGTCGGCCAGCACGGTCCGTACGCCGTCGGCCTCGGGGACCACGGCGTCCACGCGCCCCCGGTCCACTCGGACGATCCGGCCGGGCAGGTAGCCCCGCCCGGCGTAGGCCAGAAAACTCTCCGCGAATCCGTCGTCCCAGCCGTAGGCGGTCAGCGGGCACGGCGAAGCGGATGAAGCGGAAGACGAATGCAAGGGAAACCCTTCACAAGGGTGGTCCCGGCCCCACGCGCCCGGCGCGCGGGAAGAAGTGAGATGAGGTCAGCCGGAGACCACGGAAGCGGAACTGATGGTCTGGTGGATGCGGGCAGCGCCCATCGCAAAGACAGCCATCGGGTCACACCTCCTGTTTCTCGCACGGCCGGACGCGGCGGCCGGCGGCCACCGCGAGGAACGGGTTCACCCTAGCCCGGGCGTGAAATCCCGCGCCACCGTATTTTCGCGTCGGCGGAGGCAGGGCCCGAAGGCGGCGTCCGGAGGTGGCGTGGCGGCGCCGAGCGGGCGTGGACAGGGGGTTTGACTCCTGCCACGATGGGGGCCATGTCCTTACAGACAGACCGGTCTCCCCTGGCCGGTCCGGACGCCCTCGGGGTCCGTACCCGGCTGTTCGGCTCCTCCGCCGTCCTGACCGTCCGGGGAGAGATCGACTACGGCACCGTCCCGGTCCTCGACGAGGCCGTCGAAGCGCTGCCGTCCGGCCTCGGGAGCGTGGTGCTCGAAATGGCGGGCGTCACGTTCATGGACGCCGCCGGCCTGCACTTCCTGCGGCGGCTGGACGTGTACGGGCGGCAGTGCGGTGTTCCGGTGTGTGCGCTCAACTGGCGGCGGCAGCCGCGCCGCGTGCTGGAGCTGGCCCGTTCCTGGCCGGGCACGCCGGCCGCGGCGGGCAAGTTCTTCGGCTGTGCGGCGCCGGCCGGTGTGGTGCCGGTGGCCGGCGAGGCGCTGTGAGCCGGCGCGCCCTACGGGTGCTCAGTCCCCGAGCTGCGGCAGCACCTTGGTGCGGTAGAAGTCGAAGAAGCCCCGCTGGTCCGGGCCGATCTGGTTGACGTAGACGGTGTCGAAGCCCGCCTCGGCGTAGGCGTGTGCCGCCGCGACGTGCGCGTCCACGTCGTCTCCGCAGGTGACGGCCTCCGCGACCCGCTCGCGGGTGACCAGCTGCGACGCCTGCTCGAAGTGGCGCGGGGTGGGGAGGATCTGCGGCAGTTCGCCGGGGAGCTGTTCGTTGGCCCACAGGCGGTGCGCGGTGGCGAGCGCCTCGTCGCGGTCCGGTCCGTAGCAGACCTTGAGGCCGCCCTGTACGGGTTTGTTGCCGCCGCCGCCCCGCCGGAAGCGTTCGACGGCGTCGGCGTCCGGTGACATGGTCACGAAGCCGTCGCCGACGCGGGCGGCCAGTTCGGTGGCGTTGGGCCCGAACGCGGACACGTCGATCGGCACCGGCTCGTCGGGCACGGTGTAGAGCCGGGCGTTCTCCACGGTGTAGTGCTTGCCGTGGTGGCTGACCTCGCCGCCCTCGAAGAGCTGCCGCATCACCTGGACCGCTTCCTCCAGCATCTCCAGACGCACCGAGGTCTGCGGCCAGTAGCCGCCCAGCACGTGTTCGTTGAGGGCCTCGCCGCTGCCCACGCCGAGCCGGAATCGGCCGTCCAGGAGCACTCCGCTGGTGGCGGCGGCCTGGGCCGTGACCACCGGGTGCAGCCGCATGATGGGGCAGGTCACCGCGGTCTCCACCGGCAGCGAGGTGACCTGGGAGAGGGCCCCGATCACCGACCACACGAACGGGCTCTGGCCCTGCTCGGCGTTCCACGGGTGGAAGTGGTCGGAGATCCACAGTTTGCTGAAGCCGGCCTGTTCGGCCATGCGGGCCTGCTCGACCAGCTCGGCGGGACGGTGCTCCTCGCAGGACAGGAAGTATCCGTAGTCGGTCATCGGGGCTCCGTGCGGTCTCGACGGCCCGCTGCGGGGCCGGGTGGGGTGGCTGTGGGTCGCCCCCTCGGGTGCTGCGGCGGGTAACCGCTTTCCCGGCGGGGGAAACCCGGCGTCCCGGCGTGCGGGAAACGATTCGGGCCGGGCGATGCGGGTACTGGAGCTGCCACGGCAAAGAACACCGCTTTAGACATCAAAGCGGCATTTGGGTCGGTATGGCCGGTCGGCCTTGCCCACGGCCCGGTCGCCGCGTCCGGGCGGCGGAAGGCCGCCACCGGCAGGAAGAGGAGATCCCCGATGCGAGCGACGGTCTGGCACGGCAAGCGCGACGTCCGTGTGGAACACGTCCCCGACCCGAAGATCCAGAAGCCGACCGACGCGATCGTACGGATCACGTCCAGCGGGCTGTGCGGCTCGGACCTGCACCTGTACGAGGTCCTGACGCCCTTCATGACACCCGGCGACGTCCTCGGGCACGAGCCGATGGGCATCGTCGAGGAGACCGGCTCCGAAGTACCGGGCCTGAGCCCAGGCGACCGGGTGGTGATCCCGTTCCAGATCGCCTGCGGCACCTGCCGGATGTGCGGGGACGGCCTCCAGACGCAGTGCGAGACCACGCAGGTCCGCGAGCAGGGGATGGGCGCGCCGCTGTTCGGCTACACCAAGCTCTACGGCCGGGTGCCCGGCGCGCAGGCCGAGTACCTGCGCGTACCGCAGGCCCAGTACGGGCCGATCAAGGTCCCGCACGGGCCGGCCGACGACCGCTTCGTCTACCTGTCGGACGTGCTGCCCACCGCCTGGCAGGCCGTGCAGTACGCGAACGTGCCCAAGGGCGGCAGCGTCGCCGTCCTGGGGCTCGGGCCGATCGGCGCGATGGCCTGCCGGATCGCCCGGCACCTGGGCGCCGAACAGGTCATCGGCATCGACCACGTACCCGAGCGGCTGGCGCGGGCGCGCCGGGACGGGGCCACCGTCCTGGACCTGGACGGCTTCGACAGCGAGGACGAGCTGCTCACCGCCGTGAAGGACCAGACCCACGGCCGCGGCCCGGATTCCGTCATCGACGCGGTGGGCACCGAGGCGCACGGCAGCCCGGCCGGCCGCCTCGCGCAGCAGGCCGCCGGGCTGATGCCGTCGCGCTGGGCCGAGAAGCTGATGAGCAAGGCCGGCGTCGACCGGCTGAGCGCGCTGCACCTGGCCATCTCCCTGGCGCGCCGCGGCGGCACGATCTCCATCAGCGGCGTGTACGGCGGCATGACGGACCCGATGCCGATGCTGGTGATGTTCGACAAGCAGCTCACGTTCCGGATGGGCCAGGCCAACGTCCGGAACTGGTCCGACGCCATCCTGCCGCTGCTCACCGACGACGACCCGCTGGGCGTGGACGACTTCGCCACGCACCGGCTGCCGCTCGACAAGGCGCCCGACGCGTACGAGATGTTCCAGAAGAAGACGGACGGCGCGATCAAGGTGCTGTTCACCCCGTGACGGGGCGGCCGGCGGCGCGCCGGTGGACGAGGGAACCGAAGTGAAGGGAGCCGGCATGCCGCATCTCGCATCCGCACCGCCGATCGCGGGGCTGTCCGCCCTGGTGACCGGGGGGTCGCGCGGGCTGGGCCTGCTGATGGCACGTCAGCTGGTGGCGCGGGGCTGCCGGGTGACCATCCTGGCCCGGGACGCGGAGGAACTGGCCGAGGCGGCCCGGTCGCTGCGGCGCCCCGGGGGACCGCCGGCCGGCACCGTGGTGTGCGACGTACGGGACCGGGCGGCGGTCGAGGCCGCCGTCGCGGACGTCGCGGCGCGCGAGGGCGGGCTGGACATCGTCATCGGCAACGCCGGCGTCATCCAGGTGGGACCGTCGGCGTCGCTGGGCCACGAGGCGTTCCACGACGCCATGCAATCGATCTTCGAGGGCGCCCTCAACACGGCCCTGGCGACCCTCCCCCACCTGCGGCGCAGCCCGTCCGGTGGGCGGCTGGCGCTGATCGGTTCGGTCGGCGGCCTGCTGGCCGTGCCGCACCTGCTGCCGTACTCCTGCGCGAAGTCCGCCGTGGGCGCGCTGGCCGAGGGGCTGCATGCGGAGGAGGGCGCGTACGGGGTGACGGTGACGGCGGTGCACCCGGGCCTGATGCGCACCGGGTCCCATCTGCACGCGCAGTTCGGCGGGGACGCGCCGCGCGAGTTCGCCTGGTTCTCGGCGCTGGCGGGCACGCCCGTGCTGTCGATGAACGCCGAACGCGCCGCGGAACGCATCGTCACGGGGGTGCAGCGGCGGCGCCCCCGCATCGTCCTGACGCCCGCCGCCCGCCTGGCGGACAAGGCGCACGGGCTGGCGCCCGCGACCACCACCCGGCTCTCGTCGGTCCTCGCGCGGGTGCTGCCGCGGGACGCCGTCGGCGCGCCGGGCGTGACCGAGGGCGCCGCGGTGCAGGAGGGCGGCCGGGTGGCGGGCTCGCGGGTGCGCAAGGTGCTCAGCGCCCTCAACGACCGGGCCGCCGGACGCTTCAACCAGCGCGGACGGGCAGCGCCGCCCGCCCGCGGCTAGGGCGGGTCTTTGGGATCGTGCCGGGCCGGCCCCGGCGGGCGACAGGACAACACGGCCGGATCCGTACGGGAGCGGCCCTCGCGGAAGGAAACACGGTGAGCGCACGCGGAGCCGCACTCTTCGACGTCGACGGAACGCTGGTCGACAGCACCTATCTGCACGCCGTCACCTGGTGGGAGGCGTTCCGGCAGTCCGGCCACCAGGTGGCCATGGCGGAGATCCACCGGGCCATCGGCATGGGCTCCGACCATCTGCTGGACCATCTGCTCAGCGGCGACCGGGACCGCGCGGGGGACGAGACGATCCGCACGGCGCACGGCACGCTCTTCGCGGAGTACTGGGAGCGGCTGGCCCCGCTCGACGGCGCGGCCGAGTTGCTGCGGGCGTGCGCGAAGCGCGGCTGGACGGTGGTGCTGGCGAGTTCGGCGCACGGCCCCGAGCTGGCGGCGATGCGCCGGGCGCTGGACGCGGAGGACGTGATCACGGCGGTCACCAGCTCCGACGACGTGTCGGCGAGCAAGCCGGCGCCCGACCTGGTGGAGGCCGCCCTCCGGCACGGCGGGGTCACCGCCGACGAGGCGGTCTTCGTCGGCGACACCGTCTGGGACGTCCGGGCGAGCCACCGGGCCGGAGTGCCCTGCTTGGCGGTTCTCAGCGGCGGCTATCCGGAGCACGACCTGCGGGAGGCGGGCGCGCACGAGGTGTACGACGGTCCTGCGGACCTGGCGGAGCGGCTGGACAGCAGCCTGCTCGCGGCGCCGGAACGGCGATGACGGCGGGGCCGGACGACGGCGGGCGCGCCCCGGCACGGTGGCCGGAGGCGCGTACCGCGGAGCTGGCGGCGGCGCTGCGCGAACGCGTGGACGGCGAGGTGCGGTTCGACGCGGGCAGCCGGGGCGCGTACGCCACGGACGGGTCGAACTACCGGCAGGTGCCGATCGGCGTGGTCGTGCCGCGGAGCACCGAAGCGGGCGCGGCGGCGGTCGCGGTGTGCGCCGGGTTCGGGGCGCCGGTGCTGTCCCGTGGCGGCGGGACGAGCCTGGGCGGCCAGTGCACGAACACCGCCGTGGTCGTCGACTGGACCAAGTACTGCAACGCGTTGCTGTCCGTGGACCCCGACCGCCGTACGTGTGTGGTGGAGCCCGGCATCGTCCTGGACGAGCTGAACCGCCTGCTGGCCCCGCACGGCTTGAAGTTCGGGCCCAAGCCTTCGACGCACAGCCACTGCGCGCTGGGCGGCATGATCGGCAACAATTCGTGCGGCGCGTCCGCCCAGGCGTACGGGAAGACCGCGGACAACGTCCGGCGGCTGGAGATCCTGACGTACGACGGGCTGCGCTGCTGGGTCGGCCCGACCTCCGAGGACGCGTACGAGGAGACGGTTGCCGGGGGCGGGCGCAAGGGGCAGCTCTACGAGGGGCTGCGCGGCATCGCCACGCGCTACATGGCCGATGTGCGCCGCGGCTTTCCCGACATTCCCCGGCGGGTCTCCGGATACAACCTGGACGCGCTCCTGCCGGAGCATGGCTTCAACCTCGCCCGCGCGCTGGTGGGCAGCGAAGGCACCCTGGTCACCGTCCTGCGCGCGGAGCTGGAGCTCGTCCCCGTACAGCCCTTCGAGGCGATGCTCGTCCTCGGCTACCCGGACATCTGCGCGGCCGCCGACGACGTGCCGCGGCTCCTGGAGCACGGCGATCCCACGCAGTTGGAGGCCATCGACGGCCGGATGGCGCAGCTGATGCGGGAGGAAGGCGCCTACCTGGACTCGCTGGAGCGCTTCCCGGCGGGCGACAGCTGGCTGCTGTTGCAGTTCAGCGGCGACAGCCGGGAGGAGGTGGACGCGCAGTGCCAGGGCATGCTGGACGGGATCGGCCGGACCCAGGACGACGCGTCGGTGGCCTTCTCCGACGATCCGGTGCGCGAGCAGCAGATGCTCAAGGCGCGGGAGGCGGGGCTCGGCGTGACCGCTCGGCCGCCGGGCGGGCGGGAGACCTGGGAGGGCTGGGAGGACTCCGCGGTGCTGCCGGACCGGCTCGGCGACTACCTGCGGGACCTGCGCGCCCTGTTCGCCGAGTTCGGGTACGACCACGCGGCGCTGTACGGGCACTTCGGGCAGGGCTGTGTGCACACCCGCATCCCGTTCGACCTCAAGAGCGCCGAGGGCGTCGCGGACTTCCGCGCGTTCCTCTTCCGCGCCGCCGACCTGGTCGCGTCCTACGGCGGGTCGCTGTCCGGCGAGCACGGCGACGGGCAGGCCCGCGGCGAGCTGCTGCCGCGGATGTTCGGCGAGCGGCTGGTGACGGCGTTCGAGGAGGTCAAGGCGCTGTTCGACCCGGACGGGCGGATGAACCCCGGCAAGGTCGTCCACCCGGCGGCGGTCGACGGGAATCTGCGCCTGGGTGCCCGGTGGCGGCCGCGGAGCCCGGAGACGCGCTTCGCCTACCCCGACGACGACCACAACTTCACGCAGGCGGTGATGCGCTGCGTCGGTGTCGGCAACTGCCGTACGCGGTCCGGGGGCGTGATGTGCCCCTCGTACCGGGCGACGGGCGAGGAGGAGCACTCCACCCGCGGCCGGGCCCGGCTGCTGTTCGAGATGCTGGAAGGGCACGCGGACTCCCCCGTCACCGGCGGCTGGCGCTCCACCGAGGTGCGCGACGCGCTGGACCTGTGCCTGGCGTGCAAGGGCTGCAAGTCGGACTGCCCGGTCGGTGTCGACATGGCGACGTACAAGGCGGAGTTCCTGTCCCACCACTACGCGGGACGGCTGCGGCCCGCCGCGCACTACTCGATGGGCTGGCTGCCGCTCTGGGCCCGGCTCTCCCGGCTCGCGCCGGGGCTGGTCAACGCCGCGCTGAGCGCCCCCGGGCTGGCCCGGATCGGCAAGCGGGTGGCCGGGGTGGCGGCGGAGCGGGCCGCGCCGGTCCTCGCGCCGGAGTCGTTCGTGCAGTGGTGGCGGGCGCGCGGCACCGCGGAGCCCGATCCGGCGGACCCGCGCACGGTCGTGCTGTGGCCCGACACGTTCAGTACGTACTTCCACCCGGGCGTGGCCAAGGCGGCGGTGCGGGTGCTGGAGGACGCCGGGTTCCGGGTCGCCGTGCCGGAGCGCGCGGTGTGCTGCGGGCTGACGTGGATCTCCACCGGCCAGCTGGACACCGCCGGGCGGGTGCTGCGGCGGACCCTGGACGTGCTGCGGCCGTGGATCGGGGCCGGTACCCCCGTCATCGGGCTGGAGCCGTCCTGCACCGCCGTCTTCCGCGCCGACGCGCCCGGGCTGATGCCGGACGACGAGGACGTGCAGCGGCTGGCGCGGCAGTTCCGCACCTTCTCCGAGCAGCTCGTCAACCACGCCCCCGAGGGCTGGCGGCCCCCGCGCGTGGACCGGTCGGCGACCGTGCAGACGCACTGCCACCAGCACGCGGTGCTCGCGTTCGACGCCGACCGGGAGCTGATGCGCCGGGCCGGGGTGGACGCCGACGTGCTGGACGCCGGGTGCTGCGGGCTCGCCGGGAACTTCGGCTTCGAGCGCGGGCACCACGGCCTGTCCAAGGCCATCGCGGAACAGGGTGTGCTGCCCGCCGTACGGGACACGGCGCCCGGCGCGCTGGTACTGGCCGACGGATTCAGCTGCCGTACGCAGATCGAGCAGGGCGGCACCGGACGGCGCCCTGTACACCTGGCCGAGGCCCTGGCCCTGGGGCTCGACCGGCGGCTGCCCGCCGACCGCCCGGAGCGGACCGCGGACCGGCCGGCGCCGCCCGCCGCGGGCACCGGCCGCCTGGTGACCGCGGCCGTGGCGGGCGGCGGCGCGCTGAGCGCCGGGCTCCTGGCCCTGCTCCGCAGGCTGCGCCGCTGACCGGCGGCCCTGGGGCGTACGCCCGTCCGGAATCCGTACGGCCCCGCCGTGCATCCGCCGGGCCTGGACGGGCACACGGAACACCGGTCGGCCACCCGCCACCGAGATCGTGAGAGGAAGAACCGCATGTCCACCAAAGTCTCCGACTACGTACTCCAGCGCCTGCGCGAATGGGACGTCGACCATGTCTTCTCCTACGCGGGGGACGGGATCAACGGTCTGCTCGCCGCCTGGGGGCGGGCGGACAACCGGCCGAAGTTCGTGCAGGCGCGGCACGAGGAGATGGCGGCGTTCGAGGCCGTGGGGTACGCCAAGTTCTCCGGTAAGGCGGGCGTGTGCGCGGCGACGTCCGGGCCCGGCGCGATCCACCTGCTGAACGGGCTCTACGACGCGAAGCTGGACCACGTACCGGTGGTGGCCATCGTGGGCCAGACCGCGCGCAGCGCGATGGGCGGCTCCTACCAGCAGGAAGTCGACCTGCTGAGCCTGTACAAGGACGTCGCTTCCGAATTCTGCGAGATGGTGACCGTTCCCGAGCAGCTGCCGAACGTCATCGACCGGGCGATGCGCACCGCGTACGCCAAGCGCACCGTCACCGCGGTCATCATCCCCGGGGACGTGCAGGAGCTGGAGTACAGCGCGCCGACCCACGAGTTCAAGATGGTGCCGTCCAGCCTGGGCGTGTCGCAGTACGCGCCGGTGCCGGCCGACGAGGACCTGCGGCGCGCCGCCGAGGTGCTCAACGCGGGCGAGAAGGTGGCCATCCTGGTCGGGCAGGGCGCCCGGGGCGCCCGCGAGCGGGTCGAGGAGACCGCCGAACTGCTCGGCGCCGGGGTGGCCAAGGCGCTGCTGGGCAAGGACGCGCTGTCCGACGAGCTGCCGTACGTGACCGGCGCCATCGGGCTGCTGGGCACCCGGCCCAGTTACGAGCTGATGCAGGAGTGCGACACGCTGCTGGTGATCGGCTCCAGCTTCCCGTACTCCCAGTTCCTGCCCGAGTACGGGAAGGCCCGCGCCGTGCAGATCGACATCGACCCGTTCATGGTGGGGCTGCGCTACCCCTTCGAGGTCAACCTCGTGGGGGACGCCTCGGCGACGCTGGAGCGGCTGCTGCCGCTGCTCAAGCGCAAGAAGGCGCGCAAGTGGCGCGAGGAGATCGAGTCGAACGTCAAGCGCTGGTGGACGGTCATGGAGCGGCGCGCCGCCGTGGAGGCCGACCCCGTCAACCCGGAGTACGTGGTGCACGCGCTGGACGCGCTGCTGCCCGACGACGTGATCCTGGCGGCGGACTCCGGCTCGGCGGCCAACTGGTACGCGCGGCACCTGCGGCTGCGCGGCTCGATGCGCGGTTCGCTGTCCGGGACGCTGGCCACCATGGGGCCTGGCGTGCCGTACGTCATCGGCGCCAAGTTCGCCCACCCGGAGCGGCCCGCGCTGGCCATCGTCGGTGACGGGGCGATGCAGATGAACGGCATGGCGGAGCTGATCACCGCCGCCAAGTACTGGCGGGAGTGGAGCGACCCGCGGATGGTCGTCGCGGTGCTGAACAACGAGGACCTCAACCAGGTGACGTGGGAGATGCGGGCCATGTCGGGGGCCCCGCAGTTCGAGGAGTCGCAGCGCATCCCGGACGTGCCCTACGCCGACTTCGCCCGCTCGATCGGGCTGGACGGCGTCCGGGTCGAGCGGCCCGACGAGGTGGAGAGCGCGTGGCGGCAGGCGCTCGCCGCCGACCGGCCGTTCGTCGTCGACTTCCGCACCGACCCCAACGTGCCGCCGATCCCGCCGCACGCCACGCTGGACCAGATCGAGGCGGCCGCCACCGCCATCCTCAAGGGCGACCCGGAGACGGCCGGCGTGCTCAAGCAGGGCGTCAAGGCGAAGATCCAGGAGTTCCTGCCGGGCGGCAAGCACCGCGGGGAGAGCCAGGACTGACCGCCGCTCCCGGCCCCGTGACCCGCTCGCGGGGCCGGGCGGCGGAGGACCCGACCGACCGACACAAGGAGGCCCCGTGGCCAGGTTGACGGCATTGAAGGACTGGCGGCACTGGCGGCGGGGGGAGGCCCTGCGGCCCTCCCCCGGCGCCGACGACGTGGAGAACGCGGCCCAGCGCGTCCTGATGTACGGCGTACTGCCCATGTGGTTCGTACCGGCCGTCGCCGACTGGGTGATGCACCGGCGCACGCACATCGAGAAGACCACCGGCGTGAAGGAATCCGCGATCCACGCGGTGATGATGGCCGAGGCCGGGGTGCCGGTGCTGGCCGGGCTGCTCGCGAAGGTCAACCCGCTGGTACTGACGATGATGGGCGGGGCCGCCGCCGCGCACAGCGCCACCGCGATCTGGGACGTGACCGTGGCCACCGAGGACCGCGAGGTACGCCCGGTGGAGCAGCACATCCACAGTTTCCTGGAGGTGCTGCCGCTGGCGGCGGTGGCCTTCACCGCATGCCTGCACTGGGAGTCCGTACGGGATCTCGCGCACGGCGGCCGGCGCCCCGGCGCCTGGAAACTGCTGCCCAAGGAACGCCCACTGCCCGCGAAATACCTCGCCGGTATCGCGGCCGGGGTGGGTGCGTGCGTCGCCCTGCCGTACGCGGAGGAATTCATCCGGTGCCTGCGGGCCCGCAAGTGACGCGCGTGATCGTTACAGTCCGGAATTCACGGGTATCCGTAGAGCCGGAAACGGAATAAGGAGGGACACCATGCCCGCAGGATCGAACGCCAAGCGTGAGCGCCAGTACGAGCACATCAAGGAAGGCGCCCAGAAGCGCGGCACGTCCACCGGCCGGGCCAAGGAGATCGCGGCCCGCACCGTGAACAAGGAACGCGCCCGCTCCGGCGAGTCGAAGACCGCCAGCAAGTCGTCGACCAAGGACCGCAAGTCGGCGCCCGAGCGCGGCGGCCAGCGCTCCGGCAACCGCACCGGGCCCAAGGGCCCCACCCGCGACCAGCTGTACAACGAGGCCAAGCAGCGCGGCGTGGAAGGCCGGTCGAACATGAACAAGGACCAGCTGGCCAAGGCGCTCGGCCGCTGACGGCGGGAGCGTCCATGAGCAAGGGGCCGCTGCGCACCTACCTCTCCAAGCGGCATTTCGACCGGACGTCGGAACCGCGGGGCGGTTCCGGTGCCGACCCTTCCGGTAAGCCGCGCTTCGTGGTGCAGATCCACGACGCGAGCACCCTGCATTTCGACTTCCGGCTGGAGGTCGACGGGGTGCTCAAGTCGTGGTCCGTACCCAAGGGACCGTCCACCGACCCCAAGGACAAACGGCTGGCGATGCCCACCGAGGACCACCCTCTCGACTACCGGGATTTCGAAGGCGTCATTCCGGCGGGTGAATACGGGGGCGGCACGGTCATCGTGTGGGACCAGGGTCATTACCGCCCGATGTCACACGACAAGAAGGGCCGCGAGGTACCGTTCGCCGAATCGCTGGAAAAGGGCCATGCCCGGTTCTGGATGGAGGGGAAGAAACTGCACGGCGGTTATGCCCTCACCCGGTTCCGCGGCGGCAAGGACAGCGACGAGCGGGAATCCTGGCTGCTGGTGAAGACGGAC
The DNA here is from genome assembly GCF_044332485.1 of Streptomyces sp. NPDC017056. Lineage (NCBI taxonomy): Bacteria > Bacillati > Actinomycetota > Actinomycetes > Kitasatosporales > Streptomycetaceae > Streptomyces > Streptomyces sp. NPDC017056. Next base: position 119,721 of record NZ_JBIRPD010000019.1, on the reverse strand, counting down.
GACGAGCACGCGGACGGCCGGGGCACACCCGACCCCCGCCGCGCGCGCTCGGCGCTGAGCGGGCACACGCTCAAGCAGGTGGCCGAGGACGTGGCGGCGGAGTCCGGCGAGGACGGCGAGCGGCGGCCGGGGTGAGTCACGGCAGGCCCGTGTAGTTCTCGGCCAGCTCGGCGGCGGCGTGCGGGGAGGCCGCTATGCGGTCCAGCCGGGCGATCTGCAGCCGGGTGTCGAAGGCGCTCTGGCCGGGTTCGGTGTGCAGCGCCGTCGTCATGGAGTACGAGAAGTGTTCGGCGCGCCACACCCGGCGCAGGCAGCTGTCGGACCAGGCGTCCAGCTGCCGCGTGGAACCGGTGTCCTTCAAGTGGGCGAAGGCGCCGGCCAGTGCGGTGACGTCGGAAACGGCCAGGTTCAGCCCTTTGGCACCGGTCGGCGGGACGATGTGCGCGGCGTCCCCGGCGAGCAGCACCCGCCCGTACCGCATGGGCTCGGTGACCACACTGCGCATCGGCAGCACGGACTTGGCGGTGATCGGTCCGCGCACCGGCTGCCGACCGCCCTCGGTGGCGGACCGGGCGCCGAGTTCGTCCCAGATCCGGTCGTCCGGCCAGTCGGCAGGGTCGGTTCCGTTGGGCACCTGAAGGTAGAGCCGGCTGACCGTGGGCGAGCGCATGCTGAACAGCGCGAAGCCGCGTTCGGAATGGGCGTACACCAACTCCTCGCAGGCCGGTGGCGCTTCGGCGAGCACACCGAGCCAGGAGTACGGGTAGCCGCGTTCGTACGTGCGCCGCGCGCCCGCCGGCACCGCGTCGCGGGTGATGCCGTGGAAGCCGTCGCAGCCGACGACGTAGTCGCAGGCGAGGGTGTGCTCGCGGCCCCGGTGCGCGTAGCGGATCACGGGCCGGCCGGTGTCCGCGCCCTCGACCGCGAGCGCCCGCGCCCCGAACAGCAGCGGCCCGCCGTCGGACAGCTGGAGCGCTATGAGGTCCTTGACCACTTCGGTCTGCGCGTAGACCAGTACGCTGCGGCCGCCGGTCAGGGAGGGGAAGTCCACGCGGTGGGAACGCCCGTCGTAGTGGAGCCGGATGCCGTGGTGGACCAGGCCCTCCCGGTCCAGGCGCTCCCCGGCGCCGCAGCCGCGCAGGGTGTCGGCGGTGCCCTGCTCCAGGATGCCGGCTCGTTGCCGCTGCTCGACGTAGGCGCGGTCGCGGCTCTCCAGGACGACGCTGTCGATGCCGGAGCGGTGCAGCAGCCGGGCCAGGAGCAGTCCTGCCGGGCCGCCGCCGACGATGCCGACGGTGGTGGCGGGGCCGGCGCCCGTCGTGCGCATCGGGGTCACTTCCCTTCCCGGTGTTCGGCGATGACGCGGTCGGCCAGCGCGAACGCGGAGTTCGCCGCCGGTACGCCGCAGTAGACGGCCGACTGCAACAGGACCTCCTGGATGTCCTCGGCGGTGAGCCCGTTGCGCAGGGCGGCCCGCAGGTGCAGGGCCAGTTCGTCGTGGTGGCCGCGGGCCACCAGCGCGGTGATCGTGACGCAGCTGCGGGTGTGCCGGGACAGTCCGGAGCGCGTCCAGATCTCTCCCCACGCGTAGCGGGTGATGAAGTCCTGGAAGACCGCGGTGAAGGCGGTGGTGCGGTCGGCCGCGCGGTCGACGTGGGCGTCGCCGAGGACCGCGCGGCGGACGGCCGTGCCGGCGGCGCGCCGCGCGTGGTCGTCGGCGGGGGCACCGTCGTACGCGGGCGGGTGGGCCGCGAGGTGGCCGAGGAGCGCGGCCAGCACCGGCGCGGGCCGTTCGGCGTTGGCCAGGTGGGCGGCGCCGGCCAGTTCGGTGAGGCTCGCGCCCGGGATGCCGTCGGCGAGTTCGCGGGCGTGCGCGGGCGGCGTCGCGGGGTCGGCGCGGCCCGCGACGACCAGGGTGGGCGCGCCGATCGTGCCGAGTTCCGCGCGCAGGTCGTACGCGGCGAGCGCGTCGCAGCAGGCCGCGTAGCCCTCGGGGGCCACGGTCCGCAGCCCGGCCAGGAGGCGGTCCGCCGCCGGGGAGCCGGCGAACGCCGGGGTGAACCAGCGTTCCGCGGTGGCGTCGGCGACCGGCCCGATGCCCTGCTCCCGTACGAGGGCGGCCCTTTCGCGCCATCCGGCGGGCTCGCCGAAGCGGGCCGAGGAGCAGACCAGCGCGAGGGACGCGACGCGCTCGGGGTGGCGGGCCGCGAGCCAGGCGCCGACGGCGCCGCCCAGGGAGATGCCCGCGTATGCGAACCGGTCGATGCCGAGGGAGTCTGCGAGCGCGAGCACGAGCCCGCCGAGTCCGGCAACGGTGCAGGGCCCGTCCGTACGGCCCCCGAGCACGTCGTACGGTGTCCCGCCGTGCCCCGGCAGGTCCCAGCGGACGACGCGGAACCGGCGCGCCAGCGTGTCGAGTTGCGGCTCCCACACGTCGAGCGAGGTGCCCAGGGACGGCCCCAGGAGGAGCGGGGGCGCCCCTGCCGGGCCGTCCACACGATGGTGCGGGACCGGGTGGGAGCCGCGGCCGGTGGTCGGTGTGGTCATGCGCTCTCCTGCGGATTCTGTGCGGTACGGCGGGCGGTACGGCGCAGGGCGCGGTCGACGAGCGCTCCGGCCGCACCCAGGTAGGCGGCCGGGTCGGCCAGCTCCCGCAGCCGCTCCGCCGGGAAGGCCGCCGCGGCGGCGGGGTGTGCCGCGCGCAGCTCCCGGCCCAACTCCTCGTCCAGGCCGGTGCCGTCCGCCGCGGCCCGGCGTGCCACCTCGGTGAGCAGGCCCTTGGCGGTACCGCGCCCGAGCACGGCGCCGAGCACGGCCGCCAGGCGTTCGGTGACGACCAGCCCGCCGGTCGCGGCGAGGTTCGCGCGCATCCGCCGCGGGTGCGCCCGCAGCCCGGCGGCCAGTTCCGCGGCGTTCCCGGCCGCGCCGCCGACCAGCCGCAGCGCGTCCCGCAGCGGCTGCCACTCCGCGTGCCAGGCACCGGCCGGCCGTTCGTCCTCGGCGGCCAGCGCCCCGTACAGCACCCCGGCCAGGGCCGGTACCTGCCGGGCCGCGGCCGCGATCAGCGTCGCCCGTACCGGGTTGGCCTTGTGGGGCATGGCGGAGGAGCCGCCGCCGCTGCCCTCGGCGAGTTCGCCGGTCTCCGTACGGGAGAGGACCAGCACGTCGGCGGCGACCTTCCCGAGGGCGCCCGCCGTGTGCGCCAGGGCGCCCGCGAGGTCGGCGACGGGCGTGCGCAAGGCGTGCCAGGGCAGGTCCGGCTCGGCGAGGCCGGTCTCTTCGGCGTACGCGGCGAGCAGCCGGAGCCCGAGGTCGTCCGCCGCCGCTTGCCCCGCCCCGGCCTCCGCGTACGCGTGGAACGCCGCGAGGGTGCCCGCCGCGCCGCCCAACTGCACGGGCAGCGCGTCCCGTACGGCGGCGAGCCGGTCCCGCGCGTCCAGGACGAGCGAGCGCCACCCGGCGGCCTTGAGGCCGAACGTGGTCGGCACCGCGTGCTGTGTCAGCGTGCGGCCCGCCATCGGGGTGTCGCGGTGCGCGGCCGCCAGCCGGTCCAGGGCGGCCGCGGTGGCGTCCAGATCGGCCAGGACGGCTTCCAGGGCGCGTACGCAGACCAGCATGGTGGCCGTGTCGAGGATGTCCTGACTGGTGGCGCCGCGGTGGACGTACGCGGCCGCCGCGGCATCGCGCCCGGCCACGGCGGACGTGAGGTCGGCGACCAGGGGGATCACCGGGTTGCCGCCGGAGCGGGCACGTAGCGCGAGCGCGCGGGCGTCGTGGCGGACGTGGTCGGACGCGGCGGCGGTGACCGCTTCGGCAGCCTCCGCCGGTGCCAGGCCAAGCGCCGCCTGGGCGCGTGTCAGGGCCGCTTCCGCATCCAACAGGGCGCGTACGTACGCCGCGTCACCGGTGGCGGCCTCGACGGCCGAACCGGCCCAGGCGGGCGCCAGCAAGCCCGTGTCGGCCGCGTCCGGCGCCGCGGCCGCGGCTTCGGCCCGGGGCTCAGCGGAACTCAAGGAAAACCGTCTCCTCGCACTCCTCGCCGTCCTCCTCCGCACCGCTCGGCGCGGCGGCCTGGAGGCGGATGTCGAAGCGGTACCGGCGCTCGCCGTCGGCCCGCGCCACCAGCGTGCGCGCCCGGTGCGCGGGAAGCCGGGACAACAGCGGGTCGGCCGCGTGGGCCGCCGTGTCGCCGGGAAAGTAGACCCGGGTGAACAGGTGGTGCAGCAGCCCCCTGGCGAAGACGCACACCGCGATGTACGGCGCCGCGTCCGGCCGGCCCGCCGGGGCGGTGGCGGGCAGCGTGCGCAGGACGTAGCGGCCGTCGGCGTCGGTGGGGACCCGGCCGAAGCCGGTGAAGTCCACGCCGTTGCGGCCGGCGTCCGCACCGGTCACCGGGTCGCGGCGCATCGACCCCGGCGCGCCGCGCAGGCTCCCGTCCGGACCGGCCTGCCAGAACTCCAGCAGCGCGTCCGGCACCGGCTCGCCCGCGCCGTCCACGACGCGGCCGTGCAGGGTCAGCGTGCCGGCGTGCCCGGCCGGGGCGATCTGCCCGCCGCCGGCGAACGGCAGCGCGTACCCGAAGAACGGGCCGATGGTCTGGGAGGGCGTGGGAAGCAGCTCCCCGTCCGCCTCCTCCGCCGCGGCGGGCTGCCGCGGTACGCCGTCGTGCGGCAGCTCGGTCATCGGCGGCCCTCCTCGGTCCAGGTGGCGGCCGGGCCGTCCAGCACGATGTCCCAGCGGTAGCCGAGCGAGAACTCCGGCCGGGTGAGCCCGGGGTCGTACGCGCAGACCAGCCGCGCACGGGCCAGCGGGTCCGTGCACGAGGCGAGGATCGGGTCGTACGGGAAAAGCGGGTCGCCCGGGAAGTACATCTGGGTGACGAGCCGCTGGGTGAAGGCGGTGCCGAAGAGCGAGAAGTGGATGTGAGCCGGGCGCCAGGCGTTGCCGTGGTTGCGCCACGGGTAGGCGCCGGGCCTGACCGTGGTGAACGCGTAGCGGCCCTCATCGTCGGTCAGGCAGCGGCCCGCGCCGGTGAAGTTCGGGTCGAGCGGCGCCGGGTGCCCGTCGGCCCGGTGCGCGTACCGGCCGGCGGCGTTGGCCTGCCAGATCTCGACGAGCTGGCCGCGCACCGGGCGCCCGGCGCGGTCCCGTACCCGGCCGGTGACGGTGATCCGTTCGCCGAGCGGCTCCCCGGCGTGCTGCCGGGTGAGGTCGGCGTCGAGGGCGGTCACGTCGGTGCCGCCGAAAGCCGGCCCGGCCAGTTCGACGGCCTCCGGGTCGCGCCGCACGTCGATCGAGGCGAGCGGCCTGCGGGGGTGGCGGAGCCGGGTGCTGCGGTACGGGGCGAAGTCGCGGGCGGGGTGCGCGCGTACGGGGCCGCCCGCCGTGCGCTCGCGGGCGGCGGCGGTGTGCAGGGCGGCGATCTCGCGGTCGATGACGGACTGCGGTTCGGAGCCCGGCGGGGGCGGGGCCGGGTCCGGGGCCGCGGGGGCGTTCGGGGCGGGAGGTGCGGGTGCGGCGGATGCGCTCGGTGGAGTCATCGGGGCTTCTCCAGACGTGGGGCCTTCGGTGTCTTCCGCGGTCCTTCGATGTCTTCCGCGTTTCTTCGGCGATCTCCGCACGGGGCGGGTGGCGGTGGCCGGGTGCACGGGTGTCCGGATGTCCGGGTGCACGGGCCAGCCTCGCCGATCCGCGGCCGGATACCCAGGGCGCCGCGGCGCTCACGCCGTTTTGTCCCCCTCGCTCTCCTTGCCCCCGGCTGCTTTCAGCGCGCGCAGGGCCGACAGTTCGGCCTCGGTCGGCGCCTCGGTGGTCGTGAGGTCCGGTGCCGTGCGCAGGTCCCAGCCGGTGGCCGCACGGGCCTGACCAGGAGTCACGCCCGGGTGCACGGCGGTCAGTACGAGCTCGGCGGTGGCCGGGTCGGGGCGCAGGACGCCGAGGTCGGTGATGACGGCGGTGGGCCCGGCGCCGCGCATGCCGAGCGCCGCGCGGTCGCCTGGCCCCGCGCCGTGTCCGACGGTGGTGACGAAGTCGAGCGCGGGCACGAGGTTGCGGCGGGTGTGGCGCAGTACGACGAGCACCCGGCCGCAGTTCGCGGCGATCTCGGGGGCGCCGCCCGCACCGGGCAGCCGGCCTTCGGGCCGGTCCGGGCCGCGGTCCACGACGGTGGTGTTGATGTTGGCGAACCGGTCCAGCTGGGCGGCCCCGAGGAAGCCCACGTCGATCCGGCCGCCCTGCAGCCAGTAGTTGAAGATCTCCGGCACGGACACCACCGCGTCGGCCGTGTCGGCCAGTTCGCCGTCGCCGATCGACAGCGGCAGCCGCGTCGGCCGGGAGCCGATGGTGCCCGACTCGTACACCAGGACCAGGCCCGGGTTGACGGTACGGCGCGCCAGGTTGGCGGCCGTGCTGGGCAGCCCGATGCCGACGAAGCAGCTCTTCGCGCCGGCCAGCGCGCGGGCCGCGTTGACCTCCATCAGCTCGTCGCGTCCACAACGCGCGGCGCCCGCCGCACCGCCCACCGGGCTCTCCGCGCCGCCCACCGCACTCTCCGTACCACTCACCGGGCTCATCGGGCCCCTCCCCTCACGTGCTCGTCGATCCATCGCGAGAAGGTGTCCCGGTCGCGGGAGACCGCGTCCCACGCCTGGTAGAAGTCGTTGTCGCGGACCGAATAGCCGGCCGCGTACGAGGGGTGGGCGCCGCCGGGCACCTCCGCGACCGCGTCGATCACCCACCCGGGCAGCACCACCGCGCCGGGCCGGGGCTCCAGGTCCCCTCCGACGATCTCCTCGACGGTGACCAGCACCCGCCCCGCGGCCAGCACCGCTTCCTTCTGCACTCCGGCCAGGCCCCACAGCTGGACGTTGCCGTCCCGGTCGGCCTGCTGGGCGTGGACGACCGTGACGTCCGGGTTGAGGGCGGCCACGGCGGCCAGCTCCTCGCCGGTGAACGGGCAGGTGACGGTGGAGATCGTGTCCGTACGGGCGGGCAGGCCGCTGCCGCGGTAGCCGCGCAGCACCGCGAACGGCAGCCCGGACGCGCCGGCGACGTAGCGGTTGGCCATGCCGGCGTGGCTGTGCTCGTCCAGTTCCAGCGGGTGCGGCCAGCCGTTCTCGACCGCGTCGCGGAAGCGGTGCAGCGAGCCGACGCCGGGGTTGCCGCCCCAGGAGAAGACCAGTTTGCGTGCGGCACCCGCGCCGATCAGCTGGTCGTAGACCACGTCGGGGGTCATCCGGACCAGTGTCAGGCCGGTGACGCCCTGCCGGATGATCTCGTGCGCCGCGGCGAACGGGATCAGGTGGGTGAAGCCCTCCAGCGCGACGGTGTCCCCGTCGTGGACCAGGTCCCGTACGGCGTCGTGCAGGGAACGAATGTCGGCCATGCCCTCGCCTGCCTTGTCCACTCACGTCGTTCGCCCAGTGAACCGAAGTTCATAATCAATGTGCCCCGAGTTTGAGCCCCTCTCCCGGACCTGTCAACGGGTCAGCGGGTACGGTGCCGACGAGATTTCCGCACCGTGGAGAGCCCATGACCGACCCCGCCACCGACGCGCCGCCGCCCCCGGAAGCCGTGGGCCCGCTGACGCGCGGCCTGTCCGTGCTGCGCGTCCTGAGCGCCGGCGGCGGACGCCAGGCCGTCGGCGACCTCGTCCGCGCGACCGGGCTGGCGCGCTCCACCGTCGACCGCGTCCTGAGCACCCTCGCCCGCCTCGGCCACGTACGCACCGAGGGCCGGGACGCGGTGCTCGCGCCCGGCCTGCTGGAACTCGGCAACGCCTACCTGGCCGCCTGCGAACTGCCCGACCGGCTCGGCCCGTACGCCGAGCGGCTCGCCGACGCGCTCGACGAGTCGGTCTCCCTCGCCGTGCCGGACGGCGACGGGGTGCGCTTCGTCCACCAGACGACCCGGCGGCGCGCCATGTCGCTCGCGTTCCGCATCGGCGACCTGCTGCCCGCCGAACGCGGCGCGCCCGGCGCGCTGTTCGCCGCCGGCTGGGACGAGGACGCCTGGCGGCGCTGGCGGGAACGGCGCGCGGCGGACCCCACGGACGCCGGGTTCCCCGCGGTCCCGCCGCGCCGGGCAAGCGACTCCCGCAGGGGCCCCGGCAGGGACGCCGACACGGACTCCGGCACGGGCCCCGCCGCGGACTTCGCCTCCCGGGTCGAAGCGGCTCGTACCGCCGGCTGGTCACTGGACGACCAGCTGATCGAACCGGGCCTGGTCGCCGTCGCCATGCCCGTACGCGACGCCCTGGGCCGCCCGGCGTGCGCGGTGAGCGTGGTCAGCCACACCAGCCGGCTGGCCCCCCGGGGCCTGCCCGCCGCCGTGCTCCCCCAACTGCGCGAGACCGTCGCCGAAATGGAACAGGCCCTGGCCGCTCCACCCCCGCCCATCGCCGTACCCACCACTCCCCGGCACGCCTCCTGGATGCGCGCCTCCAAACAGGAACTGGGCCCGGAGTTCGTGGAATCGCTGGCCCGCGGCCTGCTCACGCTCACCGCCTTCGGCACCGGCCGCGCGGCACTGCCCCTGACCGCCGTGGCCGAGGCCACCGGGCTGGCCCGCGCCACCGCCCGCCGCGCCCTGCTCACCCTCGGGCACCTCGGCTACCTCACCTCGGACGGCCGGCTCTTCCGCCCCACGCCGAAGGTGCTGGAACTGGGCTTCGCCCCGCTGTCGGGCCTGACCCTCCCCGAGATCGCCCAGCCCCACCTGGCCGCCCTGGTGGAGCAGGTGCACGACTCCGCCTCGATGGCGGTGCTGTCCGGCACGGACATCCAGTACGTGGCCCGGGTCCCCACCGTGCGGATCATGAGCGTCAACATCACCGTGGGCACCCGCTTCCCGGCCTACCCGACCTCCATGGGCCGGGTCCTGCTGGCGGGCCTGCCAGAGGCGGAACGCACGGCACACCTCGCCCGCACCACGCTCGCCCCGCTCACCCGGCACACCGTCACCTCCGCCGACCGCCTCGCGGCCCTACTGGAACAGGCCCGCGAGGACGGCTACGCCCTGGTGGACGAGGAACTGGAGGAGGGCCTGCGCTCGATCGCCGCCCCCGTCCGCGACCGGGACGGCCGGGTCGTCGCCGCGGTCAACGTCTCCACCCACGCCGGCCGCCGCTCCCCCACCGAGGACCGCGACGCCCTCCTGCCCGCCCTCAAGGCGGCCGCGGCACGCATCGAGGCCGACCTGCACACGGCGGGCCGGTATCTACGGGTCCCGCTCACCTGAGCGGGACCCGTAGGTACCGGGGCCGGTGCCGCCGGCAGCCCCAAGAGCCGCACTCGTAAGGGTGACCGGCCGGGCGAGTCCGTATGCCCGTCGCCGCCGTCAGGCAAAGGCACTGGGGAAAGAGACCACCGGCGTCGAGCCCTGACCCCGCTCCGGAGACCCCAGTCATGATCGTCACCATCGTGGTGGCCGCGGTCGCCCTGCTCCTCGGCCTGATCGCCCACCACTTCCTGCGCCGCAACGACAGCGAAGCCGACGACGAGGGCCTGTCGGTGCGGGACCTGATCGGCCCGGTGCAGACCCTGACCGTACTGATCCTCGCCTTCATGCTGGCCACCGCCGCCGGGTCCTACAACAGGGCCGAGGAAGCCGTGCACAACGAGGCCAACGCGACCGACCACCTCGAAGAGACGGCCGAGTTCCTCCCCAACGCCGCACAGCGCCGCCGGGTACAGGCCGACGTCGTCTGCTACACCCGGGCGGTACGCCACTCCGAATGGCCGGCCATGGTCCATGGCCGGAGCTCCCCGGCACCCAGCGTCTGGACCGCCGACCTGCGCGGCGCCTTCAAGGCCATCGGCCCGGACCAAAGCGTCTTCGGCATGCTCGTGGGAGCGGACGACACCCGGGCCAAGGCCCGCCAGGCACGGCTGACGGAGTCGACCCCGGCGGTCCCCGCCGCGGTCTACTGGTTCATGCTCGTCCTGCTCTCCATCACCGTCATCTCCCTGTGCCTGTGCATCCCCAGGCGCCGCAACCAGCCCCAGCTCGCCACCCTGGCCATGGTGACCGCCCTGCTCACCGCCACCCTGCTGCTCGTCCACGACGCCGAGAGCCCCTTCGGCGGAGCCATCTCCGTCGGCCCCGCCGCCATCACCGACGTCGAGCACCAAGCCGCCCGCGACTTCCACGCCGGCGCTCCGGGCGCCGCCCTGCCGTGCGACGACCGCGGCCGCAAGGAGAGCGGCGCCGCCTGAGCGGTACCCCCGGACGTCACGTCCAGGGCGCCGGGCCGGTCCCGTTCGCCCAGGCGACGAGCAGCTCGCCGTCGTAGCAGCGGATGCCGCAGGTCGCGGCGTACTCGGCGGCGGGTTCGGTGAAGGCACTCGTGGTGACGACGGCGGCGACCTCGGCCTCGTGCACCGTGAAGCAGGTGCCGCCGAAGCGCTGCACGTCCTGGGAGCCGACCTTGTTCGTCGCGCAGTACCGCTTGCACTGGATGATCAACCGGCGGCCGTCGGCCGCGGTGGCCAGGACGTCGGCGCCCAGGTCCCCCGCGCCGCCGACGACCTGGACGTCCCGGCAGCCGTCCCGTTCGCAGAGGCGGGCTATCGCCTGCTCGAAGGCGTCCGCGTCCATGGCGAGAAAGTCCTCGACGCGCCAGGCCGGCGTCTCAGCCACAACCCCCCGTGCCACCTCGGCCCGCTCCTCGACCCGCTCCTCGGCCCGTTCGTAGGCCCGCGCCTCCACCTCCACCTCCATCTCCATCTCCAGCTCCGCCTCGGCCTCCGCCCTGCCCGCCCGTGCCGCGCGGCGCAGTTCGCGCATCCGCGGCATGCCGCGGATGGCCACCACGAGGAGGACCAGGGCGACCGGGAGGACGGCGCAGGCCGTGACGGTGGCCGCCCCCGGGTTCTGCAACGCCCACCGCACCAGCTGCTGGAGAGCGAGGTAGACGCCACACGCGAGGGCGCTGACGACGGCGAGGACGAACAGCGTCCGCCGCATCGGGTAGGTACGGCGACGAGCTGAGGAGTAGTCACTTCTCACGGGTGCGGCCACGACCGGTGCTCCTTCGCTTCCGCGGCACGGGAACGGCCGCGCTGATCACCGTGTGCCCCGTGCCGCCGCATCCATGATCACCAGTACCCGGCCGGCGGGCCCCGCCCCCGTCAGTCCTCGGCGCGCCCGCTCCCCGCCGCCCGCCGCCGCCTGTTCCGCAGGTCCCGCCCCACGGCCCCCGCCACCGCGCCGATGCTGACCAGCACCGCACCCAGCGCCGCAACCGTCAGCCCGGCGCCGCCCCCGGTCGCGGGGAGCGCGGGACGCGCACGTCCGGCACCGGGCCCCGGCCCCGGAACGACCGTCACCACCGCCGGGAGACAGTCACCGGGCACGGAGCACCGGACGGCCCCGCCGTACGGCACCGGCTCACCGCTCGGCACGGGCGCACCCACCGCGGCCGGCCACCGGTCGGCGAGCGGTGCGGTGGCGTACGCGCCGCCCGGAGAACCGCCCACGGCGATCAGGAGAGCGGCGAGCAGCGGCGCGCAGAGGGAAAAAGGGTGCACGGCTCTCCCGGAAAAGGTGGCAGGGAATCAGCTCCCGGAATGCACCTTGCAGCACAGCCGCCACCACCACACCACCGCTCGCCGGACCGCCCACACCCCGGTCACCCGAATTCAGCACACGGGGTCCGCCCTGAGCCGCTTTGCTCCCCGCCCCCACAATTCCCCGGCGTGCCCGACGAACCGGTCGAACATCCCGCCCTCCTCCTGCCTGCGCAGATGCGGCAGGGGCGCGTCATGCCCCACCACGCGGGCAAGGTGGGGCGTCACGAGCGCGTCGTCATCGAAGCGGAAAACCGAGATTCCCACGTGATAGACGGCGTCTTCGGGAGCGCTGAACCGGACTTCCGAACCGTCCACCTGCCCCATACGGTCCAGTTGCGTGCTTCACGCTCGTCTGCACGACCGGTCACTGCTGAGCGGCCGGGGCGGGGCGGTGTGTGGTCTGCCGGGCCGGGTGCCCGGGTTCCGCGCCCGGGGGGTCAGTGGCGGCGGGGGCGCTTGGCGTAGGCGTGTAGGCGGGCCCGTATGTCGGTTGGGGGGAGGTGGTGGGTCCAGCGTTCGGGGTACTCGGCTGGGGGCGGGGTGTCGTCGTCGGCTTCGTCGTCGATTTCGTCGTCCTCGTCTTCGTCGTCCGGTTCCGGCGCGTCGGTTTCGGTGGGGGCGGAGTGCCGGGCCTCGGCCGCTTCGTGGGCGCGGCGTTCCTTCTCGGCGCGGCCGGCTGCGGTGGCGACCGAGGGCCACACCCGGTCGAGGGCGGCGTTCATGGCCGCGCCCACCAGGACCGCGAAGGCGGAGACGCCGATCCACAGGAGGACGGCGACCGGGGCCGCGAGTGAGCCGTAGATGGTGGGGCCCTCGACGGTCTGGGTGAGGTAGACGCGCAGGAGCAGGCTGCCCAGCAGCCACATGGCGAGGGCGACGACCGCGCCGGGGATGTCCTCGCGCCAGGGGGAGCGTACGGGGACGGACGCGTGGTAGAGGGTGGTGAGGAAGGCGACGGAGAGGATCAGGACGACCGGCCAGTACAGGACGCGGATGACGTTCTCGCTCGCCGGCAGCCAGCTGACGACGGTGTCGGGCCCCGCCACCATCAGCGGCAGCGCGACGGCGCCGACGACGAGCGCGGCCAGGTAGAGCACGAAGGCCAGGAGCCGGGTCCTGACGATGCCGCGGCGGCCGTCCAGGCCGTACATGATGGTGATGGTGTCGACGAAGACGTTCAGCGCGCGGGAGCCGGACCACAGGGCGATGGCGAAGCCGAGGGAGATGACGTCCGGGCGGCGGCCGGTGAAGACGTCGTCGAGCAGCGGCCGGGCGATCTCGTTGACGCCTTTGCTGGAGAGCAGCGTGTCGGACGCGGCGAGGATGTTCTCGCGGATGTGGTCGATGGTCTCCTGGCCGATCCAGGGTTCCATGTAGCCGAGCAGGCCGATGAAGCCGAGGAGCAGCGGCGGCAGGGACAGCAGGCAGAAGAACGCGGCCTCGGCGGCGAGCCCGGTGACGCGGTACTCCATGCAGGAGTTGACGGTGTCCTTCAGCAGCAGCCAGGCGAGGCGGCGTTTGGAGACGTTGCGGTACAGGACCCGGGCCCTGTGCAGACGGCCGGATGGCCGCTGCGCTGGTTCTTTCACTGGCTGCACCTCCTTACCGTAGCTGCCATGGCAGCCACCACTCACACGGTCACGAACCAGCCTCCGCCGCTGGTCGGGTACGACGTCTTCGCGGCGGACGCGGCGCTCACCGAGGGCGTGGAACGGTATGTTCCGCCGGACCTCCTGGACGAGGCACGCACCGAACTGGGCGAGCTGGGCCGCGCGGCGGGCTCCGCGCACGCGCAGCGCTGGGGAGAGCAGGCCAACGGCCAGCCACCCGTCCTGCGTACGCACGACCGCTACGGCCACCGGGTGGACGAGGTGGAGTTCCACCCGTCGTGGCACCGGTTGCTGGGGCACGCCGTCTCGTCGGGGCTCACCGGCGCCTGGTCGCGTCCTGCCGGGCACGTACGGCGTACGGCGGGGTTCCTGGTGTGGACGCAGGCCGAGGCGGGCCACGGCTGCCCGCTGTCGATGACGCACGCGGCGGTGCCCGCGCTGCGGGCCGACCCGGGGCTGGCGGCGGAGTGGGAACCGCTGCTGACGTCACGGGTGTACGAGCCGGGGCTGCGGCCTGTGGCGCAGAAGCCGGGCGCGCTCGCCGGGATGGCGATGACGGAGAAGCAGGGCGGCAGCGACGTACGGGCGATCACGACGCGCGCCGAGCCGCTGGCGGGCGACGGCGAGTACGTGCTGACCGGGCACAAGTGGTTCTGTTCGGCGCCGATGTCGGACGCCTTCCTGGTGCTGGCCAGGACGCCGGGGGACGCGCCCGTGGACGGCGGCGGGCAGGGCGGGCTGACCTGCTTCCTGCTGCCCCGGGTGCTGCCGGACGGCAGTCGCAATTCCTTCCGTATCCAGCGGCTCAAGGACAAGCTGGGCAATCGCTCGAACGCGTCGGCCGAGGTCGAGTTCGACGGGACGACCTGGGCGCGGCGGGTCGGCGAGGAGGGGCGCGGGGTGGCGACGATCATCGAGATGGTCGCGGCGACCCGGCTGGACTGCGTGACGGGGTCGGCGGCGGTGATGCGGCAGGCGGTGGCGCAGGCGCTGCACCACACCGCGTACCGGCAGGCGTTCGGCAGGCCGCTCGCCGACCAGCCGCTGATGCGCAACGTGCTGGCCGACCTGGCGCTGGAGTCGGAGGCGGCGACGGCGCTGGCGCTGCGGCTGGCGGCGGCGTACGACGCGGACACCGAGCAGGAGCGCGCGTTCCTGCGGCTGGCGGTCCCGGCCGCCAAGTACTGGGTGACCAAGCGCTGCACGCCGGTGGCGGCCGAGGCGCTGGAGTGCCTGGGCGGCAACGGCTACGTGGAGGAGTCCGGCATGCCGCGGCTGCTGCGCGAGTCGCCGCTCAACTCCGTCTGGGAGGGGTCGGGCAGCGTCCAGGCCCTGGACGTACTGCGGGCGCTGCGCCGCGAACCGGCGGCGCTGCACGCGTTCCTGACGGAACTCGGCACGGCACGGGGCGCCGACCACCGCCTGGACGCCGCGGTCAAGGAGCTGCTCACCGAACTGGCCGACCTGGAGGGCATCGAGGCGCGCGCCCGGCGGCTGGCGGAGCGGATGGCGCTGGTCCTCCAGGGCTCACTGCTCGTACGGTACGCGCCGCCCGGGGTCGCCGACGCGTTCTGCGGCTCACGCCTGGGCACCGACCACGGCGCCACCTTCGGCACCCTGCCGCCCACGCTCGGCCTGCGCGCCATCGTGGAGCGGGCCCGGCCGGTGGTGGGCTAGGGCGGGGTTCTCGGACAGGCGCGGTGGCGGGCCCCGTTCCCTTGGGAGGGGGGTGGGGTCAGGGGCCCGCCACCGCGTGGGCGGGGAGCGGTGCCGCGCCGACCCGGCACCCCCTCCCCGGTCTCGGACCTGCCCTCAGGGCCGGCCCGCTGGGTCTGCTGCCGCCCGGCCGCGCGGCCGTGGCGCGCCGTCGGCGCGAGGAGATCCGGTCACCATGACGTCGCCCCCTCTCGTCCTGCCGGCCACCTTCCCCGCCGCCGTCATACGCCACAACGGTTGCAGCCGGTTGCAACCAATTCCTTCGATTCGACGTTCGGAGCGGCCCGGTGACGGCACCATGGGCGGCAACTTACGGACAGTGCACAACGGAGAACAGCGTGAGCGACAGACCGATCGACATGGGCATCTGGTCGGCCCAGGAGGTACGCGAGGCCACGCGGCGGCTCGCGTCGGTCCGTGAGGCCGCGCTCTGCGGGGGCCTGCCGGACACCGCGCCCCGTGCGGTGATCGGCGAATCCTGGCGCCGGGTGCTGGGCTGCGGCGTCGACCCGGACCGGGACCGCCGCGAGCGCCCGCTGACGGTGGAGGAACTGGAGCACCGGCGACACGGTTCGCAGCTCGCGACGCTGCTGCCGCTGTTCAACACCGGCCTGCTGCCGGCCGCCGACGCCGCCCAGCAGATCATGGTCGTCACGGACGCCGAGGGCCGGGTGCTGTGGCGGGAGGGCTGCGCACAGGTCCGGCGGATGGCCGACCGGCACGGCTTCGAGAAGGGCGCCGACTGGACCGAGGAAGTCGTCGGTACGAACGCCATAGGGACCGCGCTGGTGGCCCGGCGCCCCGTCCTGGTGCACTCCGCCGAGCACTTCGTCCGCACCCACCACCCGTGGACGTGCGCGGCAGCACCGCTGCACGACCCGCGCGACGGGCGGCTGCTGGGCATCGTGGACGTCAGCGGCCCGGCGCACGCCTTCCATCCGACGACCCTGTCGCTGGTCACCGCGGTCGCCCGGCTCGCCGAGTGCGAACTGCGCGACCGGCACCACAGCGCGCTGGACCGGCTGCGGGCGAGCGCCGCGCCCGTACTGGCCCGGCTCGGCGGGCAGGCGCTGGCCGTCGACAAGGACGGCTGGACGGCGGCGGTCACCGGGCTGGCGCCGCCCGACCGGGTCGCGCTCCCCAAGTCGCCCGAGGCCGGGCCGCTGTGGCTGCCGCGCTACGGCATGTGCACGCTGGAGCCGCTGCCCGGCGGGTGGCTGATACGCGTCGGCGGGCAGGGGCAGGAACCCCCCGCCAGCCGGGTGCTGCTGGACCTCGGCAGCCGCAACCGGCCCGCGGTCACGCTCACCTGCGCGGCGGGCAGCTGGACGCACGAGCTGAGTCCCCGCCACGCCGAGGTGCTGTTCGTACTGGCGCGCCGGCCGGAGGGGCGCAGCGCGGCCGACCTGGCGCAGGACCTGTTCGGGGACCGCGGCCGTACGGTCACGGTGCGGGCCGAGCTGTCGCGGCTGCGCCGCCATCTCGCGAGCGTGCTGGCGCACCGCCCGTACCGCTTCGCCGACGGCGTGGACGTGGAACTGCGCCTGCCGCCACACCCGGTGGACCTGCTGCCCCACTCGACGGCCCCGGCGGTGGTGGCGGCGCGGGGCGGGTGACGGGCGGGCCGCGCGGGCGGGTTCTGCGGCCCGGGCCCGGTCAGCCGAGAGCGGGGTTCGCGAGGTCCAGCGTCAGCCGGTTTCCCCAGTCGTTGGTGAAGACGGCGTGCGTGCCCTCGCACCGCACCCCGACGAACGGGTTGGAGTGGAACATGACGGCGACCCATCGCAACGAGCGGTCGGCGTCGAAACGGGCCAGGTGACCGATGTTGCCCATCCCGCTGCCACCGCCGGAGAGCCACCCCGTCCCGTCCGGTAGCGGGCTCTCGAAGTAGGTGTCCGCCTCGGTGGTGCCGTAATCCTCAATGCCCTGAGCGACATGGAACGGCCCTCCGATACGGAACGGAATCGGCTGCCCGGCGTCCGGGTGGTACGCCCCCGGACCCTCGACGTACACCTCCGATCCGGTGTCATCCGAGCGGTACAACCCGTCGCGGAACGGCATCTTCCCGTCGTTCCACAGCTCCTCGACCAGTCCCATGACCCACCCCTCGCCCCATTCGGCATGCCCGACGGGCCCGCGGGCGGTGATCATAGAACGCATCCGGGCCGGAAGCGCACGAGTGAGTCCCTGTGGTCTCCTGCCTTCATGACCATCACCGTGACCACCTGGTATCTCGAACAGACCGCGCCCGGCGACCTCGTTCCGGCCGTCGCTCCCCCGGTGGGGCGACGGGTGGACATCGCCCGTGCGGAGGTGGCGTCGCCCGAGTTCAGCCGGTTTCTGTATACGTCCGTCGGCGGGGACATCGCCTGGACGGACCGGCTGGGGTGGACGTACGGGCGGTGGGAGGAGTTCTTGGGGCGGCCGGGGGTGGAGACCTGGGTGGCGTACGAGCGGG
Source organism: Streptomyces sp. NPDC017056 (assembly GCF_044332485.1). Classification (NCBI taxonomy): domain Bacteria; kingdom Bacillati; phylum Actinomycetota; class Actinomycetes; order Kitasatosporales; family Streptomycetaceae; genus Streptomyces; species Streptomyces sp. NPDC017056. The sequence continues at coordinate 102,367 of NZ_JBIRPD010000019.1, read as the reverse complement.
GGACGCCGGCCGGGTTCATAGAGCTGGACGCGCAGCCGGAAGGTGTCGTGGAGATCAGCTACTTCGGTCTGCTGCCGGCGTTCCGGGGCCGCCGCACAGGGGGGCATCTGCTGTCGTACGGGACCGCGCGGGCCTGGGACCTGGCCGGGCGGTGGCCGGGGCGGGCGAAGACGCGGCGGGTGTGGGTGCACACGTGCAGCCAGGACGGCCCGCACGCGCTGGACAACTACCGGCGGCGGGGCTTCCGGGTGTTCGCGACCGAGGTGGCCGAGGAGCCGGAGGCGCCCGCTCCGGGTCCGTGGCCCGGCGCCTGAACGGAGGCGGGGGCTCCAGCCGGAAAGGGGGAGGGCCGGGGCCCCGAGGCCGGCCCTCCCGTGGGGTGACCGGTGTCACAGCGTCTCGCGGTGCGGGACAGTCTTGTCCATATTCCGGATGATGGTGGACTGGCCCAAGAGCGCCATGACACGCTTCCGTCATGTCTACAGCTGGAATTGCCTTGGTGAGTCGGCGGCACGTCGACCTCGGCCGCATGTCCAGCGCCATCTGTCCGGCGGGCTGACAGTCTCAGCAACGTCACCCTTTTCGCCGTCCCCACCGTCGCGGACGCGCGGGCACCCCTGATCCGACCCGCCCAGGACCCTCTCGCACCAGCGCCTCGCGCCATTCCGCGATGAGGTGCGTCCGCGCAGGTCACAGCGGGGTTGCCGCTGCCCGCCCCCGCCCTCACCGAGCCGCCCAGAAGGACATACCGCCATGGCCGCCACCCCCGATCGAACCGGTTCCGCCACGACCCGCCGCAAGGCCGGACGCCATCGCGGGGAAGGCCAGTGGGCCGTTGGTCACTTCACTCCGCTGAACGGCAACGAGCAGTTCAAGAAGGACGACGACGGTCTCAATGTGCGGACACGCATTGAGACGATCTACGCCAAGCGCGGGTTCGACTCGATCGACCCCAACGACCTGCGCGGGCGGATGCGCTGGTGGGGCCTGTACACCCAGCGCAAGCCCGGCATCGACGGCGGCAAGACCGCGGTGCTGGAGCCGGAGGAGCTGGACGACAAGCACTTCATGCTGCGGGTCCGGGTCGACGGCGGGCGGCTGAGCGTCGCGCAGCTGCGGGCCATCGGCGAGGTGTCGCAGGAGTACGCGCGCGGCACCGCCGACATCACCGACCGGCAGAACATCCAGCTGCACTGGATCCGCATCGAGGACGTCCCGGCGATCTGGGAGAAGCTGGAGTCCGTCGGGCTGTCGACGACCGAGGCGTGCGGCGACTGCCCCCGCGTCATCATCGGCTCGCCGGTCGCCGGCATCGCGGCCGACGAGATCATCGACGGCTCGCCGGCGATCGCGGAGATCGAGCGGCGCTTCATCGGCAGCAAGGAGTTCTCCAACCTGCCGCGCAAGTTCAAGTCGGCGATCTCCGGCTCGCCCGTGCAGGACGTGGTGCACGAGATCAACGACATCGCGTTCGTGGGCGTCGAGCACCCCGAGCACGGCCCCGGTTTCGACCTGTGGGTGGGCGGCGGCCTGTCCACCAACCCGCGGCTCGGCGAACGGCTGGGCGCGTGGGTGGCGCTGGAGGACGTGCCCGAGGTGTGGGCCGGTGTCGTGGGGATCTTCCGTGACTACGGCTACCGGCGGCTGCGCAACCGCGCCCGGTTGAAGTTCCTGATGGCGGACTGGGGCCCGGAGAGGTTCCGCGAGGTGCTGGAGGACGAGTACCTCAAGCGGAAGCTGATCGACGGCCCGGCGCCGGCCGAGCCCAGCAGCCGCTGGCGCGACCACATCGGGGTGCACCGCCAGAAGGACGGCCGGTTCTACGTGGGCTTCGCGCCGCGCGTCGGCCGGGTGGACGGCGCCACCCTCGTCAAGATCGCGGAACTGGCCGCCGCCCACGGCTCGGACCGGCTGAACACCACCGTCGAGCAGAAGATGATCGTTCTCGACGTGGCGGCGGACCAGGTCGAGTCGCTGGTCGAGGGGCTGGAGGCGCTGGACTTCCAGGTCCGGCCCTCGCCCTTCCGGCGCGGCACGATGGCCTGCACCGGCATCGAGTTCTGCAAGCTGGCCATCGTCGAGACGAAGGGCCGTGGCGCCGCGCTCATCGACGAGCTGGAGCGCCGGATGCCGGACTTCGAGGAGCCGGTCACCATCAACCTCAACGGCTGCCCGAACGCCTGCGCCCGCATCCAGACCGCGGACATCGGCCTCAAGGGCCAGCTGGTGCTGGACGCCGACGGCAACCAGGTCGAGGGCTACCAGGTGCACCTGGGCGGCGCGCTCGGCCTCCAGGCGGGCTTCGGCCGCAAGGTGCGCGGCCTGAAGGTCACCGCCGACGAGCTGCCCGACTACGTGGAGCGGGTGCTGACCAACTTCCAGGAGCAGCGCGAGGAGGGCGAGCGGTTCGCCACCTGGGCCGCCCGCGCGGAAGAGGGTGCGTTGAAGTGAGCGGGCGGGCCGCGCCGTTCTACTGCCCGTACTGCGGGGACGAGGACCTGCGCCCGTCCGAAGAGGGACACGGCTCGTGGGAATGCGGCGCGTGCAACCGCGCGTTCCGGCTCTCGTTCCTCGGACTGCTGGCCAAGGGTGTCGCCACCCCGGCCCCGCAGCACGCCAACCGCCAAGGGGGCAGCAGCACATGACGACGACTCAGAGCCGTACGGACGCCGAGCTGGCCGCGCTCGCCGAGCAGGCGGGCCGCGACCTGGAGGACGCGTCCCCGCTCGACATCCTCAAGTGGGCCGCCGAGACCTTCGGCCCGCGCTTCTGCGTCACCTCCTCGATGGAGGACGCGGTCGTCGCGCACCTGGCCTCGCGCGCCTTCCCCGGCGTCGACGTGGTCTTCCTCGACACGGGCTACCACTTCCCGGAGACCATCGGCACCCGGGACGCGGTGGCCGAGGTGATGGACGTCAACGTCATCACCCTCACGCCACGGCAGACGGTGGCCGAGCAGGACGCCGAGCACGGGCCGAAGCTGCACGACCGCGACCCGGACCTGTGCTGCGCGCTGCGCAAGGTCAAGCCGCTCGAAGCGGGGCTGACCGGGTACGACGCGTGGGCGACGGGCCTGCGCCGGGACGAGTCGCCGACCCGGGCGAACACCCCGGTCGTCGGCTGGGACCCCAGGCGGCGCAAGGTGAAGATCTCGCCGATCGCCCGGTGGACGCAGGCCGACGTGGACGCCTACGTCACCGAGCACGGCGTGCTCACCAACCCGCTGCTCCAGGACGGCTACGCCTCCGTCGGCTGCGCGCCCTGCACCCGGCGGGTGCTGGCGGGCGAGGACGCCAGGGCCGGCCGCTGGGCCGGGAGCAACAAGACCGAGTGCGGACTGCACGGATAGGGCCGCTGACCGCACGATGACGGACACTCAGGAGACACGAATGACGGGCGCCACGGTGTGGCTGACCGGCCTGCCCAGCGCCGGCAAGACCACGATCGCGTACGCGCTGGCGGAGCGGCTGCGGGGCGAGGGCCGCCGCGTCGAGGTGCTGGACGGCGACGAGATCCGCGAATTCCTCTCGGCGGGGCTCGGGTTCAGCCGGGAGGACCGGCACACCAACGTGCAGCGCATCGGCTTCGTCGCCGAACTCCTGGCGAGCAACGGCGTCACGGCGCTGGTGCCGGTGATCGCGCCGTACGCGGACTCCCGGGAGGCGGTGCGCAAGCGCCATCAGCGCGAGGGCACGCCGTACCTGGAGGTGCACGTGGCCACGCCCGTCGAGGTGTGCTCCCAGCGTGATGTGAAGGGCCTGTACGCCAAGCAGGCGGCGGGCGAGATATCCGGGCTGACCGGCGTCGACGACCCGTACGAGCAGCCCGAGTCGCCCGACCTGCGCATCGCGTCGCACACCCAGACCGTGCAGGAGTCCGCCGCGGCGCTGCACGCGCTGCTCGCCGAGAGGGGACTGGCATGACGACCGCCGCCACCGTGAACGCCGAGGGGTCCGGCGGCGCCGGGGACGCCGGCAACCCGTACGCGCTGAGCCACCTGGACGCGCTGGAGTCCGAGGCGGTGCACATCTTCCGCGAGGTCGCGGGTGAGTTCGAGCGGCCGGTGATCCTCTTCTCCGGCGGCAAGGACTCGATCGTCATGCTGCACCTGGCGCTCAAGGCGTTCGCGCCGGCGCCGGTGCCGTTCGCGCTGCTGCACGTGGACACCGGGCACAACTTCCCCGAGGTGCTGGACTACCGCGACCGTACGGTGGCCCGGCACGGGCTGCGCCTGCATGTCGCCTCCGTACAGGACTTCATCGACCGCGGCGAGCTGCGCGAGCGCCCGGACGGCACCCGTAACCCGCTCCAGACGGTGCCGCTCCTGGACGCCATCGAGTCGAACCGCTTCGACGCGGTGTTCGGCGGCGGGCGCCGGGACGAGGAGAAGGCACGCGCCAAGGAGCGGGTCTTCTCGCTGCGCGACGAGTTCGGCGGCTGGGACCCGCGCCGCCAGCGCCCCGAGCTGTGGCAGCTCTACAACGGCCGCCACTCCCCCGGCGAGCACGTACGCGTCTTCCCGCTGTCGAACTGGACCGAGCTGGACGTGTGGCAGTACATCGCCCGCGAGAAGATCGAACTGCCCGCCATCTACTACGCGCACGAGCGCGAGGTATTCGCCCGCAACGGCATGTGGCTGGCGCCCGGCGAGTGGGGCGGTCCCAAGGACGGCGAGCGGGCCGAGACGCGGCGGGTGCGCTACCGCACCGTCGGCGACATGTCCTGCACCGGCGCCGTCGACTCCGACGCGGCCACCATAGAGGCCGTCATCGCGGAGATCGCCGCCTCCCGGCTCACCGAGCGGGGCGCGACGCGGGCCGACGACAAGATGTCCGAGGCCGCCATGGAGGACCGCAAGCGCGAGGGGTATTTCTAACCATGAGCACGATTGTCGACCCGGTCGACGTGGCCGGTACGGCCGCCACCTCACTGCTGCGCTTCGCCACCGCCGGTTCGGTGGACGACGGCAAGTCCACCCTGGTCGGGCGGCTGCTGCACGACTCCAAGTCGGTGCTGGCCGACCAGCTCGAAGCGGTCGAGCGGGCCTCGCTGGGCCGCGGCCAGGAAGCCCCCGACCTGGCGCTGCTGACCGACGGGCTGCGGGCCGAGCGGGAGCAGGGCATCACCATCGACGTCGCCTACCGCTACTTCGCCACGCCCCGGCGGCGGTTCATCCTCGCCGACACCCCGGGCCACGTGCAGTACACCCGCAACATGGTCACCGGCGCCTCCACCGCCGAACTGGCCGTGGTGCTGGTCGACGCCCGCAACGGCGTCGTCGAGCAGACCCGCCGGCACGCCGCCGTCGCCGCGCTGCTGCGCGTCCCGCACGTCGTCCTCGCCGTCAACAAGATGGACCTCGTGGACTACGCCGAGCCGGTCTTCGCGGCGATCGCCGGGGAGTTCACCACCTACGCCGCCTCGCTGGGCGTACCGGAGATCACCGCCATCCCGATCTCGGCGCTGGCCGGCGACAACGTCGTGAGCCCGTCCACGAACATGGACTGGTACGGCGGCCCGACCGTGCTGGAGCACCTGGAGACCGTGCCGGTCGTGGCCGACCCGTCCGCCGACCCGGCCCGCTTCCCCGTGCAGTACGTCATCCGCCCGCAGACCCCCGAACTGCCCGACTACCGCGGCTACGCGGGCCAGGTCGCCTCCGGCGTGCTGCGCGTCGGCGAGGCGGTGACCGTGCTGCCCTCGGGCCGTACGAGCACGATCGAGGCGCTGGACCTGCTGGGCGAGGCGGTGGACGTGGCCTGGGCGCCGCAGTCGGTGACCGTACGGCTCGCCGACGACCTGGACATCTCGCGCGGCGACCTGATCGCCCCGGCCGCCACCCCGCCCGCCACCACGCAGGACGTCGAGGCGACCGTCTGCCACGTCGCCGACCGGCCGCTGAGGACCGGCCAGCGGGTGCTGCTCAAGCACACCACGCGTACGGTCAAGGCGATCGTCAAGGACATCCCGTCCCGGCTGACGCTGGACGACCTCTCCCAGCACCCGGCGCCCGGCGAGCTGGCCGCCAACGACATCGGCCGGGTCGTGCTGCGCACCGCCGAACCGCTCGCGCTGGACGCCTACGCCGACTCCCGGCGCACCGGATCGTTCCTGCTCGTCGACCCGGCGGACGGCACCACGCTGACCGCGGGGATGGCCGGGTCCGCGTTCGCCGAGGCGGCCGAGGCCGCGGCGGCGGCCGCGGACGACGACGCGGAATGGGACTTCTGACATGAGCGGACCCCTGGCCCTGGACGCCTTCTCGACCTTCGCGAAGGAGGGCGGCCGGATCGGCAGCGGCGCCCTGGGCAGCGGCCAGGGCGGCGTCGGGCGATGTGCGTGCCGATGACGTACCGCCGCCTGTCCCCGTTCCGACATTCCACCGCTCTGCCGGGCCCGCCGTAGGCGCTCGCCGCCCGGCCCTCCGAGAGGACCCCCTCCCGTGCCTGCCGTACGACGCCTCCGCCTCCTCGCGGCCGCCGCCACCGTCCCCCTTCTGCTGGGCGCGCTCGGCGCCTGCGGCTACGGCTCCCACGCCAAGCAGGACGACCAGGGCGCGGTCGCGGCGAAGGGCCCGAAGATCGACGGTCTGGACAAGGTCAAGATCGGTTACTTCGCCAACACCACGCACGCCACCGCGCTGGTCGGCGACAAGAAGGGCTTCTTCCAGAAGGAGCTGGGCGGCACGAAGTTCGCGCCGTCGGTGTTCAACGCGGGCCCGGCGGAGATCGAGGCGCTGAACTCCGGCGCGATCGACATCGGCTGGATCGGCCCGTCCCCCTCGATCAACGGCTGGACCACATCCAAGGGCAAGAGCCTGAAGATCATCTCCGGTTCGGCCTCCGGTGGCGTCTCGCTCGTGGTCAACCCGAAGAAGATCAAGAACCTGGACGACCTCAAGGGCAAGACCATCGCCACCCCGCAGCTGGGCAACACCCAGGACGTGGCGCTGCTGAACTACCTGGCCGAGAAGGGCTACCGGGTCGACGCCACCACCGGCAAGGGCGACGTGACCGTCCAGCGCACCGAGAACAAGGTCACGCCGGTCGCCTTCCGGCAGGGCAGCATCGACGCCGCGTGGGTGCCCGAGCCGACCGCCTCCAAGCTGGTCGCCGAGGGCGGCAAGAGGCTGCTGGACGAGAAGAAGCTGTGGAAGGACGGCAAGTTCGTCATCACGAACGTGATCGTCTCGCAGAAGTTCCTCAAGGAGCACCCGAAGGCCGTCGAGGCGGTGCTGCGCGGTTCGGTCAAGACGAACACGTACATCAAGACCCATCCGGCCGAGGCCAAGCAGGCGCTCAACGACAAGCTGGGCGAGGAGTCCGGCAAGCCGCTGCCGCCGGACGTGATCGACCCGGCGTTCCGGAACATCGACGTCACCGACGACCCGCTGGCCGCCACCCTCCAGCTGGAGGCCGACCACGCGGTCAAGGCCGGGCTGTTGAAGAAGCCCGACCTCAAGGGCATCTACGACCTCACGCTGCTCAACAAGGTGCTCAAGGCCGAGGGCAAGCCGGTGGTCGACGCCGCCGGCCTCGGCAGCGAGTAGACCCGCGCACCGCACCCCAGGAGGTGACACCGATGACGACCACCACGCTCGGCAAGCCCGGCAGCCGGACGTCCGCCACGGCGGACGCGGCCGGGGCTGCCGCCGCCTACGCCGCTCGCATCGACCATGTCTCGAAGTCGTTCGGCCGCCCCGGCGCGCAGCAGCACGTGCTGGACGACATCAGCATCGACGTCGCGCCGGGCGAGTTCGTGTGCCTGCTGGGTGCCTCGGGCTGCGGCAAGTCGACGCTGCTCAACCTCGTCGCCGGGCTCGACGGCCCCTCGGCGGGCAGCATCGAGACGCCCGGCGGCCGGCCCGCCCTGATGTTCCAGGAGCACGCGCTGTTCCCCTGGCTCACCGCGGGCCGCAACGTCGAACTGGCGCTGCGGCTGCGCGGGGTGCCGCGCGCGGAGCGCCGGGGCGAGGCCGAACGGCTGCTGGAACTCGTACGGCTCAAGGGCGCGTACGGCAAGCGGGTGCACGAGCTGTCGGGCGGCATGCGGCAGCGGGTCGCGATGGCCCGCGCGCTGGCGCAGGACAGCCGGCTCCTCCTGATGGACGAGCCGTTCGCGGCCCTCGACGCCATCACGCGCGATGTGCTGCACGACGAGCTGACCCGCATCTGGCGGGACGCCAACGACAGCGCCTCCGGCAGCGGCGGCCTGTCCGTCCTGTTCGTCACCCACAACGTCCGGGAGGCGGTGCGGCTCGCCGAGCGGGTGGTGCTGCTGTCCTCCCGGCCCGGCCGGATCGCCCGCGAGTGGACCGTGGACATCCCGCAGCCGCGGCGCATCGAGGACGCGGCGGTCGCCGACCTTTCCGTAGAGATCACCGAACAGCTCCGTGGGGAGATCCGCCGCCATGGCCAGCACTGAGACCGGCACCACCGAAACGGCCGGCGGGACCGCCACCACCGACCCGGACCGCACCGACCCGGACCGCACCGAACCGGACCGCACCGAACCGGACGGCACCGGACCGGACCGCTCCGGCGGCGACCTCGCCGGGCTGGAAGCCGGACTGGACGCCCTGGACACCACCGTCACCGACCGCAGGCCCCGGCTGCGGACACTGGCTGCCAAGGCCGTGCCGCCGGTCGTCGCGATCGCGCTCGTCCTCGGCCTGTGGCAGCTCGCCTACCACTTCGAGCTCAAGGACCACTACCTGCTGCCCAGCCCGGTCGACGTGGCCAGGTCGCTCCAGGACAAGTGGCTCGAAGGCACCCTGCTCGACTACGTGTGGACGAGCGTGTCGCGCGGCGCGCTCGGCTTCCTGGCGTCGGTGGTGATCGGTACGCCGCTCGGCCTGATCGTCGCGCGGGTCAAGCCGGTACGGGCCGCGATCGGCCCGATCCTCAGCGGTCTCCAGTCGCTGCCCTCGGTGGCCTGGGTGCCCGCGGCCATCATCTGGTTCGGGCTGAGCGACGCCACGATCTACGCGGTGGTGCTGCTCGGCGCGGTCCCCTCGATCGCCAACGGCCTCGTCGCGGGCGTCGACCAGATCTCGCCGCTCTACCTGCGCGCGGGCCGCACGATCGGCGCGCACGGTCTGACCGGTGTCCGGCACGTCCTGCTGCCCGCCGCGCTGCCCGGCTACCTCGCGGGGCTCAAGCAGGGCTGGGCGTTCTCCTGGCGGTCCCTGATGGCCGCCGAACTCATCGTCAACGCCGCCGACCTGGGCACCGGCCTGGGCCAGCTCCTCGAACAGGGCCGCGAGCTCCAGGACATGTCCTGGGTACTCTCCGCGATCCTGCTGATCCTCGTCGTCGGCATCGGCATCGAACTGCTGATCTTCGCGCCGATCGAGCGGCGGGTGCTGCGCAGCCGCGGCCTGCTGGTGAAGAGCTGACCCATGGACGCACGACCCGCCCTCCTCGTCATCGCCCACGGCAGCCGCGACCCGCGGCACGCGGCGGCCGTCACCGCGCTGTGCGCGCGGGCGCGGGCGCTGCGCCCCGGCCTGCGCGTCGAGGTCGCCTTCCTCGACTTCAACGCGCCGGGCGTGCCCCGGGCGCTGGAGCGGCTGGCGGCGGACGGCGTACGGGACGTGGTGGTCCTGCCGCTGCTGCTCACCCGGGCCTTCCACGCCAAGACCGACATCCCGGCGGTGCTGCGGGAGGCCGCCGCGCGGCTGCCCCGCCTCACCGTCCACCGGGCAGAGGTCCTCGGCCCGTCCCCACTGCTGACCGCCGCGCTGGAACGGCGGCTGTACGAGGCCGGGCTGCGGCCCGGCGACCGGCGCTCGACCGGGGTCGTGCTGGCCTCGGCGGGCTCCTCGGACCCGGAGGCGATCGCAGTGATCGCTGAAATCGCGCGGGAGTGGCGGCGTACCACCGGTTGGTACGCCGTGCGGCCTGCGTTCGCCTCCGCTTCCCTCCCCCGCACGGCGGACGCCGTGCGGGCCCTGCGGGCCGAGGGCGCCGAGCGGGTGGCCGTGGCCCCCTACGTCGTCGCCCCCGGCTTCCTCCCGGACCGCATCGCGCGCGGCGCCGAGGAGGCCGGCGCCGACGTCCTCGCCGACGTCCTGGGCCCGGCACCGGAGCTGGCCCGGCTGCTGGTGCGGCGCTACGAGGAGGCGTCGGCCCGGGAGTTGCGGGCGCTGGCGGCCTGACTTCCCGTACGGTCCGGCTCGAATGCTAGGTTCGCTGCCACGGATGTGTGACGGCGACGGCCGGGCCGTCGGAGCGGGGGATGATGTGGGCGCGCAGGACCCTCTGGACAACGTGGAACTCACCGCGGCCGTACAAGGACTCAGGAATCAGCTGATGTCCGCCGTGGACGCGTCGGACGGGCAGCCCATCAGGTTCGAGGTCGACGAGATCCATCTGGAATTCGCCGTCGAACTGCGCCGCGACGCGCAGGCCAAGGCCGGGTTCAAAGCCTGGGTCGTGTCCGGCGACGTACAGGCGGGAGCGGCCCGCACCGCCACGCACAAGGTGGCCGTGAAACTGAAGCCGAAGGACTCCCGGGACGGCAGGCCGGTGGAGATCGGAAATCGGGACGACGTGAGCATGGAGGTTTTCGGCGCCCCGCTCGAAGGGCACCGTGAATGAGCGCCAGGTCCGCCGAACGCGTCGCCATGGTGCAGGCGGCCCGGCAGGGCAGCGGATTCCTGCTCACCTCGCGGCTGGTCCTGACCTCGGCCCACCTGTTCGACGGCAGTGAGGACGCGCGGGTCGCCGTCCCGGGCGGCACGGGCGTCCGGCGCGGCCGGATTCTGTGGCGCCGCCGGGACGCGTCGTGTGACGCCGCGTTACTGAGATGCGCCGACGACCTGGTGGCCGACCCGGCGACGTGCCGGATATCCGATGTCAGGTGGGGCAGGGTCGCGGGCCTGGCTTCCCGGGAGAACTGCGAGGCGGTCGGCTATCCCCGGATTTCCCTCGGGGCGGGAAAGCGGCCGGACACCGAGCAGATCGTCGGAACCCTCAAGCCCGGCTCCTCCCTCCTGCGCGGCCGTTACGTCCTGGACAGCGCCCACTCCCCGCCGCCTCCCGGCCCGGACGGCTCCCTTTCGCCGTGGCAGGGAATGTCGGGTGCCGCCCTTTTCGCCGGTGAGTACCTGATCGGCGTGGTGTGCGGCGACCCGGTGCAATGGGGGCACGCCCGTGTCGAAGCGGTACCGGTTTCCGTCCTGGCCGGCGACCCCGCATTCGAGCGCGCGGTCTGGGAATCGGCCGGCGTACGGCCGGAGTTGACCGATATCGCCGGGCCGTTGACGCAAGCCGTGAACCCGCTTCCCGAATCCGGCGCATTCGACTGGCAGCCGGTACGGGAAGCCGACCCGGTGGCTTTCGGAATCCACCGCGCACCGGAGGCCCCGGGCCATTCGCACGTGGTCGAGTACGTGTCCCGTGCCGTCGACGGCCAGTTGGACGGGCACCTCGACGCGCTGGCGGACTCGGGCGGCATGCTCCTGCTGACGGGCGACTCCGCGGCGGGCAAAACCCGGGCCCTTTTCGAGAGCATGCGCCGGAAACTGGCCGGCCGGCTGGTCTGCAAACCCGACCCGGACGCGGAACTGTCCGCGCTCCTCTCCCGCACCGGCGACGCAGCGGGCATCGTGTGGCTCGACGACCTGCACGACTACCTGCGCTCCGACGGACTGACGCTTCCGCTGCTCGACGGGCTGGTCAGCCGGCGGATGCTGGTGCTCGCCACCTTGCGTACGGAGTTCTACGAGCACTACACCGGCGAAAAGGACGCCCCGTCCCCGACCCGGGGCACCGACCCCCGGCTGCCCTCTTCCCCGGGCCGGATTCTCCGCAGGGCACGGCACCTCACCCTGGAACGCCTCTGGACCGACGGTGAACGGCGGAACGCGTCCCGCAGCGCGGACCCGCGTCTCACCGAGGCGCTCAGGTCCGACCGCGCCTACGGAGTGGCCGAATATCTGGCCGCGGGGCCGCAGGTGCTCAAGACGTGGCGGTCCGCTTCCCGGGTGAAGGGCAACCCCCGGGGGGCCGCGCTCGTCGCGGCCGCCATCGACCTCGTACGCACCGGGGTGGGCTCCGCGCTGCCACCCGACGCGGTGGAGCGCCTGCACGAGCACCATCTCGACCGGGCGGGCGGCCCGGCGCTGCGGCCGGAAGGGCTGGACGAGGCGTGGGACTGGGCGGGCCGGATCGTGCTGGGGGTGACCAGCCCGCTGGTTCCGGGGCGGGGCGGGACGTGGAAGCCCTGCGACTACCTGGTGTCCGACGTGGCGCGCCGCGCCCGTCCCGCCGATCTGCCGGCAGAGGTCTGGGCCGAGGCCCTGCGCATCGTGGACGACGCACGCCGCGTCCTGGTGTCGACGGTGGCCAGGGCCGCCGGGCGGCCGGACGTCGCGAAGGACGTACTCGGGCCGCTCGTCGCGGTGGACGACCCCGAGGCCCTGGTCACTTACGGGGCGCTGCTGGCCGCGGAGAACGACCACGAGGGGGCCGCCGCGCGCTTTCGCCGCGCCTCTGATCTCGGCGACCCGACCGGCGCGCACAACATGGGCTCGCTGTGTGTCGCGCGGGGCGCACTGGAGGACGCGCGCGACTGGTACACGCTGGCCGTGGAGCGCGGCGAGCTGCCGTCGATCGGCGCCCTGGGCCTGGTCCACCAGAAGATGGGCAACCAAGAGGAAGCGACGAGCCTGTGGAAACGCGGTACCGAGGCCGGTGACCCCGGGAGCGCGCTGCACTATTCCGACTGGCTGTCCTCCCAATGGCAGTCGGACGAGGCGGTGGCGGCCCTGCGCATCGCGGCCGACGGCGCGATTCCCTACGCGGCGCTGTCGTATGCCGGTGTCCTCTTGCGCAGGGAGGACCACGAAGCGGCGAACGCCTATGTGTCCAAGGCGTATGACGCGGCAGTGCGGCAAGGCGAGCTGGGTGAGCCGGTCGGGCACCTGATGGCCGGGGTGATCGACTATTCCTTCGGAGACGTCCGGGCGGGCGGTGAGTCGTGGAGCCGGGCGCGCGCCAAGGGTTGTCCGCTGGACTGGCACGTCGTCGAAGCCGCGGACGGCGTCCCCGGGCTGCGGTACCTGGCCGTCGGCTCGGACACCCTGGACCGGCTCGGCGAGGAGGGCGTTCGCCGTCTGATGCGGATGCTGTGGGCCAAGGACTGCCTGGAGTGCGGCTATCCCTTGCAGGACGGTGTGCCCGCGCTGTACGTGGACGACCGGTACACGACGGCGGACGCAAGGCTGTTCCACTTCGGACTGTGCAGGTACCCGCGATGGAACGACTCCGCCCTCGTCACCTCCGCGAAGGACGTCGGAATCAGCTGGGAGGCGTTCACCACCGCGGTACAGGCGGGTGGCGGACTCTTCCCGGCGCTCGTGGTGAACCCCGCGCTGGAGGCGGCCCATTTGGTCCTGGACGACCGGGTCTGGACGCCCACCAGCAGGTACGGCCCGCGCTCCCCCTTGAGTCCGCACCTGCGCCTCCGCCCCCTCAAGGACGGGTTTCCGCGCCGCTCGGCCGACTCCCCCGTACGGGCGTTCGCCAGGGGTGGCGAAGTGGCGGTATCGGCGCTGGTCGAATGCTGGTCGGCGCCGGCCGTCCCGGAATTCGTCGCGCTGGTCAAGCGGCACCGCGGCGTGCTGCTCATCATGACCAGCGCCTTCGAACCGGAGAGCCCGCCCTCGGCGGAAATGCTGGCGGCCGTGCTGGAGTCCCCGGAATCAACGGCGTGCTGGGCTCCCCTGGGCAGCTGACGCCGTGCCGCGCGGCGGCAGCCGGTGCAGTCGTACGTCGGTAAGGCGGCCCGATGCGGCGGTCGCCGTCATGTACGTGCAGTACGGCTGCCGCCGGCGGTCGGTCGGCGAGCCGGGGTTGAGCAGGCGCAGGCGGCCGTCCTCCGTCGTGGTGTCCCAGGGGATGTGGCTGTGGCCGAAGACGAGCACGTCGAGGTCGGGGTACTGCGCGGCGCAGCGGCGTTCGCGGCCCTGCTTCTGGCCGGTCTCGTGGACCACGCCCCAGCGCAGGCCGCCGATTTCGGCGTACGCCACCTCCGGCAGGCGGGCGCGCAGGTCCGGGCCGTCGTTGTTGCCGTACACGCCGAGGAGCCTGCGGGAGCGCTCCTCCAGGAGGTCCAGGGTGGCGGAGTCCACCCAGTCCCCTGCGTGTACGACCACGTCGGCCCGCGCCACCTCGTCCAGCAGCTCCGGCGGCAGGGCCTTGGCGCGTTTGGGCAGGTGGGTGTCGGACGTCAGCAGCAGGCGCACGGGCCGACCGTAACCTCTCTCACAGGCAGTCGCGCGGCAGTTTCTCGTTCCAGGTGCGGGAGAAGACGCGGCGGTCGTTCTCGTAGCCGTCCAGGGTGGCGTCGATGACGAATTCCGTCTCGGAGCAGCGGAGTTTCTGGTGGGTGACCACCTTCACGTCCCAGTCGCCGCGCCGGAAGCGCATGGTCCAGAGCGTCTCCCCGGCGGCGGAGGTGAAGTCGTCGGCGACGGTCGCATACCGTTCGTACGCGCGCCGGCCGACCTCCATGCCGGTGTCGTCCAGGCGGGCCAGACCGCGGTCCTTGACGATCTCCAGCTCGGAGTTGTAGCCGATCAGGTCGCGCTTGACCTCCCAGCGCTCCTCCGGCGCGGTCAGCTGGCTGACGGTCAGCGGCCGGGTGCCCTCCGGCTCGCCGAACGGGCGCGGCGGCAGCCGGTCCGGTTCGGTGGTGGGCCGTACCGGCAGGGTCAGGGTGCTGGTTCCCTCGTACACGCTCAGCGTGGCGGGCCGGGGCGGCGGCCAGGCGAGCGGCCAGTAGGAGGTGGACAGCGACAGCCGGATGCGGTGGCCGGGCGGGAACGCCTGGGCGACGCCGTTGAGCTGCACGGTGGCCCGGTAGCGGCGGCCGGGCTCCAGGGGCTCCGGCTCGCCGATCGTCTCGTGGTGGGCGAGGTTGAGCACGCCGTAGGTGACGCGGGTGGCCCGGCCGTCGGGGGCCACGTCGGAGATCCGGGCGGCGACCATGGCGACCGGTTCGCTGACCGACAGGTCCAGTTCGACGGTGGGCGAGCCAAGGATCTCGACCCGTTCGGTGAGCCGGTCGCTGTCGAAGACGAGCGACCCGCCGTCCTCCTCGCGCTGGTCGTACGGGAGGTCGGGCGGCGCGTTGTAGGAGGCCCACTTGCCGGCGAACTGACCGACGGACAGCGGCGACCGCACCGTCAGCACTCCGCAGCCCCGGTCGCCGCAGTCCTCGCCGTCGCCGCCGATGCGGTGCCGGAAGAGCGGGCGGGCGGCGGAGCGGACGTGCGGCGAGGGCCAGTCGGGCTCGCCGACCCAGCGCCCGGGGCGGGTCTCGTAGGACGTGGAGGGCGGCACGCTGTCCTGCATCCACGCGCTGAGCATCGGCCCGTCCATGACGCCGTTGTCGGCGCCCTTGAGCCAGTGGTCCCACCAGCGCACGACTTCCTGGAGGTAGCCGATGGCGGGGCCCGGTTCGCCCAGATGGGGGAACTTGTGCGACCAGGGGCCGATCAGGCCCTTGCGCGGCACGTCGAGACCGCCCAGCAGCCGCGTCACGGCGTTGGAGTAGCCGTCGGCCCAGCCGCTGGAGGCGAGGACCGGGCAGCGTACGGAGCTGTAGTCCTCGCAGACCGAGGCGTGCCGCCAGTAGGCGTCGCGGCGCTGGTGGCTCAGCCACTCCAGCGCCCACGGCCTGGTGTTCTCCAGCCGTTCCCGCCACATCTCGCGCCACCGCCCGCCGACCACGGCGGGGTCGGGCGGGCAGGTGGCGTAGGCGAACATGGTGCCCGCCTCGGCGAGGTTGTCGGAGAGCAGCTGGCCGCCCATGTAGTGCATGTCGTCGGCGTACCGGTCGTCGGTGAAGGACGCGATGACGATGGCGCGCAGGCTCTCGGGCTGCCGGGCGGCGACCTGGAGGGCCGCGAAGGCGCCCCAGGAGAGGCCCATCATGCCGGTGTTCCCGTCGCACCAGGGCTGTGCGGCCAGCCAAGCGAGGACGTCCTCGGCGTCGGCCTGCTCCTGTTCGAGGTACTCGTCCCTGAGCACGCCCTCCGATTCGCCGGTGCCGCGCAGGTCGACGCGGACGCAGGCGTAGCCGTGGCCGGCGATGTAGGGGTGGTGGATCGAGTCGCGTACGGCGGTCAGGTCCCCCTTGCGGTACGGGATGTACTCCAGCACCGCGGGCACCGGCTCCTGGTCCGAGGCGGTGGGGCGCCAGATGCGCGCCGACAGGCGGGTGCCGTCGGAGACGGGGATGGTGACGTGGTCCTCCTCCGTCGTCGCGCAGGGCAGGTTGCTGACGAAACGCATGGGGCGGCCCTTCTCCTCGCTGTCGTGCGGTCGGCGCGGCCGGGCGGGCCCGGCGCGCCGGTTCAGCTGTTCCCGTCGGCGGGCCCGGCCTTGTCGCAGGCCAGGTTCAGGGCCGCCACGCAGTGGTCGTACTTCTCGCGGAGTTCCTCTTCACTGTCGCCCCCGGTGAAGACATGGGCCAGTTCGAAGCTGTAGCTGTCCTGCTCGTCCATGTCCGACAGGTACTGGCCCGGCTCGGGTATCACGTGGATCCGCGTGCCCGGGATCTCCTTCTCGATGCGCGCGACGTCCTCCAAGGAGGGCACCGCGCGGGCGACGCCGTCGGTGAACCACCGGTAGTACCACTTGGCGGCCGTTCTGTAGCGGCCCGCGCGGTGCGGCATGGCGGGGTCCTCGCCGAGGGCGAGGCGCAGCATGGCGTGGTGGTTGGGGGCGCCGTCGACGTACTGGAAGAGTTCGGCGTGCGACTGGGAGTGCCGGGGGTTGACCTCCAGCACGTTGATCTCGTCGGCGTGCGGATCGTAGAAGTACTCGATGCTGAACGTCGCCTCCTGCATCCCGATCTGCCGCATGACGCGGGCGGAGGCGTCGCGCAGCCGGTGCAGCACGGGCTCGGGGAGCGTCGAGGGGTACTGGTGGCGCAGGAAGGACGAGCTGTCCGGGTAGTCGATGGAGTCCAGTACGCCGTAGACGGTGGCCTCGCCGCCGTGGACGTAGCCCTCGACCGCGACCTGGATGCCGGACAGCGACTCCTCCGCCAGGCAGACCTGCCCGCCGACGCCCGCCATCTCCGGGGGGAGGTCGAGGCGGTCGAGGATGTACTCGAAGGGCTCGCCGACGCGGCCGATGCCCTTGCGGATCCTGGCGGCCGCAGCGCGGAACTCGTCCTCGTCCTCGACGCCGAAGGCCAGCTCGGAGGAGTACGCGAGGGCGGGCTTGAGCCACATGGGGAAGCCGACGCCCTCGGGCGGGCGCAGGGGGTCCGCGTGGAGGTCGACGCGGCCGAAGCGCGGGTGGGCGTCGACGGCCTTCTCCTGCTCCAGGCGGCTCCAGTACTTGTGCTCGCACTTGACGACCGACTCCAGACTGGTGCTGCGGGTGCCGTAGCGCTCGCTGAGGATCGGTACGAGGGTGCTGACAGGGAAGTCGTAGTAGCCGACGATCGCGTCGATGGTGCCGTCGAAGGAGTCCAGGACGTGTTGGGCCTTCTCCAGGACGCAGGGGAAGGACACCTCGCCGGACTGGAGTTCCTTGAGGGTGAGCAGCGGATGGAAGCGGTAGCGCTCCGCGTCGGGTACGTCGTGCAAGGCGGGCAGGTTGGCCTCTTTCAGGCCGAGCACGAAGATGTTTTTCTCGTCGCTCACCGGTCCTCCTGGTCTTGCCGTCCTGGAGGAAGGGGGTACCCGTCCGGTCGCCCGTGAACCGACGGAACGTACGTCCGATTAATCCGTTTATGCCCGGGTACTGGAGGGGCGGCCGCCCGGCAGTCCGCCGGACGGCACCCCCCACCCCCGTAAAACCGGAGGACCCATGAGCGACACCAACCCGATCGAGCTGCAAAAGGCACTCAAGGGCGCGCACTACCCGGCGAGCAAGGACGACCTGGTCTCCTGCGCCCAGGACAACCACGCGGACCGCCGGATGATGGACAAGATCTCCCACATCCCGGGCAAGAGCTACGAGAACCCCGCCGAGGTGGAGAAGGCCGTCTTCAAGAACCGGTGAGCGGCACACCGGAAGACCGGTGAACGCCTCCGGGGGCCGGCGGGACGCGCGTCCAGCCGGCCCCCGGAGCACGTCAGGCCACGGACCGGTAGTCCGCCGCCACGGCGGGGACGGGAGCCGGACGGAGCCAGGCGACCCGCTTGCGGGAGCGCAGCAGGCTGCCCGCGCCGATCGCGACCGCGACGATCAGACCGCCGGCCACCAGGGCACCCCGGGCACCGACCGCCTCCATCAGAAGGCCCAGCAGCGGCGGGGCGACCAGGCCCCACGCCGTGCTCGCGCTGCGCCACACACCCAGCACCCGGCCCCGCATGTCCGCGGGCGGGTCCGTCTGGAGCACCGTCGTACCGGCCGTGTCGGAGACCGACTCGACCACCGACATCGGCAGCACCAGCACGAGCAGGACGATCAGCGAAGGGGAGAGCCCGGCGAAGACCTGGAGCAGCGCACCGGCGGCGGCCAGCGCGCCGACCAGCTTGACCGAGGGGTTGCGCAGCCGCGCGGCGAGGATCGCGCCGACGATGCCGCCCGCGGCCAGCACGGAGGAGACGGTGCCGAACGCGCCGGCGCCCGCCGCCAGCGGCCCGGTGACCAGGACCGCCAGGGTCAGCTGGTAGTTCCGGCCGAAGATCGCGCTGAGCCCGGTGATGGCGGCCAGCGCCACCAGGCGCGGCCGGCGCATGAAGAACGCCAGCCCGTCGCGGGCCCGGTCGCCGATCTCCTCCTCGGGGGCGCCCACGCTCTCCACCGCCTTCTCGGTGGCCTGCGAGGACTTCTCCGGGGCCCGCAACGCCTCACCGACCGGCCGCAGGAAGGGAATGACGGCCGCGACGAACAGGAAGGACACGCCGTTGGCCGCGTAGGCGGCACCGGTGCCCAGGAACCCGACGGCGACACCGGCCAGCCCCGTACCGCCGAGGCGCCCGACGCTGTGCACCAGCGAGCCGACCGCGATGGCGGAGGGTACGTCCTCCCGGCGCACGAGGTCGTTGCCGAGCAGGGCGGTGGCGGGCCCGTCGATCGTGGCGATCAGGCCGGTGACGGCGGCCAGCGCCATCAGCAGCCCGTAGTTGAGGTGGCCGGTCGCGACCAGGGCCGCGGTCGTGAAGGCGACCAGGCCCAGCACGGCCTGGCTCAGCCCGGCGGTCAGCTTGCGCGGCCAGCGGTCCACGGCGGCACCGCCGAACAGGCCCATGATCAGACCGGGCCCCGCCTGGACGGACAGCGACAGACCGGTGGCCGCGGCGGACCCGGTGAGCTGTAGCACCAGCAGGTTCTGCACGGTGAGCTGCATCCAGGTGCCGGCGTTGGAGACCAGGTTGGCCACCGACCACCAGCGCATGCTGCGGTAGCGCAGCGAGCGCCACGGAGCGTGGTCGGCACCCTTGCCGGCCGCCTTGCGGCCCAGCAGGTACCGGAAGCCGCCGATGCGACGGCGGAGATTTTGTGTGGTTTCGATTGTTTCGGGGGTTTCCGGTGCGGGCACCGTTTCGGGAGAGTCCGCCTGCGCCGGGACACGGGCGGCGGAACGGGCAGCAGAAGACACAGCGGCAGTAAGACTTCGTGAAGAGCCCAGCAGGCTCGGGGAGCGGCTCGGCGGCGCGAGGGGCACGACTGCGTGCGCGGCGTCGGCGCCGATTCGGTCGGATTGCCGGCCTCACCCGTTCCGTGGCGACGGAACCTTCCAGGCCCAGCAGTCCCCACATCTTCACAGACGGCTCCCGGACGGGGGAACACCCCTCCACGGGCCGACCCCGCCACAACCCCGCGCGAACCCCCTGGACCCCTTGTGCCGCAAGGGCTCCAGGGGGTGGGTGGGGTTGCTCACAGGAGCCCCGAGAGGCCGGTCCAAGGAGCGCCGAGAGGCCGGGTCAAGGAGCCCCCAGAGGCCGGTCCAAGGGGCGCCGGAGCGGGTCGGGGCATGCGAGCGCCGTCCGGTTCCTGCGCCGCTGACGGCCGCCGCCGGTGCGCCCCGCCCCGAGCGGTAATGTCGCCCGAAACGGCAGCAGGCATTGATTGACCCGAGAAGGCACGGACCGGCATGTTTCCCTCGTCACGAAAAGCGCGGCTGTTTTCCGGGGTGGCGGTCGGTGCCCTTCTCGCTGCGGGCGGAGTAACCGCCCTGGCGGTCGTCTCCTCTTCGCCGGGCGTGGAAAGCGCCCCGAACGCGCACCACCCCGCCTGCGGCGACCTCGCGAAGCGATATCCGTCCAAGCTGCTCGGTGCGGACCGGTCCGAGGCCGGAGCGCCGGGCGTGGCCGTCTGGGGGGATTCGGCCGTCGTGCTGCGGTGCGGGCTGACGCCGCCCAGGCCGACCACCGACCCGTGCTTCGTCGTGAACGGCGTGGACTGGGTGCTGGAACAAGGGAAATCGAAGAGCGGCAAAAAGGTGCTCGTCACCTATGGAAGAAACCCGGCCGTGGAAGTGACGGTGGCGGACGCGTCGCCCTCCGCCGGAGACAGCCTGGTCGATCTCGGGGATGCGGTGAAAAGGATTCCGCAGAAATCCCGGTGCGTCTGATTTCCTTCCGGGCTCCCGCGGCGGCCGTACGCCGGTGAGCGCCGCCGGGCGCCCCCTGCTGGCGCCCCGCGGCGGCCCCCCGTGACGGCCCCCGGTGGCGGTCAGCGGTCGCGGGCCGCGGGAGGTGACCGCACATTGGTGACAGCGGTCCGTGCCGTGCGAGCAGGCCGGCCCGCGCAGACCCGTACCCGCCCCCGGAAGCGGTCCGGCGTACCTGGGGCGCGCAGGAACGCCAAGGAGGAGGCACCCGTATGACCTCGGCCCGCCCGAGCCCGCGTGACCTGCTGTTTCCCGCCGACCGGCCGCGCATCCTGGTGCTCAGGGCGCTCGGCCTCGGCGATCTGCTGACGGCGGTGCCCGCCCTGCGGGCGCTGCGCACCGCCCATCCGCACCACGAACTGGTGCTGGCGGCGCCCCGCCGCCTCGCGGCGGCCGCCGCGGCGACGGGCGTCGTCGACCGGCTGCTGCCGGCCTCGGCACCGGCCCGCGAGGTGCCGCGGGCGATCGGCTGGGGCGGCCCGCCGCCGGCCGTCGCGGTGGACCTGCACGGCAACGGGCCCGCCAGCCACCTGCCGTTGCAGGCGCTGCGCCCGTCGCGGCTGTTCGCGTACGCGCATCCCGCCACGCCCGGCGTCCAGGGCCCTGTCTGGCGGGCGGACGAGCACGAGCGGGACCGCTGGTGCCGCCTGCTGACCTGGTACGGGATTCCGGCGGACCCGGCGGACCTGCGCATCGACGCGCCCGCCGGGCCCTCGCCGGCGCCCGGTGCCGTCGTGGTGCACCCGGGTGCGGACGCCGGGGCCCGCCGCTGGCCGCCGGAACGGTTCGCCGCCGTGGCCCACGCCCTGCACCGGGCGGGTCACCGGGTCGTCGTCACCGCGGGGGCCGGGGAGGGGCCGCTCGCCCGGCAGGTGGCCGGGCAGGCCGGGCTGCCCGGGTCGGCGGTGCTCGGTGGTGCGGCGGACGTGCCGTTCCGGCAGCTGGCGGCGCTGGTCGCGCACGCCCGCGCGGTGATCGTGGGCGACACCGGCCTCGCGCACCTCGCCAGCGCCCTCGGTACGCCGTCCGTGGTGCTCTTCGGGCCCGTCGCCCCCCGGCTGTGGGGCCCGCCCCGGCTGCCGCGGCACCAGGTGCTGTGGCACCCCGGCCACCCCGACCGTGCCCGGCCGGGGGACGCGCACGGCGAGCAGCCGGACAGCCGGCTGCTGCGGATCACGGCGGCGGAGGTGCTCACCGCCGTCGCGCGGCTGCCCGAGCCCGTACGGACGCCGGCCGCCGCGCAGACGGTGGCACGGGACGTGGCACCGGACGTGGCACCGGCCGTGGCACCGGTGTCGTGAGCGGGCCCGGGGGCCGTGGTCCCGGGCCCGGCGGGAGGAAGGAGCCGTGACCGGTGGCCCGCCGCGGGTCCTGCTCACGGGGTGGTTCAGCTTCCTGCACGGCGAGGTGACGGCCGGCGACATGCTCGCGGCCGAGGCCGTGCAGGACGCGCTGCGGGGCGCCGGGATCGCGTACGACACCGCCTGGTCACCGGTGTTCCGGCCGGAGGCGCTGCACCTGGACGACGCCGACCCGGTCCGCTACACCGACCTCGTCTTTGCCTGCGGCCCGGTGCACTCCCGCCCTCCGGCGGGCGGCGGGCCGAGCCCGCTGCTCGCGCTGCACGACCGGTTCGCCGGCTGCCGCCGGGTCGCCGTGGGCGTGTCCGTACCCGATCCGGACGATCCGGCCGTGACCCGGTTCGACGAGGTGCTGGCCCGTGACCTGGCCGGGCGGCGGACCGGGGCCCCCGATCTGAGCCTGCGGGCCCCGGCGCCGCGCGGCGTGCCGCTCGTCGGTGTCGTGCTGACCGGCGGGCAGCACGAGTACGGCGCCCGCCGCCGGCACACCGAGGTCGGCGACCGCCTGACGGGCTGGCTCGGCACCGTGCGCGCGGCCCGCCTGCCGTTGGACACCCGGCTGGACAGCCGCGACTGGCGGCTGCCCGCGACGCCCGGCGAACTGCACACGGTGCTGGCCCGGCTGGACGTGGTGGTGACCACCCGGTTGCACGGCATGGTCCTGGCGCTGCGCGCGGGCACCCCCGCGCTCGCCGTGGACCCGGTCGAGGGCGGCGCGAAGGTCAGTGCCCAGGCGGCGGCGCTGGACTGGCCGGCCGTACTGCGCTGCGAGCGGGTGCAAGCGGCGGAGCTGGACCGGCTGTTCGCCTGGTGTCTGTCGGCGCGGGGGCGGGAGCGGGCCGCGCGGCACACGGCGCGGCCGGCCGGCGGCGGGCTGCTCGACGGGCTGCTGCGGTGCCTGGACCGGCCGTACGGGTGACTCTGGCGGGGCGGGCGGGCCGCGCGTGCCGCACTGCAAGGCCCTTGCAGGTGTGGGGAGTTGGCTGTCTGCCGGGGGGCTGCGCGGAGAGCGGGGGCGCCTCCGGGTGACTTTTCAGGTTAAACGATGTCATTCGCGGACGCAGCACCACCTAGAGTGACGTTTTTCCCGAGCCTGGCGAGGCACCCGAATTCCGGCAGATCCCCGAAGCGAGGGAGAGCAATGAACGCCGCCCTTTCCCGGAACTGGAAACACGCCGTGGTGACCGGCGGCGCGGGTTTCGTCGGTTCGCACCTGTGCACCGCCCTGCTGGGCCAGGGCACCGCCGTCACCTGCGTCGACGACCTGAGCACCGGAGCGCACGAGAACGTCGCCCACCTGCGGGGCATGCCGGGTTTCCGGTTCGTCGAGGCCGATGTGACCGAGCCGTTCGAGACCGGGCGCGACGTGGACCTCGTGCTGCACTTCGCCTCCCCCGCCTCCCCGGCCGACTACCTGCGGCTGCCCCTGCACACGCTGGACACCGGGAGCCTGGGGACGCGCAACGCGCTCCTGGCGGCGCGGGCGGCCGGGGCGCGCTTCGTCCTGGCGTCCACCTCCGAGGTCTACGGCGACCCGCTGGAGCATCCGCAGTCCGAGGGCTACTGGGGCAACGTCAACCCGGTCGGTCCCCGGAGCGTGTACGACGAGGCGAAACGTTTCGGCGAGGCGATGACGACCGCCGAGGCGGGCACCCACGGCACCGACACCGGCATCGTGCGGCTGTTCAACACCTACGGGCCGCGGATGCGGGGCCACGACGGCCGCGCGGTGCCGACGTTCATCCGGCAGGCGCTGGCCGGCGAGCCGCTCACCGTCACCGGGGACGGGCGGCAGACCCGGTCCCTGTGCCACGTGGACGACACCGTCCGGGGCATCCTCGCCGCGGCCGCCTCCGACCTGCGCGGCCCGGTGAACATAGGCAACCCGGCCGAGATCACCATGATCGGCCTGGCGCACCTGATCATCGAACTGACCGGTTCCCGCTCCGGGGTCCGGTACATCGAGCGGCCCACGGACGACCCCGCGGTCCGCTGCCCCGACATCACGATGGCCCGCGGCAAGCTGCAGTGGGAGCCCGAGGTGGCGCCGCGGGACGGCCTGGCGCGCACCGTCGACTGGTTCCGCAGGCGGCAAGCGGCCTGACACCGCATCCGGTTCCGGCGGCCGCCGGGGCCTGCGGCGACCGGTCGGCGCGCCCTCCGGGGCGGCGGGCCGGGGGCGCCGCCCCTCCCGACGAAAGGCCAGCGAAACCCCATGCGCATTCTCGGCATCAACGCGCTCTTCCACGACCCCGCCGCCGCCCTCGTCGTCGACGGGCAGACCGTGGCCGCCGCCGAAGAGGAACGTTTCTCCCGACGGAAGCACGGCAAACGCCCGGTGCCCTTCGCGGCCTGGGAGATGCCCGAACAGGCCGCCGCCTGGTGCCTGGCCACGGCCGGCCTGCGCCCCGAGGACCTGGACGCGGTGGCGTACTCCTTCGACCCCGGGCTCGCCCGGCCCGCCGAGCAGCTGGGCCTGGACGACCCCTGGGACCACCTGCGCCTGACGTACGCGCGGGAGGCGCCCGGCTTCCTCAAGACGGCGCTGCCGGGCCTCGACCCGCAGCGGGTGCGCCACGTACCGCACCACATGGCGCACGCGGCGTCCGCCGCGTTCGGCGCGCCGGACGCCGACAACTCCTCGGTCCTGGTGCTCGACGGCCGCGGCGAGGCCACCTCGCACCTGGCCGCGCAGCGCGTACAGGGCAAGCTGGAGCCGCTGTACGGGCAGGAGCTGCCGCACTCGCTCGGCCTGGTCTACGAGGAGCTGACCGCGCACCTCGGATTCCTGCGCTCCAGCGACGAGTTCAAGGTGATGGCGCTGGCCTCGTACGGCACCCCGCGGATGCTGCCCGAGCTGCGCCGCTACGTGTATCCGACGGGCGACGGCGGCTTCCACGCCGCGCACGTGCCGTGGAGCGACCTGTGCGTACCGCGCCACCCGGACGAGCCGTGGAGCCAGGCGCACGCGGACCTCGCGGCCAGCGCCCAGCTGGTGCTGGAGGAGACGCTGCTGGACCTGGCGCGCTGGCTGCACGGCCGGACGCACGACAGCGTGCTGACGCTGGCCGGCGGGGTGGCACTGAACTGTGTGGCCAACGCGCGGATCGCGCGCGAGGGGCCGTTCGGCCGGGTGTGGGTGCAGCCCGCCGCGGGTGACGCGGGCACCGCGCTCGGCGGCGCGCTGCTGCTGAGCGCCGACGGCGGCGAGGAGCCCGCCGCGATGCCCGGCGCCGACCTCGGCCGCGGCTGGTCCGACGCGGAGCTGGAGGCGTGGCTGCGCACCGCCGCCGTGCCCTTCGAGCGGCCGGCGGACATCGCGGCGACCGTCGCGGAGGCGCTGGCGGAGAACGCCATTGTCGCCTGGTTCCAGGGGCGTTCGGAGTACGGGCCGCGGGCGCTCGGCCACCGTTCCCTGATGGCGCACCCCGGTCACTCGGCGAACCTGGAGCGGCTCAACGACGTCAAGGGGCGCGAGCAGTTCCGCCCGGTGGCGCCGATGGTGCTCGCCGACCGGGCTGCCAGGATCTTCGACGGGCAGCTGCCCAGCCCGTACATGCTCTTCGTGCACGACGTGGCCAAGGAGTGGCGGGACCGCATCCCGGCCGTGGTGCACGTGGACGGCACCGCCCGCATCCAGACCGTCGATCCGGCGGACGAGCCGCTGGTGGCGCGGATGCTGGCCGAGTTCGAGCGGCGCACCGGGCTGCCCGTGGTCGTCAACACCAGCCTGAACACCGCGGGCCGGCCGATGGTCGACGACCCGCGGGACGCGCTGGAGTGCTTCGGTTCCACGCCGGTGGACCTGCTGGCCATCGGCCCGTTCGCGGTGCGCAGGGACGCGTTCTTCGCCGCCGGGTCCCGGTCGGAGCGGCGCCCCGCCGAGGTGCTGTCCTTCCCCACCGGTGCCGAGGAGGAGTCCGTGGCGCCGGCCGCCTACGGCCGGCTGGCGGAACGCGCCGGGGCGCCGGTGGCGGGCAGCGGCGAGGAGGCGGTCCGATGACCTCGCCGACCGCCGCCGACTACACGGTGGTGATCCCGACCCTCGGGCGCCCGAGCCTGACGGCGTGCCTGCGGGCGCTGGCCGCGGCAGGGGATCCGCAGCCGCTCCAGGTCGTGCTGGTGGACGACCGGCGGCTGGACGACTGCACGCCGCTGCCCGCCGAGATCCCCGCGGAGCTGCGCGACCGGACGAAGGTGGTGCCCGGCTGCGCCCGGGGCCCGGCGGCGGCCCGCAACACGGGCTGGCGCGCCGCCGACGCCACGCCGTGGGTCGTCTTCCTCGACGACGACGTGGTGCCGGGGCCCGCCTGGGCCTCGGACCTGGCCGCCGATCTCGCCGCCGCCTCGCCGCGCACGGCCGGCATCACCGCGGACATCGCCGTCCCGGTGCCGGCGGAGCGCCGGTCGACGGACTGGGAGCGCAACACCGCCGGGCTGGCCACCGCGAAGTGGATCACCGCGGACATGGCGTACCGGCGGGACGCGCTGGAGTCCGTGGACGGCTTCGACGAACGCTTCACCCGCGCCTTCCGGGAGGACGCGGACCTCGCGCTGCGGACCCTGGCGGCGGGCTGGACGCTGGCCGCCGGCCTCCGCCGCACCACGCACCCGGTGCGCCCGGCGGACCGCTGGGTGTCCGTACGGCTCCAGGCGGGCAACGCCGACGACGTGCTGATGACCCGCCGGCACGGCCGGGACTGGTGGCATCGCGCGGATGCGCCGCGCGGCCGGCTGCCGCGGCACCTGGCGGTGTCGGCGGCCGCTGGGGCCTCGCTGGCCTGTGCCGCGGCCGGGCGGCGGCGGGCGGCGCTGGTGCTGGCCGGGCTGTGGCTGGGCGGCACGGCGGAGTTCGCGTGGGCGCGGATCGCGCCGGGCCCCCGTACCCGCGACGAGGTGGTCACGATGGCGTTGACCAGCGCGGCCATTCCGCCGGCCGCCGCCGGGCACTGGCTGCGCGGCCTGGTGCGGCACCGCCGGGTGGCGCCGCTGAGCGTCCGGCCGGCGCCCGCGGTGCCCGAGGCACTGCCGCAGCCGGTCCCGGAGCGGGTGTAGCCGTGGACAGGCGTCGGGAAGCCGCCGTACGGGGGGCCACGGCGGTCGCGGACCCGGCAGCGGACCGCGAGGAGACCGGGAACCTGTGGCTGTACGTGCCGGGGTGGCAGGCCCCGGTGCGGATGCCGGTGCCCGTCGGACGGCTGTCCGGCGCCGCTGGCCCGCTGGAGGCGGTGCTCTTCGACCGGGACGGGACGCTGGTGGCCGACGTGCCCTACAACGGCGACCCGTCGCTGGTCGAGCCGATGCGGGGAGCGCGCGCGGCCCTGTCCGCGCTACGGGCCCGCGGCCTCGCGGTGGGCGTGGTGAGCAACCAGTCCGGCGTCGCCCGCGGCCTGCTGGACGGCGCGCAGGTCGCGGCCGTACAGCGGGAGATCGAGGCGCGCCTCGGGCCGTTCGGCGTCTGGGCGGTGTGCCCGCACGGGCCCGGCGACGGCTGCGCCTGCCGCAAGCCCGCCCCGGGGCTGGTCCTCGCCGCCTGCGCCCACCTCGGCGTCTCCCCCGCGCGTACCGCCGTCGTCGGCGACATCGGCGCGGACGTGGCGGCGGCCGAAGCCGCCGGTGCGCGCGGCGTGCTCGTGCCGACCCCGGTGACGCGCGCGGAGGAGGTCGCGGCGGCACCGGAGTACGCCCGCGATCTGCCGGGCGCAGTACGCCTGTTGCTGGCGGGCCGGGGCACCGGGGAGGACGCCGGATGACCAGGGCACCCCGGACGCTCGTCGTCCGGCTGGACAGCGCGGGCGACGTGCTGCTGGCCGGCCCCGCGGTACGCGCCGTGGCGGCGGGCTCGTCGTACACGGCGCTGCTGTGCGGGCCGTCGGGCGAGCGGGCCGCCCGGCTGCTGCCCGGCGTGGACGAGGTGATCGTGCACGACGCGCCGTGGGTGGGCCTGCGGCCCGCTCCGGTGGACCGGCGGGTCACCGGGGAACTGGTGGACACCCTGGCCGCCGGCCGGTTCGACCGGGCGCTGGTGCTCGTGTCGTACCACCAGAGCCCGCTGCCGGCGGCGCTGCTGCTCAAGCTGGCCGGGGTCGGCTGGGTCGCGGCGGACTGCGTGGACTACCCCGGCGCCCTGCTGGACCTGCGGCACCACCGCAAGCCGGAGCGGCACGAGGCGGAGGCGGCGCTCGACCTCGCGCGGGACGCGGGGTTCGCCCTGCCGCCGGGCGACGACGGCGCGCTGGGCGTCCTCCCGCCGCCCGACACCTGGCCGCTGACCGGCGGCGACCCGTACGTGGTGCTGCATCCGGGCGCCGCGGTGCCCGCCCGCGCCTGGAGCGCGGCGCGGGCGGCGCGGGCGGCGGCGGCGCTGAGCGCGTCGGGCTACCGCGTCGTCGTCACCGGCGGGCCCGGCGAACGCGAGCTGACCGCCGCCGTCGCGGGCGGCCACGCCCTCGACCTCGGCGGGCGCACCGACGCGCACCAGCTCGCCGGGGTGCTGGCCGGCGCGCGGGCGGTGGTCGTCGGCAACACCGGCCCCGCGCATCTGGCCGCCGCCGTGGGAACGCCGGTGGTCTGCCTGTTCGCGCCGGTGGTGCCCGCGCGGCTGTGGGCGCCGTACGGCGTGCCGCACGTGCTGCTCGGCGACCAGGAGGCGCCGTGCGCGGGCAGCCGCGCCCGGCGGTGCCCGGTGCCGGGACACCCCTGTCTCGACGCGGTCGCCGACACCGCGGTCCTCGCGGCCGTGACGCGGCTGACCGGCCCGGGTCCGGCCGCGGTGCCGCCCGCGCCCGGCCGCACGGACCGTTCCGTGGCGGCTCCCGACGACACCGAACGAGGTGCGACCGTATGAACATCCTGCTCTGGCACGTCCACGGATCGTGGGCGACCGCGTTCGTCCAGGGGCCGCACACCTACCTGGTGCCGGTCACCCCCGACCGCGGCCCCGACGGTCTGGGCCGGGCGCGGACCTTCCCCTGGCCCGAATCGGTCGTGGAGAAGACCCCGGAACAGCTGCGCGACGCCGAGGTCGATCTCGTCCTGCTGCAACGGCCGCACGAGCTCGAACTCGCGGAACGCTGGCTGGGCGGGCGCCGCCCCGGCCGGGACGTGCCCGCCGTCTACCTGGAGCACAACGCGCCGGACGGCGACGTGCCGCACACCCGGCACCCGTACGCCGACCGCGACGACCTGGTCCTGGTGCACGTCACCCACTTCAACCGGCTGTTCTGGGACAACGGCGGCACCCGTACGGAAGTGATCGAACACGGCATCGTCGACCCCGGCCACCAGTACACCGGCCGGCTCGCGCGCGCCGCCGTCGTCGTCAACGAACCGATCCGCCGCGGCCGTACGGTCGGCACCGACCTGCTGCCCGCGCTGTCCGAAGCGGCACCGCTGGACGTCTTCGGCATGCGCACCGACGGGCTCGCCGAACACCTGGGCCTGCCCGCCGACCGCTGCCGCACGGCCGACCTCCCCCAGGGCGAACTGCACGGGGCGATGGCGCGGCGCCGGGTCTACCTGCACCCGGTGCGCTGGACCTCGCTCGGCCTGTCGCTCCTGGAGGCGATGCACCTCGGCATGCCGGTGGTGGCCCTGGCCACCACCGAGGCCGCCGAAGCGGTGCCGCCCGGCGCCGGCACGCTGTCCAACCGGCCCGAGATCCTGGCCCGAGCAGCCCGGACGTACCTGGAAGACCCCGACGCGGCGGCTGAGGACGGCGCGCGGGCCCGCCAGGCGGCCCTGGAGCGCTACGGGCTCAAGCGCTTCCTGCACGACTGGGAACGCCTGATAACGGAGGTGCAAGCATGACCCTTCCCGGCTACATCCCGCGCCTGTCCATCGCGCTCGTGTCCGAACACGCCAGTCCGCTGGCGGTCCTCGGCGGCGTCGACGCCGGCGGCCAGAACGTCCATGTCGCGCGGCTGGCCGGTGCGCTGGCCGACCGGGGGCACCGGGTGACCGTGTACACCCGGCGGGACTCCGCCGACCTGCCGGAGGAGGTCGTGCTGCGGCCCGGGGTGCTGGTCCGGCACGTCCCCGCCGGACCGCCGCGGCACGTGCCCAAGGACGCCCTGCTGCCGTACATGCCGGCCTTCGGCGGCTGCCTCGCCGCGCAGTGGCGGGTACGGGCCCCGGACCTGGTCCACTCCCACTTCTGGATGTCCGGCCTCGCCTCGCTCCGGGCCTGCCGCGAGCTGGGGCTGCCGCTGGCCCACACGTACCACGCGCTGGGCACCGTCAAGCGGCGCCACCAAGGGGACGCCGACACCAGTCCGCGCTCCCGCGTCGGCAGCGAGATCGAGGTGGGCGAGGGCTGCGACCGGGTGGTCGCCACCTGCCGGGACGAGGTCGCCGAACTGACCCGGATGGGCATCGGCGACAGCAAGGTCAGCGTGGTGCCGTGCGGCGTCGACACCGACCGCTTCACGCCCGAAGGGCCCGCCGCCGACCACGGCGCGCACCGCCCGCTGCTCCTCCAGCTCGGCCGGCTCGTGCCCCGCAAGGGCGCGGAGGTCTCCGTCGCCGCGCTGGCCCGGCTGCCCGAGGCCCGGCTCGTCATCGCGGGCGGGCCGCCCGCCGGCGAACTCGACCGAGACCCCGAGGTGCGGCGGCTGCGCGAGGTGGCCCGGAGCGCCGGGGTGGCGGACCGGGTGACCTTCACCGGCGGCGTGCCCTGCGAGGACGTGCCGGCGCTGCTGCGCGCCGCCGACGTGGTGCTGTGCCCGGCGGACTACGAGCCGTTCGGCATCGTGCCGCTGGAGGCCATGGCCTGCGGTACGCCGGTGGTGGCCACCGCCGTCGGCGGACAGCTGGACACCGTGGCCGAACCGGACTGCGGGCGGCTGGTGCCGCCCCGCGACCCGGCCGCGCTCGCCCACGCCGTCGGCGAACTGCTCCTGGACCACGAGCGGCGGGCCGCCTGCGGTGCCGCCGGACGCCGGCGCGTGCTGGCCCGCTACGGCTGGGACCAGGTCGCGGCCGGCACCGAAGCCGTCTACCGGGGCGTCCTGAACCCCCGGCCCGCCGTCACGGAGGTGGCGTGAACCCCGGACCGCACCGCGCCGGTCCCCTGCCGTCTTGAGCCCTGACCCCGCCGCAGACGTCCGAAGGAGGTGCGGGCCCCGGCGCCGCCAACGCCCCGGGAGCCGACGCCCATGACTCATCCCCTTGACGCCGCACACCGCCACTGCCAGTCGCTCCAGGACGCGGTCGACCACCTGCGCCGCCACCACCTGCGCCGGATAGCCGGGTGGGGCGCCCACCTCGGCGCCGTGCTGCCCGTCGGCGGCCGGCTGCTCGCCGCGGGCAACGGCGGCAGCGCCGCGCAGGCCCAGCATCTGACGGCCGAACTGGTCGGCCGCTACCAGCACGACCGTCCCGCCTACTCCGCCATCTCGCTGCACGCCGAGACCTCCAGCGTGACCGCCATCGGCAACGACTACGGCTTCGAGCAGATCTACGCCCGGCAGGTCGCCGCCCACGGCCGCCCCGGCGACGTACTGCTGCTGATGTCCACCTCGGGCCGCAGCGGCAACCTGCTGGCCGCCGCCGAGACCGCGCGGGCCGCCGGGCTCCGCGTGTGGGCCCTGACCGGCCCCCGGCCCAATCCGCTGGCAGCCGCCGCCGAGGAGGCGGTCTGCGTGGAGTCCCCCAGCAACGCGACGGTCCAGGAGGCGCACCTGATCGCCGTGCACATCCTGTGCGAGCACTTCGACGCGGTCGGCTCCCCGGCACCCGCCGCGCCGGCCGCCGTCGCCAGACCCGTCGGGAGGCCCGTATGAGCACCCGTCAGCCCCTCGTGGTCGTGGGCGACGTCCTGCTGGACCGCGACATCGACGGCGCGGCCTCGCGGCTGGCCCCGGACGCGCCCGCCCCGGTCGTGGACGTGGCCGACGACCGCAGCCGGCCGGGCGGCGCCGGGCTGGCCGCCGCGCTGGCCGCACGGTACGGGCGTGAAGTCGTCCTGGTGACCGCGCTCGGCCGGGACCCGGCGAGCGAGGCGGTACGGCGCGCGCTGCGCGGCATGGTGCGGCTCGTGGAAATCCCGCTGGACGGCCGGCTTCCGGAGAAGACACGGGTGATGGCGTCCGGCCGGCCGCTGGTACGGATCGACCGCGGCGGCGGCCGGCCTGGCGAACCCGGGCCCGCGGTACGTGAGGCGCTCGCCGGGGCCCGCGCCGTACTCGTCGCCGATTACGGGCGCGGCACCGCCACGGCGGTCCGCGGCCTGCTCGCCGGCGTGGCGCGCCGCGTCCCGCTGCTGTGGGACCCGCATCCGAAGGGCGACGCCCCCGTGCCGGGCGCGCGGCTGGTCACCCCCAACGCCGCCGAAGCCCGCGCCCTGGCCGCGGGCGAGGACCGGTCGTTGCACGCCTGTGCCGTGCGGGGCGCCCAACTGGCCGCGGAATGGCGGGCCGCGGCCGTCGCGGTGACGCTCGGCGCGCGCGGCGCGCTGCTGGCCAGGGCGGGCAGTGACTCGCCGATGCTGGTGCCGGCGCCGTACCGGGCGGAAGGCGACCCCTGTGGTGCGGGTGACTGCTTCGCCGCCACGGCGGCGGCGGCGCTGGCCGACGGCGGGCTGCCCGAGGAAGCCGTGCAGCGGGCCGTCGCGGAGGCGGCCGCCTTCGTCGCGGCCGGCGGCGCGGGCAACCACGCCCTGTGGCGCACCGCGGCGCCCGCCGGCGAACCGGCGACGGAACGGCCCGCCGACCCGTTCGCGCTGGCCCGTTCCGTGCGGGCCGGGGGCGGCACGGTGGTCGCCACCGGCGGCTGCTTCGACCTGCTGCACGCCGGTCACGTCGGCCTGCTGGAGAGCGCCCGGCGGATCGGCGACTGCCTCATCGTCTGCGTCAACTCCGACGCTTCCGTCACCCGCCTCAAGGGCCCAGGGCGCCCGCTGACCCGGGCGGCGGACCGCACCCGCGTACTGGCCGGCCTGGGCAGCGTGGACGCCGTCGCGGTGTTCGACGAGGACTCTCCCGTCGAACTGCTGCGCAGACTGCGCCCCGACGTGTGGGTCAAGGGCGGCGACTACTCGGTGGACGCGCTGCCGGAGGCCGCCACCCTGCTGGAGTGGGGCGGCCAGGCGGTCGTCCTGCCGTACCTCGACGGTCGGTCGACGACCGCGCTGGCCCGGCGGGCGGCCCGCGCCGCCGCGTCACGGGCGGAGCCGCGCCCGTGACGGCGTGGGCGGGCGGGCCGCCCGGTACGGCCACCGCGCCCGCGCCGGCGACCGGTGCCGCGGCGGACGCCGGCCGGGCCCCGGAACTCCCGCGCGTGGGCATCGTCATGATCACCCGCAACCGGCGCGAACGGCTGCTGGGGACCCTGGGCCGGGTGACCCGGCTCGCCGAGGAACCGCCCGTCGTGGTCGTCGACAACGGCTCGACGGACGGCACCGCGGACGCCGTGCGCGCACACTATCCCTCGGTGCGGGTGCTCACCCCCGGCCACAACCTCGGCGCGGTGGGCCGTACCTACGGCGCCGCCGCCCTCCGCACGCCGCTCGTCGCGTTCAGCGACGACGACTCCTGGTGGGAGCCCGGCGCCCTGACGCGGGCCGCCGGCCTGTTCGCGGCGCACCCGCGGCTGGGGCTGGCCGCCGCCGCGACCCTGGTCGGACCGGCCGCCGAACCCGACCCGCTCAACGACGTGCTGGCCGCCTCCCCGCTGGGCCGCGACCCCGACCTGCCGGGTCCCTCGGTGCTCGGCTTCCTGGGCTGCGCCGCCGTGGCCCGCCGCGACGCCTTCCTGGAGGTCGGCGGCTACCACCCCGTCCTGCACTTCGGGGCCGAGGAAACGCTGCTGGCCATGGACCTGGAGGCCGGGGGCTGGGGTGTTGCCTACTGTCCCGCGCTCGTCGCCCGGCACCAGCCCGACGGCGAGGGCGGCGCGCCGCGGCCGGGCCGTGCGGCGCGCGTACGGCGCAACGTCCTGCTCACCGCGTGGCTGCGGCGGCCGCTGCGGCACGCGCTCGCGCACACCGCGCGGCTGGCCGCCGACAGCCGTACGGACCGGGAAGCCCGGCTGGCGCTGGCCGAGGCGGTACGCCGGCTGCCGGCCGCGCTCGCCCGCCGCCGCCCGCTGCCCGAACGGGTGGAACGCCGCGTACGGCAGCTGGAGTCGGCGACGTGACCGGGGGCCGGCGCCGACCGTACCCACCGACCCGAGGAAGCCTCCCGTGACCGATTCGCGCACCACCGTCATCGTCATCACCCACAACCGCAGCGACGACCTGCTGCACACCCTGGACCGGCTCGCCGAACTGCCCGAGAAACCGCCCGTCATCGTGGTGGACAACGGCTCCCGCGACGGCAGCGCGTCCGCCGTCCGCCGCCACCCCCTCGCGCCGCGGCTCATCCCGCTGGCGCACAACCTCGGCGCGGTGGGCCGCAATCTGGCCGCGCGGGTGGCGACGACGCCGTACCTGGCGTTCTGCGACGACGACTCCTGGTGGGAGCCCGGTGCCCTGTCAGGGGCCGCCGACCTGCTGGACACGCACGCCCGGCTCGGCGCGGTGACGGCGCGCATCATGGTCCACCCGCACCCGGACGCCCCCGGAGCGGGCGCCGCTTGCGGCGAACCGGCCGAGGACCCGATCGTCCAGGAACTGCGGCACTCCCCCATCCCCGCGCCCTCCTGGCTGCCGGGGCCCGCGCTGGGGTCCTTCCTGGCGGCCGCCACCGTGCTGCGCGCCGACGCCTTCCGGGCGGCGGGCGGCTTCTCGCCCCGGCTGGTCCTGGGCGGCGAGGAGGAACTGCTCGCCGCCGACCTGGCGGCCGGGGGCTGGTGGCTGGCGTACGCCGACCGGCTCACCGTCCACCACCGGGCGTCCCCGCACCGGGACGCGACGCTGCGCCGGCGCCAGGGCATCCGCAACACCCTGTGGTTCACCTGGCTGCGCAGGCCGCTGGCCGCCGCCGTGCGCCGGACCGGCACGCTCGCCTCGACGGTGCCCCGCGACTTGGTGTCCGTACGGGCGTTCGCGGAGGCCGCCGGCGGGCTGCCGTGGGTGGTGCGCGAACGGCGCCCGCTGCCGCGCGAGGTCGAGAGCCGGCTGCGCCTGCTGGAGGCACCGCAGCGGGAGTCGACGGCGCGCCGGTACTGCGGCTGAGCCGGGCGCGGACACGCACGACGCCGGCCGTCGCGCCCCGTGGGGGCGGGCGCGACGGCCGGCGGTCGGGGCCGAACGGACGGGGAGGTTACTTCTCGCCGACCTTCAGCAGCTTGTTGGGCGTGCCCTCGCTCGGGTTCTTGATCTTGTCGGGCGTGGCGCCGTCGGTCAGCGCCTTGGCGACCGCGTCCGGCTTGGCGTCCTGGTGGGCGCTCAGGTAGACCGCGGCGGCGCCCGCGACGTGCGGGGTGGCCATGGACGTACCGGAGATGGTCTTGGTGCCCTGGTCGCTGTCGTTCCAGGCCGAGGTGATGTCGGAGCCGGGCGCGTAGAGGTCCACGGCGCTGCCGAAGTTGGAGAAGTCGGACTGCTCGTCGGTGTTGGTGCTGGAGGCGACCGTGATGGCCTCCTTCACCCGCGCCGGGGAGCCCTGGCCCGCGTCGGTGGACTCGTTGCCCGCCGCCACGGCGAAGGTGACGCCGGAGGCGACCGCCTTCTGGACCGCCGCGTCCAGCGCCTCGTCGGCGCCGCCGCCGAGCGACATGTTCGCCACCGACGGGCCCTTGTGGTTCTTGGTGACCCAGTCGATGCCGGCGACGACCTGCTCGGTGGAGCCCGAACCCTGGTCGTCCAGCACGCGGACGGCCACGATCTTGGCCTTCTTGGCGACGCCGTGCGCCTTGCCGGCGATGGTGCCCGCGACGTGGGTGCCGTGGCCGTTGCCGTCGGTGGCGTCGTTGTCGCCGTCGACCGCGTCGAAGCCGGAGGACGCGCGGCCCTCGAAGTCCTGGTGCGTGGTGCGGACACCGGTGTCGATGACGTAGGCGGTGACGCCCTCGCCCGCGCTGTCGGGGTAGGCGTACTTCTTGTCGCCCTGGGTGTCGGCCTGGTCGATGCGGTCCAGGCCCCACGAGGGCGGGTTGTCCTGGGTGGCGTCGATGTGGAACTTCTTGTTCTGCACGACCTTGTCGACGGCCGGGTCGGCGGCCAGGCGGCGGGCCTCCTCGGCGCTGAGCCCGGTGGCGGAGAAGCCGTTGAGCGCGGCGGAGTAGGTCCGCTTGACCTCGCCGCCGTACTTGCCGGCCAGGTCCTTGTTCTGCTCGGCCTGTACGGCGGCGCCGCGGACCGAGTTCTTCAGCATGACGATGTAGCTGCCGTTCACGGCGCCCTTGGCCTCGGCACCGTAGACCTTGCCTTCGGCGGGCGACGCGCCTGCCGTGACCGCGGTGACCGTGGCGATACCCGTGGCGGCGACCACGGCGGCTATGCCGGTGACGAGCCGCTTCTTGCTGGAACGCTTGTGAGCGTGGGCCATTGCGAGGGTTCTCCTCGTTCGGGGTGTGGGGGGAAAGCGTTGCGCAACAGCCCGGCCGAACAGGAAGATCTCCACCGGGCTGGCTCGAAACCCTGTCGGATTGACGGGGTCAATTCAAGGCCAGCCGGGCGGTGTGAGATAGACAACAACCTTGCGTAATTGCAAAGGACCGCAGAAGGGGTCAAACACCCACTGGAGTTACCGAAGGGCACTTCAACTCCGTTCACACGCACGCAACATGCCGCAGGTGGGGACCGGTGAGCACCCCGGAGTTACCCACGGTACGGAGAAGGGCGGCGCGAATGCGGGCCGGCAATCCCCGCGTACGCATCGCAATTTGACCGACACGCCGAGCAACAGGTGCGCCGCGCCGCCCTTATTCGGAATGCGGAATGCGCCGATATTCCCCTACGAACCGGCCGGCGCGTTTCCCCGCAGGTTTCCCGGCAGTTCCGCCTCGACGAGGTCGGCCGCGCGCTTGGCGCCGCCCTCCCCCGTCACCTCCAGCCGGAGCCGCTCCGAAGCCTCCTGGACGCGGGGGTCGTTCACCAGGCCGAGCACGGCCTCCCGCAGGACGTCGGCCGTGACCTCCTCCTTCGGGACGTGCCGGGCGACGCCGAGCTGCTGGAGCATGCCGGCGTTCGCGAACTGGTCGGCGGCCTGCGGTACGCACACCATCGGTACCCCGTTCGCCAGCCCCTCCTGGCTGCCGCCCATCCCCGCGTGGGTGACGAAGGCGTCCGCCTGCCGCAGCACGGCGAGCTGCGGCACCCAACGGTGCACCTCGAAGTTCTCCGGGATCGTGCCGAGTTCGGACGTTTCGACGTACTTGCCGATCTGCAGCACCACGTGCCAGCCCGCCAGGCCGCCGAACGCCTCGATGCACGCGCGGTAGAAGCCGGGCTCCTTGGTGAAGGCGGAGCCGAACGAGACCAGCAGCACCTTCGCGTCCGCGGCGAGCCCGTCGGGCCGCCGCCAGTCGCCCTGGTGGCCGCGGTCGCCCTGGCACGTGCCGACGAAGGTGACCCGGGTGGAATCGACGCGGTCGGCGTGCGGCTGCATGGCGCGCGGGATCAGGGCGAGGGCGCGGGCGGGCTCGCCCGCCAGCCGGTCGGGGTCGGTCACTTCGGACATGCCGTGCTCGTCGAGCCAGGCGCGGAACCGCTCGTAGTACGCCCGCCCGCGCTCGGAGCCGAGCAGCTGGGCACGCATCGGCTCCGCCACCTCCTCCTCGTAGCCCTGCCAGGCGACCAGGTGCGGGGTGAGCTGGATCGCGGGCACGCCCCAGCGGTGGGCGAGGACCGGCGCCGGGTAGGAGGCGCTGTCGTGGATGACGAGGTCCGGCTCGTCACCCTCGTACAGGGCGAGGAGTTGCGGCAGCGCCTGTATGGCGTCACGGAGGAACGGTTCGAGGTTGTCGATCAGTTCGGTGCCCCAGGCCTCCGGGTCCTCGTCCGTCGGCAGCGTCGAGTTCCAGAGCCGGGGCTCGGCGCCGGTGACGGCGACGAGGTCGGCGAAGGCCGGCGGGATGGCGTAGGTGACGCGGTGGCCCCGGGCGACGAGTTCGCGGATGACCTCCAGGCTCGGGTTGACGTGCCCGTGGGCCGCGATGCCGAACATCGCGATGTGGGCGGGCCGGTGGGCGCGGGCAGGCGTGGATGGGCTCATGTCCCGGACCATAAACGAGACGATACGTATCGTGCAATCAAATAAGGCTGCGGGTGCCTCAGCGCTGGTACCTGGCCAGCACCAGGTTCCCGTCGCGGACCAGGCGGCGGCGCAACGCGTCCACGTCGATCGCCCCGCTGTAGTACTCCTGGAAACCGGGCGTCGCGATCTTGTCCTTCCACTCCGCATACCCCCGCACGGACTGCGCGGGCGCGGCCCGCAGCGTGCCCGCGAGCGCCGTGCCCGTCGCCCAGCCGTGGCGGTCCCCGCGCAGCTCCGGCGCCTTCAGCGCCTCCCGTCCCGTCGGCAGCATCCAGTCCCCCAGGGCGAGCCGCACCATGTTGGGCGGCCGCAGCAGGAAGTCGACGAACGCCATCGCGTCCTCCTTGCGGGCGCAGTCCTCGGCGATCGACAAGGTCTGCGGGCTGACGCCCTGGTCCGCGCCGCCGGGGCCCCTGGGCGCGGGCAGCACCGTCCACTCGAAGTCCTTCGGGGCCTGCTGCGCGATCTGCTGCCGGTAGGAGAACCCGAGCGGCAGGATCGCGTACCGGCCCGCGAAGAAGCCGGGGAGCGTGTCGGCGCCGCCCATGCCCAAGGTCGTACGGGCCGCGCTGCGGACGACGTTGACCTGGTCGTGGATGAGGCGCGGCACCACCTGGTCGGCGGCGTCGAAACGCACCTCCGCCTTGCCGTCAGGGCGGCGCCGGAAGATCCGGCCGCCGGTGGACAGGGCGAGGTTGAGCGTGACGGAGACCGGCTCCTTCAACGGCCAGGCGACACCGTACCCGCCGCCGCCCGTCAGCTCCTTCGCCACCTCCCCGAACTCCTCCCACGTCCACGGCTCCCGGGCCGTCGGCACCCGTACGCCGGAGCGCCGCAGCTTCACCCCGTCCGCGATCAGCACGCGCGGCTCCTGGAGGAACGGGATGCCGTACACCCGGCCGCCGAAGGTCCCCGACTCCCAGCTGTGCCGCGGGATGTCGTCCTTCAAGCGGCGCGGGAGCAGGCCGGTCAGGTCGGCGAGGTAGCCGCCGTACGCGAAGTCGGCGAGGTCGTCGGAGGCGTCGTGGATGACGTCCGGCGCCTCGCCGCCCTCGAAGGAGGTGAGCAGCTGGTCGTGGACGGTGGTCCAGGCACCCTGGACGTACTGGACGGGGATGTCCGGATGCGTACGGTTCCACTCGGCGACGAGCCGCTTGTTGGCGTCCACCGACTCCTTCTGCCAGGCCAGCGACTGGAACCGGAGCACGGAACGGCCGCCGCCCCGCCGCCCGCCGCCCCCTGAACAGCCGGGGAGCAGAGCCGCCGCCGGCAGGGCCGCGGCGGCGGCGAGCAGGGCGCGGCGGCCGGGTCCGCTGCCGGCGGCGCGGCGGCCGGGACCGTTCCCGGCGCCCCGCATCAGTTCTTCACCGCCCCGGCCAGCATGCCGCCGGTGATACGGCGCTGGACGACCGCGAAGACCACCAGGCTCGGCAGCGTGGCGAGCAGGGCCGCCGCGGCGAGCGGGCCGAGGTCGGCGACGCCCTCGGCCCCGAGGAAGTGGGTCAGTACGATCGGCATCGTCTGCTTCTCCGGCGACTTGAGCAGGACGAGCGCGAAGAAGAACTCGTTCCATGCGGTGATGAAGGCGAACAGGCCCGTGGCGACGATGCCGGGCGCGAGGAGCGGGCCGGTGACCGAGACCAGGATGCGCAGCCGGCCCGCACCGTCGACGGCGGCGGCCTCCTCCAGCTCCGGCGGTACGGCCCGTACGTAACCGGTCAGCATCCACAGCGCGAACGGCAGCGACCACACCACGTACACCAGCACCAGGCCGGTCCTGGAGTCGACGAGGTGAAGGTTCTTGAGGACCAGGAAGAGCGGGATGATCACCAGGACCAGGGGGAACGCCTGGCTGACCACCACCCAGCCGGTCGCCGCCCGTGCGAAGCGGGTGCGCTGCCGCGCGAGGACGTACGCCATGGGGGTCGCCAGGACGATCGCGACCAGCGCGGCGGCCGCCGCGGCCAGCAGGCTGTTGGCCGCGGCTTGGAGCAGCGGCTGCTCGTCGAAGGCCGTGCGGAAGTTGTCCAGCGTCGGCGCCCTGGGGACCCACGTGGGGTGCACGCTGCCCAGTTCGCGCGGCGGCTTGAACGCGGTGGAGACCAGCCAGAGGAAGGGAAAGGCGAGGAAGGCGAGGTAGCAGAGCAGCGCCAGGTACTGCCCGGCCCGGCCGGCGGCGCGGCGGGCCCGGTACGGGTCGGTCTTCACTGCTCCTCCTCCCCGCGCAGCCGCCGGGAGAGGTAGACGGCCAGCAGGACCGAGACGACCGCGACCATCGCCAGCCCCATCGCGGCGGCGTACCCGAACTGCCCGTACCGGAACGCCTCCTCGTACGCGAACAGCATGGGCAGCCGGGTGCGGCCGCCGGGGCCGCCGTCGGTCAGCACGTAGACCAGCGCGAAGGAGTTGAAGTTCCAGATGAAGTTGAGCGCGGAGACGGCCAGGGCGATCGGTCTGACCGCGGGCCAGGTGACCGTGCGGAACCGGCGCCAGGCCCCCGCGCCGTCCATCGCGGCGGCCTCGTGCAGTTCGCGCGGCACGTTCTGGAGCCCGGCCAGGAGCGCCACCGTGGTCTGCGGCATGCCCGCCCAGACACCGACGACGATCACGGCGAGCAGGGCGGTGGCCGTGCCGCTCAGCCAGTCCACGCCGCCGGCCTGGCCGGTCAGGCCGAGACTGCGCAGCGTCTCGTTCAGCACGCCCGCGTCCGGGTGGTAGACCAGCCGCCACATGATGCCCACGACGACTTCCGGCATCGCCCACGGGATGATCGCCAGCGCGCGGGCCAGCCAGCGCAACCGCAGGTCCTGGCCGAGCAGCAGCGCCAGCCCGAGGGCGAGGAAGAACTGCGGGACCGTGACGCCCACCGCCCACACCAGCCCGATCCGGAACGACTCCCAGAAGAGCGTGTCCCCGAGCAGGTCGGAGAAGTTCAGCAGCCCGACCCACCGGGTGGCCTGCGTACGCCCCGACTGCGCGTCGGTGAAGGCCAGCGCGATGCCGTACAGCAGCGGCCCGACGCTCAGCACCAGGATCGGGATCAGCGCGGGCAGGACGAGGAACCAGGTGCCGCCGCCGGGCCCGGGCGCCGGGCGGCGTGGTGCCGCGCGCCCGGCCGCGGCCGGCAGCGTCACCGCCGTGGCTCCCCGGGAAACCGGGCACGGCCCGGCTCCGGCCCGCACCGGTCCCCCGTGCGTCCTCTCGTACGTCCCGTTCCGCAACCGCCTCGCCTCAACACGGCTCCCCCGCATCCGCTCACCCGGACGGCACCGCCGACCGCGACCATTTCCACCCACAACGGCTCCGACCGCGACGAACGGGCCGCGCGTCCCCGGGTGGAGCGGGGCAGGCGGCCGCCGTCATCGTCGTGACGGCGGTCGGCGCAGTCAAGCACCGGAACCGTTTCCTCCCCGGCGCCCCGGCCGGGATCCGTCTGCCGGGCAGGGCCGGGCACCTGCGAGACTGGTCCCGATCACGCACCGCAGGAGGCGCCCCCATGACCGCACCGAGCACCACCCCGTTCACGGAGGCGCGCGCCCGGGAGGTCCTGGCCGCGGCCGGCCGCCCCGACGCCGCCGCGGACGCCCGGCTGCTGTCGCTCGGCGAGAACGCGGTGTTCGCGACGGGCGACGGAGGGCCGGTCGTACGGGTCGGGCGCAGTGCCGAACTGCTGGAGCGCGCCGAACGGGAACTGGGCGTCGCCGTCTGGCTGGCGGAGCAGGGCGTGCCTGCGGTACGCGCGGCGGAACCGGCGGCCCGCCTGGTGGACGGCCACCCCGTCACGTTCTGGGAACGGCTGCCCGAGCCCGTGCGGCCCGCCGAACCGTCCGACCTGGCCGCCCTGCTGCGCCTGGTGCACGCACTGCCCGAACCGCCGTTCCCCCTCCCCCGGCGGGAGCTGCTGGGCGGTGTGGAGCGCTGGCTGCGGCTGGCCGGCGACGCGGTCTCGGCGCGGGACGCCGAGTATCTGCGGGGCCGCCGCGACGCCTTCGCCGCGGCCGCTTCCGCCCTGGAACCGCACCTGCCGCGCGGTCCCGTCCACGGTGACGCGCTGACCCGTAACGTCCATGTGGGGCCCGGGGGCCCGGTGCTCGTCGACCTCGAAACGTTCTCCTCCGATCTGCGGGAACACGATCTCGTCGTGATGGCCCTGAGCCGCGACCGCTACGGCCTGCCCGCCGCGGCCTACGACACGTTCGTGCGGGTCTACGGCTGGGACGTACGCGACTGGGAGGGCTGCGCAGTGCTGCGCGGCGCCCGGGAGACGGCGAGCTGCGCCTGGGTCTCCCAGCACGCCCCCGGCAACCCCGCCGCCCTCAAGGAGTTCCGCCGCCGCATCGCCTCCCTGCGCGAGGGCGACACGACCGTACGGTGGTACCCCTTCTGACGCTCCGGCGGCCCGGCGCCCGCCCTCACCCGTCGCCGCGCGACGGCGGCACCCGCCCCGTCAGCCCCTCGACGAGCTCGCGCGACCGCTGGTGCGGGATGAGCGGCCAGGCCGCCTCGACTATCGCCCCGGGGTCACCGGAGCGGCGCAAATACTGCTGGAAGGAAGCGGCTTGGTCGGCCGCCGCCTTCTCCTGGAGGGCGTGCAGCGCCGCCGGCTCCGTCCCGGCCACCGAGGGGTACCGCTCGCCGATCCGCCGCGCGACGCCGGCCGCGGCCACCGCGTCCGCCCCCGCTTCGTGTGCGGCCTCCAGCGCGACCCCGTAGTGCCGGCAGAGCGCCTGGAGGGTCCGCTTGCCCTTGCGGTAGCGGTCCACGTGCTTGTCCAGGACCAGCGGGTCGATGACCGGCGCGGGCGGCCGGCCGAGCCGGTCGGCAAGCGTCCGCAGGCCGTGGCGGCGGCATTCGCGGTCCAGCAGGGAGAGGTCGTAGCGCGCGTTCATCACCACGAGCGGTATGCCCTCGTGCAGCGCCCTGGCGAGCGCTTCGGTGATGGCGTCGATCCCGGCCGCCGCGGGCTCGCCGTGCGCCCGGACGTGAGCCGTCGTCACCCCGTGTATCGCCGCCGCCTCCTCGGGAACCGGCACGCCGGGATCGAGCAGCCAGGTCTCCCGCGCGGCCTCCCGGCCGTCCGCCGCAAGCCTTATCAGCGCGGCCGTGACGACGCGGTCGCGCTCGACGTCCG
The DNA here is from genome assembly GCF_044332485.1 of Streptomyces sp. NPDC017056. Taxonomy (NCBI): domain Bacteria; kingdom Bacillati; phylum Actinomycetota; class Actinomycetes; order Kitasatosporales; family Streptomycetaceae; genus Streptomyces; species Streptomyces sp. NPDC017056. Next base: position 59,147 of record NZ_JBIRPD010000019.1, on the reverse strand, counting down.
TGCCGGTGGTCTCCAAGTCGAAGCTGACCAGCAGCTCTTGATGCCAGCCCATGGCGGCCTCCTTCGGTGTTGCTTCCCCCGTGTTCCCCTACTCTCCCACGCGACACTGACAACGCCCCGGGACCGGTACGTTCCCGCCCGGCCCGCCGGCCCCCGCCCTGCCCCGGGCCCACGACACGGCCGATTCGCCCCGGGCCTGAATTCCTTGACGGCCGCCCGGCGCCCGGCGAGCGTGGCGGAGCCGACGAGACGCGGCACCACCGATGCGCGACGAGAGGACTCCCGTGGGCGAGAACAAGCGGCGCATGCTGGCCGGCGACTGGTACCTCCCCGACGACCCCGAACTGCTCGCGGACACCGTCCGGCGCATCGACCTCTGTGCCGCCTACAACCGCACGGGACCGGCCGGCCCGCGCACCGCCGAGCGGCGCGCCGTCCTGCGCGAGCTCTTCGGCTCGTTGGGCGAGGACGTCCGCATCCGCCCGCCCTTCCACTGCGACTTCGGCTACCACATCCGCATCGGCGCCCGTACGTTCGTCAACTTCAACGCGGTCTTCCTGGACGCCGGGCCCATCACCGTCGGCTCGGACGTACAGATCGGCCCGAACGTGCAGCTCCTGACGCCGACCCACGAACTCGCCCCGGAGCGGCGCCGGGCCGGCTGGGAGAAGGCCGAACCCGTCACGATCGGCGACAACGTGTGGCTCGGCGGCGGAGTGATCGTCTGTCCGGGGGCGAGCGTCGGTGCGGACACGGTCGTCGGCGCGGGCGCCGTGGTGACCAGGGACCTGCCGCCCGGCGTCCTGGCCGTCGGCAACCCGGCCCGGGTGGTGCGGAAACTGCGCTGAGCAGCGGTGATCGCCGTACGGGCGAGGCTTGCGCGGCCGTCACCCGCGTGCGCCCTCCGCGACCGGGCGGAGATGCGGGACACGAGACCCGCAGACAGCACCGGCCGCCCACGCCGCCGAGGCCGGCAGCAGGGCGCCGGCCAGGCCGCCGTGCGCCAGGCTCCAGCCGCCCACCACCGCGCCGAGCGCGCCACCGGCCATCATGGCGCCGGCCACCCAGGACTGCGTCTCCGCCTCTTCCCCCTTGGCCGCGTGGTCGGCGGCCGTGCCGTACACGGACGCGAAGCAGGGGCCGAGGCAGAAACCGACCGGCAGGCAGGCCAGGGGGACGAGAACGGGGTGGACGGAGGCCGCGCCCGCCAGCAGGAGGAGGCACAGCGCGTTCCCGCCCAGCGGCACGGTGGGCCGCATCAGGAGCCGGGCGGCTCGGGCGGGGAGCCCGCCGAGCAGTGCGCCACCCGCCATGCTGGCCATCGCGACGAGGCTCAGCAGCGCCCCGCCGGCCAGCGTCACCTCCCCCTTGCGCCCGTAGGAGGCCAACGAGACCTCCAGGGCGTTCACGCCGAGGAAGAAGCAGAACGCGACGCTGAAAACCCGGCGCAGCGCCGCCGACCGCAGGGGCCCGGCCCAGTGCCTGCGCGGCGGCGCCTCCTTGGGGGCCTTGGCGCCGGCGCCGCGCAGGGCCAGCGGCACCGCGACGGCCAGCAGCAGCCCGCAGGCCGGCACGGCGGCGTCGGGCGAGATGCCGCGCGCCAGGGCGACCGCCGCGACCGGACCGACCATGAAACCGAAGTCCGCGAGGACGGCGTCCAGAGCCAGCGCGGTCGTCCTCAGGTCGCCGGGAACCGTCTTGCGCCACATCACCCTGGTGAGCGTTCCGACGGGCGGCTGGCTGGCGGCCGCCAGCATGGAGAGGCAGAACAGCGCCGCGATGCCGGCGTGTGCCCGTGCGGCGGCGACGAAGAGCAGCAGAGAACCGAGGTGCAGTACGAGCAGCGGCCACAGCACCGCGGCGTAGGAGTACCGGTCGAGCAGCCTGCCCCGCAGCGGAGTGGTCATCGCGCCGATCGAAGCGGCCGCGACCACCAGGGTGGCCGCGCTGTAGTCGAGGTGGCAGGACGCCAGCGCCAGCAGGGCCACCGCGTACATGCCCGGCTGGAACTTGCCGGTCAGGGCGGCGACGGCCGACAGGCGAAAGCCCGGTACCGCGAAGAGCAGCCGGTACTTGCGCACCAGGTCCGTCGTCAACAGGAGGTCTCCCAGGACTGGTCGGACACACCGCGGAAGACGGAGAACGACATGGTCGAAGGCGTGCGGATACCGCGCGTGGTCATGCAGAGGCGTTCGCCCCGTCCTACCACGGCGAGATCGTTCGTCCCGGTGATTCGGGCGGCCTGTGCGCCACCGTCAGGTCACGGCCGGACGGCGGCAGGTCGTGTTCGCTCATGCCCCGGCATTGACCGCATGTGCTTCTCGGCCCGTGCCGACCGCTGTCCGCACCAGTTCGGCGTCGGTTTTGCCGGCGCCTTCCTCGAAGGCTGCCGCGAACGCGTCGTCGCCGCCCAAGCCGTCGCGTGCGCGGGCCGTGACGCGGTCCACGTCCCAGCGTTCGGCGGGCGGCAGCGGTGTGCCCAGCGCGGCCCGGGTCGCGCTGGCGCGGCCCAGTAGGCGGGCGGCGTGGGCGTACCGGCCCGCGGCGGCCTCCGCGCCGGCCAGTCCCTCCAGGGCGAGGGCGACGGCGCGCGGATCGCCGGTGGCGCGCGCCGCCTCGTAGCCGTCCAGATGGAGGCGGCGGGCCGTGGCCGCCTCGCCCCGCAGTTCGGCGACGAACCCCAGTTCGGCGAGGAGCAGGGCCGTGCCGGGGTCGCCGTCCCGGCTGCGGCACCATTCCAGCCAGCGCGAGTGGTGCCGCTCGGCGTCGTCCAGCCGGCCGGCGCGGCGGGCGCCGATGCCCAGTCCGGTATCGGCGAACATCTCGCCGCGCCGGTGCGACTGCTCGGCGGCCAGCCGCAGCCCCCGTTCGTGGTGTGCGCGCGCCGCCTCCAGGTCGCCGGTCAGCAGGGCGATGCGGCCGAGGCCGGAGTGTTTGTACGACGCCTGGATCCACAGGCCCAGTTCCTCGGCGCCGCGCAGCCCGTCCCGGTGCAGCCGGGCGGCACGCTCGTAGTCGCCGTCCTGCTCGGCCAGTGTCCCGAGCGCCTCGGCCGCCTGGAGGCGGCCCCACCGGTCGCCCAGTTCCTCGAACAGCGCGGCGCTCTCTTCGGCGTCGCGCCTGCGTGCGGCCCGGTCGGGTACGGCGCCGGGGCCCGCGGACTGGGCTTGGGCGCGGCTGCTCAGGGCGGCGGCCGTCCCCCAGCGGTCGCCGAGTGTCCGGAAGCCCGCAAGCGCGCGGGCGAGCCGTTCGCGTGCGACGGCCGGGTCGCCCAGCCCTATCTGAGCGTAGGTCAGGAACCAGAGGGCCCAGGCGTGGCCCGCCGGGTCGTCGGCAGAGAGTGCCGGGGTTCCGGAGGTCCTGCTCCCGTCCTCGTACTGCTTCAGTACGGCGTCGGCCCGTGCCACCGGGTCGGTGTCGCCGCCCGCCAGCGAGGCCATGCCGACCTGCCAGACCGCGGCGCGCAGCCGGAGCCGGCCCGGCGCGGGGCCGCCGTCCCCGTCCACCCTCAGGGCCGCGCTCAGCGCCCGCCCCGCCTCGCCGAGCCGGCCGCGCAGGAACCAGTACCAGGCCAGCGCGTTGACCAGGCGCAGCGCACGGTCCGCCGCGCCTTCCTGGACGGCACAGTCCAGCGCCGCGCGCAGGTTCGCCGTCTCCTGGTCGAGCCGGGCGAGCCACTCGCGTTGCCCGGCCCCGTACAGAAACGTTTCAGCGCGTTCGGCGAGCGCGGTGTGGTGAACGCTGTGCCGCCGCCGCACGGCCTCCCACTCGGCCGCCTCGCGGAGCCGTTCGAGGCAGTAGGCGGCCACCGACTCCAGCAGGCGGTAGCGCGGGCCGTACGGGCCCTCGGCGACCGCCACCAGGGAGCGGTCGACGAGCCGCGCCAGCAGGTCCGCCACCTCGCCGGACCGTACGCCGCCACCCGCGCACACCTCCTCGGCGGCCCGGAGCGTGCAGCCGTCGGCGTGCACGGCGAGCCGCCGCAGCACGATCCGCTCGGACGGGGTCAGCAGCTCCCAGCTCCAGTCGATCATCGCGCGCAGGGTCTGCTGGCGTGGCGGCGCGCCCCTGCGGCCCGCGCCCGGCAGCCGGAACCGGTCGTCCAGCCGCGCGCTCAGCTCCCGTACGCCCAGGGCCCGTACCCGCGTCGCGGCCAGCTCCAGCGCGAGCGGGATGCCGTCGAGGCGGCGGCAGACGTCCGCGACATCCGCCGCGTTGTGCGCGTCGAGCGTGAAGCCGGGGGCCGTCGCCGCCGCGCGTGCGGCGAAGAGGCGGACGGCGTCGGACTCTTCCAGCGGCGGCACCGGCCACACCCGCTCGCCGGCCAGCCCCAGCAGTTCCCGGCTGGTCGCCAGCACCCGCAGGCCGGGCGCCGCCCTGAGGAGTTCCGCCGTGACCTCGGCGACCGCGTCGACGACGTGTTCGCAGTTGTCCAGCACCAGGAGCAGCCGTTTGCCGCGCAGCGCGCCCGCCAGGCGCTCGCCGGCCGGGCCTGACGCCGCGCCTTCCCGTACGCCCAGCACCGCGAGCACCGCCTCGGCCGGCCCGGCGGCCGTGCAGGTCTCCGCGGGGGCCCCGGCCGGGCGGCCGAGCGCGGCCAGCTCCACCAGCAGGACACCGTCGGGAAAAGCGGTGGAGTCGCCGGTGAACCCGTGCGCGGCCTCCAGGGCCAGCCGGGTCTTGCCCACCCCGCCAGGGCCGGTGAGCGTCACCAGCCGGCCCGCCTCCAGGAGCGCGCGGACCTGGGACACCGCCGCGCCCCTACCGACGAGTTCGGTGAGCGTGGCGGGCAGGTTCGTACGCGGCGGGGCGCCCGGCGAAGGCGACGGGGCGCCCGGCGAAGGCGACGGGGTGCCCGGCGAAGGCGGCGGGCCGTCGTCCGCGCCCGCCAGGTCCGGGTCCTGCCGCAAAATCGCCTGGTGCAGGGCGGTCAGCTCGGGGCCCGGGTCGATGCCCAGTTCCTCCGCCAGCCGTTCACGCAGCGCGGCGTACGCGGCCAGGGCCTCGCTCTGCCGCCCTGCGCCGTACAGGGCCCGCAGGTGGAGCGCGCTCAGCCGTTCGCGCAGCGGATGCCGGGCCACCAGCTCCGCCAGTTCGCCGGCCAGCGGGCCGTGGCCGCCCAGCCGCAGCCGGGCCGCGGCCCGTTCCTCCAGCGCGGTCAGCCGCTGTTCCTCCAGGCGCTCGGCCGCGGGCCGGGCGAACGGCGCGTCCGCGAATCCGGCGAAGGCCGGGCCTCGCCACAGCCCGAGCGCCTCGGTGAGCAGCGCGGCCCGCCGCCCGGGGTCAGGTTCCCCGTAGGCGCGGGCCGTCAGCGCGGCGAAGCGGTCCGCGTCGACGGCGTCGGTCCCGGCGTCCAGCTGGTAGCCGGGCGGGCGCGCGGCCACCAGCGAACGGCCGCCGGGCCCGGCGGCCTCCAGAGCGCGCCGCAGTTGGGAGACCTTGGCCTGGAGGGCGCCGGCCGGGTTGGCGGGCAGCCGCTCCTCCCACAGGGCGTCGATGAGGCGTCCGGCGGCGACGGGCCGCCCGCGGTGCGCGAGCAGCGCGGCCAGCAGGGTGCGTACCTTCCGTTCCGGTACCCGTACGGGCCGTCCGTCCGCCGACCGCACTTCCACCGGCCCGAGCACGCCGAATCGCATGCCGCAACGTTACCTGCCCGTTCGCGGCCGGCCGGGCCGCCGCCCCCTACGACACCGGCCGCGAATCCGCCCACACGCTCTCGAACTCCTCCCGGTACGTCGAGAAGAGGCCGTTGTCGTCGTCCCGGCCCGCCTCCTGGCGCAGGATCTCGCGGCCGCCGCCGCGCAGGACCAGGACCGGCGACTCCATGCCCCGGCTGCGCCGCAGGTACGACTGGACGACGGCGAGGCCGTCCGGGCCGTCGCCGTCCACCAGGTAGGCCGTGAAGCGGGGGGTCTCGTCGAAGACCTGGATCTCGAAGGCGCCGGGGTCGCGCAGCCGCGCCCGTACCCGCCGCATGTGCAGGATGTTCATCTCGATGGAGCGGCTCATCTCGCCCTTCTTGAGGCCGAGTTCCCGCTCGCGGCGGCGGACCGCGCTGCTGGCGGGGTTGAGGAAGAGCAGCCGGATGCGGCAGCCGGACTCCGCGAGCCTGACCATGCGGCGGCCCGAGTAGTTCTGCACGAGGAGGTTGAGGCCGATGCCGACGGCGTCCAGGCGGCGGGCGCCGCCGAAGAGGTCCTCGGCGGGCAGCTGCCGCTGGAGGCGCACCCGGTCGGCGTGGACGCCCACGACGTCCGCGTACCGGTCGCCGACCAGGTCCTCGACCGCGTCGATGGGCAGCCGTCCCGCCGTACGGGTGCCGATGCCGGAGCCGAGTATGTCCAGCAGCCGGGCGGAGGCCCGCTCGGCCTGGGCCAGGACCGTCCCGGACAGGGCGCGGTTGCGGGAGACGATGTTGCGGGCCACCTCCAGTTCGTCGAGGGCCAGCTCCACCTCCCGCCGGTCGTCGAAGTACGGCTCGAAGCAGGGCCAGTGCTGGACCATCAGCTCGCGCAGCTGCGGCAGGGTCAGGAAGCTGAGGATGTTGTCGTCCGCCGGGTCGAGCAGGTAGCCCTTGCGGCGGCTGACCTCGCGGACCGCGACCGCCCGCTGGACCCACTCCTGTCCGGTGGGCCCGGCGGCGGCGATGACCCACTCGTCGCCGTGCACCGGCTCGTAGATGGGGCTCAGCACCGCCGCCACGACGGCCCGCAGCCGCTGTTCGACGAGGTTCAGCCAGATGTACGCGCGCCCGGCCCGCCGGGCGCGCGTCCGCACCTCGCTCCAGGCTTCGCTGCCCCAGTCCAGCTCCGCGCCGATCTCCATCGGCCGGGCCAGGGACACCGCCCCGGGCGGGGCGTCGACGGAGCCGCCCTCGTGTCCCTCGTGACCGTCCTGGCCGTCATGGCCGTCGTCACCAGGGGGCAACTCCAGCCCGCCCGAGCTCACCCGCACACCGCCTTCCGAACCCCCGTGCCAACGATCAAGGCAGACTACTGCGGGTCCGGGAGGCGGTGCAGCAGGATGGATCGAGTCCTTCGCCAACTCCCCTTATTCGACGTGACCGTTGTGCCCGGAAAGCGCGGGCGGAGTGAGCGGATTCATAGCGGTGACGTCGCGCGGGGAGAGCTGGAAGCCCTGCCAGTGGACCGGCATGGGCTCCTGGTCCTCGTCCCTGGCGATGTGGTGGAAGCCGATGTTGACCCAGGCGACGGGGTGACGGAGCGGCTGCCCGTTGACCCACTTCTCCACACTTCGCCCGGCCCCGGCCCCGCAGTCCGCGAGGTTGTGGCTGGCGAACTGCTCGCACTTGTTGTACTCGGTGAAGTACACGTCGTGCTTGGCGTAGGCGCGTCCGGTGTACTTGGTGGTGTGACCGGGAACGATCTCGTACGACCGGGGATGACCGTCCTTGTTCTTGCCGACGTTGCTGACCACCCGCCACCACCGCATCGGCCCGGCGTCGCCCGCCAGCTCCTTGGTCACCGGCGTACGGACCGTCTTGGTCTTGGGCGTTTTCCCGTCGCTCTGCGGGGTGATCGTCGAGTCGAACTGCTCGACCCGGTTGGCGGAGGAGCCGTCCAGGCCGAAGTTCAGGCGCCAGAAGACGTTGTGGCTGTGGCTGGTGGCGTAGTCCTTGGCGCCCTTGCCGATCGGCCAGCCGCGGCCGTCACCCGCGTCGTAGTCGCTGGGCGAGAGCGTGCCGGTGGCGCCGACCTGCATGTTCATCGTGCCGTCGCCGGAGAAGCGCCACTCGACGACGTACTCGTACCAGCCGGTCTTGTTGACCGTGTAGACGAGCAGGTCCTTGCCCTGGGCCTGGTAGGTCGTGCCGGCCTCGCCCGGGTAGTACCCCAGGCGGTAGGCGTGGCCGCGGGCGCGCGTGGTGACGCACAGCCCGTTGACGTCCGCGTGGGCCGGGTCCCAGGCGCCCGGCACCTTGACCGATTTGATGGTGCCGCCGGGACACTCGCCCGGGTCGAGCGTCTGGAGGCCCTGGGCGAAGCCCTGCCCCGTCAGGTCGTCGTACTCGATGCCGCCGTCGTCGTACGGGACGTGGATCTGCGCGAGTTTGGCGCTGGTCAGCACCTGGATCGGCCGGGGCTCGCCCTTCGGCTGGTAGGAGACGTTGTCCAGGACCAGCCCGGCGTTCGCCTCGTAATGCCAGCACATGCGCCAAGTGGTGCCGCCTTCGAGGGTCTGCGTGATGCTGTACGGGGTACTGCATCCTGCGGCGGTGGGAGCGGGCGCCGCGGGGGCCGCCGGCGCGGCCTGGGCGGCGGAGGGCCCGGTCGTCAGTGCCGCCGTACCGAGCAGCAGCGGCGCGGCGACCAGTGCGGCGCGCCGGAGGCGGGCACGGTGGGTAGGGACAGGGACACGGGTACGGGCACGGTCGTGATCGACGCGGGCACGGCGGAAGGGTCTTGCGTGCATGGGAACGCTCCTGTACGGCAGTGATACGGAAGCTGCGGGGTACGTGACGGCGGCGTGCTCGCACGCCACCGCGGGGCCGGCCGCGGCCGGCTCAGTCCAGCCGGCCGACCGTGCGGGCACTCAGGTCGACCACGAAACGCCGGGTGTCGATCCACTGGCCGTTCTTCACCTTGGTGAAGAGCCGGACGCAGCGGTGCTGCCCGCACTCGCGCAGCCCCTCGGGTGCCGGCCCCTCGGCGGCTCCCCGGTAGACGAAGCCGGCCACGGCCAGCTGCTCCGGGCCGGTCAGCTTCTTGCCGGTGGCGTGTTCGTAGTCCTTCCTGAGGCCCTCGCCCTCGGGCGCGGCGATCAGCAGGCCGGCCGCCGTCTCGCTCTCGGTGCGGTTGGGCGGCGGCTGCACGCCGTGCTGGGTGTTCGTCTTCTCCACCTTTCCCGTGGTCAGGTTGACGGTCTTGGTCACGTACGCGTCGGCCCGGTAGTCGTAGAAGGAGACGTCGGCCCGGCGCGGCGGATCGGCGCTGCCGGTCTCGTCGGGACCCAGCTCGGCCAGGTCGGTGGTCAGCCGCTCCGGGCCGGCCCCGCCCTTGACGTTCTCGGTCGCGCCGCGGAGCGTACGGGGCGCCGCCAGCTCCTGTGCCCGCCGGAACTCGTCGTCCGTGAGCGGGTCGCGGCCGACTCCCCTGCTTCCCTCGGCGGGCGGGCGTTCGACGGCCCCGGGGCGCGCCTGCTGCCCCTGGCCCGCTGGCGGCTGCTGCCCCTCGGACGCGGCGGCCCGGCTCCCCCCGCCGGCCGCTCCCGCGTCCCCCGGCAGGGCCACCGCGGCCATCACGGCGGTACCCGCCAGGGCCACGGCCGCGCCCGCCACCACCTTGCCCAGGTGGCGGTGCATCATCTTGCGCACTGTTCCCCCCTGCTGCCTCATGGTGCTCAGCACATATCGGTCGTCCTGTACGACGATCCGACTTCGTCGCGGGTTGGCCGCCTTTCAGCCCGGATCACGCGAAAAACCAGCCGAACAGGGCAGGTTGAGACACCGAACCAACCCACCGCATACCGCCAACGAACACAGCGACACACGACCGACGTGAGGCATCCAGGCGCCGCGGCGCCCATCGAGGAAGTGGAAGAGTCGACGCATGCAGGTCTGGCCGGGACAGATGTATCCCCTGGGTGCCACGTACGACGGTGCGGGCACCAACTTCGCGGTGTACTCCGAGACGGCGGAGCGCATAGAGCTGTCACTGCTGCACGACGACGGCTCGGAGACCGCCGTCGAACTGCGGGAGACCGACGCGTTCGTGCGGCACGCCTACCTCCCCGGGATCATGCCGGGGCAGCGGTACGGCTTCCGGGTGCACGGCCCGTACGAACCGGAGCGCGGTGACCGCCACAACTCCGCCAAGCTGCTGCTGGACCCGTACGCGAAGGCGGTCAGCGGCAGCATCGACTGGGACGAGGCGGTGTACGGCTACCACTTCGGCAAGCCGGACAGCCGCAACGACCTCGACTCGGCGCCGCACACGATGACGTCGGTCGTCATCAACCCGTACTTCGACTGGGGCGACGACCGCCCGCCGCGCACCGACTACCACGAGACGGTGCTCTACGAGGCGCACGTCAAGGGCCTGACGATGCTCCACCCCGACCTGCCGGACGACCTGCGCGGCAGCTACGCGGCGCTCGCGCACCCCGCGGTCATCGAGCACCTGACCGAGCTGGGGGTCACGGCCCTGGAGCTGATGCCGGTCCACCAGTTCGTGCACGACCACCGGCTGGTGGACGCGGGGCTGGCGAACTACTGGGGCTACAACACGATCGGCTTCTTCGCCCCGCACAACGCGTACGCCTCCTGGGGCGACCGCGGGCAGCAGGTGCTGGAGTTCAAGTCGGCGGTGCGGGCCCTGCACGAGGCGGGCATCGAGGTCATCCTCGACGTCGTCTACAACCACACCGCGGAGGGCAACCACCTCGGCCCGACACTGTCCTTCCGCGGCCTGGACAACGCCTCCTACTACCGGCTGGTCGCCGACGACCCGCGCTACTACATGGACACCACCGGCACCGGCAACTCACTGCTGATGCGCAGCCCGCACGTCCTCCAGCTCATCATGGACTCGCTGCGCTACTGGGTGACGGAAATGCGGGTGGACGGGTTCCGCTTCGACCTGGCGGCGACGCTGGCCCGGCAGTTCCACGAGGTGGACCGGCTGTCCTCGTTCTTCGACCTCGTACAGCAGGACCCGGTGGTCAGCCAGGTGAAGCTGATCGCCGAGCCGTGGGACGTGGGCGAGGGCGGCTACCAGGTGGGGAACTTCCCGCCGCTGTGGACCGAGTGGAACGGGAAGTTCCGGGACACCGTACGGGACCTGTGGCGCGGCGAACCGCGCACCCTGGCCGAATTCGGCTCCCGGCTGACCGGCTCCTCCGACCTCTACCAGGGCGACGGCCGGCGCCCGCTCGCCTCCGTCAACTTCGTCACCTGCCACGACGGCTTCACCCTGCGCGACCTGGTCAGCTACGACAACAAGCACAACGACGCCAACGGCGAGGACAACCAGGACGGCGAGAGCTTCAACCGGTCCTGGAACTGCGGCGCCGAAGGCCCCACGGACGACCCCGCCGTACGGGAGCTGCGAGCCCGCCAGATGCGCAACTTCATCGCCACGCTGATGCTGTCGCAGGGCGTGCCGATGCTCAGCCACGGTGACGAGTTCGGCCGCACCCAGCGCGGCAACAACAACGCGTACTGCCAGGACAACGAACTGGCCTGGGTGCGCTGGCCGGGCACGGCCGAGACGGACAAGAGAGAGGGGGCCGACCCGGATCGGGCCGCCGAGGAGGAGGACCCGGCCACGGCAGCCGTCCGGGAAGAGGACCGGGAGCTGCTCGCCTTCGTCCGGCAAATGGTGTGGCTGCGGCGCGACCACCCGGTCTTCCGGCGGCGGCGCTTCTTCCACGGCCGGCCCATGGAAGGCACCCACGACGAGCTGTCCGACATCGCCTGGTTCACCGCGGAGGGCGAGGAGATGCGGCAGCGGGACTGGCAGGCGGCGCACGCCAAGTCGCTGACCGTCTTCCTCAACGGCAGCGCGATCTCCGAACCGGGGCCGCGCGGCGAACGGATCACCGACGACTCGTTCCTGCTGATGTTCAACGCGCACGCGGACGAGCGGGAGTTCACCGTGCCCGTCGACCACGGCCGCCAGTGGCAGGCGGTCGTGGACACCGCGGCGCCGGAGGCCGTGGCGGAAGGCGGCGGCATAAAGGCCCAGGCCGGCGACCGCCTGACCCTGTCGGGGCGGAGCATGCTGGTGCTCCAGCGGCCGGCTTAGCGGCGACTTCGGCGGCTGCGGGCCGCGGGGACCGTGCGCGTACGGCGGTGCCCGCGGCCCGCGCGCCCGTACCGGGTACGCCACGGGCGGGACGGCGGGGTCCGCCATTGCGGTGACCCGGGCCCGAGGCGTCCCGGTTCGGGTGACACAACGAGCCGTCCGGCGGGTACGTGTGTTCCCATGACGGCCGATTCCAGTGCGCCCCCCACCGCCACGTACCGGCTCCAGCTCCAGCCGGACCTGCCCTTCGCCGCCGCCGAGAAGGCCGTGCCGTACCTTGCCGCGCTGGGCGTCTCACACCTCCACCTCTCCCCCGTCCTCGAAGCCGCGCCCGGCTCCACGCACGGCTACGACGTGGTGGACCACTCGGCGGTACGGGCCGAACTGGGCGGCGAGGAGGGTTTGCGGGCACTGGCCGCCACGGCCGCGGCGCACGGGCTGCGGCTGGTGGTGGACCTCGTGCCCAACCACATGGCCGTACCCGCGCCCGAGTCGCTGAACGCGCCGCTGTGGGCGGTGCTGCGGGACGGCCCCGCGTCGCCGTACGCCCGCTGGTTCGACATCGACTGGGACGGCGGGCACGGCGGCCGGGTGCTGCTGCCGGTGCTGGGCGGGCGGCTCGGCGACGAACTGCGCGACATACGGGCCGACGGTGACGTCCTGCGCTACCACGACCACGTCTTCCCCGTCAGGCCCGGCACCGAACGGCTGCCGCTGCCCCGCCTGCTGGACGCGCAGTGGTACCGCCTCGCCTGGTGGCGGCTGGCCCGCAGCGAGATCAACTACCGGCGGTTCTTCACCATCTCGGAGCTGATCGGCGTGCGCGTCGAGGACCCCGAGGTGTTCGACGCGACGCACCGGACCATCCTGCGGCTGCTGCGCGAGGGCGTCGTCGACGGGCTGCGCATCGACCACCCGGACGGCCTGGCCGCCCCCGGCGACTACCTCGCCCGGCTGCACGCCGCCACCGGCGGGCGCTGGACCGTGGTCGAGAAGATCCTCACCGGCCGCGAGCGCCTGCCGCACGGCTGGAAGTGCGCGGGCACCACCGGCTACGACGCGCTGCGGCACCTCGACGGCCTGTTCGTCTGCCCGCTCGGCACCGGCCGTCTCTTCACCGTCTACCGCGACTTCGTCGCCCCGCTGGCGGACACCGGCGGCGACTGGGAGGAAACGGTACGCCGCGCCGCGTACGAGGTCGTCACCCACGACCTCGCCGCGGAGGTCGAGCGGCTGGCGCGCACCGCGGGACGGATCAGCGACCAGGCGTCGCACCAGGGCGACCACGCCCCCTGGGCGCTGCGCACCGCCATCCGCGAACTGCTGGTCAGACTGCCCGTCTACCGGCCGTACGCCACCGACGGCGCCGGAGCGCGGGACCCCCGGCGCGGCGAGCAGGACGCGGCGATGCTGGCCGAGGCCGCCGCACGGGCGCGTACGGTCTTCCGCGCGCCGGAGGAGGCCCTCGCCGTCGACCTGGTGCGCGACCTGGCGCTCGGCCTGCTCGGGGACGGCCCGGACTGCGTGGACTTCTGCGCGCGCTTCGCCCAGACCTCCTCCGCGCTGCGCGCCAAGTCCGTGGAGGACACCGCCTTCTACCGCTACGTGCCCCTGCTGTCGGCCTGCGAGGTGGGCTCCGACCCCGGAGCGCCCACCGTGGGCGTGGACACCTTTCACGCGTACTGCGCCCGCATCCAGCGGGACTGGCCGCTGACCTCGACGGTGCTCTCCACCCACGACACCAAGCGCAGCGCCGACGTCCGGGCGCGCATCGCCGTACTGACCGAATGCCCCGACCGGTGGCGGGAACTGCTGCGCCGGGTCTCCGCCGGCCCGGCCGGCGGCGAAGGGCCGCAGCCGCCGGACCAGCAGCTCGCCTGGGTGGCCTGGCAGACCGCCTTCGGCCTCGGCAAACCGTCGGCGGAGCGGCTGATCCCGTCGGTGCTCAAGGCCGTGCGCGAGGCAGGGCTGCACACCTCCTGGACGGACCAGGACGCCGGGTACGAGGAGGCGGTCGGCGACTTCCTGCGCGCCGGACCGTGCGGGCCCGCCGCCTCGTCGCTCACCGAACTGGCCGCCGAACTGGCGCCGTACGTCCGCGCCAACGTGCTGAGCGCGGCGCTGCTCCACCTGACGATGCCCGGCGTGCCCGACCTGTATCAGGGCACCGAGACGGAGTACACCGCCCTGGTCGACCCCGACAACCGCCGCCCGCCCCGGCTGCGTGCCGCGCTGCTGACCGAACTGGACGACGGGACGGGGCCGCAGGACCTGTCGGGGGAGAAGATGTTCCTGACGGCCACGGCCCTGCGGCTGCGGCGGGCCCACCCGCGGTGGTTCGGCGCCCACGGCACCTACACCCCGCTGCACGCCGACGGCACGGCCGCCGGGCACTGCCTGGCCTTCACGCGCGCCGGCCGGGTCGTGACGGTGGCCACCCGGCTCTCGCTGCGCCTGTCCGAGGACGGCGGCTGGCGCGACACGGAACTGTCCCTCCCGGGCCACGACCGGTGGCGCGACCTGCTCACCGGCCGTGAAGTGCCGGGGCCCGTGGTGTGCCTGCGGGAGCTGTTGCAGCAGTATCCGGTGGCGCTGCTGGTCGCCGAGGGTTGAGGGCGCGGAGGATCGAGGGCGGAGGGGCGGGCCCGTACGGGATCGGGTCGGCCCGGCCGTCAGCGCTCGGTGAGCACGTAGTCGACACGGCCGAAAGCGACGTGGTCGCCGGGGCGCACCAGCACTTCGCCCACGACCCGGCGCCCGTTCACACACGTGCCGTTCGTGGAGCCGAGGTCGCGCAGGAGCCAGCCGGCGTCGGCGCTGCGCAGTTCGGCGTGGGAGCGCGAGACGGTGTCGTGGTTCAGGCGCAGGCCGACGCCGGGCGCGCGCCCTATGAGCAGCGGGAACGGTCCCGGCGCGGGAAGCAGCAGCTTCGGCAGCCGCTCCCTGCGCCACGCCCTGCGGACCATGATGTTGAACTGCGACACCTTGCCCACCGCGCTCAGAACGGCGCCCTCGACACGGCCCCTGGAGGCCAGGTCGGCGGTGGCCGCGGCGAGTTCGGCGTGCTGACGGGCGGTGAGCACCAGCTCCAGCCGCCGCAGGAAGGTGTCCTGGGACAGCCGGCCTTGCGCCGCGCCTTCGCGCAGCAGCTCCAAGGCACGTTCCCGGTCGGCTTCCGACGGGCGCGCCGGTCGGGCCGGGAACTCCAGCGATGTCATGCCGGTGATTGTCCGGTGCCCACGAGCCGGTGTCCAGCGGGGGCGGCCCCGGGGCCGCCCGTCGAGCGGTACCGCTGCGCGTGGGCGCCCGGGTGCGGCCTTCCGGAGCAGCCGGGGCGGCTGGTGTTCCGGCCAGAGCCGGCAGCCGGCCGCCGGAGGAGCCGACCGGATCGTCGCCGAAACGGACCAGTCGAACGCCCCCATGGCGGCGGCTTTCGCCAAGGCGGGCTACCCGTTGACGCAGGAGCGTGCATCCTTCGTCTGAGAGCGCGTGAGAGCGGGCGGGGCCTTCTTCGTCCGCCTGGCGGACTAGGGAGGACAGCCGTGCTGTTCGAAGTGTGGGCACCGAACGCCGGACGGGTCGCGCTGCATTTCGTGACGCCCCGCGGCCGGGAAGCCGAGGACCCCGAGGATCAGGATCTCGCCCTCACGACGGGGCACGCCGCGGCGACGGGGTACGTCCGCACGGGGCGGGTCCCCGCCGAGCACGTCCCCATGGAACGCGACCCGGCCCGTGAGGGCTGGTGGCGGGCCGAGGCGCCGGCCCGCGACGGGGACCGCTACGGCTTCCGTCTCGACGACGGCCCGCTCCTGCCCGATCCGCGCTCGGCGCGTCAGCCCGAAGGGCCGGACGGGCCGAGCGCGGTCGTCGAGCACGCCCGGTTCGCCTGGCGGCACGACTGGCCCGGCCGTCCCCTGCCGGGCGCGGTCCTGTACGAGCTGCATACGGGCACGTTCACCGGCGCCGGTACGTTCGACGCCGCCGTCGAGCACCTGCCGCACCTCGCCGGCCTGGGTGTCACCCACCTCGCCCTGATGCCCGTGTGCCCGTTCCCCGGGACGCACGGCTGGGGGTACGAGGGCGTGGCGCCCTGGGCCGTACACGAGCCGTACGGCGGCCCTGACGGGCTCAAGCGCCTCGTCGACGCCGCCCACGGCCACGGCTTGGGCGTCGTCCTCGACGTCGTGCACAACCACCTGGGGCCGTCCGGCAACCACCTGCCCGCGTTCGGGCCGTACTTCACCGACACCCATCACACGCCGTGGGGCGCGGCGGTCAACCTCGACGCGCCGGGGTCGGACGAGGTCCGCGCGTACTTCATCGAGAGTGCGCTCGCCTGGCTGCGCGACTACCGGATCGACGGTCTGCGCCTCGACGCCGTACACGCTCTGATCGACACGCGGGCCCGCCATTTCCTGGCCGACTTGTCCGGCGCCGTCGATGCACTCGCCACACACCTGCGCCGCCCGCTGTTCCTCATCGCCGAATCCGACCTCAACGACCCGCGCACCCTCGCCCCGCGCGCGGGCGGCGGTCATGGCGTGCACGCCCAGTGGAACGACGACTTCCACCACAGCCTGCACACCGCGCTGACCGGCGAGTCACAGGGCTACTACGCCGACTTCGCGCGCGCGCCGCTCGCCGCCCTCGCCAAGACGCTGACCGGCGGCTTCTTCCACGACGGTACGTATTCCAGCTTCCGCGGCCGCAGGCACGGCAGCCCTCTGGACCGGCGTGCCACCGCCGCCCACCGCCTGCTGGCCTACGCGCAGACACACGACCAGATCGGCAACCGGGCGCTCGGCGACCGGGCGGCCGCCGGCCTCTCCCCCGGCCTGGTCGCCTGCGGCGCGGCGCTGTCGCTGTGCTCGCCGTTCACGCCGATGCTGTTCATGGGAGAGGAGTGGGGGGCCCGTACGCCCTGGCAGTTCTTCACCGACCACACGGACCCGGAGCTGGCCGAGGCGGTACGCACCGGGCGCCGCCGCGAGTTCGCCGAGCACGGCTGGCGGGCGGCGGACATCCCCGACCCGCAGGACCCGGCGACCCGTGAGCGCTCCTGCCTGGACTGGTCCGAGAGGGAGCGTGCACCGCACGCCGAACTGCTGTCGTGGTACCGGACGCTGCTCACGCTACGCGCCGCCCACCCGCCGCTCACCGACCCTGACCTGACGCTCACCCAGGTCACGTACGACGAGGAGGCCCGCTGGCTGTGCCTGCGGCGCGGGCCGGTGCGGGTGGTGGTGCACCTGGCCGGGGAGGGCACGGCCGAGGTGCCGGGGGCCGGCGGGCGGGCGCGGGTGCTCGCCGCGTGGCCGGACGCCCCGGACACCGTCACGGCCGGCCCGGACGGCGTCCTGAGACTGCCGCCCGAGTCGGCCGTGGTGCTGTCGGAAGAGGGGTGACCCGCGTCCCCGTACGGGGGATCAGCGCTTGAACTCCGCGACGAAGGTCTCGCAGAACGCCTTGAGGTCGTCCGGCTTACGGCTGGTGATCAGCTTGTTCGGGCCGCCGGTGCAGACCTTGACCTGCTCGTCCACCCAGGTGCCGCCGGCGTTCCTGATGTCCGTCTGCAGGCTCGGCCAGGACGTGAGCGTACGGTCACGGACCACGTCGGCCTCGATCAGCGTCCACGGCGCGTGGCAGATCGCCGCCACCGGCTTGCCGGCGTCGAAGAAGCCGCGGGCGAACGCCACGGCCTTCTCGTTCAGCCGCAGCGCGTCCGGGTTGGCGACGCCGCCGGGCAGCACCAGCCCGTCGAAGTCGCCGACCTGCGCCTGGTCCACGGTCTGGTCGACGGGGAAGGTGTCCGCCTTGTCCAGGTGGTGGTACGCCTGGACGCGGCCGGACTCGGTGGAGACCAGCTTCGGGGTGCCGCCCGCGTCGATCACCGCCTGCCACGGTTCGGTCAGCTCGACCTGCTCGATGCCTTCGGGTGCTACGAGAAACGCCACCTGCATGCCGTTCATCCTTTGCGTTCGTCTTGCGTACGAAGAGGTGTTCCCTCTGTGGTCTTCTTTTCGACTCCCCGATCGGAAGCGGGCAAAAACATGCCAAATGGGATGTGATGCGTCCTCTCTCAGCGGGTACCGGAGTCCGCCCTCACCCAAACGGAGGAGCCACCCTCCTAGCCCGATCGTCTACTCTGCCCTCCCCTGATGGACACTGTGTCCATGCCGCTGCGTATCGCCGACCTCCTCGCCCGCCCCGAGCTGAACCTGTCGGTGACCTACGACGTCCCCGCCACGCTGCTGGACCGCCCCGTCGAGGCCGCGACCGTCTCCGACCTGCTGCACCCGGGAAAGTGGCTGCAGGGCGGCGAACTGCTGATGACGATCGGCCTGGTCCTGCCGATGGAACCCGCGGCCTGCCGGGCGTACGTCCGCGACGTCACCGAAGGCGGGGCGGCCTGCCTCGCGCTCGGCCTGGGCACCGGCCTCCCGTACCAGCAGGCCCCCGCGCCGCTGGTCGACGCCGCGCGCGAAGCCGGCCTGCCGCTGCTCACCGTCCCCGACGAAGTGCCGTTCATCGCCGTCACCAAGGCCGTGTTCGACGCGCGCGCCGACGAGCAGCGCGCGGTACTGCACCGGGCGTTCGCGACACAGCGGCGGCTGACCGCGGCGGCGACGGACAGCGGGCTGCAACCGATGCTGGAGGAGTGGACCGCCGCCACCGGCGTCGGCGCCGCGGTGCTGGACCCGCTCGGGCGGCTGCTCGCCACGGGCAGCGGCCCCCACACGCCACCGCTGGCCGAAGCGCACGACCTCGTCGACCGGGTCGCCGCGCGCGGACTGCGCGGCAGCGCGTCCAGCACGGCTGCCGGCCACCAGGTGGAGGTACAGCCGCTCGGCGCCCGGCGGCTGCGCGGCCTGCTGCTGCTCACCGGCAGCCCGGACGCGGCAGCGCGCGCCGTGGTCCCCGGCCTGGTCTCGCTGCTCTCTCTGGAGCTGGAACGCCGCCACCTGATGGACGAACCGGAACGGCGCCGCAGATCCGCGCTGCTCGCGGAGCTGCTGGCCGACGAGGAAGGCCCGGCGGGACGGGCCCACGACATCCTGGCCACCGCGGGCCTGCACGACGACCGGGTACGCGGCGTCGCGGTCGAACCCCCGGCCGGACTCGCGCACACCGGCCCCCACGACATCGCCGCCGACCTGGCCCTGGCCGTGCCCGGCGGCCTGGTGCGCGTCGCGGAGAGCGGCCGCGTCGAGGCCGTGGTCGGCGCGAACCTGGACGTCCGGGACGTACTCGGCCGCTTCGCGCCGCACTGCCCCGCGGGCATCGGCCCGCTCACCCCGCCGGAAACGGTACGCGTCTCCCTGCGGCAGGCAGCGGGACTGCTCGGCGTCAGCCGGGCCAGCGGAGTGCCGGAGGAAGCCCGGCAGAGCGCGGCCAGCCGGCTACTGCTGGGCCTCGGCGACCGCCACGCGCTGCACGGCTACGCCGATTCCGTACTCGGCCCGCTCGATCTCGACGCCCACGGCGAGGAGTTGCTGACCACGCTCGCGGCCTGGCTGGAAACCGGCGGCGCGTGGGACGCCACCAGCCGCCGCCTCGGCGTCCACCGGCACACCGTACGCAACCGGCTCGACAAGGCGATGGACCTGACGGGACGCCGGCTCGACGACCCCGACGACCGGTTCGACCTCTGGCTGGCCACCCGCATCCGGCGCGGCGGCGACACCCCGCCGGGCGGCACCGGACGGGCCTGAGCACACGGGCCCCGATCTCCCGAGGTGTCCAACGCCTCACCCCCGGCGTGTCCTTGCACGCGTCTCCTGTCCTACCGTCGGGGCATGCAGACCCCACGCTCCGAAGGAGACCGCGCCGCCGGGCCCGGCCGGGCCGCGACCGCGCCCGGACGGCTGATGGCCATCAGCGACCTGCACATCCGCTACCAGGAGAACCGCGGCATCGTCGAGCGGCTGCGTCCCGGGGCGGACGCGGACTGGCTGCTGGTGGCCGGGGACGTCGGCGAGTACGTCGCGGACATCCGCTGGGCGCTGACCGAACTCAGCCGCCGGTTCGCCAAGGTCATCTGGGTGCCCGGCAACCACGAACTGTGGACACCGGCCAACGACCCCGTACAGCTGCGCGGCGTCCGCCGCTACGAGCACCTGGTGGAGATCTGCCGCGAACTGGGCGTCCTGACACCCGAGGACCCCTACCCGGTCTGGGAGGGCGAGGGCGGGCCGGCCGTGATCGCCCCGGTCTTCGCCCTGTACGACTACACCTTCCGCCCGCCCGGCACCCACACCAAGGAGGCGGCGCTGGCGGTCGCCGAAGAGGCCGGTGTGGTCTGCACGGACGAGTTCTTCCTCCACCCGGACCCGTACCCGACCAGGGAAGCCTGGTGCCGGGCCCGCGTCGAGGCCACCGAGGCCCGGCTCGCCGCAATCCCCGAGGACCTGCCCACGGTGCTGGTCAACCACTGGCCGATCGTCCGCAAGCCCACCGAGCCGCTCTGGCACCCGGAGTTCGCCCTGTGGTGCGGCACCGAGGCCACCGCCGACTGGCCCCGCCGCTTCCGCGCCGCCTCCGTCGTCTACGGCCACCTGCACATCCCGCGCACCATCGAGGTCGACGGCATCCCCCACCAGGAAGTGTCCCTGGGCTACCCCCGCGAATGGCGCCGCCGCAAGACCCCTCCGGGACAACTGGTACAGATCCTGCCGGCGGTGGCGAGGGAACCGGCGTTCTGAGCGGGGCGTGCCGTGCGGCCGCCGACCCGGCTCCGGGCCGGCGGCCCGCCCCTCGTCAGCTGCCGTCAGCCGTCAGCCGCACCGATATGGAGTTGATGCAGTACCGCTGGTCGGTCGGGGTCGGGTAGCCCTCGCCCTCGAAGACGTGGCCGAGGTGGGAGCCGCAGCGGGCGCAGCGGACCTCCGTGCGGACCATGCCGAGGGAGTCGTCCCGGAGCAGTTCGACGGCGTCGGTGTCCTTGGGGTCGTAGAAGGACGGCCAGCCGCAGTGGCTCTCGAACTTGGTCTCGGAGCGGAACAGCTCGGCGCCGCAGGCGCGGCAGGAGTAGACGCCCGCCGTCTTCGTGTCGGTGTACTCGCCGACGAAGGGGGGCTCCGTGCCGCCCTGGCGCAGGACCTGGTACTCCTGCGGGGTCAGCTCGGCGCGCCACTGCTCGTCCGGCTTGTCGATCTCGTACGGCATGAGGTCCCTCTTCTCTGTCAGCCCTGCAGGCGCGCGAGGATCTGCGGGCCCAGTTCGGTCACGTCGCCCGCGCCCATGGTGAGAACAAGGTCGCCGGGCTCCGCCATTCCTGCGATCACCTCGGGAATCGCGGCCTTGTCGTGCTCGGCGGTCACCCGGGCGCCCTTGGCCTGGGCGGCTTCGATGATCAGGGCGCTGGTGATGCCGGGGATCGGGTCCTCGCGGGCCGGGTAGACGTCCAGGACCACGGAGGCGTCGGCGAGGGTGAGGGCCTCGCCCATCTCCTTGCCCAGTTCCTGGGTGCGGGAGAAGAGGTGCGGCTGGAAGACGACCAGGACGCGGGAGCCGGTGGCGGCGCCGCGGATGGCCTCCAGGTCGGCGGTCATCTCGGTGGGGTGGTGCGCGTAGGAGTCGATGACCTGCACGCCGGCGGCCTCGCCCTGGAGCTGGAGGCGGCGCTTGACGCCGGTGTACGTGCCGAGCGCGGAGGCCAGGTTGTGCGGCGGGAGGCCGAGGGCGGTGCCGGCGGCGAGGGCGGCGACCGCGTTGTGGGCGTAGTGCTTGCCGGGGACCGAGACGGTGAAGGTGAGGATCTTGCCGTTGGCCAGGGCGACGGTGACCTCGCTGGACAGGCCGCGCGGGTTGACCTTGAGGACCCGTACGTCGGCGTCCTCGGCGTCGCCGTAGGTGACGATCTCGATGTCGTGGCGGCCGGCGACGCGGGAGGTCAGTTCGCGGGCGCCGGGGTGGTCGGCGGAGATGACGAGGGTGCCGCCGGGGCGGATGCGGGCGGCGAACGTCTCGAAGGACTCGTAGATCTCGTCCATCGAGGCGTAGTTGGCGTGGTGGTCCAGTTCGACGTTGAGGACGATGGCGACCTCGGGCGCGTACTTGTGGAAGCTGCGGTCGCTCTCGTCCGCCTCGGCGACGAAGATCTCGCCGCTGCCGTGCTCGGCGTTGGAGCCGGGGGCGTTCAGGTCGCCGCCGATGGCGTAGGACGGGGACAGGCCCAGGGAGGCGAGGGAGACGGCCAGCATGGAGGTGGTGGTCGTCTTGCCGTGGGTGCCGGCCACGGCGATCGGGCGCAGGCCGTCCATGAGGGCGGCGAGCGCGTCGGAGCGGTGCACGACGGGGATGCCGCGCTCGCGGGCCGCGGCCAGCTCGGGGTTGTCCTCGCGGATCGCGGAGGAGACGACGACGCTGGTGGCGTCCTCGGCGAGGTGGGCGGCGGCGTGGCCGACGTGGACCGTGGCGCCGAGGTCGCGCAGGGCGCGGGCGGTGGCGGAGTCCTTGGCGTCGCTGCCGGCGACCCGGGCGCCGCGCTGGGCGAGGATCTTCGCAATGCCGGACATCCCGGCGCCGCCGATGCCGATGAAGTGCGGTCGGTCCATCGCGTCGGGGATGCCCGGGGACGGTGCCATGCGTCAGTCTCCTGCTCGTCGATCTCTACGTCCGTACGCGCACGATTCTCGCACCCGGCACCGACAGCCGGTGCCGGGCGGGCCCGGCACCGGATCAGCGGCGGATCAGCCCGCGCGCGGCGGCCGCGGCCACCGCCGAGGTGCGGGAGTCGACGCCCAGCTTGGCGTAGATGTGCACGAGGTGGGACTTGACCGTGGCCTGGCTGAGGAAGAGCCGTTTGCTGATCGAGGCGTTGGACAGGCCGTCGGCGACGAGCTGGAGGACCTCGGTCTCGCGGCGGGAGAGGGCCGTGGCGGGCGTCCGCACGCGGTCCATCAGGCGCAGCGCGATGGTCGGCGCGAGCGCGGACTTGCCGGCCGCCGCGGTGCGTACGGCGGCGGCGAGCTCCTCGGGCGGCGCGTCCTTGAGGAGGTAGCCGGTGGCGCCCGCCTCGATGGCGGCGAGGATGTCGGCGTCGGTGTCGTACGTGGTCAGGACCAGGACGCGGGGTGCGTTCGCGCGGGCGGTGATGGCGGCGGTGGCTTGGGAGCCGAGCATCCGGCCGCCGAACTGGAGGTCCATCAGGACGACGTCGACGCCGGCGCGTGCCGCCCGCTCCACGGCCTCCTCTGCGGTGGGCACGTCCGCCACGACCTCGAAGTCGGGTTCGGTCTCCAGGACGGCGCGCAGTCCGGCCCGTACGACGGGGTGGTCGTCGGCGAGGAGGAGGCGGACGGGGGCGGGGCGGGGGCCGGTGGCGGGTCCGGGCTCGGGGTGGTGGGTCACGCGGTGGCCTGTTCGGGAGGGGCGTCGGGGCCGGGTGGAGGAGCGGGGGCCGGCGGGGCGGCCGACTGCGGGTACGGCAGGGTGACGGCGAGCGCCGTGCCCTCGCCGGGTGCGGACTCCACGGCCAGCGTGCCCCGCAGCGCGCGGGCCCTGGCGCGCATCGCGGCCAGCCCGAAGCCGGTGCCCGCCCCGGTGCCGGAGCCCGGTGCGGGCACCTCGGCGGGCACGAAGCCCGCGCCGTCGTCGACCACGTCGAGGGCGACCTCGGTGTCCATGTAGGAGAGGGTCAGCTCGGCGCGGCCGGCGCCCGCGTGCCGCACGGTGTTGGCCAGCGCGGACTGTGCGATGCGCAGCAGTGCGACCTCGTGCGGGGTGGGCAGTTCGACGGGGGCGCCGGAAACCTGGCAGTGCACGGCCATGCCGGAGGCCCGGGCGGTGGTCGCGCACAGCCGTTCCAGGGCGGCGGGCAGCGACCCGGCCTCCAGGTCGGGCGGGCTCAGCGCCCGTACGAAGCGGCGGGCCTCGGCGAGGTTGTCGACGGCGGCCTGCCGGGCCTGCCGGACGTGGCCGAGCGCGGTCCCGGTGTCCTGCCCCTGCGGAATCGCCCGTTCCGCGGCGCGCAGCAGCAGCTGGATGCTGGAGAGCCCCTGCGCGAGGGTGTCGTGGATCTCGCGGGCCAGCCGCTCGCGCTCGGCGAGCACCCCGGCGGCGTGCTCGGCGGCCGCCAGGTCGCTGCGGGCGGCGGTCAGCTCCTCGATGAGGCGGCGGCGCTGCTCGCTCTCCCGGTACAGGGCCTGGTAGCCCAGAACCACGGCGACGGCGACCGCGGCGCCGAGCGCGGGCCCGACGACCGTGCCGACGGTGAGCACGTGGGTGTGCCGGCCGAACCCGCCGATCGCGACGAGGGTGGTGGCCAGGACCGCGGGCAGGCCCCAGCGCAGCGGGAGCAGGTGCAGCTGGACGAAGAAGAGCGGGAAGGCCAGCCAGACGCCGAGCGGCGTGAGGGCGAGCAGGACGGTCCACACCGCCATGACGACGGCGAGCCAGAGCGCCGCCGCGGCCGTGGAGGTGCGGACCGGCGGCAGGGTCGGGCCGACGGCGTAGACGGCGAGGAGCAGGACGGCGGCGCCGGTGACGGCCGGCGCGTTCGGGCTGTGGTCGGCGACGGCCCGTACGGCGGCGAGCGCCAGCAGCGCGGCGACCATCAGGTGCAGGCAGCTGCGCAGCACCCGCAGGACGGGGGTGAGGGAGTGCGGAGTCACGACCCCTCCAGGCTAGGCGCCCGGCCCCGTACCGGCATCAATCGAAAGGTTGATCGCGGGGTGCGCCTTTCGATCCCGGCGAACCGGCCGAGGGCGCGATGCGCGCCGCCCCGCTCGCCGGCGACGGTGGGGTCCAGCCGCCGGGCACCGGGCCCGGCGACCGACCGAAGGATGGCCGGGACCCCGTGTTCGTCGCCTGGAGAGACCTGAGATTCGCCAAGGGCCGGTTCGCCCTGATGGGCACCGTCATCGTGTTGATCACGGTGCTGGTGGGGCTGCTGTCCGGGCTGACGGCGGGCCTGGGCCGGGAGAACACCTCGGCGATCACCTCGCTGCCCGCCGACCGCCTCGCCTTCGCCGCCCCGGCCGGCGGCGGCGACGTCTCGTTCACCGACTCGCACGTCGGTGAACGCACCTGGCAGGCGTGGTCGCGGGTGCCGGGCGTCGCGTCGGCGGAGCCGCTGGGGATCGCTACGGCCAAGGCCGCGGCGGGCGACGGCGCGGACCGGCGCTCCGCCGCGCTGTCCGCCTTCGGGGTACGGCCGGGCTCCGGCCTGGCGCCCGCGTCCGGCCGGATAGCCGACGGTGCGGCCGTGCTGTCCCGCAAGGCCGCCGAGGAGCTGGGCGTACGGGCCGGGGACGCCTTCACCCTGAACGGGCGGCGATTGACGGCCGCCGCGGTGTCGGGTGAGGCCATGTACAGCCACACGCCGGTGGTCTGGACGTCGCTGGCCGACTGGGCGGGTGCGCCGGGCGGCGGAAGCGGGGGCTCCGGGGGCGCCGGCGGCTCCGGCGGCGGCGCGGACGCGGCCACGGTGGTGGCCCTCACCACCTCCGGGGGCGCCGACGTGGCCGCCGCCGACCGGCGGCTGGGCACCCGTACCGTCACGACCGGCGAGGCGCTGCGCGCCATCGGCTCGTACACCGCCGAGAACGGCTCCCTACAGCTGATGCGCGGCTTCCTCTTCGCCATATCGGCGCTGGTCATCGGCGCCTTCTTCACGGTGTGGACGATCCAGCGCAGCGGCGACGTCGCCGTGCTCAAGGCGCTCGGCGCCTCCACCCGCTACCTGCTGCGGGACGCGCTCGGCCAGGCGGTGGTGCTGCTGGTGGCCGGCACGGGCCTGGGCACCGCGCTCGCGGCCGCGGTCGGCGCTGCCGTGGGCGACGCCGTCCCGTTCGTCCTGGACCCGGGCACCGTCCTGCTCCCGGCCCTGGTCATGATCGCGCTGGGGTCCTTCGGCGCCGCGCTGTCGATCCGCCGTATCACCGCCGTCGATCCGCTGACCGCGCTGGGCAGTGCGCGGTGAGCCGCCACGGCGCCCTCGTGACGGCGTACGGCTTTCCCGATTCCGTGCCTTTCCGGCGCCCGGCCGGGATTCTCCGGTGAAACCCGCGGCGCGGCCGGATTCCGGTTCCATCCCTCAGGCGTATTCCGGAAGCAATTCCGGTCCGGCCGCGGGTGTGTTCCGCCAGCGCGTTCCGGTTCCGGGAATTCCGATGGCCGCGCGGGCGCCGCTCCCGCGCATTCCGGGCACGAAAGGACGGCCCCGGACACCGCGCCCGCCCCGCTTCCTCCGACCCACGACCCCAGCGACGGACACCATGAACGCGAACGCTTCCCGCCTCCCCCACGCCCCCGGCCTCGAACTGACCGGGGTCACCCTCACCTACCCGGACGGCGCCGCCCGCCTGACCGCCCTCGACGACGTGAGCCTGACCGTGCCCGCCGGGTCCGTGACCGCGGTGCTCGGTCCCTCGGGCTCCGGGAAGTCCAGCCTGCTCGCGGTGGCCGCGACGCTGATCACGCCGGACGGCGGCCGGGTGGTCGTGGCCGGCACGGACACCACCGGGATGGACCGGGCCGGGCTGACCGCGCTGCGCCGCACGAAGATCGGCACGGTCTTCCAGCAGCCCAATTTGCTGCCGTCCCTGACGGCGGTGGAGCAGTTGCAGGTGATGGCCCACCTGGACGGCCGCCCGCCGCGCACGGCACGGGCGCGGGCGCTGGAGCTGCTGGCCGCGGTGGGCCTGGCCGACCAGGCCGGGCGCCGCCCGCACCAGCTCTCCGGCGGCCAGCGGCAGCGGGTCAACATCGCGCGGGCGCTGATGAACGAACCGGCCGTCCTGCTGGTCGACGAGCCGACCAGCGCGCTGGACCACGAGCGCGGCGCCGCGGTACTCGACCTGATCACCACGCTCACGCACCAGCGCGCCACCGCGACGGTGCTCGTCACGCACGACCGCGCCCACCTGGACGCGGTGGACGCGACCGCGGAGATGCTGGACGGGCGGCTCAGCTCCCCGCGGCGTCCTCTCCCGAGCCGGTAGCCGGGCCCTTGGCCGGGTTCTGCGCCACGTCCTGGGCCGGGTCGTCGGGCGCGTGCGAGAAGAGCTTGAGCACGGGCACGCCGACCTTGTGCCGGGCGCGGGAGGCCCAGTCGCGGTGGAAGAACTCCTCGACGAAGTGCGGGGCGGTCAGCACGATCACCTCGTCGGCGCCGGTCTCGTCGACGACCGACCGCAGCAGGTCCAGCGGGTGGTCCTCGACGATCTGCCCGACGGCCTCGGCGCCCGCCGCGCGCAGCGCCTCCAGGGTGTAGGACAGGGCGCGCCCGGCGGGTGGCTCCGCCTGCGCGCCCTCCGGCTCGTCGCCTTCGCGTACGGCGTCCTCGAACTCACCCAGGGCGACGTCGTCGATGGCCCGGAGCAGGAGGTCCTGCTTGCCGCGCGGCTGCATGAGGACGACGAAGGAGACCTGGTCGTCGCCGTGCAGCGTGGTGACGAACTCCACGTCGGCGGGCGTCAGGGGCTTCTCGATCATCAACACACTCGTGAACACGGCGGGCGCCCTTCTTCTCTTCTCTCGCGGCCCGTCCCTGGGAGCGGGCCGAACAGAAACCATCCTGCCCCGTCGCCACACGGGGCCTACTGGCCTTTAGTGTGCCCGGCGGGAGCTAAGCGGAACGAATAATTCCGCCGTTTGTTCAGGACCGACGGTAACGGGTGAACAGGAAACCGGCTTCCTCCAGTACGGACGCGAGTACGAATGTTTCCGGAACGGCGGCCACCGGCGCGTTCATGATGCGCGGCGCGTCACCGGCGACCACCAGAGGTGCCAGGGAGAGGCACAACTCATCGAGTGCCCCGCATCCGGCGAGCTGACCCAGCAGACGCGGGCCGCCCTCCGTCAGCAGCCGCGTGAAGCCGCGCGCCGCGAGCGCCCCGACGATGCGCGACGGGTCGACGACACCGCCGTCACCTGCGAAGACCACCTCGGCGCCGGCCTTGCGCGCGGTACGCACCCGGTCCTCGTCGGCCCCCGCGCCGGTCAGCACCACCGTCGGCACCAGCGGCTCGGTGAACAGCGGCTGCGCGAAGTCCAGGTCCAGGCTGGCGGTCACCACCGCGACGGCGGGAGCGGGGCCCTGCCCGGCCGCGGCCCGGCGCGCGGCGAACGCCTCGCGGGCGCGGGCCGGGCGGTAGCCCTCCTTGCGTACGGTCTCGGCGCCGACGACCACCGCGTCCGCGAGCCCGCGCAGCACGCCGAAGATCCTCATGTCCGCGTCACTGGACAGCGGCTGCGAACGGCCCTCGTGGTGGGCGGCGCCGTCCAGCGAGGAGACCATGTTCGCGCGCAGCCAGCCCGCGCCCTCGCCGAGCCGCGGATACGCATAGGCGTCCGCCAGTTCGTCCAGACCCCACCGGCGGTCGGCGAAATCGGCGGGCCCCGCCGTACCGGAATCCACCGGGGCGGAACTCGCGCTGTGGGAAGTGCCCGTACCGGAATCCGTGCCAACGGGACCGGCGGTGGAATTCTCGGCAGCGGAGGGTCCGGGGAAATCCGCTGACCGTGCGTACTGGGCGGGAATGGGGAACAGGCGTCGCATAGGCCGCAGTGTGACATGCCTCGCTCACCCGGCCGAGTCGTTCCGCACAGGAGCTAGGCTGGACGGCTGTGTCGCCTTCCCAGCCCTCGTCCCCCCAGTCCTCCCCCATAGCCGGACCGCCGGCAGAGGGGGCCGGAGCGGCGCCCGCCGCGCTCACCGCGCGCGCACCGCACGTCCCGGCCGACCGTCTGGTGGCGGAAATGGTCCCGCCGCCGCGCTTCCAGAGCGCGCGCTTCGAGACGTACATCCCGGACCCCAAGCAGCCCAGCCAGGCCGCGGCCGTACAGATCCTGGGCGACTTCGCCGCGGGGATCGGCGGCGGTGCGGAGACCGCCGGCGGCGGCAAGCGGCGCTGGTTCGGCAGGGGCCCCAAGAAGGCGGCGGCGCCCGCCGGTCCGCGCGGCGTCTACCTGGACGGCGGCTACGGCGTCGGCAAGACGCACCTGCTGGCGTCCCTCTGGCACGCCACCCCGGCCGCCCCCGAACTGAAGGCGTTCGGCACCTTCGTCGAGCTGACCAACCTGGTCGGCGCGCTCGGTTTCCAGCAGACCGTGCAGACGCTCAGCGGCCACCGCCTGCTCTGCATCGACGAGTTCGAGCTGGACGACCCCGGTGACACCGTGCTCGTCTCCAGTCTGCTCAGCAGACTGGTCGAGGCGGGTGTGGCGCTCGCCGCCACCTCCAACACGCTGCCCGGCAAGCTGGGCGAGGGCCGCTTCGCCGCGGCGGACTTCCTGCGCGAGATCCAGGGCCTGAGCGCGCACTTCCGGCCGCTGCGCATCGACGGCGAGGACTACCGCCACCGGGGCCTGCCCGAGGCCCCGCCGCCGTTCGACGACGCGACCGTCACGCGCGTCGCGTACCGCACCCCCGGCGCCTCGCTCGACGACTTCCCCTCGCTGCTGGAACACCTTTCGAAGGTGCATCCCAGCAGGTACGGGGCGATGTGCGACGACATCTCGGCCGTCTGCCTGACCGATGTGCAGGCGGTGCCGGACCAGTCGACGGCGCTGCGCCTGGTGGTGCTCGCGGACCGGCTCTACGACCGCGAGATCCCCGTGCTGGCAGCGGGCAAACCGTTCGACGCGCTGTTCAGCGAGGACATGCTCAAGGGCGGCTACCGCAAGAAGTACTTCCGCGCCATATCCCGGCTGACGGCACTGGCCCGCGACGCCAAGCCGCTGGCGGAGGCGTAGGGCGAAGACCCGTGCGGGCCGGGCCGGACGGCCCCGGCCCGCTCCCTGCGATCCGGCCCTGCGGCGCCGCCCCGGCGGGCCGCGCGCGGCCGGTTCCCGGCGGCCGACGTGCGTGGTACACACATGCGGTCACGTCACCTGTCCGCCAGCAGGGAGTTGCCCCATGTCCGCAACACGGCGTCAAATCCTGGCAAGAACCGGCACACTGGGCCTGTCGATCGCCTTCGCCGGCAGCATTTCGGAAGTCTTCGCGGGGACCGCCACCGCGCGGAGCGCGGGCCGGCGCGGCTACGGCCCGCTCGTACCGGACCCGGCCGGACTGCTCGACCTCCCCAAGGGGTTCCGGTACACGGTCCTCTCCCGCGAGGGCGGCCGGCTGCCCTCCGGCGAGGGCCGAATACCGGGCAACCACGACGGCATGGCCGCCTTCCCCGGCCGCCACGGCCGCGTCCACCTCGTACGCAACCACGAGAACCGGCGCAGATCGCGGGTGCCCGTCCCCACCGTCGCCGGCCTCACCTACGACCCGGCCGGCGAGGGCGGCTGTACGGCGCTGGAACTGGACCGGCACCACCGGGTGCTCTCCGAACGCGTCGCCATCGCCGGCACCTCCACCAACTGCGCGGGCGGGCCCACCCCGTGGCACACCTGGCTCACCTGCGAGGAGACCGAGGTGCGCGCGGGCCAGGACGGGCACACCAAGGACCACGGCTTCGTCTTCGAGGTCGATCCGTACGACCCGCGCCGCACCGGGGCCGTGCCGCTGACCGCCATGGGGCGGTTCCAGCACGAGGCGGTCGCCATGGACCCGGAGAACGGCACGGTCTACGAGACCGAGGACGCCTTCGACAAGCCGTTCGGCCTCTTCTACCGCTTCCGGCCCGCCAAGCCGCTGGGCGGGCGGGGCTCGCTGCGGGCCGGCGGCCGGCTCCAGGCGCTGCGCATACCGGACGTCCGCGACCTCTCCGCCGTCCAGGAGGCCGGT
Source organism: Streptomyces sp. NPDC017056 (assembly GCF_044332485.1). Lineage (NCBI taxonomy): Bacteria > Bacillati > Actinomycetota > Actinomycetes > Kitasatosporales > Streptomycetaceae > Streptomyces > Streptomyces sp. NPDC017056. Next base: position 28,697 of record NZ_JBIRPD010000019.1, on the reverse strand, counting down.
ACCACGTTCCGCCACGTGGAGTGGGTGGACGTCCCCGACCCGCTCGCCCGGCAGACCCCCATACGCCTCCAGGACTTCGGCCCGCGCGGCATCACCCACGCGCAGAAGCTGGAGGGCTGCTACTGGGGCGGCTCCAGCGTCTACTTCGTCTCCAGCTTCGCGCGGAGCGCGGACGGCTCGGCCGCCGACCACTACGGCCAGATCTGGCGGTACGACCCGGGCGCGCGCCGCCTGACCCTCGTCGTCGTCTTCGGCCCCGGCACCGACATCCAGCTGCCCGGCGAATCCCCCGACAACATCTGCCTGGCGCCCGGCGGCGGCCTGATGGTGTGCGAGGACGGGGAGGGGGCCCAGCACGTGTACGGACTGACCCGGCGCGGCACGGTCCACCCCGTGGCACGCAACCGGCAGAACATCGGCACACCGGAGAAGCCGGAGTGGGGCGAGTTCGCGGGCGTCACCTTCTCCCCGGACCAGCGCACGATGTACGTCAACTGCTACACGCCCGGCACGACGTTCGCGGTCACGGGCCCCTGGGAGGACTGAGACCGCCTCCGTATCGGCCGTGTCGCCCGGGGCGAGTGACACGGCCGATACGGTCGACACGGCCGCCGCACCCGTGTCGTCCCGGCCGTCGCCCCGCCTCCGCTGCTTACGCTCCGCACATGCTCACCAGCGCCGGTTCCCGGCCGCTCACGACCGCGCTGCGGGTGCTCGCGCCGCTCGCCCTCCTCCTGACGCCGGCCACCGCCTGCGGGCCCGCACCGGCCGTCCGGGTCGCGCCGTCCGCACCCGCGCCCGTACCGGTACCGACCCTTCCGGCCGGGCCCGACGGCCGTACCGCGGTCTTCGCACACGGCCCGCGGTACGGCGGCGGGGCGACGGGCCGGGCAAGCGGCGCGGCCCGGCCCGTGGCGCTCACCTTCGACGCCGACATGACCTCGGACGACGGCGCACGGGCGGCCGGCGGCGCACGCTTCGACAACCCCGCGCTGATCGCGTCACTGCGCCGGATGCGCGTACCCGCCACGGTCTTCGTGACCGGACGCTGGGCCGAGCAGTACCCGGACCAGACGCGTTCGATCGGCCGCGACCCGCTCTTCGAGGTCGCCAACCACTCCTACGCGCACCACTCCTTCACCCCCTCCGCCTCCTGTTACGGCCTGCCCGCCCTCGCCCCGGAGGCGATGCGCGGCGACGTGGACCGGGCCTTCGCCGCGTTCCGGCGGGCCGGGGTGACGCGCCCGGTGCCGTACTTCCGCTTCCCCGGCGGCTGCTACGACGACCACGCGCTGCGGGCGGTGGCACCGGCCGGGGTGACGGTGGTGCAGTGGGACGTGATCGGCGGCGACGCGTTCGCCCGGAACCCGGACCGGGTCGCCGAACAGGTACTGGCCGGCGTCCGGCCCGGCTCGGTGGTGGTGCTGCACTGCACCCGCAGCGCGGCACCGGCCACGGAGGAGGCGGTGCGAACGATCGTGCCCACGCTGCGGAAGCGCGGCTACCGGTTTGTCCGGGTGTCGGAGCTGATCGCTGCTGCGCGAGGCGCGAAAAGTCGAAGCGGCCCGGAACGGGTTTCGCCGGCCCCGGAACGGGTCCCGCCGGGCCCGGAACGGTCTCACTAGCCGGAGCAGGCCGAGCGCTGGGCCTCCAGCCACTCGCAGGGCGGGCACAGCAGGGCACCGGGCCGACTGGCCGGGTACTCGGTGGGCTTGCCGCAGTGCACGCAGTCGGCGAAGGGCGGGCCGGTGTCCGCGGCGTCCGGCCGCTCGTCCGTCCGGCTCGTCCGGTCGTCGTCGGTGTCCTGCTCGCCGCCGGTGCCCTGCATGTCGTCGGTGCCCTGCATGCCGTCGATCCTACGTCCGGGCCCGGAGACGCGGAGCGTCCGTTCAGCTGCGGCGGGAGCTGAGCCGGCACGCGAGGGCGGTGGCGGCGGCCGCGATCGCGGCCGTGAGGGCCAGCGGCAGCCAGGGCGCGGTGATCGTGCCGTCGCGGGACCCGGTGACCAGGCCGGATATGGCGGCATTCGCAGGCGACGCGCTCGCCACGAGCAGCAGTAGCGCGGCCAGCAGGCCGGACAGGATCGACCAGCCGGTGCTGCGCAGTACCGGCTGGTTGCACAGTGCTCCGACGGCGGTGCCCAGCAGCACGCAGGCGAGCGCGGCCATCAGGCCGGCGCCGGCTGCGGGCAGCACGGGGACGGCGGTGTGGTGGTCGGAGGCGTGCGGGTCGGCCACCAGCGCGACGTAGACCGTGCCCACGAGGGCCAGGAAGGTGGCCGACAGCGCCCCTGTCAGGACGCCGGCGAGGTGGGCCCGGCCGGGACCGGCGGCGGCCGCCGCGCAGGCGCGGGCGGCGGGCGGCTCGTTGGTGACGCAGATCCGGCACAGCCAGGCGGCGAGGGGCAGCAGACCGATCGCGGCGAGCCCGTACGAGTCGAGGATCGGCCCGCCGGTCTGCACCCCCACGGCGAGGAAGGCTGCGTAGAGCAGGAGCAGCGGCAGCCAGCGGTGCGACCGCAGGAGCAGGGCCGACTGGTAGCGCAGGAGCGGAATCACGGGAACCGGTTTTCGTCGGGGGTCGGGCCGCCGGGCGGGCTCTGCGGGCCGGCCGCGGCCGGGGCCTGCGGTACGGGCGCGACCGCGCGGATGTGCCACGGCGGGCGCGCGGTGAGCAGGGCGCGCAGCAACGCGTCGGAGTGGGCGGCCGGCACGGTCAGCCGCGCCGTCGTCCCGTCGGCGCCCGGGGTGACGACGGGCCGGCCCGGCAGGTCGCCGAGGCCGGTCGTCTCCGCGAGGCGGCCGGCGCCTCCGGGAAGCGCCGCCTCGACGGTCACCTGCGGGCCGGACGGCGGACGGTCTTCCGCGCGGCCCGTTTCCACCGCGTCCGGCAGCCGGTCCAGCCGGTTGCCCACGACGCGGTACCGCGCGTCGGCCGCGCCCTCCAGGCGGCGCGGGTCGTGGTCGACGAAGACGACCGTGCCGCCCTCCGCCACGCGCTCGGCCACGGCCAGGTCGAGGGTGTCGCGCGCCGCGGGGTCCAGGCCGGTCCACGCCTCGTCGAGGACGAGCAGGTCCGGCTCGGCCAGCAGTGCCTGGGACACGGCGACCTTCTGGCTGGTGCCCTTGGACAACTCGGCGAGCGGCGTACCGGCGTGCTCGGCGGCGCCGAAACGCTCCAGCCAGTCCGCCGTCCTGCGGGCCGCCTCGGAGCCGCGCAGGCCGTGGATCCGGCCGAGGTGGGTGAGGTAGCCGGCGGCGGTGAACGGGAGGGCGGCCGGGAAGCGTTCGGGCACGTACGCGGTGCGCGGGCGCCCGGTGATGCGGCCCTTGCTGGGCGCGTCGATCCCGGCCAGGAGCCGTAGCAGCGTGGACTTGCCGCTGCCGTTGCGGCCCTCCACGCGCACCAGGGACCGCCTCGGCAGGTCGAGGTCGACGTCCCGCAGCACCCACGGGCCGCGCGCTCCGTAGCGCCGCCCCACCCCGTCCAGTCTCATCGGTCCCCTGCCGCCCCGCCCGCCCCGCACGCCGTCGCCGTCAGTTGCCGCTCGCCCGCTCGGGCCGCAGCTCGCTGGGCCGGACGATCACGAAGCCCTCGCCGTCGAGCCGCAGCTGCACGGCCTCTCCCGAACCGCCGCGCAGCATCGAGCCGATGCTCTGCGAACGGTGCAGCGACGTCTTCAGCGACGCACTCCACCCCACCACCGCGTCGGTATCGACGAAGACCGGGGCCTGCGGCGAGACGGGGATGACGATGGGGTTGCCCTCGCACACCACGCCCAGCTTGCCCTGGCCGGTGAAGACGGAGTTGAACAGGCCGCCGCCGGTCATCCCGGCACCCTTGACGGTGGAGATCTCGTACGACAGGGACGGGTCGAAGCACAGCACGTTGCGGCCGTTGATCGTGATGCCGTCCCCGGGGGCGAGCTCGACGATGAAGCAGTTGGCGGCCTCGTGGGCGAACCACACCTCGCCGCGGCCGCGCACGGCCATCAGGGCCAGGCCCTCGCCGGTCACCGCCCGCTTGATGAACTTGCCGACGCCCTGCCCCTGCTTCTCGAACTGCAGATCGCCGCGGTAGGCGACCATGGAGCCCTGGCGGGCGAGGCATTCGCCGTCCACCGCGTACTTGATCGATTTGGCGTTCTGCAGGGTCATACCGGGCGCCGAGGCCGGTGTGACCACGTTTTCGGAGGCGAAGAGGTCGCTGTGCATACGGAGGATAATCACCCGGAATGATCCGCTCCGCCAACACGGCGGCCCGCGCGGGGGCGATCCGGGCTGCTGGCACACTTGTCCGTGTGACCAGCACCGACCTCACCGGCCCCGGCGAACCGACCGGCGCGGCGACCGGCGCGGCGACCGGCGCGGCCGGCCCCTCGCAGGCCGACCGCGACGCCGCACCGCAGTACGTCCTCCCGCTCGTCGTACGCATCGAGCGGGCCGCGCCGCCCGCCCGCACGGACGCCCTGGAGACGGCGGCCCGTGCCGTGCTGGTCCTGCTCTCGGACGAACGGGCGGCCGGCGACGGCGCGTGGGCCGCGGCCGTACGCGACTGGCAGGACGCCCGCATCCGCAAGGTCGTGCGCCGGGCCCGCGGCGCGGAGTGGCGGCGCGCCGAGGCGCTTCCCGGGATCACCGTCCGCGGCGAGAGCGCGGAGGTACGGGTCTTCCCGCCGGTCCCGCTGGACGGCTGGCCCAAGGACCTGGCCCGGCTCCAGGTCTCCGGAACGGACCTGGACGACCCGCACGCCCCGCCCGCTCCCGCCACGGACGGGCCGGTGCTGTGGCTCAACCCCGGACTGGACATGTCGGCCGGCAAGACGATGGCCCAGGCGGGCCACGGCGCCCAACTGGCCTGGTGGGAGCTGTCGGACCCCGAGCGCGCCGCCTGGCGGGACGCCGGCTTCCCCCTGTCGGTACGGACCGCCCCGCCGGGCCGGTGGGACAAACTGGTGCACAGCGGACTCCCGGTGGTGCACGACGCCGGGTTCACGGAGATCGCACCCGGGGAAACCGTCGTGACCGAAGGGGGCAGCCGTTTCTGCCCGCTCCCCGGCGAACGGCGCCCGTAGGCCACCAGATCAGCTTCCGCAGGCGCAGGCCGCCGCGGGGGCGTCACCGGGCGCATCGGGTCCGGCGCTCTCGCCGAGAGTGCCGGCGGCGGCCTTGACGACGTAGACCTCCCACGGCTCCCGGCCGGGGCCGCGCACCCACACCTTGTCCTGCAGGGCGTAGCAGCACGAGGTGCCGCTCTCCTCGAAGGTGGCGAGGCCGGCGTTGTTGAGGCGGTCGGTCGCGGCCGTCACCTGGTCCGCGGACCCGACCTCCACGCCGAGGTGATCGAGGCGGGTTTCCCGTCCGGGCTCACCAGGGATACGCCAACTTCGCCCTCGCCGAGCCGCCACTCAAGCTCGTACTGATCGAGGGGAAGGACGTCAATATAGAAGCATGTCGAATCAGGAGCTCGTGGTGCTCGGCCAGGGCGACGCGACCGACGACTGCTGCCCCGGCCTGCTGACCGCGCCCCTCGGCGAGGGGCAGGCGGCAGAGCTGGCGAAGGTGTTCAAGGCCCTGGGCGACCCGGTGCGGCTGCGCCTGCTGTCGATGATCGCCTCGCGCGCCGGCGGCGAGGTCTGCGTCTGCGACCTGACCCCCGCGTTCGACCTGTCCCAGCCCACGATCTCGCACCACCTCAAGCTGCTCAGGCAGGCCGGTCTCATCGACTGCGAGCGGCGCGGCACATGGGTCTATTACCGGCTGCTGCCCGAGACGACCGACCGCCTCGCGGGCGTCCTGGCCCGGCCCGCCGGCGAGCCCCTGCCCGCCCCCGCCGGGACCGCCGGGGCGGCCTCGTGAGCGCCGCACCCGGGCAGGCGGTCGCCGGCCGCCTGTCGTTCACCGACCGCTACCTCGCCGTGTGGATCCTCGCCGCGATGGCCCTCGGCCTGGTCCACGTCGCGCTGTACGCCCGCCGCTTCTTCGCCGCTCCCGCTCCCGCTCCCGCGCCCGCGCCCCTCGCCGAGGAGAATCCCGCCCCTGCCTGACACCGCGGCGCCGTCGGTCCTGTTCGTCAGCGTTCACTCGTACAGGCGTCCGACGTCGTGATCACGACGGGCAGCGGCGACACTTGCCCCGAGCCGGGACGCCCCCTGACCGCGTGAGGTCAGGGGGCGTCGGCGTTGCGTGTGGCGTGTGATGTAGGGGGTGTATCAGGTACTGATGGTGGCTACGGGGGCGACGTTGTAGGTGCGGGCGTAGCCGTTCTCGGTGCCTACGAGGAGGTCGACGACCTCGAAGTAGCGGTCCCAGAACGGGGTTTCGCGCAGCGCGTCGATGAGGAGCTGGTAGGCGTTGTGGTCGTCGGCCTCCCAGACCCAGACGTCGGTGACGCGGGTGGAGTAGAACTCCGTGTCGTAGAAGCGCGAACGGATGCCGGTGGTCTTGGCCTTGACCGCGGGCATGACCTCGGTTTCGAAGGCGCGGATCCGCTCGTGGGGGGTCATGGCGAGCCACTCGGGCAGGGTCTTGATGAGCATGAACGCGGTGACGGGCGTCGTGGTTTCCTCTGCGGACATGACGGTGCCTCCAAAGTGGCAGGTAGGTGGGGTTGTTACGACCTCGTGGGCCCTACTGGGCCGGTCGTTTCCCATCCTGTGAGGGCCGTCGTGTTGCCACAATGGGAACTTCAGCAACGGATCATTGCCCGAAATGGAATTACGCTGGTGAACAGCCCAGAGCCGGTCGTCGACGCCCATCTCGCCGTCGCGCTGGACGCCCTGCTGGCCGAGCAGAGCGTCACCCGCGCCGCCGAGCGCCTGCACACGTCCCCCGCCGCCATGAGCCGCACGCTCGCCCGCCTCCGCCGCATCCTCCAAGACCCCCTCCTGGTACGGGCCGGACAGACCATGGTCCCCACCCCCCGCGCCCAGGCCCTGCGCGACGAGGCCGCCTCGGTGGTACGCCGCCTCGGCGCGCTGCTCTCCCCCGGGGCCGGCGTCGACCCCGCCAACCTGCGCACCACCTTCACCCTCCAGGCCGCCGACCTGGTCGGCGCCGCCCTGGCGCCCGGGCTGCTGGAACTGGCGCGGCAGGAGGCGCCAGGGGTCTCGCTGCGGTTCCGGGCCGAGGAGCTGGAGGCCGGGCCGGCTCTGCGCGACGGCCGGATCGACCTGGAGATCGGGGCCATCGACCACGTCGACCCGGAAACCCGGATCGACGAACTGGCGACCCTTCGGATGGTGGCGGCCGTCCGGCCCGGTCACCCTCTCGCCGAGAAGCCTCTGACCCCGGCCCGGCTCGCGGCGGCCGAACACGTCGGGGTCAGCCGCCGCGGCCGGTTCGCCGGCCCCCTGGACACCGCCCTGGCCGAGCACGGCCTCAGCCGGCGGGTCACCGTCGTCCTGCCCAGCCACCTGGCCGCGATGACGCTCGCCGCGCGCAGCGATGTCGTCTGCCTCATCCCCACCGCGCCCGCCGGCGCCGCCCCCTCGCCCTTCACCGACGCCGCCGTCGCCCTCGGCCTGCGCCTTCTCGACATCCCCCTGCCGCTGCCGCCCGTGACCATCGGCATGGCCTGGCACCCACGCCACGCCGCCGACGGGGCCCACCACTGGCTCCGCGACGCCGTCCGCCGGACTCTTCGCGCACCCGGAGTCCCTGGCGATCCGGCGTGACCGAGGACGCGCGGGCTGCCCCCGGACACCGGCTCTCAGGCCGCCTGCCACGTACGGCGGTTCCTGGCGACGGTGTAGACGCGCTCGACGCGGGCGGGGGCGAGCACCCCGCCGAGCCGCCCGAGCAGCGGTACCTCGCGCTCGTCCCGCACCACCCGCACCCCCCGCAGCGCCGGGTCCGTCTCCACGTCCGCCGCGCCGACGAACGCGAGCACCGGCCGCACCTCGACGCGGAACCCGCAGCCGCGGGTCAGCACGTACGAGGCGCGCCGGGCCTGCTGCCGGCACTCGCGGACGTACGGTCCCGCCGGGTACCCGCGGCTGGCACGCACCGCGTCCTCCGCCACCCGCACCCGGGCCCCGCGTACGTAGTGGGTGCCGACGCACAGCACGCCGCCGGGCCCGATGAGCAGGTGGCCGACGACCGCGGCGGGCGGCACCGGTATGGAGTGGATCACGTACCAGCCGCCCGCCGTCAGCCCGTCCAGCGCCGCGCCGACGGCCCGTTCGCCCAGGAGCTGCCGGCGCCAGGCGTCCTGGGGCGGGCGCCGGCCGAGCAGGCGGGCGCACCACAGGGCCGCCCTGGCGCGCGGATGCTCGGCGAGGCGGACCCGCAGGGCCTCCCCCGGGCGGTTCGGGGCGAGGTCGTCGTCCGGCGGCAGGAACAGCCGGTCCGGGTCGCTCGCGTACCGCGTCTCCTGCTTGCCCTCGTCCGCTCCGGGCCCGGGACGGATGTCGCTCATACCCACCACCCCCCGATGGACATGGGAGCAGGCGCCCGGCCCCTGGGCAAGAGGTACGCGGCGGTGCGCGGGTTCGCAGGGGGCGCCGGGGAACACCGGCCGGCGCACGACGTACGGTTGCGTCCCGTGTTCTCTTCTCTTCTGGGTTTCACCGCGGTGGCCGTGCTGCTCACCGTCTCGCCGGGCCCCGACTTCGCGGTGGTGCTGCGGACCTCCCTCAACTCCGGGCGGCGGGCGGCGCTGTGCTCCGCGCTGGGCATAGCCGCCGGCTGCTTCGTGTGGGGGCTGGCCGGGGCGGTCGGGCTGACGGCCATGCTGTCGGCGTCGCAGGCGGCGTACGACGCGCTGCGCGTCGCCGGGGCGCTGTACCTGATGTGGCTGGGCTTCCAGGCGCTGCGCGGCGCACGCCGCCGCTCCCCGGAGGCCGGACGTGACGCCTCCGGTCCCGCCGCGGCAGGCGCCGCCGCCCACGGCCCCGAAGCCGACCGGCAGTCGCCGCTCCGCGCGTTCCGTACGGGGCTGCTGACCAATGTCCTGAACCCGAAGGTCGGGGTCGTCTACATGTCCCTGCTGCCGCAGTTCGTCCCGCACGGCGCGCCGGTCGTGGCGACGACGCTGCTGCTGGTCGCCGTGCACGTCACGCTGGGCTTCTGCTGGCTGGGCGGGATCGCCCTGGCGGTGCACCGGGCGCGCGCCTTCTTCCAGCGCCCGCGCGTACGCCGGCGCCTGGACCAGGCCACCGGCGGCGTGCTGCTCGCCCTCGGCGCCGCGGTGGGCGTCGAGACCGCCCGCTGAGCCGCCCGCCCGCCGCCGGCCACCGGTGGGCGCCGCGCGCGGCAAGCTCAAATCAACCTCTGAACCCGCTGCCCGACGGATTCGCCGAGGGCCGCCGGGGTCATGAATACCCCACACCACGGGAGTGGTATCGGGGGAGGGGGCATCATGGAACGTCTCGGCACGGGCATCGGCTGGCGGCCCGAGATAGCCGACGAGATCGCGGAGCTGCCCGGTGTGGACTGGGTGGAGGTCGTCGCCGAAAACATCTGTCCGGGTCATCTGCCGCCCGCCCTGCGAGCGCTGCGCGAGCGGGGCACCACCGTCGTCCCGCACGGCGTCTCGCTGGGGCTCGGCGGGGCCGACCGGCCGGACGCGGGCCGGCTGGCCGCGCTCGCGGAACGCGCCGAGGCGCTGGGCGCGCCCCTGGTCACCGAGCACATCGCGTTCGTACGGGCCGGGGGCCCGCTGACCGCCTCCCCCGCGATGGAGGCCGGGCACCTGCTGCCCGTGCCGCGCACCCGGGACGCGCTGGACGTGCTCTGCGAGAACGTCCGTATCGCGCAGGACGCGCTGCCCGTGCCGCTCGCCGTGGAGAACATCGCGGCCCTGGTCAACTGGCCCGGCGAGGAGCTGACCGAGGGGCAGTTCCTCGCCGAACTGGTCGAGCGGACCGGCGTACGGCTGCTCGTCGATGTCGCCAACCTCCATACCAATCACGTGAACCGGGACGAGGCCCCGGCCACGACGCTGGACGAACTGCCCGTCGAGGCCATCGCGTACGTGCACGTGGCGGGCGGGATCGAGCGGGACGGCGTCTGGCACGACACCCACGCCCACCCGGTGACCCGGCCCGTCCTGGACGTTCTGGCCGAACTCTGCGCGCGCGTCACGCCGCCCGGCGTCCTGCTGGAGCGCGACGAGGACTTCCCGGCGGCCGGCGAGCTGACCGGTGAACTGGACGCGATCCGCACCGTCCTCAAGGAGGCACCGACGCCGCGCACGGCGACCGCGGTGCCGACCGCCGCAACCGGCACCGCCACTACCGCCGCCACCACCGGCGGAACCGGCACCGGCCCCGCCCGGCAGCGGCTCGCCGTCGCGCAGGCCGCGCTGCTCTCCGCGCTCGTCGCCGGGACGCCGGCGCCGGAGGGCTTCGACCGGCGGCGGCTGCTGGTGCAGAGCCGGGCCCTGGCCGCCAAACGGGCCTCCGTGGTCGCCAAGGTCGCGCCGGAACTGCCGGACATCCTGGGCGCGGGCTACCGCGACAGCTTTCTCGCCTACGCGCGACACCGGCCCATGAGCGCCGGCTACCGCCAGGACGCCATGGACTTCGCGGTCCAGCTGCTGGCCACCGGCCGCCCCGCCGACCCGGAGGCGCGCCGGGAGCTGACGCAGTGGTGGCGGGACCGTGCCGGGCCGAGGCCGCCGCGCGGCCCGGTGCACCGGCTCTCCCGGGCCGTCCGGCTCGCCCTGCGCCGGAGGTGAACGCCGTGCTCGCGCTTCTCGTGACCCTGGCGGTCGCCGCCTCCTCCGTGCTGCTCGTCGCCCGTACCGTCCGTATCGTCCGGGCGGCGCCCAAGGCGAAGCGTCCCGGCAAGGCGGACCACGACCTGTGGGAGATCGCCTTTCTCGCCGGCGGCCCGGCGCGGGTGGCGGACGCCGCGATAGCCGGGATGCACCAGGACGGCCGGCTGGCCGTCGGCGGGCCCGGCGTGGTGACCGTACGGCAGTCGGTGGCGTACGACCCGGTCGAGACGGCCGTGCTGGACTCCCTGGCGCGGACCCCGGACGGCGCGCTGGGCACCCTGCGCCGCCATGTCATGCACGCCCCCGCCGTCCAGGCCGTCGGCGACGGTCTGGCGGCGCGCGGCCTGATGCGGCACCCGCGCACCGGCCGCCCCTGGCGTTCGTACGCGGCCTGGCAGGCCGGGAGCTGTGCGGCGGGCTTCGCGCTGGTCCTCCTCTTCACCCTCACGGGAGCCATCACCCACGCGCCGTCGCAGACCCCGTTCGTCGTCGCGATCCTGCCCGCGGCCCTCGTCGGCACCGTGGTCGGCGGGGTGTGCCGGAGGGTGCTGGGGCGGCGGGTCACCCGGGCCGGCGCCTCGGTGGTGAAGGCGGCGGCGGTGGGTGTGGCGACCAACGCGGCGCAGTCCGCGGCGCTGCTCGTGGCGCTCGGCAGCACCGCCCTGCTGGTGGACGACGTGCTGCGCGAGCAGCTCACCGAGGCGCAGCGGTCGGCGGCGGCCACCTCCGCGTACTCCCCGTCCCCGGCCGGCTCGTCCGGCGGCTCGTCGGGCTCGGGATGCGGCTGGAACGTGCCGGACGACAGCTCGGACACCGCCTGGTGCGGGTCGTCGTGCGGCGGCGGGTCCGGCTCCGGCTGCGGCAGCTCGTCCGGCGGGAGCGGCGGCGGAGACGGCGGGTCGTCCGGCAGCGGATCGAGCTGCGGCAGCAGCTCGTCCTGCGGGGGCGGCGGCTGTGGGGGCGGTGGCTGCGGGGGCGGCTGACCCTCGGCACTCCCGTCAGGCAGGGCGCCCCGGCCCCGCCGCCCCTCGCGGGTGGCCGGCGGGGCGCCCGGTACGTGTGGCACCGCTGGGCAACCGGTCAACGTACCAGCGGCCAGGGGGCGTTGACGGGGCTTCCCCGAACGGACGACAGGATCAGCGCAGGGCGCACTAGCGTGCGGTGCCGCACCAGGAGGCACCATGCGATCCGTAACCGGCACCGGTCTCGTCGTCGCCGCGCTCGCCGCGACACTGGCCGCACTGCTCTTTCCGATCTGGTCGTTCGCCGGCCGGCCGGGCGCGGGCGGGGACGTCAACACGCAGACCGTCGCCACCTCGTTCGGCCCGCTGTCCGCGCTCGACCGGGACTTCGTCAACCGCGTACGGCTGGCGGGCCTGTGGGAACTGCCCGCCGGCCAGCAGGCCCAGGAGCGCGGCACCGTGCCGGCCGTACGGGAGGCGGGCGACCACCTCGTAGAGGGGCACGCCGCGCTCGACCGGCACGTACGCGAGGTGGCCGCGCAGCTCGGTCTCGGCCTGCCCGACCGGCCCAACGCCCAGCAGCTCCGGTGGCTGGCCGAGCTGAGCGCCGCGCGCGGGGCCGCGTACGACCGGAAGTTCGCGAACATCCTGCGGCTCGCGCACGGCAAGGTCTTCACCGTCGTCGCCCAGGTCCGCGCCACCACCCGCAACTCGCTGGTCCGCGCTCTGGCGGACGACGCCAACACCACCGTCCTGGACCACATCTCGATGCTGGAGCGCACCGGATTCGTCGACTTCGACGCGATCGCCGAGGACGCGGCCACCGCCTCTCCGCCGCCGAGCCCGTCGGCACCGCCGCCGTCCCTGGACGCGACGCCCGCCGCGCCTCCCCTGCCCGTCACACCGTCACGGACGTATTCGCTGCCTCCGCCCGCGACTCCCCCCGCCACCGCCACCGGGTCCCCCGAAGCCACCGAGACCCCCGGTGACCGGCGCCAACACCCCTGAAAGAACGGGAAGAAGTGATCCCCCATGACCGACCACCGGTCCGCCGCGAACCCGAAGCCCCCGCAGTCGCCCCGGCCTTCGCCGCCACCGCGGCCGTCGCCGCCGCCCCCGCATCCCCCGCGGCACCGCCGCCGGCTCGGCACCAAGCACCTCGTGCTGATCGCCCTGCTCGCGGTGCTCGGCTCCGCCGGCACCTTCGTCTCCGTCACCGGTAACGCGTCCGCTCACAACGCCACTCCCCCGTCCGGGTCCCCGCCCGCCGATCCGTCACCTTCACCGTCGTCACCCAGCGTGACATCCCCCACTGACAACGGCCCCGGCGAACCGGCCGCCGGCCCCGCCGACACCCCCGACAACCCCGCGGGCCCCACCGGCCCGACCGGCTCCGCCGCCCCCGGCCAAGGCGTCCCCGCGGCCGGCGACTTCGCCGACATCCGCTCCGCGCCGCCCGCCGCCCGGCCCCCCGGCAACGGGCGCGGCGCGTCCACCGGCACCTTCACCAGCGGCTGCGGCCGCAACGAGAACCGGCACAACAACCCCGACAACTTCATCGTCACCCCGGGCGTCGCCAACGGCGCCCACCACCTCCACGACTACGTCGGCAACCGGTCCACGGACGCCTTCTCCACCGACGACTCGCTGCGCGCTGCCGGCACCACGTGCGCCCGGGGCGACAAGTCGGCGTACTTCTGGCCCGTGCTGCGCCGGCTCGGCGGCCGGGACGGGCCGAGCAGCGGGAACGGACAGGACCCGGCGGACGGCAACGTGGGACAGGTGCTGACCCCCAGCTCCGTCTCGCTGTCCTTCCGCGGCAACGCGGCCGGCAAGGTCGCCGCGATGCCCGAGGGGCTGCGCGCCGTCACCGGCGACGCCAAGGCGGCCACCAACGGCACCGCCAACGCGCGGGCGCAGTGGACCTGCACCGGCTTCGAGAACCGGCGGCTGACCGACAAGTACCCGCTGTGCCCCGGCGGCAGCCAGGCCGTACGGATCCTGGACTTCCCCAGTTGCTGGGACGGCGCGAACAAGGACAGCGCCAACCACCGCACGCACCTCGTCTTCCCCGACCGGTCCTCGGGCCGCTGCCCCGCCGGCACGAAGGCCGTGCCGCAGCTCCAGATGCGGCTGACCTACGCGGTCACACCCCGGCCGCGGGCCTTCGCGGTCGACAGCTTCCCCGAGCAGCTGCGCAAACCGGTCACCGACCACGCCGACTTCGCCAACTTCATGCCCCGCGACCTGATGGCGCGCGCGGTGGACTGCATCAACTCCGGCCGCCGCTGCCGGTGAGGAACAGGAGACCGGGAACACGTATGGCCGTACGAGCCGGACGGCCGTGAAACCCGCACTTCGCGCACCGCGCTCCACTCGTCCGGGGCATAGCACCCGACACCGGAGCGCGGTGCTTTACAACCTCAACCGCCGCCCCAACTATCCCTTTTGTATGCGCACCCGGCGCCTCCATACGAAGGGACGGCTCGTGAAAGCAGTAGCGCTGTACGGCACCATCGGGTCTCTGGTCCTGACCGCACTCGCCGCCGTCCCCGCCGGCGGCCTCGCCCGCCCGGATACGGCCGGGTCCGGCACCCCGGCCCCCGCACCGCCCCGCATCGCCTTCGGCCACTGCGCGCCCGTGGAGCGCCTGCCGTCGTCCGTGGAGTGCGGCCGCCTCACCGTCCCCCTGGACTACGCCCACCCGCGGGACCGGAAGATCACCCTGATGGTGAGCCGGGCGCGGGCGACCGGCGGCCCCAAGGTGCGGCAGGGCGCCCTGGTCTTCAACCCGGGCGGCCCGGGTGCGTCCAGCATGCACTTCCCGATGTACGGGAAGACGGAGCGGTGGCGCAAGACGGCGCGCGCCTACGACTTCGTCGGCTACGCGCCGCGCGGCGTCGGGCGTTCGGCGCCGCTGTCCTGCCAGGATCCGGCCGCGTACGCCAAGATCCCGACCGCGAGCCCGCGCGATCCCTCGGCGGCGTTCAAGCGGCAGAAGTACGCGGAGGCCAAGGCGTACGCGGAAGGCTGTGCCCGCAAGGCGGGCCCCGCGCTGCGCCACTTCACGTCCGCCAACAACGCCCGCGACCTGGACATGCTGCGGGCCGCGCTGGGCGAGAAGAAGCTCACCTACATGGGCGCGTCCTACGGCACCTACTTCGGCGCGGTGTACGCGACGCTCTTCCCGGGACACGTCCGCCGGATGGTCTTCGACAGCGTCGTCAACCCCGACCCCCGGCAGATCTGGTACCGCAACAACCTCGACCAGAACGTCGCCTTCGAGCGGCGCTGGACGGACTGGGCACGCTGGGTGGCCAAGCACCACAAGGTCTACCGGCTCGGTACGACGCCGCAGCAGGTGCTGCGCGCGTACGACACCGTCCGGGCGCGGCTGGGCCACCGGCCTCTGGGCGGCAAGGTCGGGTCGGCCCAGTTGCAGGCGGCCTTCCTCAAGACGGGCTACAACGACGCGTACTGGCCGGTGCGCGCGGCCGCGCTGTCCGCGTACGTCAAGGGCGACCCCAAGCCGCTGCTGCGGCAGACCCTGCCGCAGCCGGGCGGCGAGGCGGCGGACGAGAACAGCAACGCGGTCTACACGGCCGTGGAGTGCAACGACGGGCCCTGGCCGCGTGACCTGCGGGTCTGGGACCGGGACAACACCCGGGTCGCGCGCGTCGCGCCCTTCGAGACCTGGGACAACGCCTGGCTGAACCTGCCGTGTGCCTTCTGGCCCCGGCACGCGCCGCGGGGCGCCACCCAGGACCCGTCGCGTTTCGCCACCGACGTGACCGACGCGGCCCTCCCCCAGGCCGGCGCGGCGTACCGGCCGGTCGACGTGCGTACCGCACCGGGCGCGCTGCCGCCGGTGCTGCTGCTGGCGGCCGAGCGGGACGGCGCGACGCCGTACCCCGGCGCGGTCGAGCTGCGGCGCAGGCTCGCCGGTTCGGCGCTGGTGACCGAGCGCGGCGCGGGCACGCACGGTGTCTCCTTCGGGACGAACACCTGCGCCAACCAGCACGTCGAGCGGTACCTGCTGACCGGGCGGACCCCGGCGCGGGACACGTACTGCGCACCGCGCGCGGAGCCCAAGCCGGTGCCGCCCGCCAAGTAGGCGGGAGCTGCCGCGGCAGGCCGGGTACGGCACCCGGCCTGCCGCACCGCCTCAGGCCAGGCCGGCGACCAGCTCGGCGACCGGCTTGCGGCGACCGGTGTAGAACGGCACCTCCTCGCGGACGTGCATCCGCGCCTCGGAGCCGCGCAGGTGGCGCATGAGGTCGACGATGCGGTACAGCTCGTCGGCCTCGAAGGCGAGGATCCACTCGTAGTCGCCGAGCGAGAAGGACGGCACGGTGTTGGCGCGCACGTCCGGGAAGCCGCGGGCCATCTTGCCGTGGTCGGCGAGCATCCGGCGGCGGTCCTCGTCGGGGAGCAGGTACCAGTCGTAGGAGCGCACGAACGGGTAGACGCTCACGTAGTCGCGGGCGACCTCGTCGGCCAGGAAGGCCGGGATGTGCGACTTGTTGAACTCGGCCGGGCGGTGCAGCGCCATGTTCGACCAGACCGGCTCCAGCGCGCGCCCCAGCTTGGTGCGGCGGAAGAGGCTGTACGCCTCCTGGAGCGCGTCGGAGCTCTCCGAGTGCCACCAGATCATCACGTCGGCGTCGGCGCGCAGACCGGAGACGTCGTAGGTGCCGCGCACGACGACGTCCTTGGCGGCGAGCTGCGCGAACAGCGCCTCGACCTCGTCGGCGTACCCGGTGCGGTCCTCGGGCAGCACGTCGCGCAGCTTGAACACCGACCAGAGCGTGTAGCGGATGACCTCGTTCAGGTCCTTCGCCTTCTTGCCGGCGTTCGGAGTCTTCTCGGGAGCGGCCCCGGTGGGGGTGGCGGGGGCGGAAGCGTCAGTCATGGGTCCCATTCTCACTCCCCCGATGTGGCGGCTTGCGGCAGGGTGTCCAAGATGTCGTCCGCGGCCTTGCGGGCGGAGGCGACGCAGGCGGGGATGCCCACCCCGTCGTAGAGCGCGCCGCACACCCGCAGGCCCGGCAGCTTGCCGGCCTCGGCCCGGATGCGGGCGACCCGCTCCAGGTGGCCGACCGGGTACTGCGGCAGCCCGCCGTGCCACCGCGTGACCTGCTGCGCGACGGGCCGGGCGGCCAGCCCGGCCGCCTCGCCGAGGTCGCGCAGCGACAGTTCCACCAGGTCGGCGTCGTCGCGCTCCAGGTCGGCCTCGTCGCCGTACCGCCCGACGGAGGTGCGCAGCACGAACAGGTCGGGGTCGCCGTCGGCGATCCAGCCCCACTTGTTGCTGGCGAAGGTGGACGCCTTGATCTTGCGGCCGTCGACGGGCGGTACGAGGAAGCCGCTGCCGGACAGCGCCGTACCGAGGTCGGCGCGGCGGAAGGCCATGGTGACCAGGGCCATCGAGGCGTACTCGACGGCGGACAGCTCGGTGGCGGCGGCGGGCGCCTCGGCGGCCAGCAGCCGGGCGGCGGCGGGCGCCGGTGCCGCGAGGACCACGGCCTCCGCCTCCACAACCGCCGTGCCGTCCGCGCCGTCCAGGACGACGCGCCAGCCGTCGGCGGTGCGCCGCAGCTCCCGTACCGGGGTGTGCGTACGGATCTCGCCGCCGGCGGCCCGTACCGCGTCGGCGACGGCGACCGGCAGCGTGCCCACGCCGCCGTCGATGCCCATAAAGACCGGGGCCGGCGCCTGGCCCGGCCCCGCGGCGCGCGCCGCCGTCCGCGCCTGGATGCCCCTTACACCTTCGATCAGCGAGCGCTCGGCGCGCGCGGCCTCGAAGAGCTGCGGGACGGCGGCGCGCATCGAGATGCGGTACGCGTTGCCCGCGTACACGCCGCCCAGCAGGGGTTCGACGAGCCGGTCCACGACCTCGCGGCCCAGCCGCGCGGCGACGTACTCGCCGACCGCCACGTCCGCGCCGACCTCCGTGCGCTCCAGCGCCTCGTCCTCGGCGATCCGCGCCATGCCCTCGGGGGAGATCACCCCGGAGGCGGCCAGCAGGCCCAGGTCGCCCGGTACGCCCATCACGTGCCCCTTGGGCATCGGCCGCAGCGCGCCGCGCGTCCACAGGGCGGCGGTCGCGGTGGTGGGCGGCTGTAGCCGGTCGCCGAGGCCGACCGCACGCGCGAGATCCACCGCCTCCGGCCGCTTGGCCAGCATCGATTCGGCCCCGAGGTCGACCGGTACGCCCGCGATCTCCCCGGCGAGCAGCTTGCCGCCGAGCCGTCCGGACGCCTCCAGCACGGTCACCCGGGCGCCGCCGTCCAGCAGTCGGTGGGCCGCGGCCAGCCCCGAGATGCCCCCACCGATGACGACGACGTGACTTCCGGGCGCGCGGCCCGTACTGGTGTGCGCTGTGCTCATGCCCCCACTCTCTCAGAGTCCGCGCGGAGTCCTGACCGTGACCGCATCGCGATGCGCAGACGGCAACCCACGGCTCCCCCGTCCCGTCGAAGTGGCAACACCGTCACGCCACTTCGGGGGTACAGATCATGGGGACAGCGAGCCGGTCGTACGGGGCACGGCGGGCCGCGGCGGGAGCGCTGCTCGCGGCGTCGCTCGCGGTCGCGGGGTGCGGGGCCGCCGGGGAGGGCGGCTCGAAGGCGGCGAGCGCGGCGCGGGACGGCAAGAGCTCCGGGCAGGCCGCCGACCAGGGCATGGTCGCGCCCAAGGCGCCGGACGGCACGGGCGGGGCGACCGAGGGCAAGGCCGGCACCGCGTCCGGGAAGCCCGCGCCGGCCGTGCCTTCGCAGATCGTCCGCACGGCCTCGGTCACCGTCGAGGCCGCTGACGTACCGGGAGCGCTGGCCAAGGCCCGCACGGCGGCGAAGGGCGTGGGCGGCTACGTGGGCGACGAGTCCACCGACCGGGACGCCGAGGGCCGGGAGCGGTCCCGGGTCGAGCTGCGGGTGCCGCCGGCCGCGTACGACGGCCTGCTGGACCGGCTCTCCCGCCTGGGCCGACTCAAGGAGCGCAAGGTCTCGGCGAAGGACGTCACCGACCAGGTGGTGGACACCGGCAGCCGCATTGCCTCGCAGCAGGCGAGCGTGGCGCGGGTGCGGGCGCTGATGGAGAAGGCGACCACGATCGGCGACATCGTCACCCTGGAGTCGGAGCTCAGCCGCCGGCAGTCGGAACTGGAGTCCCTCCAGGCGCGCCTGAAATCCCTCAAGGAGCAGGTCGGCATGGCGACGATCACGCTGGTGCTGCACGAGCCGGACGCGGCGGCGGACGAGGACGAGGAGACGTCCTTCGCGGACGCGCTCGGCGGCGGCTGGGACGCCTTCGCCACGGCGGTGCGGTGGTTGCTGGTGGCGGTCGGCGCGGTGCTGCCGTTCGCGGCGGCCGGCGCGCTGCTGTACGGGCTGTGGCGGCTGCTGCGCAGCCGGCTGCCGGGGCGCGGGCGGACGCCGGCGACTGCCGGGACGCCCCCGCCGCCGTCTTCGGCGGAGACCGCACGGGAGGGTGATGCCCCAGGTGACCGTTGACAGCCGCGCGTGGCGGGCAAAGACTCGGGTGCGGTAGCGCCGATCTTCGAATGGGCAGCTTCGAACGGGCGGCTTCGGACGGGCAGTTTCGTACGGACAGCGAGGACAGGGCCTGATGACCGACCAGGGTGTACGCAACGCACAAGGCGCACGGGGCACATGGGGCGCCAGGGACGTCTACGTCGTCGACGCCGTGCGGACCCCCGTCGGCAAGTACGGCGGCGCCCTCTCCGGCACCCGCCCCGACGACCTCGCCGCCCACGTCGTCAAGGCCCTGGTGGACCGGACGCCCGCGCTCGACCCCGCCCGCATCGACGACGTCGTCCTCGGCGACGCCAACGGCGCCGGCGAGGACAACCGCAACGTGGCGCGGATGGCCGTCCTGCTGGCCGGGCTCCCCGTCTCCGTGCCGGGCGTGACGGTCAACCGCCTGTGCGGCTCCGGCCTGGAGGCCGTGATCCAGGCCGCCCGCTCCATCGCCCTCGGGGACGCGCACATCGTGCTGGCCGGCGGCGTGGAGTCGATGAGCCGCGCGCCGTACGTCCTCCGGAAGCCCGAGCGCGCCTTCCCCGCCGGGCACCAGGAGATGTACTCCTCGACGCTGGGCTGGCGGATGGTCAACCCGCGGATGGCACCCGAGTGGACGGTGGCGCTGGGCGAGGGCGCCGAGCTGATCGCCGACAAGTACGGCATCGGCCGCGAGCAGCAGGACGCGTTCGCGCTCGCCAGCCACCACAAGGCGGCGCGGGCCTGGGAGGAGGGCGCGTACGACGCCGAGGTCGTACCGCTGCCGGACGTGGACCTGACACGGGACGAGTCGATCCGCGCCACGTCCTCCCCGGAGGCGCTGGCCAAGCTCCGCCCGGCCTTCCGCAAGGAGGGCGGCACGGTCACGGCGGGCAACTCCTCCCCGCTCAACGACGGCGCCGCCGCGCTGCTCCTCGTAGACGAGGAGGGCCTGCGGGCCACCGGCCGGGAACCGCTGGCCCGGATCGGCGCGAGCGCGGTGACCGGCGTGGAGCCGCAGCTGTTCGGGCTGGGCCCGGTGGAGGCCGTACGGCGCGCCCTGGACAAGGCGGGGCGCGGCTTCGCCGACCTGGCCGCCTTCGAGCTCAACGAGGCGTTCGCCGCGCAGGCGTTGGGGTGCCTCGCCCAGTGGCCCGGCCTGGACCCGGCCGTGGTGAACCCGCGCGGCGGCGCCATCGCCATCGGGCACCCGCTGGGCGCGTCCGGTGCCCGGCTGGCCGGCGCGGTGGCCCACCAACTGGCCGCCGGCGGCCCCGGTACGGGCCTGGCGGCGCTGTGCATCGGTGTGGGCCAGGGCCTGGCGCTCGTATTGGAACGCGAGTAGCGGGGGCGGCGCGCCCGTCCTGGAGGGGCCCCAGGCCCCGCCGTCCGAGGTGGCCACCGGTGCGAGAGGATGAACCGAACTGGTTCATTCCTCAACCGTTCTACCGACCGGAGGCCGCGCGATGCCCCTGCTCGACCCGGACCACCTGCCCCTGCTGCACGGCGGCGGGACCACGGCGGTCGAACCGGCGACCGGCGACACGCTGGCCGCGTTCACCCTCGCCTCCCCCGCCGACGTGGGAAGCGCCGCCGCCGGGGCCGCGGCCGCACAGCGCGCCTGGGCCCGTACGCCGTACACGGAGCGCGCCGCGGTGCTGCGGCGCGCCGGAGACCTGATCCTGCGGCACGCCGAGGAGATCTCCGAGTGGATCGTCCGCGAGGCCGGCAGCGTCCCCGGCAAGGCGGAGTTCGAGATCCGCACCGCCGCGGAGGAGTGCTACGAGGCCGCCGCCCTGGCCCACCGGCCGCTGGGCCAGGTCCTGCCCTCCGCCGCGCCCCGGCGCTCGTACGCGACCCGGGTGCCGGCCGGCGTCGTCGGCGTCATCGCGCCGTTCAACGTGCCCCTCGTCCTCGCCCTGCGCTCCGTCGCCCCCGCCCTGGCGCTCGGCAACGCGGTCGTCCTCAAGCCCGACCCGCGCACCGCCGTATGCGGCGGCCACATCGTGGCCGCGGTCCTCGCGGCGGCCGGGCTGCCGGAAGGGCTGCTGCACGTGCTGCCGGGCGGCGCCGAGGCCGGGCAGGCCCTGGTCGGCGACCGGCACGTACGCGTGATCTCCTTCACCGGCTCCACGAACGCGGGCCGCAGCGTCGGCGCGCTCGCCGCCCGGCACCTCAAGCGGGCCCACCTGGAGCTGGGCGGCAACAGCGCGTTCCTCGTCCTGGAAGACGCGGACCTGGACGCCGCCATGTCAGCCGCGGCCTGGGCCTCCTTCTTCCACCAGGGCCAGATCTGCATGTCCTCGGGCCGCCACCTCGTCCACGCCTCCCTGTACGACGAGTACGTGGAGCGGCTGGCGGCCAAGGCGGACGCCCTCACCGTCGGCGACCCGTTCCGCGAGGACGTCCAGCTCGGGCCGGTCATCGACGGCGGGCAGCGGGACCGGATCCACGACCTGGTGCGGGCGAGCACGGCGGCGGGCGCCCGGCTCGCGGCCGGCGGCACCCACCGCGGCCTGTTCTACCGCCCGACGGTCCTCGCCGATGTGGACGACACCGCTCCCGCCTACGCCGAAGAGGTCTTCGGGCCGGTCGCGCCGGTACGCAAGTTCCACAGCAACGACGAGGCCGTGGCCCTGGCGAACGACACCGGGTACGGGCTGGCGCTCGGCATCGTCACCCGCGACACCGCCCGCGCGCTGGACCTGTCCGACCGCATCCCCACCGGCCTGCTGCACATCAACGACCAGACGGTCAACGACGAGCCGGTCGCCCCGATGGGCGGCTTCGCCGACTCCGGCACCGGGTCGCACTTCGGCGGCACCGCCAACCTCGACGCCTTCACCGAGACCCGCTGGACCACGGTCCGCGCCACCCCGGCCGGCTACCCCCTGTAGACGTAGCCTTCGCGGGTACGGACAGGTGTACGGGACCGCGGGACGTGGGCGGCCCCGTACCGGCGCACGGCGAAAGGAACACGCGCGATGGCGGAGCGACTGGTGATCATCGGCGGCGACGCGACGGGCATGTCCGCCGCGTCCCAGGCCCGGCGGCTGAAGAAGCCGGACGACCTGGAGATCGTCGCGTTCGAACGCGGCCACTTCTCCTCGTACTCCGCCTGCGGCATCCCCTACTGGGTCGGCGGGTCGGTGGACGGCCCCGACGACCTGATCGCCCGTTCACCGGAACAGCACCGCGAGCGCGACATCGACCTGCGGATGCGGACCGAGGTCACCGAACTGGACCTGGACCGCGGCCGGGTCCGCACCCGCGACCTGGACGGCGGCGGCACCGAGACGTGGACCGGCTACGACAAACTGGTGCTCGCCACCGGCGCGCGGCCGCTGCGCCCGCCGCTGCCGGGCATCGACGCGCCCGGCGTGCACGGCGTACAGACCCTGGACGACGGGCAGGCGCTGCTGGACACCCTCCAGGCCACCGAGGGCACCAAGGCGGTCGTCGTCGGCGCCGGCTACATCGGCGTCGAGATGGCCGAGGCGCTGGTCACCCGCGGCTACGACGTCACGGTCCTGGACCGCGGCGAGCAGCCGATGTCCACGCTCGACCCCGACATGGGCGAACTCGTCCACGAGGCGATGTGCGGCATGGGCATCGAGACCGTGCGCGGCGCGGTCGTCACCGGCGTCCGCACCGACGACTCGGGGCGGGCCTGCGCGGTGACCACCGAGGACGACGGCGAGTTCCCGGCCGACGTGATCGTGCTGGGCCTGGGCGTACGGCCCGAGACCACCCTCGCCGAGCAGGCCGGTCTGCCGCTCGGCGACGCGGGCGGACTGCTCACCGACCTGTCGATGCGGGTACGCGGCCACGACGACGTGTGGGCCGGCGGCGACTGCGTGGAGGTGCTCGACCTGGTACTGGGCCGGACCCGGCACATCGCGCTCGGCACCCACGCCAACAAGCACGGCCAGATCATCGGCTCGAACGTGGCCGGCGACTACGCGACCTTCCCCGGCGTCGTCGGCACCGCCGTCTCCAAGGTCTGCGACCTGGAGATCGCCAGGACCGGGCTCCTGGAGGCGCAGGCGAACTCCGTCGGCCTCCAGTACGTGACCGTCACCATCGAGTCCACCAGCCGCGCCGGCTACTACCCGGGCGCCCGCCCGATGCGCGTGAAGATGATGGCCGAGCGCCGCACCGGCCGGCTCCTGGGCGTCCAGATCGTCGGCCGGGAAGGCGCGGGCAAGCGCGTGGACGTGGCGGCGGTGGCGCTCACGGCACGGCTGACGGTCGAGGAGATGACCGCCCTCGACCTCGGCTACGCGCCGCCGTTCTCCCCCGTGTGGGACCCCGTCCTGGTCGCCGCGCGCAAGGCGGCCGCCGCGGTCCGCAGGGCGGCCGGCTGAGCGGACGGCGGGCCTCCGGAGCACCGGCGGCCCGCCGCGCGGTCAGCGGACCGAGCGCTCGTGGACGTACTCGACGAGGCGGGTCAGCGCGGCCGGGTCGGTGTTCGGCGGCACACCGTGCCCCAGGTTGAAGATGTGGCCCTCCAGGCCGGCGGCCGCGTCCAGCACCTCGTCGGCCTTGCCCTCGACCGCCTCCCGCGGCGCGAACAGCACCGCCGGATCCAGGTTGCCCTGGAGCGCCTTGCCGGGGCCGACCCGGCGGGCCGCCTCGTCCAGCGGCACCCGCCAGTCGACGCCCACGACGTCCGCGCCCGCCTCACCCATCAGGCCCAGCAGCTCACCGGTGCCGACGCCGAAGTGGATACGCGGCACGCCGTACCCGGACACCGACTCGAAGACCTTGGCGGAGGCCGGCAGGACGGAGCGGCGGTAGTCGGCCGGGGCCAGCGCGCCCGCCCAGGAGTCGAAGAGCTGCACGGCGCTCGCGCCCGCCTCGATCTGCACCTTGAGGAAGGCGGAGGTGATGTCCGCCAGGCGGTCCAGCAGGTCGGCCCACAGCTGCGGGTCGCCGTACATCATCGCCTTGGTGTGCTCGTGGTTGCGCGAGGGGCCGCCCTCGATCAGGTAGCTGGCGAGGGTGAAGGGCGCGCCCGCGAAGCCGATCAGCGGAGTGCTGCCCAGCTCGCCGACGAGCATCCGCACGGCCTCGGTCACATACGACACGTCGCCCGGCTCCAGCGCGCGCAGCTGCTCCAGGTCGGCGCGGGTACGGATCGGCTTCTCGACGACCGGTCCGACGCCCGGCTTGATGTCCAGGTCGATGCCGATGGCCTTGAGGGGCACGACGATGTCGCTGAAGTAGATCGCCGCGTCCACGCCGTGCCGGCGGACCGGCTGGAGGGTGATCTCGGTGATCAGCTCGGGCATCATGCAGGAGTCGAGCATCGCGATGCCCTCGCGGACCTTGCGGTACTCGGGCAGCGACCGCCCGGCCTGGCGCATGAACCACACCGGCGTGTGCGGCACCGGCTCCCGCCGGCAGGCCCTCAGGAAGGCCGAGTCGTACGTACCGGTCTGCTGCTGGCCCGTCGGGCGGTCGTTGGCGCTCACGCACCAAATCTTCGCACGCGCGCGAGGGCGACTCCGAATGGGCGACGCGCGCACCGGGTGTCCTCCCTCAATGAGCGGCTCCTTCCGCCTAATCTTCCGGGCATGGCTGCGGCTCACGAACACCTCGCGGACAGCGCGGACAACGTCCCGATCCTCTTCCGTCAGGCGATCGAGGCGCTCCGCACGGCACGGCTGCGCCCCGAGATCGAGATCGAGCCGACGCCCGCGCCCAAGCGCCTCGCGCCCTACGCGTACGCGCTGGAGGCGGCGGTCGTCGAGCCGGGCACCGGACCCGACGGGGAGGACACGGACCTGGCCGACGGGAAACTGGTGCTGCTGCACGACCCGGCCGGGCACGAGGCGTGGCAGGGCACCTTTCGGGTGGTGACGCTGGCCCGCGCGGAACTGGAGCCGGAGATGGGCTCCGACCCGCTGCTCCCGGAGGTGTCCTGGTCCTGGCTGACGGGGGCGCTGGACGCGCGCGGGGTGCGGTACGGGGAGCCCAGCGGCACGGTCACCCGGGCCGGCTCCCACTACTTCGGCGGGCTCGCGGACCGGGCCCCGGCGACCCAGATCGAGATCCGCGCCTCGTGGACCCCGGAAGAGGGGGGCCAGGGCGGCACGCCGGACCTCGCGGCCCACCTGTCCGCGTGGTGCGACCTGCTGTGCCAGGTGGCGGGGCTGCCGCCGGTCACGCCCGAGCCGTCGCCGCGCGGCGGGGTCGTACCCCTGCCGCAGCGCAGGGGACCGCAGGCGCGCTGACCGTACGCGCCGGCGCACGACACCACCGGTCGAGGCGTCGGCGCACCGCCCGGCGCGGCGGCGTGCCACCGGTGCGCGGGGCGCGCCCCTGCCGCCCTCCCTTGTCCGGGCCGCGGACACCGGGCTGCCCCGCGACGCTCGAACGGTTTCACGGCAATCTCGTGCCGCCCGCTCACTCCAAAGTCGATCAAGCGGCCGATTTGCCCGAAATGAACTAACTAAGTCGAGATCAAACTCTAAAGTCGCGCCGGTTTGATGCCGAAGAGGTCAGTGACCCTTCAAAGACGGAGCATTCCGACTCGCCCCAAATGTCGGCCCCCGTCCCGCCACTCCCCCAGGAGGCCCGGTGTCAGTTCTCCTCGAACAACCTTCGAGCCTGGTCGCCTACCGCCCGAACAAGCCGACGGCCATGGTCGTCGTGGCCGACCCTCGCGTCCGTTCCACCGTCACCCGCCACCTGTGGGCGCTCGGAGTACGTGACGTGATCGAGGCGTCGTCCATCGCGGAGGCCCGTCCCCGCGTCGGCAGCCCGCGCGACATCTGCGTTGCCGACGTCCACCTGCCCGACGGCTCCGGCCTGACCCTGCTGTCCGAGACCCGGGCCGCGGGGTGGCCCAACGGCCTCGCCCTCTCCGCCGCCGACGACATCGGCGCCGTCCGCAACGCCCTGGCCGGCGGCGTCAAGGGATACGTCGTCACCGGCACCCGAACAAACCTCGGACTCCCGGGCCGCCCCGGCGCCGCGCCCATCGGCGCCAACGCCGCCCGCATGCACCGCCGCCCCCCGGGCGCCCCCGGACACCCCGGCGGCTACCGCGAACTGTCCGGACGCGAGGTCGAGGTGCTGCGGCTGGTTGCGGAGGGCCAGTCCAACAAGGCCATCGGCGTCTCGATGGGCCTGTCCGCACTGACCGTCAAGAGCCACCTCGCCCGCATCGCACGCAAGCTGGGCACCGGCGACCGGGCCGGAATGGTCGCCGTCGCACTGCGTACCGGCATCATCCACTGACCCCGCAGACCGCCGTCACGCCCGTCGAGGGAACGTTCCCTCGACGGGCGCAGTGCATACACAGATACCCTTGACTGGTGACCGACGCCCAAAAGACCGCAGAAGACTCGACACTGCGAACATCCGGAGACTCCCCTCCGGACACCCGCCCGGCGCCGGTCCCCCTACTGGAACCGCGCGAGGGCACCCCCGCCGTGACCGCCACGGACGGAGAACTTGCCGAAGTCGTGGCAGCCTTCGCGGCCGGCACGGGACCGGTGGCCGTGGACGCCGAACGCGCCTCCGGCTACCGCTACGGGCAGCGCGCCTACCTCGTACAGCTGCGCCGCGAAGGCGCGGGCAGCGTACTGATCGACCCGGTGGGCTGCCCCGACCTCTCCGCCCTCGGCGAGGCCGTCGCCGACGCCGAGTGGGTACTGCACGCCGCCACCCAGGACCTGCCGTGCCTCCGCGACATAGGCATGATCCCGTCCCGCCTGTTCGACACCGAGCTGGCCGGACGCCTCGCCGGCTTCGCCCGCGTCGGCCTCGGCGCGATGGTCGAAAACGTCCTCGGCTACGCCCTGGAAAAGGGCCACTCCGCAGTCGACTGGTCCACCCGCCCGCTGCCGGAACCCTGGCTGCGCTACGCCGCCCTCGACGTCGAACTGCTGGTGGACCTGCGCGACGCGCTGGAGGAGGAACTGACGCGCCAGGGCAAGCTGGAATGGGCACACCAGGAGTTCGCGGCCATCGCCGCCGCTCCCCCGGCCCCGCCCCGCAAGGACCCCTGGCGCCGCACGTCCGGCATGCACAAGGTCCGCCGCCGCCGGCAGATGGCCGTCGTACGGGAACTGTGGACCGCCCGTGACCAGATCGCGCAACGGCGCGACATCTCGCCGGGCAAGGTGCTCGGCGACGCCGCCATCGTCGAAGCGGCACTGAACCTGCCCCCCAACGCGCACGCGCTCGCCGCACTCAACGGCTTCGGGCACCGCATGGGCCGCCGCCAGCTCGAACAGTGGCAGGCCGCCGTCGACCGGGCCCGCGCCCTGCCCGACAGCGAACTGCCGCAGCCCGGCCAGCCGCTGAACGGCCCGCCGCCGCCCCGCTCCTGGGCCGACAAGGACCCGGCAGCGGCGGCCCGGCTGTCCGCGGCCCGCGCCGCGGTGACCGCGCTCGCCGAGGACCTCAACCTCCCCCAGGAAAACCTGATCACTCCCGACACGGTGCGGCGCCTGTGCTGGGAGCCGCCCACAGAGCCGACCGAAGAGACGGTCGCCGCCGTCCTGGCCGGCCACGGCGCCCGGCCCTGGCAGATCGACCAGGTCGCGCCCATCCTCACCGAGGCCCTGAGCGCGACCGGGAACTGACCCTCCGGGGGCGGACCGGGACCTCCCGGCCCGCCTCCGCCGGCTCAGTCCCGATCGACGTGCTCGCGCAGAATCTTCCGGTCCGTCGCATCGACGTCGAACGTCGTCTTGTTCCAGTCGTTCTTCGTCACGACGTCCACCGACCAGATCTCCTTCTTCTGGTCGTTGTCGTCCAGCTCCACGGCACTGACCGTGCCGCTCTTCTTGCCGGTCGCCGTCGCCACGGCCTGCTGAGCCGTGACGGTCGCCCGCCGCAGCCGGTCCGCCAGCTTCTTCTTGTCGTCGCCGTCCTCGTCCTCCGCCCGCGGCCGGTCCGCCTTCCCCGACACCGCGTCGACCCGCACGGAGCTGGCCGTACCGTCCTCGGTCGCCACCTTCGCGTGCCACTCCGGCTTGCCGCCGGCCCCGCGCTTCAACTCCACCGCCACCGGCTTCGACCCCTCGACGGCCGCGGTGGCGGCCTTGAGGGCCTGGTCGTACGAGGTCTTGGCCGCCGGGATGAGGGCCTTACGGGACCGCTGGTCCTCGGTCAGCGGTGCCGACGTGGTCGGCGTGGTCGACGTAGTCGGCGTTGCCGACGGTTTTGGCGTGGCTGACGTTCCGCCGCCCTTGTCGTTGTCGTCGCCGCACCCGACGAGTACGGCTGACGCCGTGAGCAGCGCCACGAGCGCGGCTGTGGCGCGGGTACGCTGCGCGTTCCTTCCCATCCTGTACGTGTTCATGGCTGCACCATATGTCCCGTAATACGCGCTGCGCGCGGGCTTTGCGCTTCGCGCGGGGGTGCGACTGGTTGTGGTGGGGTCGGGGCCGCGCAGGGGGGTGTCTCCTCACCGCACTCGCGGACGCCATGTCTGGAAAGCTGAACCTGGTGTAGCGAGCTGTCGGCTGCGGGG
>NZ_JBIRPD010000018.1:146953-176717 GCF_044332485.1 Streptomyces sp. NPDC017056 | reverse complement strand
GTCTTGCGTTTCCGACTCTATCAGATCCTCGCGGTCCCGATTTTCGCCGGTGCGTTTCGGCCTTTCGGCTTCTTCGCGGTTCCAACCTTACCAGACCCGTTCGGCGTTTCCGCTTTCCGTTTCCGGCCCCTGTTGAAGCGGGTTTATTCGCGCCTTCCGGCATGATCACTACTTTAGCGGTTTCGCCCGGTGACTCATAATCGAGTCGGCGGTTCGAATTCCGGCACGCCGAAATTGTTCCCGTTCGGGAGCCGTGCAGTAGTGATTGTGTCGCCGGTGTGGCGTGAGTGGCTGTCGCGGTGCCTGTCGGCTCCGTGGCAACCCGGAGAACACTACACGAAGGATCCACTCTGGAAGACCCTCGGTGCTGATTCTGGGTCAGGTGGGCCAGGAGTGGATGCGGTCGGCCGGGTCATAGCCGTCGTGTAGCCGGCTTGATGACCGTGGCCCACGCGTTGCCGCAGGTCGGAGGAGTGGAAGGCGAGCGGTACTCGGCTCGGGAGGCGGCTTATGCGGTGCGGTCGCCCGGCCCGGCGTGCTTTTCGAAGCCTCCGCAGACCCGGGCCTGGCCACCGTCCGTCGCTCTTTTGTGAAGTCGCACCGGGTGTCAGCCGCCGGGGAGGGGCTTGGGGTGGCGCTTGAGGACCTGGGCGGGGTGCTCCTCGTCGGTGGGCCAGAGCACCACGTGGTAGCGGTCTTCGCCGTCCAGCCCGTCCTCGGAGACGGTGCGCAGGCCGTGGGAGTAGATGCGCACGGCGTAGGTCCCGGGGGCTAGAGGAATGCGGGGCAGCTCGTCGTCGAAGCCCAGTGCGGAGATCAACAGCCATCCGGAGGGGAGCGCGAGACTGGCCTGGGTGACGTGGTCGGCCTGCTGCAGCTCCGCATCGTCCTCGGCCGGCGGTGTGCGGCGTACGTCGACGGTGACGGGAACAGTGAAGGGGCGGGCGGCTCCGGTGCCGATGATGCCGGGAGCAGTGTTGATCCAATCCTCCACCAGCGGGCCGAACCATGCGGGGTCGGGTTCGCCCAGGTCGGCGTTGTCGTCTTGGATCAGCAGGGTGGAGTAATGGGCGAGGACCTCGAGTTCGTGGTGGGAGAGCAGGGCAGGGTCGTTCGGGGGCAAGGTGGGACTCATGTGGAAGTCGGCTCCGTCGGGCAGTGCGTACGGGGGGCTGGGCGAGCGGCCGCGGAGGTGCATGCACTGCGCGGCTTTTTGGACGGCGAGGTGGCCGTCCTCGTAAGTGCCGCCGAGGGTGGACCTGCATCAGGGGCCAGGCACTGGTCGTACGCGAGGGCGCCGTGGCGGTCCTGCCAGCTGGCGGCGAAAGCGTTGTCCCCGCGCGCGTCGGAGCGGCTAGCAGCCATTATGCCTGGTCTTTCAGACCATCTCGTCGAGGACGGTGCGCTCGGTGGTCCCATGCCCACTTGCCCGTCGGTGTCGAGGGCGTACTGAATGCCAAAGAGGTCCTGGGCGAAGTACGGCAGTCCGCCGGTCAGGTTCTCGTGGGTGTGTTTCTAGGTCTGCGGATCGTTCCAGTCTCAAGGACCGGGCCCGGTCTGCGCTGCCGGCGCGTAGGACCCGCAGGCCGGTGCTGCATCGTTACGTCGCCGCCGCTGATGGGGAGAAGCGGCGGGTCCCGGCCCCGTCACCGACAGGCAGTCTGCAGGAGCGCGGGTCGTTTCAGGTGAAGCGTTGGGCTGCGGGGACGCTGGTCGGGGTGCGTCCATGCCTATTGGCTCGAGCCGAGGGCGTTGAAACGGCCCCTGGTCTGTATGGAGACCTGTCCCTTCCGACCCGTCGACGGGTCGGTCCCGAAGCAGGAACCAGGCAGAGGTCTGCCAGCGGCCAGTGCTGTCATCGGATCGTGAAGTCGCTGCTCTTACTGCCCGCTCTGCTCATGGTGTTCGTCGTGTCGACGGCCGGTGTTTGACTGCTGGGGCGGCGGGCCAAGGTCCCTGCCTGGATGGTGACTGTGTTCTCGCTGGCTGGGTGGCTGGCCGTATTGGCCGGCGGGATCCTTTCGCAGCGAGCTCACGGGGCCCTGTTTCCGGAGACGTGCCCGTGCCATCGCACCGGTACTGCGGTCACGCAGTGCTTCCCGCCCGACTCGTTCTGCCTGCACGATGACGGGGAATTGCGGACGGTCAACGGACCAACCGGCAAGTTCGTGTTCTGGACGGCCTCCGGCGCGGCCGTCGCCGTGTCGGCAGCGGCCCTCCGGCGACATGCGTGGATGTCCCGGCGGTGAATAAGCGTGAAGGTCTCAGGCAGTGAACCCGACGTGTGCCACGGAGTCGTCGTTCCGGTCGAGGCCGGACAGGCTCTCGGTCACGAGGTAGCGTGCTACCAGGCGAGCAGGGAGTCGGACAGGCGACCCTCCAGCGGCGGCCCTTGGGCGGCGTGGTGGACCGGACCACCAGCGGCCAGGCATCGCGGCGTCGCCCGGGGCGGGCCGATCAAGGTGGTCCCGTCGACGGAGTTGGCCAGAGGGGGGAGCCGCCCGGCTCGGGCTACCCCGCCAGCGGAACTTAACCGGGTACGTTCCGGGTGCGGGGGCCATCAGCTGCCGGTAGCCGTCGCGGACGCCGAGGACCACGGTGGCAACACGCCGCTCGTGGGCGAGGTGTGCAGTGGGGTGAGGAAGCGCGGCCATCTGCTCCAGCAGCCCACTTAGTACCGCTGTATGGGCGTGACGTATTCCTGCGGCAGCCGGGTGCCGGGCTCCGTGAAGAGCGCTTGCCAACGGCCATCGCCCGGGCAGGGCTCGGCGGACGGGACGACAGCGACTCTGGGGCTGCAGTTTGATGCCGCTCTGCAGAGTGACGCACCGCTGCTCCCCGTCAGGCGCGGGTCGGCGCCGCTGCGGTGTATCACTACGCTCCAGTTGTCGGGGGCGTCGGAGTGGGAGGTGTCCCAGAACAGCACGTCCCACCGCGGCTCTCGGCCCAGGCGAGCAGCCCTCCGTGCTCGGGTGAACGGCGTACCGCTCCGGCTCAGGCAGGTCGCGCAGTGCGATGTGGTGCACGCGGTGCGGCGGGTATCTCGCAGCCAGGTGCCGTAGCCGAACGTTCCGGCCTCGAGCACGGCGCGTGGGTGGATGCACAGGTACGTGCCGAGATCCGCTGGGCCGCAGACGTCCGCGAACTGCTTGACCTCCGACGGCAGACCGGCGTCGGGACCGGGCCACGCCTCGATCGCCGGCCGGCTCGACGGGGCAGAGCGGGCGCCTGGGATCGAGCGTGGTGAAGTCGGCTATTCCGAGGACATGATCCCCAGGCTGTCCCGCGGTCGGGAGCGGACAGCCGCGGGGAGGGCCATGTGCTGAGGCCGCGGCGCTCGCGTAGCGCGCATCGCCGGTCAGGGCGTCTGTCCGCCTGCTGATGCGCCTCCCGCCACCACACGGCAGGCTCGACAGCAGGCCGGTCAACCTGCGCAGCCGGCACCAGCTTCAGTACGGTCTCCCAGGCCGCACACGTCGCACAGTCGCATAGAGGCGGCACGACGGATCTTTGCCCACCTGCGCCGACCGTACGCGGTGCCACAGACACGCAAGCCCGCCTGCCCCGGGCCCCGCTCCGTCCCTGCCGAACGGGCCCGCAGGCCATCAGGAGGCCCAACGCCCGCTTCAGCGTCCCGTCACACAAGCTCCTCCACCCCGGTCCTGCCGCCCTGCTGACTGAGCACCCCTACAGCGAGACCCGCACCGTTGGGCCCGCGCCGAAGTCACGGCGACGGCTGGCTGCGCCAGACGATGACCCCCGCCACGGCGCGCGGCACCCCCGTACCCGCTGGGGTGGTAGACCCGGCACCCGCATGCGTACCGGCACCCTGTCACTCAGTCGTTCCATCGTTTGCGTGCGAACGCGGCCGGTCCGGTCACCAGCGTGTGGGGAGGCACGTCCTTCGTGACGACGGCTCCGGCGCCGACCACCGCTCCACGCCCGATCGTGACACCGGGGAGGACCGTGACCGCCGCGCCAAGCCACGCGCTGGCCCCGATCGTGATGGGCGCCCGCGTGATGAACTCGCGCCGCTCCGACGCTGGAAGCGGATGATCCGAGGAGATGAGGCTGGTCTTCGGGCCGATCAGGACCCCGTCGCCCAGACGAATGCCGCCCTGGTCCATGAAGGTGCAGCCCTGATTGACGAATACGTGCTCGCCGAAGTCGATGCCCAGGCCGTGGTCGGTATAGAAGGGCGGGTAAACAGTGACGGAGCCGGGAACCGGCTTGCCGACGATCTCGGACAACAAGGCGGCGCGCGAGGCCTTGTCGTCGAAAGGCAAAACGTTGAGCCGCGACGTCAGCGTGCTCACGTACTCGATGCGTTCGGCTACCCGCGCGAACTCGGGAGTGCGAACGTAGAGACGGTCTTGATCAGGCATGGGGTTCCTCACGAAAGGTGCTTGGGTCGGAGCCGTGGAGCGGCACCGCCGGGTGCGGCGGTCGCTCGACCCCAGATTGACCGGCCTCATGGAAGCCACCGGCCGCATGAAAGCCATACGCATGAAAGCCCTACTCATGTAAGCCACCAGGTCACGCCGGAATCAAACAACGATCACAACGGACACGATCAACCATTGGTTGTCCGCCCAGAACGGGCAGCAGAGACGTCGCTGCCGCGCACCCCCGAGGCGTCGCAGACGAGCGGGAGCACCTGCCCCGATGGCCGGGGCCCGGCATTCCGCGACCGGTGCATGGCGCACATGCGGCGGAAGAGGCGGGGCAGGCAGGCACACAAACAGGCAGGCAGGCAGTCGGCTGTTCGTTCGGTTCCGGCCATCATCACTGCCATCGCATGCGGCTGTCTGTGACCCCCGACAGTGTCCTGGGTCCTGTCCAGCGTCGCAGTTCAGCGTTGCATCGCTCGTGTCACCGCTCACGCGCATGTGACCACCGGGGCTGTGGCGCATTCGCGTTGTCTGAGCGGCAGGCGGGGGTGAATTGGTGAATGCGGTGGGCTTTGCTTTGGCTTCGCATGCAGCAACCACGTGACAGCAACGGGGAGATGAGTGGCTGGAAACGGAGATGCTCTGCGCGGGCCACGACGGCCCACCATTGCCCGCTATCGGGATCGTGGCGTCCCTGACCTGCATCATCGATTCATCCGTGACGCCAGGTCGCACGACTGGGAACCGGCCGAAGTGGTGCGCCGGGCCCTGCGTGACCGGCCCGGGTCCGCCCCTTTCTCCGAGCTTTCCTGGCGGCTCGCCAGCGGCAGCACGTACGCCGAACAGGTCGGCATGGACATTGCGGCCGGGCTGTTGCGCGAGTGCTCCGAGGGCGACATGAAGCTGGTGCTCGCCACGGCCGTGGCTGACGAGGCGAGACACTCGGCCGTCTTCCACCACTACGCACACGCCGTCGCGGGATCCGTCAGAGAGCCCGGGCAGGCCCAGCAGGAACTGTCGCGGGACCTGTGGTCCCTGGACGACTACACCGCCCGCTTCCTGGCTCACACCCTGGCCGAGGGGTTCGCGGCTGACGAGTTCCGGTGGTTCGTCCCGGGGCTGCGCGAGGACGGCCTCGGTGAGGTGTACCGACTGGTGCGCAGGGACGAGTCCCGCCATGTCGCTCTCGGCATGGCCTACCTCACCCGCGGCCCCGGCGCGGAGCAGCTGCGCCGCTTACCGGCCGACCTGCTGCTCGCCAGCGAGCAGATCGTGCTCAAACACAACGACGTGGACAGCCTGGCCTCGCTGGTGCACCGTCTCCTTCCCCAGACGCCGACGGGGCAGGTCGCCGCCTGGATCAGAGCACGGCACGCCACCCGGATGCGGGTGCTCATGAGTGTCCGGGACGACCGAGCAGAACTGTCCCGGCGTCGCAAACACACACAAGAGTTCCTGGAGGTCTGATGGAGATCAAGAAGGTTGCGGTCCGGGCCCAGACGAAGGCGGCCGACAAGTACAGCGTGGCCGTCACCCGCCGTGTGAACGACAACGCCAAACGCTAACCCGCACCGAGGCGGCCGTACCGTACGGTACGGCCGCCTTGTGACCGGAAAGGCCATTCATGCGTATTGTGCTCGTGTCCATGCCGTGGCACGCACTGGAAATGCCGTCCCTCCAAGTGGGCCTCTTGCACTCCCTTCTCGCCGGCGAACGGCCGGCCGACGAGGTCACGGAATACCACGGGTGGCTGCGCTGGGCCGAGTACCTCTTGACGCACAGCGACGGAGAACTGACGCCCCAGGAGTACATGACCGTCGCCGACGACCAGGTCTTCGACGGTTTCGGTGACTGGGTCTTCTCCTGCTGCCTGTACGACAACGAGCAGTGGGGTACGGAGCAGTTGACCGCCTACGCGGCCAGGACCGGAGGGCTTGTCGACAACGTACTGCGCATGCGGCCGTACGCCTCCGGGTTCATCGCCGAAGCGGCCCGGGAGGTGCTCGCCTCGAACCCCGATGTCGTCGGTATGACCAGCACCTTCCTCCAGAACATGCCGTCGCTCGCCCTCGCACGGGAGATCAAACGTGCCCGGCCCGAGGTCGTGACCGTGCTCGGCGGCAGCAACTGCGACGGCGTCATGGGACACGCCCTGCATCGCAATCATCCGTTCCTGGACTACGTCGTACGAGGCGAGGCGGAGAAGACTTTCCCCGCGCTGCTCGCCCATGTCGAGCAGGGCACCGCGCCCGACGACGCACCCGGAGTCTGCTGGTGGGACGGCGGCACGTCGCGCGCCAACCGGGAGGCGCAGGGGACCCTCCCCATCGGGCTCCTGCCCAGCCCGAACTATGACGCCTGGCAACGAGACATCGAAGCGTCGCCGGTATCGGAGTTCGTGGAGCCCAAACTCGTGGTGGAGGGCGCCCGGGGATGCTGGTGGGGAGAAAAGCACCACTGCACGTTCTGCGGGCTCAACGGCAGTCTCATGGAGTTCCGTTCGAAGCCCGGTGAACAACTGTGGTCCGAGATCACACGGCTGGTGGAGCGGCACAAGCTCCTGGATGTCATCACCGTGGACAACATCATCAGCATGGATTACTTCCGCGACTTCCTGCCACGGGCAGCCGACTGCCCGTGGGATCTGCGCATCCACTACGAGGTGAAGTCGAACCTCTCCAGGGAACAGATCGCCCTCCTGGCCCGGGCCCGGGTCACCCATGTCCAGCCCGGCATAGAAAGCCTCAGCAGCCGGGTGCTCGGCCTGATGAACAAGGGAGTCAGCGGCGCCCGCAACGTCCGTACGATGCGCGAGTGCGAGAATCACGCGCTCACCTGCGTGTGGAACTACCTCTACGGCTTCCCCGGCGAGCGCGACGAGGACTACACGGACATCATCGACCAGCTACCGGCCCTGCATCACCTTCAACCACCGAACGGCGCCACACGCATCGCACTGGAGCGGTTCAGCCCGCACTTCACCAACCCCGCTCTGGGCTTCGCTTCCCGCCGCCCAGCCGACATATACCAGCACGTGTACCA
Organism: Streptomyces sp. NPDC017056; assembly: GCF_044332485.1. NCBI lineage: Bacteria > Bacillati > Actinomycetota > Actinomycetes > Kitasatosporales > Streptomycetaceae > Streptomyces > Streptomyces sp. NPDC017056. The sequence continues at coordinate 169,284 of NZ_JBIRPD010000018.1, read as the reverse complement.
ACTGCCGGCGAAGGAACTGGAAGACCTGGTCTTCCTGTTCGACGCACCGGCCGCCGGAATCCGGGGCGAGGTGGAGCAGCGGCTGTTGGAGGAGATCGACCGGTGGACGGCTGCCTATCCCTCGTCCCGACTGCTGCTTGAACCATCCACGGACGGCGATGGCACCCTGGTCGTCCACGACGAACGCCAGGGCTGGCCGCGGCGCACCCACCGGTTGACGGGCTGGGAAGCGGCCGCGTTCCGGGAGCTCGAGCACGGCCGTACGCCCGCCGCCCTCCAACGGCACCTGGGCCAGGCGGGGCACTCAGTCCCCCTGGGTGCTTTGCAGGAGTGGGGCCACGCGCTACTGGCGGACGGGTTGGTCTTCCGGGATCAGGACACGCTCCTCGCACTGCCCACCCAGGCGGCGGCCGTGCGCGCCCCCGGCGAGGACACCCGACCGCGCACCAGCGTCCCCGCCCATGAAGAGGTGGTGTGATGCCCACCGCCAAGCCGTCGCTGGAGGCGCCGGACCGGCCGGACCTGCCGGATGTCCTGCCGTACCGGATCAACGGCCACCACGTGGTCGTCGCCGAGCCGGTTCTGCTCGGTGCGGGCGGGAGGCCCACCGCCCAAGCCATTCAGTTCCTGCGCGAGTGCCAGAGCCACGCACTCACGGTGACCTGGTCGTTGCGGCGGGCCGACGCCGCAGGTCACATCCCGCCGGCACCGGACTTCGCGTTTGCCCCCCTCCACCACCTGCCGCCGCCCAGCGGGCCGGCAGCGCCCGACGACTGGCGCCGCGCCCACTCCTACGGGCAGTTGTACTACCGGCAAGGGCCAGGCTTCGTGCAGATCAAAGACTGCCGCAAACCGGACGCCGCAGTCCGCCTCACCGTGGACCACCCCGACCTGCTGGCCGCATTCCACACCTGCCTGGACCCGACCGCCCTGGATGATCTCAGCCATACAGAGCGGGAGGCGGTGTCCGTACTGGCTGCCGAGGACCTCGTACTCGTCACCCGGGGCTGGGCGGTGACCCTGCCGCCACGCATCCGCCACTGGACCGTACCCGACACAGGAATCTGATACATGGGATCGTCCCCGGCCGCCGAACCCTCCGGACCCCGGGATCCCGGACCGCCGGACCCCGGACCGCCGAATCCCGGACCGCCTGCACAGGCAGCCTCAAAACGGAGGCGCGTGTCGCTGCGTGGGCACCGTCCGCTGCTGCTTCTCGTCACAGAGCAGCTGACGAGTTCGGTGGGGCGCCAGGTCACTGCCCTGGCGCTCCCGCTGCTGGCCATCGCCCATCTGAGTGCAGGCCCGCTGGGCGCCTCCGGGCTCATGGTGATGACCTACCTGCCCGGTGTCCTGCTGAGTCCGCTGATCGGCATCACCGTCGACCGGGCCCGGCTGCGCCGTCTGCTGGTAACCGCCACCTGGGCCCAGGTTCCCGTGGTCGGCAGCGTGCCGATCGCGGCGGCACTGGACGGCCTGACCTGGCCCCACCTCCTGACGGTGGCCGCCGTTTCCGGTGCGTTGAACTCCGCGCAGAGTGTGGCGTTGCAGTCCTGTCTGCCCCGTGTGGTGTCCTCGCAACAGCTCCTGGCGGCCAACTCCTCACTCACCGGAGCCCGGACCGCGGGCCTGATCGGCGGGCCGGCGCTCGGCGGCCTGCTGATAGGCATCGTCGATCCGGCGCCGGCACTGCTGGTGGAGTGTGCCGCCTACCTCATCGGCGGGTCGCTGTTCCTCGCGCTGCCTGCGGCGCTGAACCGGCCGGTGGACCAGGCCGGTGCGGATGCGAAATCCCGTATCGACGCCCTCAGGGAAGGACTGGCGGTGATCCGGCGCGAGACGCTGCTGCGCCGGCAGGCCCTGGCGGCAGCTGGGCTGAATCTGGGCGGCGGCGCGGGAAGCGGACTGTTCATCCTGTACGCGAGCCAAGAACTGAGCCTTCCTTCGGGTCAGTTGGGCATCGTGTACGCCGCATACGCTGTCGGCATGGGCGCCGGTGTGCTCCTCGCTTCGTCCATCACCCGCGCGCTGGGCATGGCCCGTGCCATCCAGGTGTGCGCCCTGGGCGCCGGGGCGGCCCTCTTCCTCATCCCCGCGGCCTCTCTCGGGCTGGCGTTCCCGGTGTTGGTTCTGTACGAGCTGCTGTTCGGGTTGCTGGCCACGGTGTGGTCGATCGCCATGACCACCGGGCGGCAGCTCATCACCCCGGCTCACCTGCTGGGCCGCGTCAACGCCTTCCTCCAGGCAGTCCTGACTGCCACCCTGCCCGTCGGCGCCTTGGTGGGAGGATGGCTCGCCTCCCACGTCGGCATCGTTCCGGTACTGATCGGGGCGGCGGCTGTCGCCTTGGCGGGCGCGAGCAGCCTATGGTTCCCGCGCGATCTGCTCGCCACCGTCGAACGAACGGCTCAGGCGCCCTAGTCAACGACGAACAGCAGACGTCCTGGCCACCGACGAACAGCAGACGGCCCAGTCACCGACGAACAGGAGCACGCGGATGACCGGTCCCGCGGGGACGGCCCTCATCACCGGGGCGAGCAGCGGCATCGGAGCGGCCACAGCCCGTCGGCTGGCCGCCTGCGGATACGACCTGATCCTGGTCGCCAGGCGCGAGGAGCGGCTGAAGGCGCTGGCCGGGCAGCTGTCGGCCGAGCACGGTGTCGCCGGCCTTGCGGTGCCGCTCGACCTGGAGCAGACGGACGAGTTGTCCGACAGGCTGGCCGGGGTTCTCGCGAGCATCCCGAGCCCGCTCACGGCCGCAGTGCTGGCCGCCGGGCACGGCCGCGGCCACGGGCCGGTGCGAGAGGCCGACGCCGGGCCATGGGAGTCACAACTGCGGGTCAACCTCCTCGCTCCGATGCTCCTGATACGACGCCTCCTTCCCGACCTGGACGCCGCAGCCGGCGACTTGGTGGTCATCGGCTCCCTGTTCGGCACCCGGCCGTCACCGGGCTACGCGGCCTACGCGGCGACCAAATACGGGCTGGCAGGTTTCGTCCGCTCGCTGGCCGAAGAGGAACGGCCCCGCGGTGGGTGCCGGATCTCCCTGATCTCTCCCGGCGCAACCAACACCGAGTTCGCATCGGTCCTGGCAGGGTCCCAGGCACCGCGCGTCCATGACGTCGCGGACTGGCCGTACCACCCGCTCCTCGCCGAGGACGTGGCGGCCGGCGTGGAATGGGTGATGAGCCGCCCCTCACACGCGCGCGTCACGGAACTCACGGTCGACCCCATCGACGCCCGCTATCGATAGGCCACTTCCCGACGACTTGCGCCGCGCCGTTCGGCCGACTCGCGCCGTACCATTCGGCCGACTCGCGCCGCGCCGTTCGGCTCAGCACACCACCGACGCCTCCCGCACCGCGGCCCCGCGCACCGCTCGACTCACCGGCACTCGTTGGGCTTCCGGGGGCAGGGGGCGCCCCCCAGCTGTGCAGGCGGGGCTTCACCGGGGTAGGCGGATGCCGTCGATGGCGATGTCCAGCAGTCGGTTCGCCTGGGTGTCGTCATCGTGGTGCTCGGTGACGAGTGAGATGGCGTTGACGAGTGCGAGGAGGTCTTCGGCGCACACCCCGGGGCGTATCGTGCCTGTCTGTTGTGCGCGGTGCAGGAGTTCTCCGGCCGCGGCCGTGATGGCTGCGCGGCAGCCCTCGTTCTGTTGCAGGAGGTCGGCGTCCCGGCTGTCGTGCAGCAGCGAGGCCGCCAGTCCGCGGCTGGCCGCCGCGTAAACGTTGAGATCACGGAGCCAGGCGAGGAACGCGTCGCCGGGGTCGCTGCGCTCGGCGTGTTCCCGGGATCTGGAGCAGAGCGCCTCGACGCGGTCGTGGAAGACGACTTCGAGCAGCGAGCGCCGGGTCGGGAAGTGCCGGTGCAGGGTCGCCGATCCCACCCCGGCCCGGCGGGCGATCTCCTCCAGTGAGGCGCCGACGCCGTCCGCGGCGAACACCTCCTGCGCCGCGGCAACTATGCGCTCGTGGTTGCGCCGGGCGTCCACGCGCATGGGGCGCTGCCGGGCGGACTCGGTCACGATGACCTCCTGTGGTTGCGAAATGGGGTGGTCCTCCGGTTACTGTAGCCCAGTCAAGTGGAGGGCCCCTCCACTTTTTCGTGAGCGACGGGAGAAATCATGCGCGCCGTGCAGTACGACCGTTTCGGTCCGCCCGAGGTGCTACGCGTCAACGAGGTGCCCGTCCCCCGGCCAGGCCCGGGAGAGGTGCTCGTCGAGGTCCACGCCGCCGGTGTGGATGCCGGGGAAATCGCCTTCCGTTCGGGACGGATGCGCGGAATCAGTCGGGCGCGATTCCCGCGCGGCATCGGCGGCGACTTCACCGGCCGCGTCTCGGCGACCGGGCCGGGCGTCCATGCCTGGCAAGCCGGAGACGCGGTGTGGGGGCTGATGCCCCACTTCACCTTCGGCTCCATGGCCGACTACGTCCGCGTCCCCCAGGAGAGGCTGGCCCGCGCGCCGAAAAACCTGAGTCTCCTCGAAGCCGCGGCTCTCCCCGTGTCGGGTACCACCGCACTGACCGCGCTGACGGACAAGGCCCGGCTCGCCAGCGGTGAGCGGCTCCTGGTCCGTGGTGCGACCGGCGGCGTCGGCAGCGTCGCCGTACAGTTGGGCAAGACCCTCGGCGCCCACGTCACCGCCCTCGCCTCGGCCCACAACCTCGACTGGATCACCACACTCGGAGCCGACGCGGCGCTCGACTACCGCACCACTCGGCCGGAAGATCTCGGCCGCTTCGACGTCATCGTCGACGTAGTGGGCACCGACCTGGGCACTTACCAGGCGCGGCTGGCTCGGAAGGGGCGCATGGTGTCCCTCGCCTTCGACGCGGACCGCATGCTCACCTCCGTACTCGGGTCCGGGTTGCGGGCGGCCGTCGCACCCCGGCGGTTCAAACTATTCAGCAACAACCCGTCGGCCGACCGGATCGCCGAGCTGACTCGCTTCGCCGAGTCGGGAGGCATCCGGCCGGTGATCGACGCGGTCTTCCCCATGGCCGACATCGCGGAGGCGCACAGAAGGCTCGAAGGCGGCGGCGTCCGGGGGAAGTACGTGATCGACATGGAACGCGAACGCCCATAGCCGCGCGAGCCCCCGAAACCCGGCCTTGGTGCCGGCGAGCTCGCCAATTCAACTGCCATGAGCCCCTGAGGAATTCTCCTCTCGTAACAAGCCGCTGTGCCTGCCCAAGCACTCCAACGGCTCAGCGCAGGAAGCCGCGCTCGTCGACTCGGCGTGTCGGTGAGGTGCCGAGAAAGACCTCGGGTGAGGCGGGGCCGTAGGAGATGTTGAACGTATCGAGTCGGTACGACCACGGCCCGCCCCTGGTGCCGGCGAACCGATAGTTGATCTGCCATTGCAGCCACTGCCCGGGGGCGAGTCGGACCGCTGGAGGGCGGCGGTTGCGTCGCGGCATGCCGAAGATCGTTATCTCTGGTGGATGGACTCGTAGCAGTCCGTCGGCCTCACGAAGAACCAGGCCGGGATCCGACAGATCCCGCTCAGACGTCTTCGGGCTGAACGCGTCGCACTCCTGCATGATGACCTCATGCAGGCCGGACCTCAGGCCGAGTGGAATCGGGAACACTGTCGGGGCTGCGTTTCGCGCGGCGGCCCCGGGCCCGCCCCTAGACGCCTTCGTCCATGACGTGCGTACTCGTTGAACGACGACATCCATGGAGGTGATTATCGGGGATGTGGCCGCACCACGGCCACTGTGATTTCCGTAGCCCGGTTCGGTTAGGCAACTGCCGACAGCCCACCGGTGGTATGCAGCCGATTCAGTTCTCATAACCAACCCCACCACTACGACCGCTCACGCCGATCCGGAGCACGCGAACCGGGCCGCCGCTATGCGGGCGGCGCAACGACTGGTGGCGGGCGAACCTCAACCGACTCTTCGGTGCACCCACCGCAGCCCGCCGCAGCTCGTCTCGCCAAGGCCGCACTGGCCGTCGCCGCACAGACCCGCGCCCGATGACGTCGCCTTGAGATGCTCGTCGACGAGGTTGCCTGAGAACGCTTTAAGGCGCAGCTGGTGCAGGGCCTGATATTGTACGGCGGCGGTCAGGGGCAGGCTCATACATCTGCTGACCCCTCTGCCGCCGAGCACGCGGCCGACCTGCTGTGCCGGCGGTACGACGAGGCCAGAACCCAGTCGCGGACTCGATCAGGCGGCCGGCACCCGGCCAGAGCGCGGCCCAGCCTGCGACCTACCGGGACGCCCGCCGCGAAGGAGCGTCGCCCCCACCTGATTCTGCACCCGTGGCAACCCGATGCTCTGCCCTGGGCGCGGTGCCCGAGCCGCGTCCAAGCAGCCGCGGTGATGCCGTATTCATATCGATGAATGTCAGCCCGCTGCCTTACTGTTCAGGCGTACCGGCCGCCGTCAATGCCTCGCCGGGCGACGGGATCGCCGTCTGCACCACTTCCTCTGTTCTCCCCCAAGAAAGGTCTCACACAACGTGTCCGCCGCCATGCCATCACCCGCACCCGAACCCGCACCCGCACCCGCGCCTGCTCCCCGCCGGCGCGGCTTACTCCTCTTCGCCTGCTCGCTGCTGGTCGTGGCGGCATTCCTGGCGGTGACATGGTTCATCTATGACAGCAAGACGGGCGATATGACCGTCCTGCAAGTCGGCGACTGCTTCAAAAACACCGGGTCCATGGAAAAACCCCGTCCCGAGAAGCTCGGCTGCGCCGAAACGGGCGCGGACTACTCGGTCGTCAAAGTCGTCGAGGACGGTGTCTCCGGCATCCTCGAATGCGCCGACGCCCCGGCCGCGACGGGCTCCCTGACCCAGGCGGGAACCACTTCACGCGTCGTCTGCTTCAAAGCGAACGCGACCGCGAACTCCGCCGTGTAGCAGGGCCGACGCCCCGCTCCCGGCCGCCGCCGTCAGCTGGTCGGGGGCGTGGGTGGACCCCGCAATGTCTTCCGATGTCTCTCTCTCCCCCCCCCCCGCGATGCCCTCAATGCCTCCCCGGCCGATGACGCGGCTTCCGTGCACCGGCGTCGCACGGGACCTGTTACCAGCCGCGGTGTTCAGGCGACGCGGCTATTCCTGCCGCGGTGTCCGGACGAGGCGGCTATTCCTGATCCGTGCAGCGATCCGCGGCGATGCCGGTGAGCAAGATGTCCGCGAGTTTGTCCGCGTAGTCGTCCGGGTCGATGTGGGAATGGCTTCCGAGGTATCCCAGCATCATGTCGATCGCACCCTGGTAAGTGATAGCCATGACACGGGTGTCGAATTCCCGCAGGCTTCCCTCGGCCTGTCCGCGTCGGAACAGCGACTCCTGTGCGTGAAAGATCTCTTCGTAGGTATCCACGGTCAGGCGCGGTGTGCCGTCGGGGTGACGCAGATTGTGGAAGATGCGGTTGAGCGCGGTCAGTTCCACCCGGTGGGTGACGCTCAGGGCCGCGGCCCGGCGCAGGGCCGCGCGCAGGATGTCCGGCACGGGCTGCGTCAGGTCGAGCGAGCGCGCGATCTGGTCCCTGATGGTCGTCATCGTCACTTTGGCGGTGGACTCCATCAGGTCGTCCTTGCCCGCGAAGTAGTGCCAGAGCAGGCCCTTGGAAACACCGGCCCGATCGGCGACGCGGGTCAACGCCAGACCGTCGTACCCCCGATCGGCAAGCTCCGCCACGGCCGCGGCGATGATCTGGGACCGGCGCCGGTCCTCGTCCAGACGCTGCCGGCGCGCACCCGGCCCGGAGGCGGGCGCGGGCGCACCGGTCACGCCTTCGTCGCCGGTCGCTGCCGCCCCGCTCATCGGGGACCGGCCGGCAGATCGCGGCGGGCCCGGACCGAGTGCGCCACCAGGGTCAGCATCATCGCGGCGATGATCAGCATCTCGACGCGCATCCACGACGGAAAGACGCCTGGCAGTACGGCCTCGACGAGATTCACCACCAGCAGCACGCATCCGATGACGGTGACCGCGCGGAAGCCGGCGCGGCTCCCCTTGAGCGCCGCGCGTGTCCGCAGCAGGAGCACGATCGCGAAGACGGCGACGACCACGGCATGCCCCCATGCCTCGTCGGTCGCCAGGGACGGCGCCACCATCGTCAGGGCAGCCAGCGCCACCAACGTGCCGAGACAGACCGCCACATAGGCGTTCACCAGCCGCTTCACCTTCGCGAGCGGGGCCGACGCGATGGCCGCCGGCTCCCGCTCACCTGTTTCCACGTTATTGACCACGCGGTCAACGTATCGGCAGTTGACCGCGTGGTCAATAGACGAGGTGTGTCGTGGCGATGGGGTGACGCGCGAGCCGGGGGGCTGCTGGCGGCGGGCTGCCCTACACGCGCCGAAGCGGAGGAGGGACGAAGCGCCGTCTCCGATCAGCACGGTGACACCCGCCGCGCGCGGCGACGAGCACGTCTTCTCTCGGAGGAGGTGTGCAAGGGATCGGTGCACGTGAACGCCCGACAAAAGCGGTGCGGAAAGTGTGGGGTGGCCGGGGCCGGTGCCGCCGCACGATGGGGGCATGGATGACACTACTTTGGTATCCCGTTTCCTGCGCGACGGCTTCGTGAAGCTGGAGGCTGCCGTCGCGCCGCGCGTGGCCGCGGACTGTGCGCGGCTGCTGTGGCGGGAGACGGGCTGCGACCCGGACAACCCCGCGACGTGGACGCAGCCGGTGCACTGGGTGCCGGGCTTGGCGCAGGGGCCGTTCGCCGCCGCGCCCAACTCCCCGGCGTTGCACCGCGCGTACGACCTGCTCGTCGGCCCGGGGCGCTGGGAGCCGCGCTACTCGCTGGGCACGTTCCCGCTGCGCTTCCCGCACGAGCAGGAGCCGGATGACGCGGGCTGGCACATCGAGGGGAGCTATCTGCCGGAGGGCGAGAGCTGGTACTTCACCAATCTGCGTTCCCGGGGCCGGGCTCTGCTGATGCTGTTCTTGTTCAGCGAGGTCGGTGAGGCGGACGCCCCGACCCGGATCCGGGTCGGCTCACATCTCGACGTGCCGAAGGTGCTGGAGCAGTACGGGGAGGACGGGGCCAGCGGACTGGCCATGGCGCCCGACCTGGTGGCGGCGTCCGATCACCGGGCACTCGCCCTCGCCACCGGGTCCCCGGGCGACGTTTTCCTGTGCCATCCCTTCCTGGTGCACGCGGCGCAGCCGCACCATGGGACGCGGCCGCGCTTCATGGCCCAGCCGCCGCTGATGCCGGCCGCGCCGTACGAACTGGAGCGGGCCGACGGCGCGTACTCCCCCGTGGAGATTGCGATCCGCCGGGGCCTGGGACGCGACACCCCCGGCCCGGACGGGAATGGCATCGGCTACAGCGCCGGGTAGGCGTGCTGCGACAGTTCCTGCAATCGGGCGGGTACCTACTCACTCCCGGGGGCTGCTGTTGCGAGGGCCCCCTCGATGAGGTCGCGTAGTTGGGAGCGGGCGGTGATGCGCAGCTTGGGGAAGCTGCGGTAGAGGTGCGAGCTGACTGTGCGCGGGGAGAGGAAGAGCTTTTCCCCGATCTCACGGTTGGTCAGCCCGCGGGCGGCGAGCCGGACGATTTGCTGTTGCTGTGGGGACAGTTCGGCGAGCGCGTCGGGGGCTGTATCCGTGACGTCGAGACCGGCGGCGCGCGATTCGGCACGGGCACGCTCGATCCACGGGCGCGCGCTCAGGCGACGGAAGATCTCCAGGGCTTCGGTGAGTGGCCCACGCGCCTCTGCGATGCGCCGACGGCGCCGCAGCCATTCGGCGAGGTCGAGCAGCGTCTGTGCGCGTTCGAAGGGCCAGTACTCCAGTACCGGATCCGCCAGAGCCGCCCGGAAGTGCGGTTCGGCGTCCTCGGGGGCCGCCAGCAGGCCGCGGGCTCGGTTGATCAGCGCACGCAGGCGAGGTGAAGCGTTGTCTGCCAGCTCAGACGCCGAGCGCTCGACGATGGCGACAGCCTCCTCGTGGCGGCCGCAGCGTACAGCGGCGGCGGCCAGGTCCGCGAGGGCCGGGTAGGAGGCGTGGTAGTGCACGGGCGCGCCGTCTGCCGTGAAGACCATGCGGAGTTGGCCGTACGCGGTCTCGTAGGCGCCTTCCGTGGCTGCCGCGGCAGCAAGCGCACGACGGGCGTATACGGCGACCGAGCGGCTTTCCAGCGGATCGATCAGCATGAGCGCATCCTCGGCCCGGGTGCGAGCCGAGGACGCATCGCCCTGGAAGGCCAACACGGTGGCGTCCACGGTGGCCGCACAGGCCACGGCGTGGTCGAGGCCGGCCGCCCGGCCGACCGTGGTGATGCGGGCGCAGGCCTCACGGGCCCGCTCCCACAGTCCTCGCTCCACATAGGCCCAGGCGACCGCGCCGCCCAGCCCTTCGGGCAGCGCTCCCTGCAACTTCCAGCGGTCGAAGGCTCCGTCGAAGGATCGGACAGCCTGTGGGGTCTCGTCCAACAGCCATGCCATGATCCCGACGGCGGTGAGCCGCTCCGGCCGGTCCTTTGCCTCGGCAGTCAACTGCGGCAGCTGGGAGACAAGTTGGGCCCGGTCGCCGAAGGGGTCCGATACGGCCCTCACCCAGGTGCGCAAGCCCGCGTGTGAGGGGCTCGCGGGAAGGCGCCGCAGGATGTTCTGGATGCGGTGGTGCTGGGCGGCCTCTCCGGAGTAGAAGCGGACCACGGCGGCGCCGGCCACGAGGTCCAGTCCCGCTGCGGGCTGGGAGGCCGCCAACTGCTCAGCTGCTTCGGCCAGTCGGGAAAAGACCACGGTGTGGCGCACGGTCAGGACCGCCAGCCGTCCGGCCTGTACGGCGGCGGAGGCCAGCAGGGTTGCGTCATCGGTGCGCGTTCGTGCCGCGGCGACCAGGTCCTCGACCCAGGCGATGTCTCCGGTGAACACAGCCGCCGCAGCGGCTTCGACCAGCAGCCGGGCACTGTCCTCGCGTCGCAGTGCGAGTTCCGCGGCGCGCTGCAGGGCCTGGGCCGCCGCCGCATGGCCGCCGCGGCGGCGGGCCCGTCCGGCGGTCCGCTCCAGCTCCGCCGACACGGCCGCGTCCGGGTGCGGACAGGCAGCGGCACGATGCCAGGCACTCCGGTCCGGTTCGTTCCGCAGCATCGTGGCGAGGGCGAAGTGAGCCTCGCGCTGGGCGTCCATGCAGACCGCGTGATACGCGGCGGACCGGATGAGTGGGTGGCGGAACCGGACGTCCCGGCCGGCCCGCCGGATCAGCCCGGCCCGTACGGCTGGCAGCCAGACCGCGTCCTCGGCGGGCGCCAGCCCCGCCGAGACGGCGACCGCGGAGTCGGCGCTGTCCATGGCGGCCAAGAGCAGCAGAGCCCGCGTGGTGGGGGCGGGGAGGCTGTCCAGGCGGGCGGCGAAGACCCGCTCCAGGTGATCGGTGAGTGGGAGCGGGCCTGCGGACGGCAGTCCCCCAGCCATGTTCTGGGCCAAGGCCGTCCTCGTCAGTTCCACCAGCGCCAGCGGGTTGCCGCCTGCCTGGTCGAGGATTCGCGACCTGGTGCGGCCGGCGGGGCTTTTCGGCTGCAAGTCCAACAGCTGATGGGCCGCGACGTCGTCGAGCGGTCCCAGGGTGAGCACCGGCACATGACGGTCGAATCCCGGGAGCTGATCGCCACCACCACGGGCCGCGATCAGCATCGTGACCGGTTCGCCTTCCAACCGTCTGGCGGCGAAGGACAGCACATCCAGGGAAGCCCGATCGAACCACTGCGCATCGTCCAGCGCTACGAGCACCGGATGGCGGTCGCCCAGGCCCGACAACAGGCTCAGGACCGCGACCCCGACCAGCATGAGATCGGGTTCCGACGCGGCCGTCCCCTCGCCGAAGGCGTTTCGCATCGCATCGCGCTGCCTTGCCGGCAGTCCGTCCACCTCGGCCAGCACTGGTCGCAACAACTGATGCAGTGCGGAGAACGCCAGGCTCGACTCCGACTCGCTCCCCTCGGCACGCAGTACGCGGGCACCGCCGGCCTCAGCCCGGCGCACCGCGTGCTCCAGCAGCGCGCTCTTGCCCGTGCCCACATCGCCAACCAGCATCAGCACCGGGTCGGCCGACACCGAGTCCACCGCTCGGAAGAGGCGCGCCGATTCCGCGTCCCGGCCGACGATCAACTCCCCCGGTTCCGGATTCGGCTCCGGAACCGGCTCGGGCTCGGGCTCGGGCTCGGGCTTTCTAAGCGCACCGCGGTCGCCTGTGTGCTCGTCCACGGAGTCTCCTGGAATTGCGGCTTTCGATCGGAATCGCCTTGTCCTGGCCCGTCCAGGTTACAGGCGGCCGGGCCCGGTGCCCGGCCCTGCGCACAGGTGCAGTCACCTTACGGGTACCGCGCGCCCCCAGGCCGCTCCTACGGTTCCAGGAAAGCCGCCGCATTACCAAGGATGTCTCATGGAACAAATCAAGCTGGGCGATGTCTCCATTACGCGGGTATGGGAGTACTTCGGTCCCGTAGAGATGACGCCCGACACCTTCTTCCCGGAAAGTCCGAAGGAAGTGTGGGACGACGGCGCACCCTGGCTGGCCCCGCATTTCCTGAATTCCGAGACCAACGTCGTGAATTCCGCGATCCAGACCTGGCTGCTGCGCAGCGAGGGCAAGACCATCCTTGTCGACACCGGCGTGGGCAACCACAAGGACCGCCCGTACGCACCGGTCTGGAACCGCCTCGAAACAGGCTTCCTGGCCAACCTCGCGCGCGCCGGCGTCGCGCCCGAGGACGTGGACATCGTGATCAACACGCATCTTCACATCGATCACGTCGGCTGGAACACGTACCTGGACGGCCGGCAGTGGGTACCCACTTTCCCCAACGCCACCTATCTGATGCCGAAGGACGACTTCGACTTCTGGAATCCCGAGAACGGCCACAAGCCGCTGCTCGGCCGCGGCAACCAGAACGTCTTCGAGGACAGTGTGGCCCCGGTGCACCAGGCCGGCCAGACACTGCTGTGGGAAAAGAGCCACCGGATCGACGGCGGCCTCCGCCTGGATGCGGCTCCCGGACACACCCCGGGCTCCTGCGTACTGACTCTCACCTCGGGGACGGACCGCGCGGTTTTCGTCGGAGACATGCTGCACAGCCCCGTGCAGATCATCGAGCCCGACTCCAACAGCTGCTTCTGCGAGGACCCCGCGGGCGCCCGCGCCACCCGCCGCAAGGTACTCGGCTGGGCGGCAGACAACAACGCACTTGTGATCCCCGCGCACCTGGGCGGCCACGGCGCCGCCGAGGTGGCACGTGAGGGAGACACATTTGCCATCAAGGGCTGGGCCCCCTTCGCCCCGTACACCGAGCAGGACCGAGTCCAGAGCCCTCAGCCCTGACCCTGAGTCCTCAGCCCTGCCCCCTGGCCTCTACCTCCTAACAGCTCAGACCTCAGACCTCAGACCTCAGCCCTGATTCCTGCGGAAAGGCGCCAGACATGAGCCACCACCGAGAACCCGTCGTGACCACAGCGCAGGGAGCCGTCCGCGGCCTGCGCCAAGGCGACACCACCGTTTTCCTGAACATCCCCTACGCTGCCCCACCCCGTGGTGCCGGCCGGTTCGGGCCGCCGCAGCCGCACGAGCCGTGGGGCGGCGTACGGGACGCCACCGTGCCGGGGCCCAACGCGCCACAGTCCGAACGCAAGCTCGGCAGCCTCGACATGTCCCCCTACTTCGGCACCGGTTGGAGCCGCGGCGAGGACTACCTGACCGCCAACGTGTGGACGCCCGCCGCAGGCGGCGGCGATCTGCCGGTCATGGTGTTCGTCCACGGCGGCGCATTCGTCGCCGGATCGACGCGGTCCGCGCTGTACGACGGCTCCGCCTTCGCCCGCGACGGCGTCGTCCTCGTCACCCTCAACTACCGGCTCGGCATCGCCGGGTTCCTCGACATCCCCGGCGCGCCCGCCAACCGCGGGCTGCTCGATGTCGTCGCCGCGCTGCGCTGGGTGCGGGAGAACATCGCCGCCTTTGGCGGTGACCCCCACAACGTCACCCTCTTCGGACAGTCGGCCGGGGCGACCATCGTCGGCGGCGTCCTCGCCGCCCCGCAAGCCACGGGGCTTTTGCGTCGAGCGATCATCCAAAGCGGGAGCGGCCTGGGAGCGTTCACCACCGAGCAGGCCGCCCGCGTCACCAAGGCAGCAGCCGAGGCCCTGGGCATCGAGCCCCAGGTCGACGCCTTCGCAGACATCTGCGACGACCGCCTGGTCGAGGCTGCCTCCCGGCTCACAGGCATCGACCTGCAGACCGAGAGCCACAGCGATCCGCTGATCGGGCTCAGCCCTTTCAGCTTGGTCCTCGAAACGCAACCCGCCGAAGCCGTCGCCGTCGGCCACAGTAACGCCGTCGACCTGCTCATAGGGACCAACGCCGAGGAAGGAAACCTCTACCTGGTCCCGATGGACAAGTACGCCACCTCGACCGCCGTGGACGTCGACGACGCGGCAGCGCGCTCACACCCGAAGCCGGCGCGACTCGTCGAGACGTACCGGAAGGCACGACCCGCGGCGTCCTTCGGCGAGCTGCGCTCCGCCATCATGGGCGACGCGCTGTTCGGCGCAGGTAGCCGGGCCTTGGCCGGCGCACATGCCGCGCACCGTGAGTCCACCACCTACGCCTACGAGTTTGCCTGGCGCTCCCACGCCCTGGACGGACAGCTCGGCGCCACCCACGCGGTCGAGCTGCCTTTCGTCTTCGATGTCACCCACCTTCCACAGTTGCATGGGCCCGCCGCCCTGCTCGGCCCCGACAAGCCCCCCGCGGATCTCGCCGCCCGCATGCACGAGACATGGGTCCGGTTCGCCAGGACCGGCAACCCCGGTTGGGACCCGTACGACGACGAGCGCCGGGCCACGATGCGCATCGACACCCAGTGGGCCCAGGTCGACGACCCCCGCAGCCAGGAACGACAGGCTTGGCGCTAACGCTGCGGCCCCTCGCCAAGAACACACCAACACAACAACACGCCATAACCAGAACCGTCATCACCACCAAGTCGACAAGCTCGGCGGCCGCACTGGTGAAGTAAGGACGCAACAAGAAGGCTCCCGACCGCTCCGAGACCTGAGAGGAGGTCACCCCCGCGTGCTTTGAGCTGTCTACCGACCTGACGGAGGCGTCGAGCGAGCTGCGGCGCCATCTCGACCAGGTCGGCCAGGGGATGCGCCAGGTCCAGCAGAACGCCAGGCCGCCGCGAGGAGCGAGCGAGCGGGCCGTAATCCACATCCGACACGACGCGACGGGTCCGGGGCCCGGGGGCTGGCATGCATCCACCTCGAACCCGACGCCGTCAACCCCCGTTGCTGATCGGCACGTTAGAGTCAACGTCAGAGTCAGAAGGACGGAGCACAAGGAGTGGATACTGCATGGACGTCGAGCAGGCCCGCACCCGTATTGCCGCCCTCCAGGCGACTGGTGGCAACGTGTCGGACACCGGTGAGCTGGGCCGACTGTGGGCAGCGCTTCCGACCGTACGGCCTGAATCAATCCTCGGCGCCTGGAAAGGCAGAGGGATCACCGCAGGCCACCGGGTGGAAGCACTACTGACCCGGGCCAATTGGTACGGCAAGAACTTCCACTCCGCCGACGACGTCGAGCCCTTGATCTGCCAAGACGAGCACGGTTCGCTCTTCTCGGACAGCGAGCTGGCCAAAGGCGGGGCAAGCCTGTGGACGGTGGAGTTCCGCGGGGAGGCGACCGCCACCATGGTCTACGACGGCCAGCCCGTACTCGACCATTTCAAGCAGGTCAGCGCCGATACCCTCCTGGGTGTCATGAACGGCAAGAACGTCCTCGACGAGGGACGTCACTTCTACTTCCTCCTCGAACGCACCAGCGAACAGGTTCGCTCGCCAGACTGACGCGCCGTGCCGGTAACTCCCTCCCACCTTCCGGCTGATGCTCACCGCGGCCGGTGGCCCCAGTACCCCAAGGAAGACGTACGTGCAGATACAAGCAGCCCTGGTCGAGTCCCCCGGCGGCCCCTTCACGCTTCGTACTCTCGACCTTGACTTGCCGAGGTCCGACGAGATTCTGGTCCGGGTCACCGCCGCCGGCATCTGCCACACCGACCTGGGCATGCGTCAAGCCTGGCCGCGGGAACGCCTGCCTATGGTCTTCGGCCATGAAGGCGCCGGCGTCGTCGAGGCCGTAGGCGACGCGGTCACCACCGTCGCACCTGGCGATACCGTATGCCTCACCTACCAGAGCTGCGGCGTCTGCCAACCGTGCGCGGCAGGCACCCCGTCCTACTGCGAGCACGCCGGTGCTCTCAACATGGGCGGCTCCCGACGCGACGGCAGTACGTCCCACTCCGGTCCCGACGGCACCCCGGTCTACGGCAACTTCTTCGGCCAGTCCGCCTTCGCGACGCACTGCCTGACCACTGCGAGCAACACCATCCGGGTCCCCGCCGACCTGTCCCCAGCCATAATCGCCCCGTTGGGATGCAGCGTCCAGACCGGCGTCGGTACGGTCCGCACCGTCCTGCGGCCTCGCCCGGATACCACCCTGGCCGTTTTCGGCGCGGGCAGCGTCGGCCTGAGCGCCATCATGGCCGCAGTCGCCGACGGCCACGCCGTCATCGCCGTCGAGCCCCTGGCAGCACGTCGCACGCTGGCGAGGAAACTCGGCGCCGCGGCAGTCATCGACCCCACCACCGAGGATGATGTGGCAGCGGCTGTCCGCGATGCCAGCCACGGCGGGCCGCACTTCGCCATCGACACCACCGGCCGACCGGCCGTGGTGCCCCAGGCCCTCCACGCCCTGCGCAAACAGAGCACGCTCGCCCTGGTCGGCATCGGCACGGCGCAGTTCGACACCATGCCCGTGATCACCAAAGGCATCACCATCCGAGGCGTCACCGAGGGCGAAACGAACCCCGCCGAAGCCATCCCCCAGCTGATCAACCTCTACCGGCAGGGGAAGCTCCCACTCGAAACACTCATCACCGAATTCCCCTTCACCGACATTGAGGCCGCTGCCGATGCAACTCTGGCGGGCCACGTGATCAAACCCGTCCTCACCTTCGCGTAGCATCCTGGGCCCATGACGGGTAAGCCGCCCACGCCAACGGCCTGGCAGCCGGTCCGCTCCGCACGCCGGTCGAGCCACGGCCCAGGCCCCGCTCGTACAACTGTCACGAAGCCTGATCACACGAATCCCGACCACAAAGCCTGATCACAAAGCCCGATCACGTGCCGCTCCGGGGAGGACCACCTGTGACCGCCCGCCGAATCCCGCACTTATCCGCCGCGCACTCCCCCACCGTCGTGGTGCTCGGTGGTGGCCTCACCGGCATGCTGGCCGCCGCCGTCCTGGCCTCCCACGCCCAGGTCCACATCGTCGAACGCGACCTCCTGCCCACCTCTCCCGCCCCGCGCAAGGGCCTGCCGCAAGCCCAGCACGCCCACCTGCTGTGGTCCGGTGGCGCCCGCACCATCGAAAACCTGCTGCCCGGCATCACACAGCAATGGCTGTCGGCGGGCGCCCGCCGCATCCCGCTGCCCACCGGCCTGGTATCCCTCACCGCCCAGGGCTGGCTGCGCCGGTGGCCCGAAATGCAGTACCTCATCGCCTGCTCACGCGATCTGCTCGACTGGGGCATACGCCAACAGGTCCTGACTCACCCCGCGATCCGCCTCCTCACCCATACCGAGCCCGTCGGACTGTCCGGCACCGCCGGCCACGTCACCGGTGTCGACGTACGCGACACAACCACTGGGGACATCCAGCGGCTCGACGCCGACCTCGTCATCGACGCCACCGGACGCGGCTCCGCGGCGGCCACCTGGCTGGCCACACTCGGCCTGCCGCCCGTAGCGGAGGAGCACGTGGACTCCGGCCTGGCCTACGCCACCCGGATCTACCGCGCCCCGCCCGGGACAGCACACTGGCCCATCGTCAACGTGCAATCCGACGCCCAGGCCCCGGTGCCCGGCCAGACAGCGACACTCGTTCCCATCGAAGACACGCAATGGCTGGTCACTCTGTCCGGCACCCGTGGCGGGCAGCCGACCAGGGAAGCCGACGAGTTCCTGCCGTTCGCCCGCAACGTACGACACCCCGTGGTCGCCGACCTCATCGCCGACACCGACCCCCTGACCGACGTCCGCCTCACCCGCAGCACCGTCAACCGGCGCCGCCGCTTCGACCTCCTGCCGACCTGGCCCCGCGGCTTCGTCGTGCTCGGCGACGCCGTCGCCACCTACAACCCCCTCTACGGCCAAGGCATGTCGGTCGCCGCCCAGGAAGCCGCCGCCCTGCGCGACGCGCTGGACCGGCACGGCCTCGGCGACCCGGGCCTGGCCCGGCGCCTGCAACGCACCATGGGACGCCTCACCCAGGCACCCTGGGCCATGGCCACCGGCCAGGACATCCTCTACCCCGGCGCCATAGGCCCACGGCCCCCCGCAGCCACCCGGCTCCTGCGCGGCTACACCGACCGGCTGCTCAGAACCGCCACCGGCGATCCGGTGGTCACCCGAGCCCTGCTCGACGTGATGACGCTGTCCGCACCCCTGCAACGCCTGCTCCAACCGAACGTGGCGGCCAGAGTCCTGCTCGGCCCCGTACAGCCACCCCTGACCGGCCCTCCGCTGAACCCGCCGACCCGGCACATGCCGTCCGGTGCCCGCTCCCAAGCCCGCTCCCAGGACTCCGCAAGAGGCGACGGAGCTGGCTCATGATCGCTCCGCTGGGTGGCGGAGCGCCGACGGCGTAGCCCTGCTCGCCGGAGCGAACGTTGGATACGAGCAAGGCATGCCACTCATCCTGGTGCACCACACCGGAGCCAGGACGCAGCGAGCGCGGGGCGGGCGCGAGGCGGCTCACTCTTCCAGTGATGGCGGCTCAGGTTCCCCGACGCACATGAATCACAAACGGGAGCACCGCAGCCTCTAGGCAGTCTGCCACACGCAATCAAAACGTACGGAGCACGATTACGCTGCGGCCACCCGCAATCGAGCGGTACGTACGGGACGCCAGCCGGTTGCGGGGCTTCCCCCCTGCAATCGCGGCACAGGCGGGGGTTTCGGGGATTCCTGCGGACTCGCCCACGGTCTTTCCCGCAAGGGACGACAGGGCGGGCGGGGCGGGCGGGGCGGGCGGCCCGGTGCCCTGAGAGCCGCCTTGGTGGCGAACGCTTCGACCGTGCTGCGCGGGGGTCTTGATGGACGACATCGTCGCGCTACTGACCGGGAGACGGCCGCCCGCACCCGTAGGAACGCGCCGCACCGACGCTCCACGCCCTCAACGAGCCAATGCCGCGTACGCGCTCTGTGCGGACGTCACTTCCCCGTCGATCTTACGACGGGTTCGGGACACGACCTGATCTGCATGGTGCGAGGGACGGGCAGGAGCGGCTGAATGGTGTCGTGATCGTTGATGTCGGTGATGGATGTGCGCTTCGGTTCACCGTGCTCGGGCCGGTCGGGATGTGGCGGGGCATGGAGCGGCTCGATGCCGGTTCGCCGCAGCAGCGAGCGTTGCTCGCTGTGCTGCTGTTGCGGGGCGGGCGAGCCGCGTCGGTGGCCGAACTGGTCGACGCGCTGTGGGGCGAGAGACCGCCGGCGACTGCGGTGGCCGCCCTGCGGACGTACGCGTCCCGGCTGCGCAAGGCCCTCGGCCCGGACGCGGACGTCCTGGTGAGCAACGCCGGTGGCTATGCACTCCAAATCGACGAGAAGCGCACGGACCTGGGCATCGCCGAACAGCTTGCCGGCAAAGCCGAACAGGCACACCGCGCCGGCTGCGTCGACCGAGCCCGTGAACTGCTGCATCGTGCTCTGGATTTATGGACCGGTGAGACGCTGGCCGGTGTGCCCGGCCCGTTTTGCGAGGCACAGCGCACCCGCCTGGAAGAGCGTCGCCTCGCCCTGCTGGAGAGCCGCCTCACCCTTGACCTGGAGGCCGGACGCCATGCGGAGGCGGTCGCGGAGCTGACCACGCTGATGGCTGCGTATCCGTTACGTGAACGGTTGCGGGCGCTGCTGATGCTGGCGCTCTACCGCAGCGGTCGCCAGGCCGAGGCCCTGGCCGCCTACGCCGATACCCGCCGCCTGCTGGCGGAGGAACTCGGTGCCGATCCCAGCCGCGAAATCAGCGAGCTGCACCAGCGCATCCTTCGAGCCGATCCGGGACTGGCCGTGCCGCCGAATGGCCGGCGAGAGGTGTTGGAGGCCGAGGCCAAGCCCGCACAGCTGCCCACCGATCTGCCTGATGTCACCGGGCACGCGGCCGTCGTCAAGGAACTGCGCGAACACCTCGCCGCAGCCGAAGGGCAAGGCGGGGTGCTATCGGCGATTTCAGGGGCCGGCGGCGTTGGCAAGTCAACGCTCGCCGTGCATGTGGCGCACGAACTGCGACGGCATTTCCCCGATGGGCAGCTGTACGCGGACCTGCAGGGAACGGGGACCAGCCCGGCGGAGCCCGAAGCTGTTCTCGGTACGTTCCTGCGGGCGCTGGGCATCCCCGTTGGGGCCCTGCCGCGTGGAGTGGCGGAGCGCGCCGCGCTCTACCGCTCCGTGCTCGCGGGCCGCCGCATCCTGGTCCTGCTGGACAACGCCCGCGACGCCGCCCAGGTCAGGCCGCTGTTGCCGGGCACACCAGGCTGCGCCGCCCTGACCACCAGCCGCGTCCGGTTGACTGGGCTGGCTGCCGCTCACCAAGTCGACCTGGACATCATGCCGCCGCACGATGCCCTGGCCCTGTTCACCCGTATCACGGGTGAACAGGGCCAGGCCGCCATGGACGTGGTGGCGGCCTGCGGGTTTCTGCCTCTGGCCATTCGGATCGCCGCCGCCCGGTTGGCTGCCCGCCGCAGTTGGACCGTCTCCGACCTGGCTCGCAGGCTCGCCGACGAACGGCACCGGCTGCGCGAGCTGCGGGCGGGTGACGTCGCCGTCACGGCCGCCTTCGAACTGAGCTACCGGCAGCTCTCCGTCCCGCAGGCCCGCGCGTTCCGCCTGCTCGGCCTGCCCGACGGCCCGGGCATCTCGCTCGACGCTGCGGCAGCGGTGCTGGGTGCGACCACCACGGACGGCAGGGAACTGCTGGAATCGTTGGTGGACGCCTCCCTGCTGCAGTCGCCCGCCCCCGACCGTTACCAGTACCACGACCTCGTACGTCTGTACGCGCGGTCCTGCGCCGAACGCGACGAGTCCCCCGAGCAGCAGGACGCGGCCCGGTCGCGGCTGCTGGACTTCTACCTGGCGACAACTGCCTCCGTCTACGCGATCCAGCGGCCCGGCGACACCGCCCCCAACCACCTGGAACCCACCCGATGGCCCGGACTGGAATTCGACCGCCCCGAGCCTGCACTGCAGTGGCTGTTCACCGAGGCCAGGTCCCTCCTTGCATGCGCCGCCGCCTCGACACACGCCCCCGCACTGCGCCGTGCCGCCGACCTCATGCTCGTTGCCAAAGACCTGGCCGAATCCGGCTCGGACGCCCGGCAGTACACGCAGGTGAACGCCCGCCTCGTGGCGGCAGCCGAAGAGATTGAAGACGCCCGGTCCTTGGGCCGATTGCACTGTCCTATGGTGAATATCCACATCATGGCCGGCCAATTACAGGAGGCGGAACAGGCGGCCCAAGCCATCAGGGAACAACAGCTCCGCTGCTCCGACCCCGTGATTGCCGCACGCGTCTACAACGACAGCGGCATCCTGGCGTGCATGCAGAACCGTCATGCCGACGCAGAGACCTATCTGCTCCGGGCGCTCGACGCTTTTCGCCGCCACGGCGACCAGAACGGCACTGCGAGCGCGCTGGCCAACCTCTCCCGCACCTACCTTGACATCGGACGCGTCACCGAAGCAGTGGGCCTGGCCGAACAGTCCCTGGCCATCTGTCGCGTCATCGGCGCAACGCTGCGGCTGGCCAACAGCAGATACGCGCTGGCACTGGTACTGGCCCAAGCCGGCCGCGCGGACGACGCACTGGCCGAACTGGCCCAGGCGCGAGACGTCTTCCACAGCCACCGCCACCGTCTCTGGGAGGCGATGGCCTACTGGCGGATGGCGGAAATCCACCTCACAGCCGGACGGCCGGCACGAGCCGCAGGCCTCGCCGAACAGGCCCTCGCCACTTCCCACGGCACCGGCAACAACTGGCTCCGCGCCAACGCCCTCAGCACCCTGGGCCGCGCCCTGCAGCGCACCCAGCACCCGGACCGCGCTCGTGCCTGCTGGCAGGAGGCATTGGCGGTCTACGAGGAACTGGGCTCCCCCGAAGCCGCCGATGTCCGGGCACTGCTCGCCGGGTGAACACGGCACAGTGACGCCCAGACCGACCCGGGGGGGGGGGGGGGGGGGGGGGGGGGGGGGGCGGGCGCGCGGCGGGGGCGGGCGGGGGGGGGGGGGGGGGGGGGGGTAGG